>VGJW01000019.1 GCA_016867265.1 Candidatus Tanganyikabacteria bacterium
CCCAAGCCCTTCGCCAGGGGAAGGTTTCGGGCCTGAAAGGATTCGGCGCAAAAACGACCGAGAAGCTGATGCCCCACGTGACGTACATGCTGGAGACAGCCGGCATGGCCCTTCTGCCGGATGCCGAAGCGCTCGCTGCCGACATGGCTGCAGACCTCGCAGGACTTGAGGGTGTGCGCGCCGTCCATGTCGCGGGAAGCCTGGCCCGACGGGACGATCTTCACGCGCGTCTCGACCTGGTGATCATCACGGAGCATGGCGATCCGAACCGCCTGCCACTGGCCAGCCTGGGCCTGGTCCCGGACGAGGGCGCGTGGGTATGCAGCCGCACGGGAGAACCGACCATTCGTGTCCACCTGACCACCCCAGCTACCGCCGGAACCGCCCGGATCCTCTGCGGCGCCAACCCTGCCCACCTCGACCGGTTGGCGCCGCGACTCAGACAGGCCGGCCTGACGCACACGATTGCGGGCTTGATCCGGGCCGACGGTGCACTTGTACCGACACCGGACGAGGAGGCGGTCTACGCGGCGATGGGCCTGCCGCTCATCCCCGCGGAACTCAGGGAAGGCCTGGACGAGGTCGAACGGGCCGTCGCCGGCACCCTGCCCCGCCTCGTCACGGAAGCCGACATACGCGGCCTCTTCCATAGCCATACGACGGCCAGCGACGGCAAGGCAGAGATGGCGGAAATGGCTCGGGAAGCCGGTCGTCGCGGGCTTGCCTATCTGGCCATCACCGAGCACAGCCACGCCGCCGGCTATGCGGGGGGGCTGTCGACCGAACGCCTCTCTGCCCAGCATGCCGCAGTCGCGGCGTGGAACGCGGGAGGTGGCAGGGCTGCCCTCTTGTCCGGCATCGAAGCCGACATCCTCGCGGACGGCAGCCTCGACATGGCCAATGCCCTCGATGCCTGCGACCTGGTGGTCGCCTCGATTCACAGCCGGCACGGCGAGGACGAGGCGGGTATGACACGCCGGGTATGCCGGGCGCTTGAAGACCCCAGGACCACCATCCTTGGCCATATGTCCGGGCGCCTGCTGGGTGAACGCGCCCCCTATGCCATGGACCGAAGTCGCATTTATGAGACGGCAGCCCGCGAGGGCGTGCGCATCGAGATCAACGGCAATCCCCAGCGCCTCGACATCGACTGGCGCGAGATCCGTGCGGCCAAGGCCGCCGGTGTGACGTTCTGCCTGTCACCGGATGCCCATTCGACGGCAGGCCTGGGTCATGCCCGGTACGCCTGCGACATGGCCCGGAAGGGCGGCCTCGAAGTCGGCGACATCCTCAACACCCTCGACCTCGATGACCTGCGCACCGTGCTGGATGGCCGACGGGCCCGGGCAGCCGGCGCTTGACCGCAGGGCCGCGGGGAGGCAACCTTGGGGCCGGAGGAGGAATTTCCATGGCGCATTGGAATGAGACGGCCACCGGCCTCGCCGTAATCGCAGTCGTGGCCGTCACGGCCCGCGTGACGCTGGCGGCGGACCTGCCCCAGGAAGCCCTGCCCAAGGCGCCCCCCCCCCAGGCGAGCACGTCTTCCCAGGCTGTCCCGCCGGCCCCTCCGGGCGTCGACTGGGCCAAGGAACTCCCCGGTAATCCGGAAGGCGAACGCAAGGTCCCCCGGGTCACGGTCGAGGATCTGATCCGGATGCTGGCCAGCGACAAGCCACCCGTGCTGATTGATGCCCGTGAGCACCGGGCGTTCGAGGCCGGCCATATCCCCGGCTCCATCGAGATGGGCCTGCGCCTTTTCCCGTCCAAGTGGCGGTCGGTTCCGGCAGGCAGTCGGGTCGTGGCCTACTGCACCTGCCCCGAGGAGCATACGGCGGCCCGCGTGGCCTACATCCTGAACATGCGGGGCTACGAGGCGAGCGCCCTCAAGGGTGGCCTCGAGGCTTGGCGCGCAGCAGGCCGCGAGGTCGTCACCGCACCCGCCTTCCCGACCTCCAACTGACGGTCAGATCTTTCCCAGCCAGCCGGATACCCGGCGAACCCGGCGGATGAGGCCTTCGTCCGCGCCGCACATTGGGCATTCGCCGGACCACGTCCCCGCGTGACCGCAGGCAAGGCAGTGATCGAGGGGCAACGCGAAGCCGCCGTGCCCCGCTCCGCTGTCCGCCATCGCGAGGACCGCTTCGAGCGCACTTGCACCGTCCGTCGGACCGGCCGCCGACCAGACGGCCAAGTGGCCCCCATCGCAGAGCGCGTGGTAGGGCACCTCGCGGGTCAGGCGATGTCGGGCAGACGAGGCATCGGCATCAGGCAACAGAAACGAGGGGGTGTAGCACGTTGACGTGCCGCCCAGAGACCTGTCGGCGCGGGCAAATCTCCGCGCGATGCTCGGCCCGAAGCCTCCTTGCAAGGCATACGTCAGCCCCCGTTCGGCCGCGCGGGCCTGCAACAGCGTTCGCATCCGCCCCACCCAAGCAAGACCCAGCGCCTGCGCCTCGTCCGAATTCCCGTGGTGGCTTCCCGTCTCGAGCAGCAAGGCTTCCGCCAAGCCCATGAAACCCACGACAAGGGCGCCGTTGCGAAGCACAGCGGACACGCCGCCCGTCGCTCCACCGGGCATACGGCCAACGAGGAAGGGAAAGTCTCCTGGTCCGAGGCGCTCGAGGGTTTCGAGCCGGTGTTCCAAGCTGCGCATGGCCAGATCCACCCGCTGCTCCAGCAGCGCATCGAAGCCGAGAGGTCCACGCCTGGCCTTCAGGACCAGACGCGGCAGGTTGATCGAGACGGTGGCCAGATGCGCGACGCGGCCGCTCGCCGGCGTTCCGGGCACGCGGGCACAACCCGAGAGGTAGGCGCTGCGTGCTCCGGACGCTGCGTTGGCCGGAGCATCGCAGAAGGCGAACGTCGGCATCATGCGCTGGCCGGCGACGGCAACCGCCAGTTGCAGCAGATCGTGGTTGGGGTCCCCGGGATGCCGGTTGATGCCACGCGCCACCTTGAATACCACATTGGGGAAGATGGCCGGCTCGCCGCGCCCGATGCCGCGGGCCAATGCAGCGAGCAGCGCCTCGGTGCAACGGCGCCCGAGGGGCGTGACGTCAAGGCCCACGGAGACCGAGGCATAGGGCACCGGGCCGGAGCCTCTGGCCGGAGCCGTGTTGCACGCGTGGAGAAAGGCCTCGAAGGCCTGGTCCAGCGCGGGGCCGGGCACTTCGTGAGGCAGCAGGCGCGCAAGAACGCCGTCCAGATCATCCGCGAGCATGCCGCCGAAAATTTCGTCTTGGACGGCCTGGAACAACAGACTGACCTGTCCCAAGGCCGATGCCACCCGACGCGGGGGCCTTACCGAGCCCGTCCCTGTCCGGAAGCCCTCTCGCAGCAGGTCCTCGACCGGCAGGACCATCGAGTTGAAGGTCTTGGCGTAATGATCCAAGTCATGCACGTGCAGATCGCCCCGAACGTGGGCATCGGCCACTTCCTCGGGCAACAGGCGCTTCAGGTAGAAATCCCGGGAAGCTGCCATACCGATTCGCCACATCTTGCCCCCGGCCGTCGTAGCACCGCCCTCGGCGTCCTCGTGGCCGGCCCCCGTGAGGATGTCCTCGACGGTCTGCAGCAGGGCCGTCTTGGTCTCTCGGATCCGGGCCCTGCGGGCGTGGTATAGGCTGAAGGCCCGCGCCACCGGCTCGAGAGCCTCGGCAGCAAGCACCTCCTCGATGCAGGCCTGAACCAACTCGACGGCCGGCACGCGCGGCGGCTCGGGAGCCCGGTCGCGGACACCTTCGAGGACGCGATCCACCAGGCCCTCGACGAGCGCGGCATCGCGCACGCGCACGGAGGCCACCGCCCGGTCGAGGACGACGCGAATCTTCTCGGACTCGAAGACCACGACGCGGCCGTCCCGCTTGCGAATCTGTTCAGGGAGCGTGTTCATCGCGACAGCAAGGCCTCATCGGCACCAGGACCGTCTTCAAGCGTACGCTGTTCCGCGAGGCGCGCCAACTCGCCCACGAAGTCCGCGATGCTGGTGAACTGCCTGACCACCGAGGCAAAGCGGACATAGGCCACCTCATCCAGATCCCTCAGGCGCTCAAGCACCATTTCTCCGATGTCGGCAGACCGTACCTCGCGATCGCCCCTGCGCTGGAAGAAGCGCTCGACATCGCTGGCCAGCGCCTCGAGCTGAGCGACCGGCACCTCGCACTTCACCGTGGCCCGCAGCAAGCCCGTCACCAGCTTGGACGCATCGAAGGGCTGGCGGCTGCCATCCCGCTTGACCACGACCAACGGCGGCGACTCGACCCGCTCGTAGGTCGTGAAACGACGTTGGCAGGTACTGCACGCACGCCGCCTGCGCAAGGAAACTTCACCATCCACGAGCCGGGACTCGAGGACCCTGCTGTCGGGCGAAGCGCACGCAGGACATCTCATGGTCTGATTCTATCAGGCTCGACCATGCCCCACTCCGCCAGCCGCATCCACGCGTGCACCATCCTCGCCGCCGGCGTGGGCCTCACCGCGTGCGGTCCGGCCTCGTCCCCGGCACCCGGACACGATGGCCTCGTCCTGCAGGCCGGTGCCATCCGGGTCACGCCCATATCGGCGGGACGGGTGACCGTGACGGGAGGGCCCGGTAGCGCGGCACCGCCGGCAATCCGGGTAACGCTGACCGTGGAGGCTATCGCGACGAAGCGGACCATCAGCCATCTCGGTCACATCACGGCCTCAGCCAGCGTGGCGCTCGCGGGCGATGGCAGTTTCGGTCCCGTGACCCTCGCGGGTGCCGGTGAACTCGACCCCATCCTTGCCGGCTACGCGCTCGAAATGCAGGCTTGGACCGCCGATGGCGAGCCAGGCCCCTATCTCGTTAGGACCCTCGAGGCTCAGGCCAGCCCATGATCAGGGCCTCCCAGTCGTCCTCGACGCTGTTGCCGAGTCGGACCAGTCCGCGCACGACGAAGGCAGCCTCCACATCGGGTATGCGCCGGCGGATGATTCCGGACAGGATCAGCACCCTGCCCGTGGTCGCGACCAAGGCGTCCGCCATACCGATCAGCACGTCGGCGAGGATATTGGCCACGACTACATCGGCAGGTCGCGGCAATGGCACATCGGCGCGCTCGGCCTCGAAGCGCGCGTCCTCGCCGTTGCGTGCGAGGTTCTCGAGCGCCGTCTCGACGGCCACGCTGTCGTTGTCGACGCCCCACGCCCGGGAAGCCCCCAGCTTCAGGGCCGCGAGCGCGAGCAGGCCTGTCCCGCAACCGACATCGTAGACGGCCTCACCTTCCTGCAGGTGCTCCTCGAGCAAGGCCAGCGCCAATCGCGTCGTCGCGTGGGTCCCGGTCCCGAAAGCTTGGCGCGGGTCCAGATCCAGCACGAGATCTCCGGGCTGGGCCTGATAGTGCTCCCACGTGGGACGCACGACGATTCGAGAACCCAGGCGCTGGACCTTCCAATACTGCTTCCAGCCTTCGGCCCAGTCCTCCTCGTCCTGTTCGGACCGCAAGATCGTCACGGGCAGCCTGGACAATGCGACCTCCATGCCCCGGGCCGCCTCCTCGGCCTCGATGACGGGCGCATGCAGGTCGATGCGACCTGTCGTGTGTGCCGGCACGTCGGGTTGCGGTTCATCCTCGGCATCCAGTTCGAGGGGCACGGACCAATGAACGAAGCCCCCCATCGCGAGCGCGGCCTCGACGTCCTCGAGCAGGTGTGGCGAAAACGACAGCGCGAAGGTGACGTAGCGCAAGCTACTCAGCGAGGACCTTGACGATGGCCAGCGACCGCTCGCGCCGCAGGTCCAGCAGCGGGAACGGAGCCTTCAGGTCGCGGCCGCCCGAGTCCTTGACGACGGCGACCATCGGCCGCAAAGCAGTGGACATATCGATGTCCGTAACGATGGCGTGCTCACCCGAAGACAGCTTCACCAGCGTGCCCTTCGGGAAGGGAGCAATATTGGCTACGAAGGTCGTCACCAACTGCCGATCAAAGAGCCGGTCCGCCGACCGGAGCAAGACATCGATGGCTTCGTGGGGCAAGAGGCGCTTGCGGTAGACACGATCGCTCGTCAAGGCATCGAAGACGTCAGCCAACGCGGCAATCTGCCCATAAAGGTGGATCTCGGGCCCCTTAAGCCCCTTGGGGTAACCCGAGCCGTCGATACGCTCATGATGCTGCAGCACCACGATCTTGGAATGCGCCGAGACGTTGAAGACCTCGCGGAGCGCATCAAAGCCTGCCCGGGGATGCTCCTTGACCTTGGCAAACTCCTCCTCCGTCAGGGCGCCCGGCTTCGAGAGAATCTCGGCGGGCACGACCGACTTGCCGATGTCAAGCAGCACGAGCCCCGTCGCCAAGTCCTTGAGCTTGGGCTCGGGCAAGCCAAGGCGCTGACCCATCATGACGCCCAGGACGCAGCAGTTGACGCTGTGCGCGAAGGTGTAGCTGTCGAGGCTGCGCAGGTCCATCAACTGGACGACGAGGTCCTTGTGGCTCATCAGGTTCTCGACGATGGACTTGGACATTTCGGCGACGGCATCGACGTTGATGTTGACCTTGCCGGTCTCCTCCATCTGCTTGCGGATGTCCGCAAAGCAGCCTTCGATGGCCTGAACGGCCTCGAGGCGCAAATCCTCGGGGATGACGTCATCCACCTCGAGGTCAGGCAAGCGCTCGTCCCTGACGTAGATGTGACTGAACTTGAGATCGCGCAGCGCCTTGAGGTAGCGCTCGGTCAGGGCTGTGCCCTGACGCAACAGGACGCGGCCATCCGGCGTGTAAATGTTCTTGCCGAGCACCTGTCCGGCAGCTGCGGAGACAATCGAAATGGCGCGCACGCGGAAGTTACCATCGGGTGCCAGACGACCCCGTGGCCGCCCGTGCATGAATTATACCCTCGGGGGACCGGTCCATCATTCCTGTTCGGAGAGCAGGCCCTCGGTCTCGTCAGCGTCCGTGATCGTGTACAGGGCATCACGCAAGGGGTTGGCCGGCCAGAAGTACAGGAAGAGGTTGGCATGTTCCTGCGTCTCGACCTTGCCCCCGAAGGTCACGGTGACCTCCGTCCGGTTGACGTAATCGGCCGTGAACGAGACGCCGGACCCCGAGGCGATGGGAATGCCAGGCTCGGGATAGGTCTCGAACGGCGGCTCCGCCCACGCCAGGCTCTCGTAGAGCAGTTCGCCGATCGAAGAACCGTCCCAACGCGAGACGGCGAAGCGCTTGCCACGGCTGTGGAAGTGGCCGGTCATCGCCGCCACGTGTACGTCGTGCCGGAACACGAACCACTGGGTGAAGCTCGCCGTGGCCTGTGGCGGGATGATCAGGCGCCGGTTGTTGGCGAACAGGGTCCCCATCCGCGCAAGGGTGGCGCCCTCAGGGGCGAACCACAGGTTGACCTTGACCTCGGCGCGCTCCGGAGTGACCTGGGTCGAGGCATTGACGTAATGAGCTTGAATCACCAACTGCTGGCGGGGCTTCAGGAAGATGCCCGTGCCCGCAGGCAATTGCCACTGGCCCCGGGGCGTCTGGTTGCCGGCGAACAGGTCGTAGCGCGTGAACGGCACCTGGTCGAAGGTGTCCTCGAAGTGATCCGGGGTCGCCTCGTCTGTCTTGAACAGATTGCAGTGATGCGAGCCTTCGCGCATCGCGAGTTCGATGCGGGTGACGGCTACCTCGCGGTCCACGGGCAGCTTCATGTAAAAGTTGCGCTGAACTTCCTGACCCCGCCGCACCTCGAAGGGTTCGATCGCCAGTTGGACGCCCTGACCCGCAGGCGGCGGCGCCAACTCGAGCGGGGAAAGGAGCGTCGCGGCGGGCGCAGGCACGGGCGCACCGCTGACGGCAGGCGTGCCCGTGCCCGTACACGCCATCATCAGGGCGGCCACCCCAGCCGCCAAGACCACGCGCGACCGGCTCACGGCAAGGCTCCTTGCTCAATCCACGCCCGGACCAGCGCCAACTGTGCCGCGTCCGGCATACGCCCAGGCGGCATGCGGTCCCAGCCACCGGGGGGCGGCCCGGCCATCTTGGCCAACAACCAGCTGCGCCCGGGCTGTCCGGGCACCACCATGCCGTAGCCCTGCTTCACGGCCTCGGCGTTCGTCGGCGAGAGCCCGACAAGTCTGTCGCGCAACCCGGCCCCCTCGAGGACGAGCCTGTCCTGCCCCCCTGCCGCACCGTGACACGATCGGCTCGAGCACGATGGCACAAAGACGCCTTCGACGACATCGGCCAACAGCACCCGTCCCGGGGCAGGAGAAATCGGTGGATCGGGCCCTACCGCACCGCTTGGCCGACAGCCCGCGACAAACATCAGGGCCCACCATCGGGTGGGTCGTCGAGCCTGCATAGCACCATCATACCCCCCGAAGACCGCAGGCCTTTGCTATGATGGGCGCCATGCGGAAGGCTGCCTGCAAGCTGCTCGGGATCGGATGCCTTTCGGTCCTTCTTTCCGCTTGCCAGGATCCTGCGGACCCACTTGTCCTGACGGTCTGGCACAGCTGGGGCGGTTCGGAGCTGGAAGCCCTTCGCAAGCTGGAGCAGGCGTTCCGCGATCGCGAACCCGGCATCCGCATCCAGTCCCTGCAGATCCCGCACGACCGACTCAAAGACAAGTTCCTGCGGTCTGCAGCGGCGAACGGTGGGCCCGATGTCCTGATTGGTGACAACGACTGGGCGGCGACCTTCACCGAAGCCGATCTGCTTCTGCCCATCGCCGGCGCCCGGGACACGACGGCACTTATGGCCGAGCAGGAAACGACGCAGTTCCCGCCTTCCGTTAGGGAAGCCGTCCGGGTCGGCGACCGGATGGTGGCGTGGCCGGAGTCCGTCGAGGCCGTCGCGCTGTATTACAACCGCAAGCTGATCAGCCGTCCGCCGGCCACCACGGCACGCATGTTCGCGGACGCTGCCGTCATTGACCGGGACGACGTACGCGGGCTCGTGCTCAACACCGCCTTCTACTTCGTTTCGCCGTTCTATCTTGGCGGTGGCGCCAAGGTTCTCGACGATCGCGGCAATCCCGCCATCGACACCGGGACAGGCAGGCGGATGCTGGGCTGGATCCGCGACGCCGCCCGCGCCCCGGGCGTGCTCGCCACGCAGGAATACGGCAAGCCGGACGCCCTCTTCAAGGCCGGGAAGGCCGCGATGATCGTCAACGGCCCGTGGGCTCTGGCAGATTACCGCAGCAAGCTGGGACCGGATCTGGGCGTGGCCGTGCTGCCCCGACTGGGAACAGGCAAGCCCGCTGCACCGTGGGTGGGCGTCAAGTGCATGATGGTCAATGCCAACCTGCCGATCGGACGCCGCAGCACGACAGCCAAGTTCCTGCGCCTGGTCGCCGAGCCGGCCATGCAGCGCATGCTTGCCGAGACAGCGGGCCACGTCCCCGCAGTCCGTGGTGTGGCCTTGGGCAGCGATTCCCCCCTCGAGGTCTTCCAGCGCCAGATCACGACGGGAACGCCAAAGCGGGTGGACCCCAGACTGGGCGTCGTCTGGGAGCCCATGGACCGGGCTATTCAGGAAGCGGTCGTACATGGCATCCCGGCCGCCGAAGCCCTGAAGCGGGCCCAGGCGACCATCGTGGCGCGACTCGCAGCCATGACGGCGCAGGAGGCACCGTGAAGACGCGTCGTGCCTCGTTGCTGCCCATGGCTTTCATTGGTCCGGCAGCCTTGGTCATGGCGGCCGTCACGCTGTACCCCATCCTCTACGGCATCGGGATGGCCTTCACGGATTTCTCGGTCCGGAACCTGCGCCACCAGGACCCTCACTTTGTCGGCCTGGCCAACTTCTGGGCGATTTTGGGCGGCAGTGACGCGCTCGGCATCTCGTTTCCCCGCATCCTGGGCTTCAACCTGCTCTGGACGGTGGTCAATCTCGCCTTCCATGTTTCGCTGGGCGTGGGCCTCGCCATGCTGCTCGACCGGCCCGGCCTCAGGGGAAGCCGCCTCTACCGCGCAGCGCTGATCCTGCCTTGGGCCGTCCCGACCTACGTCACGTCGCTGACGTGGCGCAACATGTTCGACGCCCAATCCGGTGCCGTGAACCTGCTGTTGGCTTCGTGGGGGATCCAAGGACCGGACTGGTTCGCCCACTTCGGTACGGCCTTTGCCGCAGTCTTGACGACCAACATATGGCTGGGCTTTCCGTTCATGATGATGGTGACTTCGGCCGGGCTCAAGGCGATACCCCGCGAAACTCAGGAAGCGGCAGCGCTGGACGGTGCGTCGGCGTGGCAGCGATTCAGGCATGTGACCCTGCCCCAGCTTCGCCCGACGCTGGTTCCTGCCATCCTGATGGGCTTCATCTGGACCTTCAACCAGTTCAACGTGCTCTACTTCGTCGGCAAGGGCGAACCCCTCGGCCAGACGGAAATTCTGGTCACGCAGGCCTACCGGTTCGTGGACCCGCTCGGCCTTTACGGCACTGCATCTGCCTTCGCGCTCATCATCTTCGTCATCTTGCTCGGCTTCACGCTGCTGCAATTGCGACTCACCCGGGCGGTGGAAGAGCGATGAATACCCGCAAAGGCGGCTTCGCCAGTCTCATCGGCCTCCTGGGCGCCCATCTGGGCCTCGCGGCGGCCAGCTTGTTCGCGCTGTTCCCGGTGATGTGGGTGGTGGCCATGGCCCTCGACAAGGGCAGCGAGGCGCACCCGACCTCGTTGCGCCTGTGGCCTGCGCAGCCGTCACTCGACGCCTTCCGGCAAGTACTGGCACACCCGACGGAGATCGAGGGCATACGCTTTGCCGACCTCGCCCTGAACAGCCTGCTGCTGGCCGGCGGCACCGCCGTGGCGTGCATCGCGCTGGGTGCCTGCGCGGCCTATGCCTTCAGCCGATTCAACTTTCCTGGCCGCAGGGCCGGTCTCGTCGGCTTCATGGTGCTGCAGTTGTTTCCCCCCGTGGCCAGCATGGCGCCCCTCTTCGTCCTGCTGTCGTCGCTGCACCTGCGCACCTCGCTGGTCGGCTTGGCGCTGGCCTACGCATCCGGCACCCTGCCGTTCGCCATCTGGAACCTCAAGGGCACCTTCGATACGGTGCCCCGCGAACTGGAGGAGGCGGCGGTCATGGATGGCTGCGGGCCCTTCAGGACCTTCCTGCAGGTCGTCCTGCCGCTGGCGGCCCCCGGACTCGCCGTAACCACGCTTTTCGGCTTCATGGCCGGCTGGACCGAGATCGTGTTGGCGTGGACCTTCCTCGAGGACCCACGGACCTTCACCCTGTCCATGGCCCTCTACAACATGGTTGGCCAGTACGGCACGACACGGCCTTGGTCCGAGTTCGCGGCACTGTCGCTGCTGCTTTCGCTGCCCGTCGTCGTCACCATGCTGCTTCTCCAGCGATTCATCGTTTCCGGCCTGACGGCGGGGTCCGTGAAAGGTTGATTGGGGTATAGAATGGAGCGGCAATCTGCCCTCGTCCTCGCGAAGCGCGCGTGAGCCGGGCAGCCGTACCCTACGAGGGACCTTCGCTTCACCATGGCAAATACCGAACTCGCCAGTTTCCTGCTCTCCAAGGTCGACCAACTGCCGGCCGTGGCGTCGCTCGCCAGCCTCTGGGACGAGTCCGGCACCCTGATGCCGGATGCCATCGACCGTATCCAGTCGGCGGCTGCGGCCGACCCCGTGCTTGCGCGGATGATCCAGCAGTCGGGCGAGTTCACGCTGCACAGCATGATGATGGCGTTGGGCCTGCGTACGGTCGAGATGCTGATGACCGCCACCGAGGGAGACCGCGTCAACTCGGAGACGCTCGAACTCATGCAGGGCAACCTCTGGCGCCATAGCCGGATCGTCGGCTACTGCTGCCAGGCCCTCGCCCGCGAATCCGGCTACCGCAACACGCACGACGCCTTCGTTGCCGGCCTCTTCCACGATATCGGCAAGGCCGTCCTCAACCGTTACGCCTTCGACGAGATCAACGCCGTCCTTCGCGTGACCTCCGCCAAGGCCAAGGCGTTGTTCACGGCCGAGGACGAGGCGTTCGGCTTCAATCACAGCTATATCGGTGCCAAGATGTGCACCCACTGGGGCCTGCCTCCCCATATCCGCGAGGCCGTCGAGCACCACCACACGCCCGAGAAGGCCACGCTCGACGTCTCGCTCACCGAGATCGTCCATCTGGGCAACGTGCTCGTGAACTGGATCCAGATGAAGCTGGGCCTCAAGAGCAACTTCTATCCGCTGCGGCCCTACATTCTGGACAAGTTCGCCATCCCGACCGAGCGCCTGAGGCAGCTCGCCGAGGAAGCGAACGAGATCGTCCAGCGCCAGGGCTAGGCGGTCCGCTTGGCCAAGGCCAAGGTCCGCTATACCTGCCAAGCCTGCGGCGACATCCGGCCCGTGGCCTACGGGCGCTGCCCGGCTTGCGGTGCCTGGAACAGCTACGTCGAGGAACGTGAAGTCCCGGCTGCCCCGGCAGGTGCTGTGCGCCGCGAGGGACAGGGCTCCGCGCCGGTGCCCATCACCCGAGTCCCCGCCGAGGGACACGCCCGGATGACCACGGGGCTCGCGGAGGTGGACAGGGTTCTGGGCGGCGGAATCGTGCCGGGCGCCCTGATGTTGCTCGGGGGGGAACCCGGGGCGGGCAAGAGCACACTCACCATGCAGATGGCCGCCGCGCTCGCCCGACAGCAAAGGACGATCCTGTACCTGTCCGGCGAGGAGTCGGCCCACCAGATTCGCCTTCGGGCCGAGCGCCTCAGCGCCCTCGACGACCACATGCACCTGCTGTGCGAGTCGGACATGCCCTCGGTTCTCGAAGCCATCCGCGGGCTCAAGCCCGACTTCGTCGTCGTCGACTCGATCCAGGCCATGCAGGACCCCGAACTCTCCTCCGTCCCGGGCTCCGTCGCCCAGGTCCGCGAAGCGGCCCTCCAGTTCCAGCAAGTCGCCAAGCGCAGCGGCCTGCCCGTCGTCCTTGTCGGTCACGTCACCAAGGAGGGCACGCTGGCTGGTCCTCGCGTCCTCGAGCACTTGGTGGACACTGTCCTGTCCTTCGAGGGGGACCGCTATCGGGCGCATCGCCTGCTGCGAACCCTCAAGAACCGCTTCGGCTCGACACTCGAGGTCGGCGTCTTCGAGATGACGGGAAGCGGCCTGAGTGAAGTTGCCGATCCTTCCGCGCTGTTTCTGGCGGAACGCTCGCCCGGTGCCAGCGGCAGCGCCGTTGGCGTTCTGGTGGAAGGCAGCCGGCCGCTGCTGCTCGAAGTTCAGGCCCTCGTGGCACCCACGCCCTCGGGTTCACCGCGTCGGGCCGCGAACGGCCTCGATCCAGGGAGGCTGGTACAAATCCTTGCCGTGCTCGACCGCAGGCTCGGACTCGACATGGCGCGCGCCGACGTCCACGCCAACGTCGTCGGCGGCCTGCACATGGACGAACCCGCGGGGGACCTCGCGTTGGCGCTGGCCATCATCAGCGCGGCACGTGGCGTGCCTCTGCCCGACCCCATGGTCGCCATTGGCGAGATTGGCCTAGGGGCAGAGATTCGGCGCGTCGGCCAGATCGAGGCAAGGCTTCACGAAGCCGCCAAGCTGGGCTTCAGCCAGGCCCTGATCCCACGCGGCAACCTCGAGGGCCTCGCGATCCCGGCCAGCCTGTCCGTCCACGGCATCGGGCAACTGGTCGAAGCCCTGCCGCACGCCTTTCCCGCGAGCCCGGACGCCGATAGATCCTGAAAGGACCGTCAGTTCGGGAAGGCCACGCCCCGTTCGGCAAGCCAGCGGTCCATGGTCTCCGGGATGGCCATGCACGAAAGTCGGGATTGTCGCACCAAGGCGAACTCAGGCCAAGCGGCCTTGAAGTCGCCCAGCGTGACCGGACGCTCAAGCGCGCGCAAGACGCGAATGCGGACCTGTACAAACTTGCCGGTGGCATCCCCGGGATCAGGCTCGGGCAGGCTCACGGCCTGAGCGAGGCCCACAACAGCCTTGTCGGTGTTGGAATGGTAGATCAACAGGCCATCGCCCGGCCGGATGGCCGCCAGGACGCGGGAGGCTTGGACGTTGCGCACACCATCCCAGTTCGTTTCCCGGTCACGCAGCAAATCACCGAAGGCATAGGTCTCCGGGTCCGACTTCAACAGATAGAGCATCCTTCCCTCACCCCACCCGCGTCGTCCAGCGCATCCACGCCCAGACGGCATCAAGCAGGGCTGGCTGATCGACCAACTTGCCGGACTGAGCGGCACGCTCCTCGACGACGCGCGCGCCAGCGACCGGATCGGCCGCCAATTGGACGGCTAGGCGCCACGACAGGGCCCGCGCGGCACCCATGGCAAGCCCGGGCAGGCGATCATCCAGGCGGTCCGTCACGTCCTGTGGCCAATCACGGTACTGGCTGACCAGGGCACGCCGCACCTCGGGAACCTCGTCAGCCAGGACCTTGTTGAGGGCCTTGAAGTCCGGTTCGAGCGACGCGTCCGGGCGGGCCGCGGCGACCACGGCAAAGGGCAGGTCGCGAATGACGTGGGCATTGATCGAGAGCATCAGGACGCGGGCAGGCGAGACCTTGCCCCGCTTCCCCGCATCGAACGCCAGGCGCCAGGCGGAGGGCACATCGTCTCGTCGCCCCTTGTCCTCGGCCTCGAGGGCATCCAGCCACAAGCCCCCGAAGGCCAGCGTGATGCGCTCCATGCGCGCACGGTCCGAGAAAATCCGTCGATCCATGGCCTTGATGATGTTTCGGGTCGTCAGCAGGTAGGTCGTGGCAAAGATGGCCCTGGCATCGTCGGCGCGACGATAACGGCCCTCGATGCGCGCAATCTCTCGGGTCAGCTCATCGAGCCCGGAAGGGCGCGCAAAGCTCCACGCGTCCGCTGTGCCCTGCGCCACCATCGCGCCGACCGACGCAGGTCCCTGCAAGCCTTGCGCGGCGCCACACGCCCCCAGGAGGACAGGCAGGATCACGAGGGCCATGCGCCACACCTTTGGATATTTCATAATTATTTAATGGACCACAAGGTGCCGAACCTTGCCAATCCCAAGCACCATGGAAAATGGAATACGGAGCATTCCACGCGCCCAACCGACCCAAGGCCGGCATGACCAAAAAGAAAACCACCCTGAAGCGTGAGCCGGTCGAAGGCCGCAAAGCGCCCGAGCCCGAGCCGACCTTCTGGCAGCGCATCTTCGGCCGCAAGCCCGTGGCCAAGGAAAGCCTGCGTCTCGCGGGTGGCGCCGGGCTGTCCGGGCCCATCGGCAAGACCGGTCGCACCACACCCGACAAGGCCGGGGCCGACAGGGAGCGGCGCGCGAGCGCTACCCGCCCCATGGGCACGGCGCCGGGCGGCAGCAAGGCCCCGATGCTGACGACCATGCCCGAGGACCTCCTGGGCCGGCCGTCACGCAGTTTTCTGACTCGCAAGTTCAACGCGGCACCTGTCCGCGAAGCCTTGCTTGAAGCCATCGACAAGGCGATTGCCAATCCGCTCGAGTCCCGTGGGCCCCAGGACGACATGCGCTGGCTTCAGGGCCTCGCCGCGAAGCGGAGGATGATAGAGGCTTTCGATCCTGCCAGCCTGTCGGCGGAACAGCAGTTGCGCGCCGTGCACTGGATGAGCCAGATCGAGCGTCTTAACCCCATGAAGTTGACCTACTGGGAAGACCTGGTCATGACGCGCCACATGCTCGACTGCGGGGCCGCGCGCGACGAGGCCAAGCCAGCATGGCTGGCGGAAATCGGCATAACCGTTCGCCGCCTGACCCAGGCGATCCAGCAGCGTGAGGCCAACCGCCAGGCTCCGGATGCCGTCCGCGAGCTCGCGGCGCTGGTGCCGCTCTTCGAAGGGCTGTGCATGCTGCCTACGGCGCAGTTGCGCGAGCCCTTCACGACCCTGGTCCGGGATCTGTGTCGGGAACTCGACCCCATGAAACCGGTCTATCACGGTCGCCATCCCCGCTTCGAACGGGAGTCGGTGCAGCTCCGGGCCAACCTTCAGCGCATCCAGGACGCCTGCGGGACGCTCGCCCCCGAATCCTTCTGAGGCGCGGCCTCGGTCCACGTCCAAGGGTCACCCAGCGCCGACCAGGGGCTCGGCCCGCAGCCGGCAAGGCCATCGGGACAGGCCCATGCCTGTCGGGGCGCAACCAGCGGCAGCAAAACCGCGTGATACCGCAAGCGGACCGAGATGCGCTCGAGGGCGGCGTGACGCCGGTCCGGCCGGACCTCCCCCGCCGCTTCGTCCAGCAAGTGGTCCAGGACGGGATCGGCCAACCCGGACACATTGCCGCCCTTGGGCGGCCGCTTGTCGGAGCGCCACATGTTGCGCATGTCGCCATCCGGGTCCTGCTCCCATGACCAGAGGGCAGCTCCGTATCCCGGACGGGACAGGGGCCCTCCTGCGGCAAAGAATCGGGACGGATGCACAGGCTCGAGCCGGGTCTCGACCCCGATCCGCGCCCACATCGCGCGAATGGCCAGAGCCATGGCCTCGCGCGGCCGCCTGCTGGTAGGCATGAGCAAGGGGACGACAAGCCGCACGCCTTGACGCGTCCGGACGCCGTCGGCACCACGTCGCCAGCCGGCGCGATCCAGCAGGCCCGACGCGAGGACGGGATCGGGACGGGCAGCCCAGGCACGACCGGCGCCCCCTGCCCCGACAGCCCGATCCGCAGTTGCGGCGCGCGCAAGGCCAGACCACGCCACGCGAACCAGTTCATCTCGATCAAGTGTCCGCGACAGGGCCTCTCGGACCGTGCGATCGCCCAGCACCGGGTGCCCGAGGTCAAAGACGATGGCTTCGCTCGCGATCGCGTCTCCCCGACGAAGCGCGACCCCCCGCACGGCGGCAACCTTCTCGAGCAGGGCGCCGGGAACGGCAGGCAACACGTCCAGGTCGCCGGCCATCAGCCGGACGATCGCGGCACCATCGTCCGGCAATATCTCGAGGACCAGATCACGGGCCCCGCGCCGCGACCAGGGTGCCAGATGCAACCGCATCCCGGGTTGCCAGGACACCAGCCGGTAGGGACCTGCCCCGACGGGGCGTCGCGCCGAATCGCGCCAGCGTTCGGCATCCCCGAGGATGTGGGCCGGATAGACCGCCTCGAAGGCCGAGGGCCAGGCCGCGAGGGGGCGATCGAAGACCAGCCGTGCCCGATCCGCGCCAAGCCGCTCCACGCCTATCAGGTGATCGAGGACGGCCCGATCCAGAACGCGTGCGCGACGGACATCTTTCAGATGGCGCCATGTCGCGACGAGATCATCCGCCCGGACAAGGCGACCATCATGCCAACGACGCCCTGGTGCGAGGCGCACATCGGCCTGCCACAGACGCCCTGCAGGGCGCAGTCGGGGCTGCCCGGCAGCCAGGTCCGCATCCCAGCCTCCCCGGCCATTGCGTCGCCACAGGCCCGCGTGGAGCAGCATGGCGACATCCCGCGCCACCGCCATGCCCGTCGCATGAGGCATCAGCACGTCCGGTTCCTGCGCCAGACGAATCCGCAAGGGTGCCGCGACCGCCATCCCGGCCCAGAAAAGCGTGCTGGCCGCGGCCAGCAGGGTGATGCTCCGCACGTTCCGTTCTAACACGGTCCCTCGTCGGGCATAAGGGGTTCACGAAGGATGTTGCCGATGCCCAGGACCAAGCGACCACCGACCCCCGACTTCTCGCCACTTCTGGCCACAATCGACCGGGAGCTGGCCGATTGCGTGCAGGAGAGCGGCTGGGTGACGCTGGTCGGCATTCAGGTCCGGGATCTGCTGGGTGAGGCGGCTGACGCGGTCAGGGCTCGCAGCGCGCTGGCGCTCCACCATGGGCGGATGGCCGGCATCCTGAAGCGCAGCGTGCGGCATCGCACGCGGACGGGCCGCGAGCCCGACGCGTTCATGCCGATGGGGGATGTCTACTACGTGGTGTTCCCGGGCACGTCGGACGAGCTGGTCCAGGTGCCCATCCAGCGCATCCTGCAACGTTGGCATGATGCCGCCGAGGAACTCGCCGTCCGTGAACGGCTGGCCCTCGACCGGACACTGGCCGTCGGGGTGGCCTCGTGGCATCCGTCCCGCCGCCAGGTTAAGGGCCAGGAACTGCTTGCTTTCTGCACGATGATGATTGACCAAGCCAACGGCGAGGACGGTCCCAGCGACATGTTGCGGCCCGCCGGCGAAGGCAGCGGGCAGGTTCACAGCACGCTGCGGCTGGCAACCTTCCGCTGGCTCTGACGCGGTTGTGCGCCTAACGAACGGCGTTGCTGGCGGAAGCGATGGGTGCCGACGGCGGTACCGTGGGAGTATGTGCGGCCAACTGGGCCTCCACGACGCTGAAGGCAACCATGTTCTCGACTTCCGAAACGACCAGTTTCTGGTCGTAGTTGCGGTCGGCCAGGTTGAACGACGTCATCGAGATGCCGGTCCGGGCGGGATCGATGGCCCCTTGCAGGACCCCTTGCAGGAACTCGGCCCGCGACAGGGCACCATCCTTGTCGCCGTCAAGACGACCCACCAAGCCAGTCACGACATCACTGACCTTGCGCCGAAAATCGGTGAAGCCTTGGGTCCGAAGCAGGTCATTGAGACCCAGACGCCCCTGCCGGGAGAGATCGAGTTTCTTGAACTCGTTGGCATCCATGCCTGCCTTGGTCCATTCGGCCTGACTGACCCAGCCGTCGTTGTCCGCGTCAAGGCGCCGCATCATGTCCTGGCCCAGCAGGACGCTGGCCTGCTGCATCCCCGTCCGCGAAAGCGAAGTCAACGGCTCGGACGCACCCTGCGTGACTCCCGGTGCTGCCTGCCCGCAGCCGGACAGAACCGCAACCAGGAGGAATCCGGACAGGGCAAGCCGGCGCATACAAACCTCACGTAAAGAAAAGCTCAAGAAATACCTGAGGGCTTATCGCCGGGGTGTTCCCGCAACTTGCTTGTCCGGTACCTGAAGAAATGACGCAGCCATGACGTGCGTGACATGGCCATGAGCGACACGACCCATCTGACCGGTGACCATGGCGGCAGGAGGACACCATTCGATGGGCATCGTCATGCGCGGGCCACGGCCCGCCCCCTCGCACGAGCAACTGGCACCCGAGGACTTGCCGACCCTTGCCAACCTGGCCAAGGGTCGCGCTTCGGGCAGCACGTCCGCGCTCATTCGCAAGACGCCCCTCAATCCCGTTTACGTCGCGTGGATTGTCGTGCCGCACCTCCTGGGCCTGGCTGGCCTTGCCCTGCCGTGGTCAGCACGGGACGTGGCGGTCGCCATCGGCATCTACCTGTGGATCGGCTTCTCCGTGACATTGTACCTGCATCGCTACCTGACGCATCGGGGCTTCGACATGAAGGAACCGCTGGGTTTCCTGTTCGCCATGGGCAGTGCCGTCGGGCTTTCGGGCGACCCTGTCGGCTGGGTGAGTCACCATCGCCATCACCACAAGACCAGTGATACCGACAACGACCTGCACAGCCCGCGCCACGGCCTGATGCATGCCCACATGAAGTGGTTCCTGCGGGAACCCGCGGACCTTGACGATGCCATTCGCCCGCTGGCAGAGGATTGCCGCAAGGTGCCCTACCTCCGTTGGCTCGAGCGGCCGGGCTTCTTCATGATTCCCCACGTGGTCGTGGCCGTCGCCCTCTACGCCATCGGCGGTCTGCCGCTGATGCTGCACGGCCTCTACCTGCCTTGGATCGTGATGGCGCACCACACCTATGCCATCAATTCGCTGACGCACAAGAGCTGGTTCGGTTACCGGCGCTTCGAGACCACGGACGACAGCGTCAACGCTCCGCTGCTGATCATGTCGCTGGGCGAAGGCTGGCACAACAACCACCACGCCCATCCGCGGCGCGCCAGCCACGGTCTTGCGTGGTACGAGATCGACGCGACCAAGATGATGATCTGGCTACTGGAGCGCGTCCGCCTTGTGCGCAACGTCCACTGGTAACGGAGCCCGGGATCGACGAAGGGGGCGGGAACCTGTGTGGTTCCCGCCCCCCTCGGGCTTTGGGGCCGGGCTCAGGCCCAGCGCACCCGACCCGACTCATGCGGATGCAACATGGCTGCGTGGTGGGGACGAACCCTGACGGCCAGGCCGAACTCGCCGCCTGTGGCCGGTGCGACCGAGGCCCGATAGTGCCACGCGCCTTCCTCGTCCTCGCCAAGACGCTCCATGGTCGTGACCCGATGCTCCCCGGGCACACCACCCACGCACGGCCCGTGACACAACTCCACGGCGACATCGCCGGGAGCGAGCTCCCCGAGGCGAAGGCGCGCCTCGAGGGTGACGGACTCGCCGACTACCACCTTGCCATGGGGGGGCAAGGTCGCCGAGATGCGGACCTCGTCCCAGTGCCGACGGATACGACGCTTCCAGGCGGACAACTCGCGCGCCACCGAAAGTCCGTGCTCCGCCAAGGCCTTGCCTGCATCCATGGCCGGCCGATACATCTGGTTGGTGTAGTCCTCGAGCATCCGGTGGGTGCTGAAGCGCCACGTCAGGGACTGGATGGCGTGCCGGGAACGTTCCATCCAGCCGGTCGGCACGCCGCGAGCGTCGCGCTCGTAGAAGAGCGGCACGATTTCGTGCTCGAGCAGATCGTAGAGGGACTGGGCATCCGCCTCGTCCTGGGCGGCCTCATCGGGGTAGTCGAGCGCCTGGCCGATCGCCCAGCCATTGCGCCCGTCGTAGCCCTCTTCCCACCAACCATCGAGCACGGACGCATTCAGGACGCCATTGGCCGCAGCCTTCTGCCCGCTGGTGCCGCTGGCCTCAAGGGGGCGCCTGGGGTTGTTGAGCCAGACGTCCACGCCCTGCACCAGATGACGCGCGACATTCATGTCGTAGTCTTCGACGAAGAACACCGCGTGGGCGAACTCCGACATGCGGGACATTTCCATGACCTGACGGATGACCTCGCGGCCGGGGACGTCGGCCGGATGGGCCTTGCCGGCAAAGAGGAACTGCACGGGACGTCCCGCCTGGTTGACGATGCGGGCGAGGCGCTCGGGGTCGCTGAACAGCAGCGCGGCACGCTTGTAGGTCGCAAAACGTCGGGCAAAGCCGATCGTCAGGGCGTTGGGGTCCAGAATGCTTTCGGAAGCCGAGACGCGCGCCGGGGCCTCGCCCAGACGCTGGCGCCGGGTCCGTGCCCGCTGGCGGATGACGTCGACGAGGCGCCCGCGCAACAGGTTGCGCACCTGCCAGAGGTCCTGGTCAGGCAAACGGTCGAGGCCCACCCACGTGTCGGGATTGGCAAGCTCCTCGCGCCAACGCGGTGCCGCCCAGCGGTCATGCAGCTGGGCCATTTCGGGTGCCAGCCACGTCTCGGTGTGAATGCCGTTGGTGACGGCACCGATGGGGCGCTCGACCGCCGGCACGTCGGGCCACAGGTCCTCCCAGATACGCCGGGACACCTCGCCGTGCAGCAGGCTGACGCCATTGGCCTGCTTCGAGAGGCGCAACGCCAGGACGGTCATGCTGAACAAGGGCCCCGTGCCGTGCGGATCATGGGCCGCCAACGCCATGAACTCTTCCGGACTCATCCCGAGGCGCGGGATGAACCGTCCGAAGGTCCTGAGGATGAGGTCGAAACCGAACGCGTCGTTACCCGCAGGGACGGGCGTATGGGTGGTGAAGACGGTTGCGGCCGAAACGGCCTCCATGGCTTCGGCCAGGCCGTGCCCTTCTTCTTCCACCAGCTCGCGAATCCGCTCCAGGCCCGAGAAGGCGGAATGGCCCTCGTTCAGGTGCCAGACGGTCGGCCGCAGGCCGAGTGCCCGAAGGGCACGCACGCCACCGATGCCCAGGATGACCTCCTGAGCGATGCGCATCTCGTGGTCGCCGCCGTAGAGCTTGGCCGAGAGGCCACGGTCCTCGGTACCGTTCTCGGGGATGTCCGTGTCGAGCAAGTAGATGGTGATGCGACCGACCCGGACTTGCCAGACCTTGGCCCAGACCGTCCGGCCCGGCAACTCGACGCCCACGATGACGGGCCCGCCCTCGGGGGCCTCTGCCGGACGCATCGGCAACTCCGAGAAGGTCAGGCGATCGTACAGGGCCTCTTGGATGCCCGAGGGGTTGATCCGCTGCCGGAAGTAGCCCTGGTTGTAGAGCAGGCCGACGGCCACGAAAGGCAAGCCGAGGTCGCTGGCGCTCTTGCAGTGGTCGCCGGACAGCACGCCCAAGCCGCCCGAATAGATGGGCAGGCTCTCATGCAGGCCGAACTCCGCCGAGAAGTAGGCGATGAGATCGGTGCGACGATCCGGGAATTGCCGGTTGAACCACGTGCCGGCATCGCGCAGGTACCCATCGAACTGCCCGAGCACGCGGTCGAGCCGCTCGAGGTAGTGGGGGTTGCGCGCGGCTTCATCGAGCAGGACCTGGTCGACCTCGGAGAGCAGCTTGACCGGGTTGTGGCCGACACGCTCCCAGACCTCGGGGGACATCTCGCGGAAAAGCGCCGTGGCCTCGGGGTTCCAGCACCACCACAAGTTGTGGGCGAGGTCCTCGAGTCGCTCGAGGCGGCGCGGCATGGACGGGAAAACGGCGATACGGCCGAGAAGCTTCACGTAGGCCTCCAAAGATGGGGTCAGGCCTTGATGATAGCAAACCCGCCGGCCCCGGCGCCTTCTAGGGATGCGCCGGCGGAGTCGTCGGGCCGATCTTCGGTGCCAGCAGCCGCGCCTTCAGGAGGTCTATCGGCGCCCACCACGACCCGGTCTGCATCGCGCCGGCGAGGTACAGGCCGACGACCAGCACGGCGAGGGACAGCCAGCTGGTGCGCTGGGCCCGCTGCGCACCATGGACCTGCTGGCTCTCGTAAATCGCGTGGTAGCGGCGCAGGCGCGGATGGCTGCGAAACCACGCGTCCAGATCGTCCCTGGGCATCCCCCTACCTCCCGCAACCTTCATCCTAGCCACCTCCGGACAAGTCTGCCAATACGGAATCTCCACCCCTCCTTAACCCAAGCACAAGAACAATCCGGTCCATGCGGCCGACAATACGGCTATGCGCGGCAAGCTCTCCCTGACGTGGCCGAAGGCCATGGCCCCCGTGGCCATGGGCCTCGTCCTGTCGGGATGCGGCGCCCCGGCCGGCAACCCGATGGCCATCGGCAGTGTGACCACCCGTGACGCGGGCGCGAGCGGCGCGACGGATCGCCTGTTGATCCGCACGACGGCACCGGGCGGAGCAGCCCTGGTCGCCCGTCAGTTCGGCGCGACCACCCTGCGTGAAATTCCCCAGTTGGGCCTCGCCACGCTCCGTCTGCCCGGCGGCGCGCGCGCCGCGGACGCGATGGCACGCCTGTCCGCCGTGCCCGGCGTGTCTTGGGCCGAGCCTGACCGCCGCATGAGCATCCGGACGACGGTCAACGATCCCGGCCGCCCCTCCCAGTGGGGCCTGGATGCGATGCGCGTACCTGCCGCTTGGACCCTGACGCGGGGGGACAGCCGGGTCGTCGTGGCCGTGCTCGACACCGGCGTCGACCTGTCGCACCCGGACCTGCGTACGCGCCTTGTCGAGGGCAAGTCCTTCGTGGCGGATCGCAGCGGCCCCTCAGACGACAACGGCCACGGCACCCACGTCGCCGGTACCATCGTCGCCGAGGCGAACAATGGCGTGGGCATCGCCGGCGTGGCACCCGGTTGCCGCGTGATGCCCGTCAAGGTCCTCGACGCCGAGGGCGGCGGCCACACGGCCGACATCGTCGCCGGCCTGGTCTGGGCCGCGGACCATGGCGCCCGCATCATCAACCTGTCTCTCGGCGGTTCCGGCGGTGGCCAGGCGCTTGGCGAGGCCATCCGCTACGCCCAGGCCAAGGGCTGCCTCATCGTGGCGGCGATGGGCAACGAGGGTGCCCAGCAGCAGGAGTACCCCGCCGCGATGCCCGGCGTGCTGGCCGTGGGCGCGATCGACCGGGAAGGCAATCGTTCCTCGTTCTCGAACTTCGGGTCGTGGATCGCCGTCACGGCCCCCGGGTCTGGCATCCTGTCGACGACGCCCACCTACGACGTGACGATGTCCCGGCAGGATGGCCTCGGCCGCGGCCATGGCAGCCTCAGCGGCACGTCGATGGCCACGCCCCACGCAGCGGGCCTCGCAGCCTTGCTGGCCTCGCTGCACCCCGAATGGAGCGCGAAGACGCTGCACAAGCAGATGACGTCGGGGACGCGCGACATCGCGACGCCGGGCTTCGACATCGAAACCGGCCACGGCATGCTCGATGCCTGGAAGGCCGTGAACCTGCGCTAGACTGCCGGATGCCGCGGGGATCACACCACGGCCGTCGCGGTCCGCATTAAGATGGGAGTGCGCCCCGGGAGGGCGTCACGTTGAAGGTCCTGGAACGCCTGCTGGCGGGCCTTGCAGCCTTGGTGCTGCTGGTGCTCGCGTGCCTTGGCGTGCGCGCTTGGGGCGACCGTGCCCTGCTCCTCGACCAGGCGCGCCACGCCCTGACGGCCGGGGTAGCCGCACAAGTCGGTTGGCGGGTTCGCGTGGGCAGGATCGACGGGCCCATCTGGAACGAGATCAAGGTCCACGACGTCGTCGTCGATGCCGGGCTCGGGCCCAGCGCACCCCGCGTGGGGACAGCCCGGCGGGTCACGGTGCGCTTCCACCCCCTCCATGTCCTGCGCCTGGGGCCCCGCCCCATCGACATCCTGGTGGAAGGCGCAGAGCTGTCGGCGCGCCGCCTCGAGGACGGCAAGGTGGCCCTCGTTCCGCCGCGATTGCCCCCACCGGACCCGAACGGCCTGAAGTGGCCCCCCATTCGCATCAGGGTCCCCGAGGCGCGCCTGTCATGGCGCGATGCGGCCAAGGTCAAGGGGGGGCCGATCGGTCCGTTCGCCCGCGATCTGATGGCCACGAACGTCGTCATCGAAGGCCGCGGGGATCTCTGGACGTGGCAGACCGACCTTGGCGAGGGCAACATCACGGCCCACCTCGAAGGCAGCCATCACGCGCTGTCGGGCAATGGCGACCTCGACGCACGGGTTGACGGCCCCATCGGCGCCAGTTGGTTTCCATACATTTTCCCGCCAGAGAAGCAAGTCTTCCTGGCCGGGGACGCCGCGGTCCGCCTGGCCGTCCACTACGAAGTCCCGAGGCCCAAGGCCTTCCGGATGGCCGGCACCGTCAAGGCCACGGGCATTCGCATGCGCCAGAAGGGCGTCCGGCTGCCCCTCGAGGACGGCCGCCTCGACCTGGTCCTGACCGAGAAGCTGCTGGACTTCCGAAGCATCGAGGGTACGCTGGCCGGCAATGCCTTCAGGGCCAAGGGCCAGGTCATTCTTGGCCCGCTGCGTCCGCCCTTGGCCATGGAGGTCGAGGCGCCCGCCATCGATCTGGCCAGCCTCACGCCCCTGCTGCCGGATCTGGAGGACTTCAGGCTGGCAGGCACGGCCAAGGCGACGGCCTCGGTCCGCGGGGACACCCTGGCCCCCGAGACGGATATCTCCGTCGTGAGCAAGGCACTCCGGGCACTTGGAGCGCCCATCGACGAAGCGACGGCCTTTGCCCGGATGCGGGGTGACTTTGTCGACGTGCCCGATATCCGCATCGACGCCTTCGGCGGCATCGCGACGGGCTCTGCCCATTTCGGGCTGCTGCCGGGTGCGGCTTTGTCGGCCGACCTCGACTATTCGGCCATCGCCTCGCGACGCCTGCTGCAGCCCTACGTGACCGACCCACCCGACCTCTCCGGCGCCCTCGAGGGCCATGTCCGTGTCCGCGGGGCCGCCGGCATCACCCGTACGGAAGTCAGCACCGTCGGGCGTGGCGTCGGGATCGGACGTCAGGCCTTGGCCGCCCTGAGCGCCAGGATGACGATCGATCCCGCCGGCGTCCACGTCCGGACCGCGGCCGCCGTCGGCGACAGCGGCCGCATCACGATGGCGGGTCATCTGGACAAGCAGCGGCGCTGGCAAGGGCGCTTCGGTTTGGTGGGCCTGCCGCTCGAGGCCGTGGCCGAGGCGGGCCTGCCGGTCGGTATGCGCGGGCTTGCCGACGGAGAGGGGGTCGTCGACCTTCCCCTTGATGCCCCCGGGACATGGCGAGGGCAGGGTAGTCTCAGGGTTCGTGGTGCACGTGTCGAAGGCTGGCCCGTGCCCGAGGCCGAAGCCCGGCTCGTCCTTCACGGGCAGAGCCTCGCCTTGCCGGACCTTCGGGCACGACTGGGCAGTCCCGAGGGCCGGGGCGAAGTCCGTGGCAGCGGCATCGTCCGCCTGCCGGACAACGGGCGCCCCGCCCGGCTCCACCTCGAGCTGCTGGCCGAAGCCCTGCAGCTGGGTGAACTGGCCGCACCGCTGCGTACCCTCGCACCCAAGGCCGGAACCATCACGGGCCGCGTCGACCTGCCTTTCGCGACCCTCGACGCCGAAGGCAATCGCTGGCGGGTCACGACCCGCGTGCGCGTGGCGGAAGTCGACGCTCCCGAATGGGGCCGTCTGGAACAGGCCGACGGACAGGTCATCGTCTCTCCGGAGACGCTCTGGCTTCCGGAGGCCACCGTGACGGCCGGTGACCAGACCGTGCACCTGTCGGGCACCGTGGCGCTAAGGCCCGGAGGCCGCCACGACCTCGATGTGCCCGTAGCCGATCTGGACCTGCAGCCGTTCCTTGCAGCGTTCCACTGGGACCGGATTCTGGAAGGTACCATCCTGGCCGATGCCCTTGGCCAAGGCGGCGCGCGCGGTCGGACCCGGCCGTGGGTCAATTTGCCCGAGCGGAATCCGGGCACGCGAGCCGACGGAGACTCGTGGCTCGAGGCCTACGGTCACTGGCTGCGCAATCACCGTATCCCCGATCCCCCAGATCCGCGGACGGTCCTGGGCAGCCACCCCATCTGGGAGGAATTGCGTGGTCGCTTGACAGGCCGCATCCACCTCGGTGGAGACACTCGGCACCCGACTTGGTCGATGGACCTCGCCGGAACCCGCCTGTCGCTCTACGACAGGCCTTTGGCGCTGGGCCCCTGGCAGGCTGTGGTGGCGAACGACAGAATCGAACTCCACGGACTCGACCTCGATGCCGGCAACGGCGTCCAAGTCCGGGGCGAAGGCGTGCTGGGCGGCGAGGGGATCGAATTCGATCTTGCAGGCCTCGACCTCGCGTGGGCTGATCCTTGGCTGCGAAGCCGCAACCTGACGGTCACGGGTCAGGCTGCCGCCAAGGTCCGACTCGTCGGCACCGTGGGTGCACCCGCCTTGCTCTTCGATGCCCGGGCCACGGGCGGGACCCTGGATGTCCTCAAGTATGACGAAGCCACGGTGAGCGGCCGCTACCAGGGTGGTCGCCTGAATCTCGACGACGCCACCGTCATCGCCGGCGACCGCCGCACACGCCTCTACGGCGTCATCCCGATCGACGCGGCTCTGGCTGACGAACCCATGGCCCTGTCGCTGGGTGTCGAAGGGCCCAGCCTGGGGATCGTGTCGACCCTGACCAAGGGGCTGGTCGAATGGCAGGGCGGAGACGGCTACCTGCGGATGCGCATCCTCGGTTCCCGCTCCGCACCGAGGCTTGCCGGCGTGCTCGAGCTGACGCGGGCACGCCTGAGCATCCGCAGCCTGACGCAGCCGCTGACGGACGTGGAGGTCCGGGCTGTCATCGGCGATGGCATCGTCAAGGTGACGCGCGCCGATGGTCTGCTAGGGGGCGGCCGTGTATCCGCCAACGGCTACGTGACGATGAAGCAGTTCACGCTGGATGGCCTCGATCTGGCCGCGCAGGTCCGCAACTCCCGCATTGCCCTTCGAAGTGGCCTCTATGACGGCCAGGTCGATGCGGCCCTTCGCGTGGGCGGCACCCTCAAGAAACCGCGCATCGCCGGACAGCTTGCCGTGTCGAACGGAACGCTGGACCTTGGGGTCGACCCTCCCGAAGACGACGATGAGGATCCTGCGACACCCGTCGTCTTGGACCGGCTGGTGGTGACGCTCAAGGACACGATGCGCGTCTTCCAGCCCAACCTCATGGACGTACGGGTCGCGGGCAATCTCATCGTCGAAGGACTGCTTGACCTGCCCGACCCCAAGGGACAGATCACGGTCGTGCCCGTGGGCAGCAAGGTCACGACGTTCTACACGAACGACTTCCGCGTCACGGAAGGCACGGTCGAGTTCGTGGGATCGGGGCGGACCGATCTCGCCGACCTGCGCGGACCGAAGCCGACCATGAAACAATTGCTCGCCGGAACCCAGGTCCGCGTGGTCGCAACCGGCAACGTCAGGGACTCCGAGGGCCTCCGAACGGCGGCCGACGGCACGACAGGCCAGATGGTCAAGGTCACGGCCACCATCGACGGTACGCTGGCCTCGCTCAGCAATCGCCTGACCAGCGACCCGCCGGGCTACACCCAGCAGGATATGGAGCGAATGGTCGGCAAACCGCAGTTGGTCAGCAACCTCTTCGTACTGGCCCAGGGCAACGTGGCCTCTGCCAGTACCGATCTTGCCCGCGAATTCGCTCCAGGCCTCGTCAACTTTGCATTCAACCGAATCGTGCAACCGCTGGTCGACCCCCTGACCCGCAACCTGCTGCTTTCCGACCTGTCCTTCGACATTGTCAACGGGGCGCGCGCCAGCACCGGCATCGACCCCAATCAGGGCTTCCTGGGCGGATTCAACATGGCCCTGTCTGGAGAGACGCAGACCATCGGGCCCGTGTCGGGCTCCGGGCGCTACCTCTTCCGACGCGGCAGTCAGGCCCTGGGAACCCAGAACAACACGGACCTCTGGCGTGCCGGCCTCAACATGCAACTGGCCCAGAATCTGGCGCTGACCACGCAAATCGAGCAGGCCGATCGCTTGGCGACCCAGGCAGGCGTGGGCGTCCCGGCCATCCAGACGGAGGTCCGTCAGTGGCTGAATCCCGACTTGGCGGCCAACAACAGCACGGAGTTCATCATGACGCTGCAGTTGCGCTGGCGAGGCAGGTTCTAAGACCGTCACAGGTTAAGGAACCGGCCCCGTTGGGGTATGATTGCGGCGGTCACGGCCTTAACCATCCGCACCCGCCCTCGTACGCCCAAGTTCGCAAGGAGTTTCCCGTGGCAGAGAAGGTCCTGCTCGTCGACGACGAAGAGATGATCCTCGAGTCGATTGAATTCGCCCTGACGCAGGAAGGCTACGAAGTGGTCAAGGCCATGGATGGTCAGGAAGCCATCCAGCAGGTCCAGACGGCCAAGCCCAATCTGATCGTGCTCGACCTGATGCTGCCGAAGCTTTCGGGGCTCGAGGTCTGCCGGCTGCTGCGTCGCGAACAGAACGACATTCCCATCATCATGCTGACGGCCAAGGGCGAGGAGATCGATCGGGTCATCGGCCTAGAGGTCGGTGCGGACGACTACCTCATCAAGCCGTTCTCGCTGCGCGAGCTGGTGGCCCGAATCAAGGCCCTGCTGCGCCGCAGCAAGCCGGTCGAGCCCGAGAACAAGTCCAAGATATTCCAGCACGGCGAGTTGATGATCAACCTTTCGGAGCACCGGGTGCTGGTGGGTAGCCGCGAAGTCGAGCTGTCGCCCAAGGAGTTCAAGATACTCGCCATGCTGATGGGCACCCCGGGGAGAGTCTTCTCGCGCGAAGAATTGCTCGAGCAGGTCTGGGGGCTGGACTTCTACGGAGACACCAAGACCGTCGACGTCCATATCCGCTGGCTCAGGGAAAAGATCGAGAAGGATCCCTCTAGCCCCAAGTTCATCCAGACGGTACGGGGCTTCGGCTACCGACTCGGGACCTGACGCGTGAACCAAGGAGCAGGTGCGCACACGCGGCGGCTCAAGTCGGGCAACGTCCTGTTCATGGAGGGCGATACCGGCCGTGAGATGTTCGTCATCCTGAAAGGTTCGATGCTGCTGTATCGGGTCGTGGGCCGCAAGGTTCGCCAGGGCAGTGACGTGCTGTTCGGCGAAACGACGCAGACCATCGCCCACCTCAAAGAGGCCGACTTCTTTGGCGAGATGGCCCTGCTCGACGGACAGCCCCGCTCGACGTGCGCCGTCGCGACCAGTGACACGGTCCTGCTCGTGCTCGACGAGGCGAACTTCGGTCAGGTACTTGCCGAAAGATCCGACTTCGCGTTGCGCCTGATGCGTGAGTTCACGCGGCGCATCCGGAGCCTCGAAGGCCAAATCCGGGCCCAAGGCGCCCAGTAGGGCACCCCGCAGCACATCGCCCCTCGTCCGGATGGACGAGGGGCGATGTGCAAGACGGACACTGCCTTGCAGGGCCCGTCTTGCGACTCCCCCTTGTTGACCTCGTAACGGAGGTATTGCCTCGAGAAGGACAGAGTGTCACAAAGTCTTGACACGACCCAAGACGCTTGCGATAAAGGAATCGTGGGGTCACCCGGCCTAACGTCCCAGCAAGTCCTCACAATTTGGAGCAACTGATGCCTTCTCAGCAATCCCGTGCCGCCCTCATCCGCGGAGCCTTCCGGGGCAGCTCGATGGCAGGAGCCACGCGCCCCGCCAGCCCGTCGGTCCACATCCTGAAGACGAGCCTGTCGCACGCTGCCGTTACCCGCAAGCAGTTCGTCCAGGCGACGGGTCTTTCATACGAGTATGTCTCCCGGATCTTCAACAGCAAGGTCAAGTTCCCGACTGTCCGCGAGACGCTCGAGCGCTTTGCCGAGGTCGCCCAGATTGACCCGATGATCTTCGATGAGTACCGACAGTTGGTCGCCATCCTGCCGGACTCGACCCGCAAGGTCTGGGCCCGCATGCAGGAGCTGGGGCTGATTCGTCAGGACTTCGCCAGCAAGGTCGACATCAGCCGAACCTACATGTATGAGATCCTGCGGGGCGACGTTCCGTTTCCGCGCAACCCGGAGGTCATCGAGAAGATCGCTGCGGCCCTCCAACTGCCGCCCGAGACCTTCGGGGAGTACCTGGCCCCGGTCATCGACTGGGCCGAACGGAATCCCCAGGCCATCGAGCACGTGTTTCTCAACATGCTGGTCAGCAAGATGCTCGTGGCCCGTGGCTACATGAAGGCCGCGGACACCTCGGCGTCTCAGCTTTCCGACAGCCTGCTGACGATGTTCCCGCCCGAGGAGCGCCTTGACCCCTTCGTCCCGAAGATCTACGCGGCCATGGGCCGACGAAAGATGGACCTGCGCACGCTGGCCACGGAGGCCGACGTCGAGGAAGACAGCCTTCGCTTGCTGCTGTGTGGCCAGGTCGTCCCCGATGAAGTCGCGCATGTCTGCAAGGCAGTCAAGTCTCGCCTGAAAATTCGGTGAACGGATCCCGCACAAAGCCCTCGATAAGCGAGGGCTTTTGTGTATCATGCAGCAACAACATCATGTGAGTATTCATGTCTGAGATATTGCGTGGCACGTACGCCTATGTCGTTGGCAAACCAAGCAAGCTGCGGCGCGCCAACGTCCTCGTCATCGAGGACCACGTCGATACCGGCGTGTGGATGGGGCGCGCCCTGCAGGAGCAGGGCTTTGCCGTGCGCTGGGAACGCCGTGCCGAGCATGCCCTGCTGGCGCTCGACGAAACTCCCGTGCCCGATGCCATCGTCCTGGACCTGAAGCTGCCCGGCACCGACGGCGCTTTCATCTACGACCGTATCCGCGAACGCCAGGAATATGCGCGTACGCCCATCCTGGTGGTCACAGCGGTGGCGGAACAGGACCTTCCGACGTGGGATGACAAGCGCGTCCGGTTCCTGACCAAACCGGTCGCACGCAAGCCCATTCTCGAAACCCTCGAAGAACTGCTGGCCCGCTGAAGCGCCCAAGGCCGGTGACCCCGCGCGCTGCAGGGACCACCGGCCTCGCGGAAGGGACTACTCCGTCAGGTGGGCGTCGAGCGTGCGGTTCCAGTCCAGCAGTTCACCCGGCGCGAAGAAGATGCCCAGTTCGCGAACGGCATTCTCGGGCGAATCCGAGCCATGCACCACGTTGCGACCGATGTCGACGGCAAAGTCGCCACGGATGGTGCCCGGCTCGGCGTCGCGAGGATTGGTCTTGCCCATCATCAGGCGCGCCGTGGCCACGACGCCCGGCCCCTGCCACGCCATGGCGACGATGGGACCACTGGTGATGAAGTCGACAAGGCCCTTGAAGAAGGGGCGCTCCCGATGCTCGCCGTAATGCCGTTCGGCCATCTCGCGGCTGACATGCATCTGCTTCAAGCCGACGAGCTGATAGCCCTTCTGCTCGAAGCGAGCGATGATCTGGCCGACGAGCCCGCGCTGGACCCCATCGGGCTTGACTGCGATGAATGTGCGTTCCATGGTGTTGTGCGGCCCTCCTGAAGGCTTCCATGCAAGCATGGCGGCCGGGAAGACGCCACCGATCAGGCGTCTTGCACGGGTCCCTTCGCCAAATCGACACCGGCCTCGAACCAGCGACGCCAAGGAAACCGGCCCCCGACCGGCAGCCAACCGATCCCGGGGAAAATCCGCGAGAATTGTTCCCGAAACTCCGTCGGGAACAGGTCGGCAGCCGCTGCCAACCCGAGGCCCTTGGACTTCCAGCGCTGCCTGGCCCACCCCTGGTACAGCACGTCATCGGCAAGGCGTTCGGCAACCAGATGCTCCCATGCATCGGGATCCGCCGGACCCGTGCGCCACGCTGCCCACATTCCGAGCGCCGTGCCAATGGTGTTCCCGGCCGTATTCCAGGCGGCCATCCCGGCCAAGCCCATGGGGTCGAACCCCGGTCCGTCTTCCCTGGGGCGCCACAGGGCCGGGTCACCCCCATTGGCATAGGCCACGTCGGCGAGGATGACAGGCTTGTCCCGCCGCGCAAGGCGGGCACGCAATCGATCCAGAGACCTCGGGGGATCGTCGACACGATCCAGATGCAGCCCGAGGGCTAGGTCCCCCTGAGCACCAGCAGGCGCATTCAGTACCAGAATCGCCTCGGCATCGGGGGCCGAAACGAAGCGGGCACCCAAGGCACGAATCTGTCCGGCCGCGGTCTGGACCAAAGGCCGGTCCTCATACATCGCGACCAACCGGCCACCCTCCTCCGGCCAGGCCTCGACGGCCAGGCCCGGGCCATCCCCCGCAAGCAGCACCCTGCCGACCAGCACCGAGGCGACTTCGTCCGCGCCCGGATAGATGAGCGTGCCGGGGGGCGCCAACGCTTCGAGACGACGCTTCTCGGCCTGATTGAAGCCGTACGGCGTACAGTCGTCTTGCGTCAAGCACAGGCACTCGAGCACACCCTCCCGCACCAAATCCAAGCTGGCCAGGTGAACCGCGAAGTTGCGGGCTCGGCGCGCGAGGAACTCTTCGGCAAGCGCGTCCGGCACGGCAGCCCTCGCTGCCCGTGCCACCGCCTGAACCGTCGGATCCCCCGACTGGTCGTAGCGATCCGAGGCCACGCTCCAGCGATGGACCATGGGGCCGTAATCCGCCCACCAAGCGGGCTCCTCGTCGGCCACCGTCGAGTCGGGGATGCGCATCGTCACGGCAAAGCCCAGGAGGCGACAGCCCAAGGTCCGCAGGCGGGCGAGGCGGCCCACCATGGCGGCCACCTCCTCGAAGCTGCGGCGTGCTGGCACGAGCCCGCCGTGGACCAAGGTATCCAGCGCTACGATGGCACCCTCCGCGCCGGCGCAGGCCTCCTGCAGCCAAGACCAGACACGCTCGGGGTCCGCCGGGTGCTCCAGATCGCCCAGCAGTCCGGCGGGTGGCAAAACCAGGTCCAGCCCCCCCGCCCGGCCAATCGCGGCGGGAAGGTCGCGCGTGCATGGCCGCGCGTCGAGCGGCAGCAGAACCCAACGGGACCGACCGTGTTGCATCCCACACCCTCCCGGTGGTCGCCACGCACGATGACCCCGACCGGGGGTCGCCCTGGACTGCCTTCAGGGCGGCGGGCACCGTGCCCTTCCGCCCTCCCCAGCACCGAGGAGTCCGAGATGCTGTCCCCGAAGACCAGTCGTCAAGATGGGACCACGCTGCTCAAGGTGGCGTCAAAGAGCAATCCTTCATCCGTTGCCGGGGCCATCGCCGGCATGGTCAGGGAAACGCGTGGCTGTGAGGTCCAGGCCATAGGAGCCGGCGCCGTGAACCAGACCGTCAAGGCCATCGGCATCGCCCGCGGCTACGTGGCACCCGACGGCATCGACCTGGTGACAATCCCGGCCTTCCTGGACATCCAGGTCCTGGGTGAAGAACGGACGGCCATCCGCTTCATCATCGAACCCCGTTGACGCCCCGCAGGGACCACTGCAGCTTGGCACGCAACCGGGGATAGAACGTCGCGGCCCCGAGGCGCACGAGGCGCACCGGCACCTGGGCCTTGCGTACCTCGATGAGGTCCCCTTCTCCCAGGTCCTCGACCAACGACACACCATCCACGAAAAGGCCCGCCCCCGGCGTCCGGGGGCGGACCGACATCCGGACCACGCAGGCATCGGAGATGACAAGCGGCCGTGCCGTCAGTGCGTGGGCACAAATCGGCACCATCACGAGCGCCGGGACCTCGGGTCCGAGCACGGGACCGCCCGCCGCCAACGCGTAGGCCGTGCTGCCCGTGGGCGTCGCGACGATGAAGCCATCCGCGGCATGGGTGGCCACCTCTTCATCTCCGAGGGAGACCCTTACCTCCAGCATCCGGCCGGAGGCTCCCCGATCCACGACGACGTCGTTCATCCCGTAGGCCACCCGGTCCGGGACACCCGCCCTGCACAGGCGAACCTCGATGCGCACGCGCTCCTCGAGAACATATGCGCCAGAGGCCACGCGGGCCAGGGCCTCCGGCAGCTGATCAGGCGCGACCTCGGCCAGAAAGCCGAGCGTCCCCAAGTCCACGCCCAGCAGGGGAACGCCCGCCGACGCCGCGAGGCGTGCGGCGCGCAACAAGGTGCCGTCACCGCCCAGCACGACCAGCAAGTCCAGGTCCTCGACGCTCGGGCTCGCTTCGTCCCCAAGCCAGCGGATCGGCCAGCCGCCGTCCGCCAGCAGGCGGCGCATGTCGGCCAGGCGAGGATGGTCCTCGCGCGCGACGACGCCGAGACGCTTCAGAGGGCTAGCCACAAGAGATACTCCACGTTGCCTTCGGGTCCCGTGATGGGGGAGGTCGTCACGCCGCGACACACGAAACCCAAGGCCTCGGCTTCGCGGACCACGGCCCCGAGCGCTTCCTCCCGGTGGGCAGGATCCCGCACGACGCCGCGGCTGCCCACGCGTTCCGGACCCACCTCGAACTGGGGTTTGACCAACGCCACCACCTCGCGGTCGCTTCCGGCTGGCCCCGCCTCGAGCCAGCCACGGACCGCAGGCAGGACCTTGGCGAGGCCGATGAAGGACACGTCCATCACGGCGAGGGTCACGGGTGGTCCCTCAGCCACGAGATCGGCTGCTCCGAGGTGACGCGCGTTGGTCCGCTCGTGGACGACGACACGCGGGTCCTGGCGAAGCTTCCACGCCAACTGGCCGTAGCCCACGTCGACGGCGTGGACCCTCGCGGCTCCCCGCTGCAGCAGCACATCGGTGAAGCCCCCGGTCGAAGCCCCGACATCGACGGCCACCCGATCCGCCACGGCAATGGGCCACAGGCCGAGCGCGTGATCCAGCTTGAAGCCCCCGCGAGAGACCCAGGGCACGGCCTCGCCGACCCGCCGCACCTGCTGGTCGTCTTTCACCCACGTTCCGGGCTTGGTCGCAGGCACATCGCCGATGCGGACCTCACCCGCCATGATGGCGCGACGGGCTGCCTCCCGGGATGGATAGAGGCCCTCGGCCACCACCCGCTGGTCCAGCCGCTGGCGGGCGGCGCCCTTCACCCCAGCCACCGGTGCAAGCCGACGGCCCACAGCACGCCAACCACCGCGCCACCCAGCACCTCGGTCGGCGTGTGCCCGAGCAGTTCCTGAAGCTTGGGCATGGAGAAGCGCAGTTCCTGCTGGAACTCAGCCACGATACGGTTCAGGACCGCGGCTTGGCGGCCAGCGGCACGCCGGACACCGGCAGCGTCGTACATGATGATGGCGCTGAAGACCACGGCGCAATCGAAGAGCGGTGACGCAAGGCCCTCCGTGAGCCCGATGGAGGTGGTGAGGCCCACCACCAGCGCCGTGTGGGAGGAAGGAAAGCCACCCGTCCGGACCAGCAGGCGAAAATCCAGTTGGCGGTGACGGACGAGCGACCAGAGAAACTTCCACGACTGGGCCACGAAGCCCGCCGAGAGGCCCGTTACCAGCGGCAGATGGTCCACGACCTCAGACCCTCCTGTGGAACGCGCCGACCGCGAACGACTCGAGGACGGCCGATCCGAGCCTGGCGGCCGCCGCCACGGCCCGGGCCAGCGCAGCCTCGCCGGCTGCCTCGGTAGCTGCCCGGCCATGCACGGCCACCCAGGAGGCGGGGTCCGCTTCGTCATCCAGCAAATCGTCGGCCAACTGGAACGCCAGTCCCAATTCCCGGCCATACTCAGCCAACACGTCGAGGACGGGGGCATCCGCACCCGCGGCAAGGCCACCGAGCAGGCAGGCCGCCTCCATCAGGCGACCTGTCTTCAGGCGGTGGATGGTCTCCAGATCCGGGGGGCCGACCATGTCCTTCGCCTCGAGATCCAGCACCTGTCCCGGGACCAAGCCGGCCCATGTCGCCTCGGCAAGGCAGGCACACGCCCTCGCCGACCACGCCCCGCCCGCGGAGGCCAGGCTGCCGAGACCGAGCGCCAGCAGGGCATTACCAGCCAGCAAGGCCGTGGCTTCCCCGTGAACCACGTGGACGGTCGGCCTGCCGCGACGCTCGTCGTCGTCGTCCATGCACGGCAAATCATCATGGACCAGACTGAAGGCATGAACGGCCTCGACGGCGCATGCCGCGGGCATGGCCGCGCCGGGTTCGGTGCCCGCGGCTTCGCAGGACGCCAAGACGAGCAGCGGACGAAGACGCTTTCCCGGCCCCAGCAGGCCGTAGCCGCACGCCTCGCGCAACCGGCCCTCGGGGAGGCCCGCGATCAGGCCGAGGAGCGCCTCATCGACCCTCGGCCGCCACAGGGCGGCGAAAGCCCCGGAGGCGTTGGCTGCGAACGACGACACGGGCGGATCGTACCATGCAGCCTTGAAGGAAGGGGGATCTCCGTGTTACCTTCGGCCCTCATGAACCCGCGCATCCGGTCCCTCGTCCCTGGCCTCGGTGCCGCCGCCGTGGGCACGCTGCTCGTCGGTACCCCGGCGTGGGCCGCAGCGCCCGTGCCTCCGCCACCGCAAGTACCGGCAGGCTTGCCGCCTGCCGCCTCACCCGCCCCGACGCCTGCCGCATCGCCGGCGCCCGACACGCTTGCGGACGACCTCAAGGTGCTGGGTCGCCGCCACGTGGCGCTCGCGGACGAAGTCGCCGCGCAGCAGAATCGCCTCGACACCCTTGAGGAACGCATGAGCCTGCAGGAACGCAGGCTTGTGGTCGGGGGAGCCCTCCAGATCCTGCACCGCAGCTACGGTTCGGGCGTCGGCGGGCCAGACGACTTCCGGGTCCAGACGGACCTGCGCCTCGTCGCGGACCTCGCCCCCGAATTGTCCTGGCAGGGCGACCTGCTGTTTCTTGGCAACGGGTTTCAGCAGTCGGCCAGCGGCTTCCAGTCCGTCCAGGCAGCCAACCCCGCCGTTGCCGCGAACTTCCGGGACGAAGGGGCGGTCGTGCACGTCCGGCGGTCTTCGCTGACGTGGGTGGCCGAGGGGCAGCGCGTGCAGCTGGGCTTGCTGCGCCTCGCCGAGGCGATGCCCGTGAGCCCGGCGCTCGGAGGGTGGGTCTCCAGGGCGCCTCTGTGGCCCAATGGCGAGGGCGGCTACGGCTACGTGGGCCAGCCACCCATCGTAGACGGCGCCATCCGGTCCATCGCCGCCACCGACGGATCGGGCAGGCAAGGACGGCTGCCGATGCATCCCGGCACCGATGTCGTCCGGGACCTGCTGCACCCGGCCGCAGCCGAGGACCTGATCCTCTCGGGCGCTCCCGGAGCCTCGTGGCAGACGGACTGGGGACCCGTGGCCTTCGGGGCGCTCATCCACGACGGCGTGCCCGGCGTCTCGGCGGCACGCGCGCGACAGGTCCTGCCCGGCCACTTCCCCCAGCCTGTCGATCCCCGGTCCGGCTATGGCCTGCTGAAGTTGGGCACCGATCTGGGCTGGTTCCGCGCATCGATGGTCGGACACCTCGACAACGGCAGGCTCGGCGAGGCGTTCGACACCACGAAGACGGCGGGCAAGGGCGTGGGCCTCTCGATGGACCTGGGCGATCCCGGCCTCGGGGCCACGCTCTCCTGGGCGCAGGTACGGCGCGGTGGCGATGATGGACGTCACGTGCAAGAGGCAAGCGTGCAGGTCGGTTCCGAATCGCTCCTCGGTTCGGGCGTCGGCCTGTCCCTCGCCAGCCGCCTTGGTCTCGCCCCCTTCGGCAACAAGCCCGGCAACTCCGGCCCGACGCTTGCGGAGTTGGCCCTGCCGGACGGCAAGGGCGGGATCAGAGCCTCCCGTATCCCGCTCGTACCCTACAACTGGGTCTCGAGCGGCCTCGTCGTGCGATTCCCGGGCATTCCGACCGTGCCTGGCATCACCCTGGCGGCACAGACCAGCGGCTGGGACCTGCTCGAGAGCAACTTCGGCTCGGGCCTGACGGCGCTGGTCGAGCTGGCCCCGCACCCCCTGCTGCCCAGGCTCTTCGTGCAATACGACATGGGCAAGTACGGGCCGGGCGAGAACCCGCTCTGGTCCTCGGGCGGCACCGGGAACACGACGGGTGCGGGCAACAACCCGACGGCACCCATCACGCACGAGCAGCTCGTGCTTGGCAGCCGCATCACCTTCTAGGCCCGAGCCGTGCCCGAAATGCCGGAGGTCGAGACGGTTCGCCGCCAGCTCGAGCCCGGGCTCACGGGCCGCACCATCACGGCCATCTGGGTCGACAGGGGGCCCCGCTACGGCGACGTTTCGGCGGCCGTCGGGCGAACGGTCCTGCGGCTCGCGCGCCGGGGCAAGTACCTGCTCGCCGACCTGGGCGCCAGCACGCTGGTGCTGCACCTCGGGATGAGCGGCCGCCTTGCCTTGTTGCCGGCCGGGGCCGTGCCCGATCGCTTCGTCAGGGCCCGGTTCACCCTGGATGACGGCCAGGATCTGGTCTTCTCGGACATGCGTCGCTTCGGGACGATGGGCATCCTCGGCAAGGGCGCCGTCCCCCCGTGGGATACGCTGCGAACGATGGGCCCCGAGCCATTCTCGGAAGCCTTCACGGCCGACGCGCTGCACAGCGCGCTCAAGCATGCGCGACGGACCCTCAAGGCCCAGTTGCTGTCGCAGCGCCCCGTGGCGGGCCTGGGCAACATCTACGTCGACGAGTCGCTCCACCGCGCCGGCCTGCACCCCCGGCAACGCAACCTGAGCAAGCCCGCGGCCACAAGGCTGCACCGGGCCATCATCGAGGTCCTGCACGCCGCCGTCGAGGCGCGCGGCACGACCTTTCAACTGTACCGGGACGGACATGGCGGGGCGGGAGACTTCTACCGCGAGTTGCGCGTCTTCGATCGCGCGGGCTTGCCTTGCCATGCCTGCGGGACGACCATCGTGAAGGAACAGCAGGAAGGACGCGGCACGCACTGGTGTCCCGGCTGCCAGCCCCCCCCTCGGAAACCGTCTGGCCGACAGGGACGGCGAGGCGTATCCTAAATTCGTCCGAACGCTCCAGAGCGACCGCATTGAAACACTCCTGCCCCGGCTGCCGTGTGCCCGTCGAGTCCGGGCAGCGCTTCTGCATCCAGTGCGGCCTGCGCCTGCGCAAGGCTTGCCCGCGCTGCAACGAGGGTCTGGACGCACCTGCCCGCTTCTGCAGCCAGTGCCGCGCCGACGTGGCGGACGTGCCACTGTCCGCGGACGCGCCCGAGGCGCGCTGGCCCGCGCCCCCGCGTCACGTGCCCCTGGCCCAGCCCGTCGCCACGGCCCAGGCGCCAACCGGCACGACCGCCGCACCCAGTGCCGCGCCGACGGTCGCACCGACAGCGCAGGCCGCAAGCAGCGACAGGCGCATCATCACCGTGCTGTTCACCGATGTCACGGGCTTCACGGCCATGTCGGAGAAGCTCGATCCGGAGGAGGTCACCCGGATCATCAACGACTTCTTCAAGGTGCTGGTCGAGCCCATCTATCGCTACGGCGGTGTCGTCGACAAGTACATTGGCGACGCGATCATGGCGCTGTTCGGTGCGCCTGTCGCGCACGAGGACGACCCGGAGCGGGCGATCCGGGCGGCCTGGGCCATGCAGGTCAAGGGCAAGGCTTTTGCGGACGCCCTCGAGGAGCGCACGGGCATCGGCCTCAAGATTCGAATCGGCATCCATACGGGCCTGGTGGTCGCGGGACAGGTCGGCGGCAGCCAGCGATCGGCCTACACCGTCACGGGCGACACGGTGCTGGTCGCCCAGGCCATGGAAGCCGGTGCCTCGCCGGGCCGAATCCTGGTCAGCCAGGACACCATGCGCCTCGTCGGCCAAGGTGCGGCCTTCACGGCCCGGGAGCCCATCAAGGTCAAGGATCGCAAGGATCCCGTCGAGGTCTACGAGGTCGCGTCCGTCGGGCATTCCGGACGGACGGACCACGAGGATGATGAAGTCTTCATCGGCCGTGACGATGATCAGGACATCCTGTATCAGGGCTGGGGGCTCGCCTCCGTGGGCCGGCCGCAGGCCATTCGGCTCGTGGGCGATGCCGGCAGCGGCAAGTCGGCGATCCTCCGCCACTTCGCGAGACAAATCCGGGGGCAATCCGCCCGCGTCCTCTGGGCGCGCTGCCTTTCCTTCGAGCAGGAAACGGTGCAGGCCGGCCTCGCCGACCTGCTGGTCCGGCGCCTGGGACTCTCCGCCTCACGGCCCGAGGCGCAGGTCAAGGAAGACATCCGTGCCGTGGTGGGCAAGGTCCTGCCGGGGGACGAGCATGCGCCCGAACTGCTGGGCAGCATCCTGGGCCTGCGCCTGCAACATCCCGATCTCACGGGCCTTTCGCCCCGCCAGCTGCGCACGGCGGCCTTCCTGAGCCTGACGGAGCTGGTCCTGGCTGAAGCGCGCGTCACGCCGGTGCTGCTCGTCTTCGAGGACCTGCACTGGGCCGACGATGCCACGTGCGGGTGGATAGGCGGCTTCCTGGACCGACTGGCCCTTGAAGAGGACGTTCGCGTGATGGTCGCGCTCGCGGCACGTACTGAAGGTCTTGCCCAGCTGCAGCAGCTGTCGGCCAACATCGGGTGTCACGAGATCATCTTGCGTCCGCTCACGGAGGAAGAGGCGCTGACGTTGGCAGCCCTGCAACTCAGCAGCACGCCCGACAACCTGCCGGCCGCGGTCCGCAGCCTGATCGAGCGGGTTCTCGAACGCGCCGAGGGCAATCCTTTCTACCTTGGCGAGATGCTGCAGCATCTGCTGGATCGTGCGGTACTCGTGCGTGAGGGGGCGGGCTGGTCGGTGTCGTCCCCGGGCGCGGAAGGCGCGCTGCCGACGTCGGTCCGCAGCGCGATCGCCGCGCGTCTCGACAGCCTGGACGACAACTTGCGCAGTTGGGTGCAATTGGCCGCCGTCATCGGCCGCCAATTTGAACCGGCACTTCTTGGTGCCGTGATTCGCTCGGAACCGGAAACGGGCCTGAAGGCGCTCATCGAGCAGAAGATTTTCCATCGTCGCAGCGACGGCAGTTGCGGTTTCAACCAGGCCATGGCCCAGGAAGTCGCCTACGAGAACCTGCTGCTGGCCAATCGGCGCGATCTGCACCGCAAGGTCGGCCAGGCGCTCGAGGAACAGGGGATCGCCCAGACGCAGCCCATGGTGCTGGCCCAGCATTACCTGCGCGCAGAGGAACCCGTGCCTACGGTCCGCTACCTCGACAAGGCCGCCGAGCAGGCCCACGCCGGCTTCGCGAACGCCGAAGCCCAGAAGGCGCTGCGTACGGCCCTCGACTGGCTTCCGCGCTGCCCGGCGGATGCGCCGGACATGCCTGCAAGACCCGACCTGTTGCTGCGACTTGCCCGAACGGAGACGCAACTGGGGAACCTCGAAGCCGCACAGCAAGCCCTCGGAGAACTCGACACCCTGGGCATCTCCAGCGCCGAGATCGCCGAGTGCCGCGGCGTGCTCCTCGACCGCAAGGGAGAGCTCGAGCCTGCGATCGTCGCCTATGCGCAGGCCTGTGCCTTGACCGCTGATCCGGCCAGCCGCGCCCGTGCGACGGCCGGCATGGCCGAGATTCACCGCCGTCTGGGCCAGTATCCGGAAGCGATGGCCAAGGCCAGGGAGGCCTTCAGGATCCTCGAGGACCTGGGGCGCTCCGCAGAAGCCGCCTTGATGCACAGTATCCTCGGCCTGTGCCTGTGGCGTCAGGGAGACCTGGAGGGCGCGATGCGCGAGCATGCCGAGGCCATGCGGCTCAGGGTCCAGGCGGGCGACATCCTGGGGCAGACCAAGAGCGCCAACAATCTGGGCGTTGCGGCCATCGCCAGGGGCCAATGGCCCGAGGCACTCGAGCACTTCGAGCGTTCCGTGATGCTGGCACGTCGGCTGGGCGATCGCATCCAGCTGGCCATGGCCAGCAACAATCTGGGCGATCTCTTGCTCAAATCCGGAGACGACGAAGGTGCTGAACGCGCCATCCAGCAAGCCCTGAAGCTGGCCGAACAGACGGGCAATGTGCTCGAAGGCCTGACGGCAAGGGCCAACCTGGCCGAGCTGCATATGGTCCGAGCCGAACATGACGAGGCACTCGCGCTCCTCGACGAGTGCCTGCGCCTGATGGCCGAAACGGGTGCTGACGAATTCGCTCCGGAGTTGTGGTGCCACCGCGGCAGGGCGCTGCTGGGAGCCGGCAGGCTTGGCGAAGCCAGGGAGGCGCTCGACCGGGCCATCGCGCTGGGTGAGACCCAGGGCAATACCAGCGCCACGGCGCTCGCGCGCAGCCAGATGGCCGAGGTCACGGCTGCGGAAGGGCGGGAGGATGAAGCCGTCGTCGCGGCTCGCGAGGCGCTGGATCAGCTTCGAAGTCTGGGCAACGACCTGGAGATCGGCAAGGCGATGCTGCGCCTTGTCCCTCACGTGCCGGGTCCCGAGGCCGCTCAGCTCCGTCTGGAGGCCGCCGCCTGCTTCCGCAAGCTGGGAGCACGACGCGAACTGGCCGCTTGCGGCGAAACGGCCTGACGGGGCTCAGGCCCCGGCAACTCCTGCGGCGTCCTCGGTGCGTCGCGCGACCTCCGCGTCAATCTCGCCCAGCAACGTGGGCAGCAAGTCGTCCTCGGCCAGGGTTGCCACGACCTCACCCTGCTTGAAGAGCACGCCACGCCCCTTGCCGAGGGCGATGCCCATGTCGGCCATGCGGCCCTCGCCCGGGCCATTGACGACACAGCCCATCACGGCGACGGCAAGAGGGACCTGCACCTTGGCCAGATGCTGCTCGACCTTCTCGGCCATCCCGATGAGGTCCCCTTCGCAACGACCGCACGACGGACAGGCCACGAGCGTAGCGCCGCGCTGGCGCAAGCCGAGGCTCTTGAGAATCTCCCAGCCCACGCGGACCTCTTCGACAGGATCGGCCGTCAGCGAAACGCGCAAGGTATCCCCGATGCCCAGCGAGAGCAGCGTGCCGAGGCCCACGGCGCTCTTGACGATGCCGGCGGCTGGCGTCCCCGCCTCGGTGATGCCGATGTGGAACGGATGGTCGCAGCGATCGGCCAGCAGGCGATAGGCCGTGACGGCCACGACAGGATCATGGCTCTTGAGACTGATCTTGACGTCGTGGAAATCCTCCTCGGCCAGGATCGCGAGATGACCCAGCGCGCTCTCGACCATCGCCTCGGGGGTCGGCCCCCCGAAGCGATCGATGAGTTCGGTCGCGAGCGAGCCCTGGTTGACGCCGATGCGAATCGGAATCGACCGTTCGCGGCACGCGGCCACCACTTGCCGCACGTGCTCGCGGCGGGGGATATTGCCCGGGTTCAGGCGGATGCAGGCGACCCCCTGCGAGATGGCCTCAAGCGCCAAACGGTAATCGAAGTGGATGTCGGCCACCAGCGGGACACGCGAACGGGCGACGATGCCACCCAAGGCACGGGCCGCCTTCATGTCGGGCACAGCCACGCGAACGATATCGGCACCGGCATCGGCGAGGGCCGAAACGCCCTCGGCCGTGGCCTCGACATCCCGGGTATCCGAAATCGTCATGCTCTGCACGGCAATGGGCGCATCGCCACCGACCGGCACCTTGCCGACATGAATCTGGCGCGTCTTGCGCCGGCTGAACAGCATGGTCATCCGCTTGAGGCTCCTGATTCCCGAGGAAAGGGCCGGGAACCCGAATTTTAGCGGATCGCGGACGTCATGGCCGCCGTTTCGGCCCGAGCCCAACGATCAAGCGCCCAGACATCGTCCTCAGTATGCAGATCGCACGGCTGATGACGCGCCATGACCGCCCGGACCATGGGCACGATGGCCCCGAACGGGATGTCGCCGGCAAGGAACCGCGCTGCCGCCACCTCGTTGGCCGCATTCAGGACGGCAGGCAGGCCGCGCCCGGCTCGACCGGCCTCGTAGCCCAGCGCCAAGGCGGGGTAGCGCGCCGGGTCGACGGCACGAAACTCCCACGAGGTCCAACTGCCGCCGGGCCACGGGCTCTCGGGACGGTCCGGATGCAGCAGGGCCACCTGGATCGGCATGCGCATGTCGGGTGGCCCCACCTGAGCCTTGACCGAGCCGTCCCGGAACTCGACGAGACCATGGATCGCGCTCTGGGGGTGAATCCGAACCTCTACACGATCCACGGGCAAGCCGAAAAGGATCTGGGCCTCGATGACCTCGAGCGCCTTGTTCATCAGGTTGGCGCTGTCGACCGTAATCTTGCGCCCCATGGCCGGCCACGTCGGGTGGGCCAAGACCTGGTCGACGGTCGCCGTCGCCAGCTGGTCAACTGGCCTGTCACGCAGCGCGCCGCCAGAGGCCGTCAGCACGACCTTGCGCACGGCCTCGAGCGGTTCGCCGCGCAGGCACTGCCAAAGCGCGCTGTGCTCCGAGTCGACGGGCCAGAGTTCGGCATCCGGTGACCGGGCCAAGGCGCCCATCACCACATCCCCGGCCGCGACGAGCGTCTCCTTGTTCGCGAAGGCCACCTTGCGGCCCGCGCGGATGGCCGCAAGGGTGGGCGCGAGGCCCAGGGCCCCGCTGACGCCCACCAGAACGACATCGACATCGGGCGCCCCGGCCACCGCGACCATGCCGGCAAGTCCGTGTCCGACGCTTCGCCCCACGGCAGCGGCCAGCAGGCTGGCCTCCGCTTCGTCGGCGACGGCCAGCGCAGCTCCCGGAAAGGTCTGGGCGAGGTCGCGCAGGGCGGCAACGTTGCTGCCGGCCGAAAGGCCCACGACTTCGAGACGATCAGGATGGGCGGCCACGACCTCGAGTGCCTGCCGCCCGATGGAGCCCGTCGCTCCCAAGATGACCACGCGACGCCTTGTGGACAGCGTCATCAGCGGACGGCCCCGACCATCAAAGGCCAGAAGAAGAGCACGAACCAGAACGCGACGGCCCCCGAAAGGAGGTAGCCGTCCACGCGGTCCAGCATGCCTCCGTGGCCTGGAATCAGCTCGGCGGCGTCACGGCGGCCAACGTCGCGCTTCAGCAGGCTCTCCGAGAGATCGCTGACTTGCGCGGTGATGGCCACGACGACGGCAAACAGAGCGATGCAGAGAGGATCGGCGAGATTCTCGGCGGTGGGACCACCGGGCCAGACACGCGCGAGGGCAGCGATGCCGAGAGCACCCAGTACGGCCGTGAAGATGCCACCCATGGCCCCTTCGATGGTCTTGCGAGGCGACAACGGCCCAATCAGGGGATGCCGGCCCAGAAACTTGCCGAAGAAGAAGCCGCCGGAGTCCGATCCGATGACGACGGCAAAGAACATCAGCGTGATCCAGAGACCGTGGGGATAGCCCTGAAGCGCCTCGATGAGGACGCCCGGACCGAGCACATCCTCGAGGTCCCGCGCACCCGGGTCGAACTTGCGCAGCATCAGGATGAAACTGGGCATCCAACCGCAGTAGAGAATACCGAGTGCCGTTGTGGCCACGTCGGCGATCGAGGCCATGTCGGCGCGGTCCTCGGGGGCCTCGGGCAGCTCGAGGCGTGGCATCTGCCGATACCAGGGGGCACCGCGCATGATCAGCGCGAAGAAGCACAGGATGATCGAGACGGCGACGAACATGCCGTGGTAGCGCGTGCCCGTCTGGTCCGTGAGGACCATGATGGCCAGCGCCGAAACCGTTGCCAGGCGTGTGGCCGGTCGGTAGCCCTTGGCCTCGACCAGCTCGAAGTATTCACGGCACGAGAACCACGCGAGCACCAGCAGCAAGGCAAGCAACCAAGGCCCCCCCAAGGTCACGAAGGCGATCGCGAGGACCGCCGCCAACAGGCCGAAGACCACGCGCTTGCGGAACTTGGCCCGATCCCGGATGCCTACGGGCTCGCGTGGACCTTCGCCGGCAAGGGCCTGTTCAGCTTCCACGGTTCGACTCCTCGGGTCGGCGATGACGGTCTGGAGGCAGGGCGTCCGGATGTCCCGGCGTCACGTCGAGGCGCCAGCCCGGGCCTTCTTTCGTCAGCTTGACGATGCGCCACTCCGGATCCGCACCCGAAGGCGTCCGATCCCCGATCTGGCGGACAATCGCGCGCGGTGCCACGCGCACGACAACCCTGTGAGGTCGACCTTCCAGCCAGCCCGCCGCATCCTTCAGGCGCGCACCCACGAACCGCTCCGATTCCGGGCGCACTAGATCTCCAGGATCTCGGCTTCCTTGGCCGCGACCAGGCGATCGATGTCCGCCGTGGTGCGGTCGGTCAGCTTCTGCAGCTGGTCCTGAAGCGCTTTGGATTGGTCCTGCGTCAGTTCGCCCTTCTTTTCGAGAGCCTTGACCCTATCGTTCTCGTCACGCCTGACATTGCGGACGACGACCTTGCCCTCCTCGGCTTCGCGCTTGGCAATCTTGACCAGCTCGCGACGACGCTCCTCGGTCGGGGGCGGGAAGACCAGACGCAGATTCTGGCCGTCATTACCCGGATTGATGCCCAGGTCAGACTTCTGGATGGCCTTCTCGATGGCCGACAAGGCCGTCCTGTCATAAGGCGTAATCAGCAAGGTGCGCGCATCCGGCGAGCTTATGGTGGCCATCTGTTTCACGGGCGTAGGGGTGCCGTAGTACTCGGCCTCGATCCGGTCCAGCAGAGCAGGCACGGCGCGACCGCTCCGAATGGACGCCAGCTCGTGCACGACACGATCGACGGCCTTGCGCATGCGACCCTCGGCCTCGGACACGAGGACGGCCCCGCCGACGCCCTCGGGCCTCTTTTCATCCTTGGCCATGACCACCTCCCGGACCTTCCGGCCCGGCCTCCGAGACCATCGTGCCGATGGGCTCGCCACGAACCACGCGTGCGATATTGCCGTCCACCGACATGTCGAAGACCACGATGGGCATGCCCGTGTCGCGACACAACGAGAAGGCGGTGGCATCCATGACCTTGAGGTCGCGGGCCAGCACTTCCCGGAAGGAAACGTGGTCGTAGCGGACCGCATCAGGATGCTTGCGGGGATCGGCATCATAGATGCCGTCGACCTTGGTCGCCTTGAGAAGGACCTCGGCCCCGATCTCGGCGGCACGCAGGGCAGCGGCCGTGTCGGTCGTGAAGTACGGATTGCCCGTACCCGCAGCAAAGATCACGACCCGCCCCTTCTCCAGGTGGCGGACAGCCCGCCGGCGAATGAAGGGCTCGGCGACCTCGTGCATCGCGATGGCACTCTGGACGCGGGTACGGACACCCACCTTCTCGAGGCCGTCCTGCAGCGCCAGGCAGTTCATGACGGTGGCAAGCATGCCCATGTAGTCGGCCGTAGAGCGATCCATCCCTGTGGCTGACGCCGCCAGACCACGGAAGATATTGCCACCACCCACGACCAGAGCCACTTCGACGTCGTCGGCACGCAGCTCAGCAACCTCGCGGGCCAGTTGGCCGATAACTGCCGGATCGATGCCGTAGCCCTGAGCGCCCATGAGGGCCTCACCCGAGAGCTTGAGCAGGATACGCCTGTACCGGCAACCCCGAGCGGCAGGATCCGGCGTGGTCAATGGCCCGGTCCCCAGCACGTCAGAGACCCGTCTGGGCCGCCACCTCGGCAGCAAAGTCGTCACTGCGCTTTTCGAGGCCCTCGCCAAGCTGGTACCGCACGAAACGCCGGACGTCGATCTTCTCGCCGATCTTGGCCTGCGCTTGGGCGATCATCTCCTGAAGCTTGATCGAGGGGTCCTTCACGAAGGGCTGCTCGAGCAGGCAGATCTCTTCGTAGAACTTGTTGATGCGACCCTCGACGATCTTGTCGCGCACATTCTCGGGCTTGGACTTGATGTCCTCGGCACCGGCGAGCACGTCGCGCTCACGCGCCACCTCGTCGGCAGGAACTTCCTCGCGGCGCACGAAGCGCGGCCCCGCGGCCGCGATGTGCATCGCGATGTCACGGCACAGATCACCGAACTCGGGGCTGCGACCGACGAAGTCGGTCTCGCAGTTGACCTCGAGCAGGACGCCGATCTTGCCGCCCATGTGGACGTAGGAGGTCACGGCACCTTCCGAGGCGACGCGGCCGGAAAGCTTGGCACCCTTGGTGACGCCGCGCTTGCGCAGCTCGTCGATGGCCTTCTGGACATCGCCGCCGGCCTCGACCAAGGCCTTCTTGCACTCCATCATGCCGGCACCGGTGAGCTCGCGGAGCTCCTTGACCTTGGTGGCGGAAACATCGGTCGTCTGCGCAGTCACGTCATCACCTCAAAGCAAAAAGGGAATGGCCCATGATAGCACGGCGGGGGCCGCGCCACAGGCGCGACCCCCGCTGTCGACCCGGATCGGGATCAGCCGACCTGCGCAGGCTCCGCCTCGGCTCCGGAGGCATCCTCATCGCCGGTCAGCTCGGCGGGGATACCGCCGCCGTGGGGCGCATACTGCTCGCCCTGACGACCCTCGATGACCGCATTGGCGATGGCACCGGTGATCAGCTTGACGGAGCGGATGGCGTCATCGTTCGCAGGGATGATCCAGTCGACTTGGTCGGGGTCGCAGTTGGTGTCGACCATCGCCACGACGGGAATGCCCAGGCGGCGTGCCTCGGCAACGGCGATGTGCTCCTTGTTGGTGTCGACGATGTAGACGATGTCCGGGCGGCGGGACAGGCCCTTGATGCCGCCGAGGATGCGCTCGAGCTTGGTGATTTCCTTCTCGAGGAGGATGACTTCCTTCTTGGGCAGGCGCTCGAAGGTGCCGTCGGCCCGCTTGGACTCGAGGTCACGGAGGCGGGCAAGCCGCTTCTCGATGGTCGCCCAGTTGGTCAGCATGCCGCCCAGCCAGCGAACATTGATGAAGTGCATGTTGCAGCGCTCGGCCTCCTCGCGAATGCACTCCTGAGCCTGCTTCTTGGTGCCGACGAAAACGACCTGCTTGCCGGCCGCGACCGAGGTCTGCACGAAGCGGTAGGCCGCGTCGAGCATCTTCGAGGTCTTGCGCAGGTCGATGATGTAGATGCCGCTCTTCTCATCATGGATGAAAGGACGCATCTTGGGGTTCCATCGACGGGTCTGGTGACCGAAGTGGACGCCCGCCTCGAGCAGGGACTTGATGGACGTGGTGGACACGTGTGCGGCTCCTGTTGGGCCCGCGGGGCCCGGCTTGTCCTCCGCCACCTTCAACCCGTCGTCGGCCCGTTTCCGGGAGCCCGCGTCCAGTCCGGTGGCGTGCGTGATGTCCGCGGCCGAAAGCTAGGAGACCGCGGAGCGTCATCATACGCCACGCCGTGACAGGGGAGCAAGGACGCCGCCGCGGAGTGTGGCCCGGCGTCCCGAGGGGTACATGGCCGCCATCGCCCCGTGGCGGGAAAGGGATACCGATGCCTGTCGTTTCCACCACCCTGTTCGAAAGCGTCGAAGTCGACATCTCGAACAACAAGCAACTTTTCATCCACCCCATCCACCGCGTCGTCGCCGAGACCTTCCCCGTGAACCTCGACCTGGTCGTGCTGAGCTCCCTCTACGACCTGAAGCCAGGCAAGTACAGCTGCAAGCACGCGGTGCTCTCGCCCAACAAGAAGGAGCGCCTGGCCGAGTTCGAGCACGCCGCCGTCGGCATCGACAGCGAGGGAGGCGGCGTCGGCTTCCGGACCGGCTTCGAGGACCTCTACATCGAAGGTCCCGGACGCTACTGGGTGCGGGCCGAGATCTCCGGAGGCATCAAGGCCGAGGACATCCTGATCCGCATCGAGGCGCGCAAGGGTGCCGGCCGCCTCAACATGAAGGGCTGAGCCCGGGCTTCGCGACCGGGCCGTCTGGTACACTGCCGGACCATAAGGGCCGTGCGGCTGTCACTGTACGCCGTGCCCGCGCCGCGCAAGATGGGGTCATCCCCAGCCCCCCGGAGTCTCAACCCTTGGAAGCCATCCTGATCGAAGGCGGTCAACCCCTCGTCGGCACCCTCGCCGTCAGTGGGGCCAAGAACACGGCCCTCGCCCTGCTCGCGGCCACCTTGTGCGCCTCGGGCACGACGGTACTCGAGAATGTGCCCGAGCTCGCCGACGTTCAGGTGATGCTCGAGGTGCTAACCAGCATCGGGGTCAAGGTCCAGCGGCAACACGACGGCATCGCGCTCGATGCATCGGTCCTGACCAGCCACACGACACCTTACGACCTCGTGACCCGCATGCGGGCCTCGTTCTTCGTGCTGGGCCCCATCCTCGCGCGGCTCGGCCAGGCCCGGATCCCGCTGCCCGGTGGCTGCGCCATCGGTTCGCGGCCGGTGGACCTGCACCTAAAGGGGCTTCGCGCCCTGGGTGCCGAGGTCGCCATCGAGCACGGCTATGCCATCGCCAAGGCGGACAAGCTTGTCGGCGCCGCCATCTACCTCGACTACCCCTCCGTGGGTGCCACCGAGACCATCATGATGGCCGCTGCCCTGGCCGAGGGCACCACCACCCTGACCAACGGTGCCCAGGAACCCGAAATCGTCGATCTGGCCGAGTTGCTGACGGCCATGGGCGCCCGCATCGAAGGCGCCGGGACCGAGTGCATGCGCATCGAGGGACGTCCCGACCTGGTCGGGGTCCGACACCGCTGCATCGGCGACCGCATCGAGGCCGGGACGTTCATGATTGCGGCGGCAGCGACCCGTGGCGACCTGACGCTGGTCGGCATCCGCCCCGAGCACGTGGCTTCGCTATCCGGCAAGCTGCAGGAGATGGGCGTGAGCGTGACGTGGACCGCCCCCGAAGCCTTGCGGGTGCAGGCGACCGGCGAACTGACGCCCATCGATGTCCGGACGTTGCCTTTCCCGGGCTTCCCCACGGACCTGCAGGCCCAGACGATGGCCCTGCTCGCCATGACGCCCGGGACCTCGATGCTGACGGAAACGGTCTTCGAAAACCGCTTCCTTCACGTGGACGAGCTATTGCGGATGGGCGCCAACATCAAGACCGAAGGCAACTGCGCCGTCATCCAGGGTGTCCGCCCGCTGACCGGCGCCCCCGTGCGGGCCACCGACCTCCGGGCCGGTGCGGCACTGGTCGTCGCGGGCCTTGCCGCGCGGGGCACGACCCAGATCACGGGCGTGCACCACATCGACCGCGGCTACGAGCGCCTCGAGGAGAAGCTCATCTCCGTCGGTGCCCGCATCACGCGTTCCGGGGTCGGAGAGACCGCCAAGCCTTGACGAGGCCGTCCGGCAGGACGCTGCTCCTGCTCTGCGCGGGCAGTCTTCTGGGCCTCGGTGCCGGCAAGGCTCGCCCCGCCCCCGAACCGCTGGTCGTCGGCACCTGGCGCGATGCCGGGACGCTGGCGATGCGCCTGAAATGGCGACCAGGCTCGCGACCGGCAGCCCTCGACGTGGCGCCCCTGCCCGAAGGCCTGCAGATCCGGCTGCGCCCCGTCCCGACCCGATGGGCTCCGGGGCCCCGCGAAACCGGGGACCCGTTGCTGCCCGTCGTGGCGACGGCAACTTCCGACCAGGGTCTCATTGTGGGCGTGCCGTGGCCCTACGCCATGCCCTTCGAGGCCAAGGAGGACAAGGACGGTCTGACGGTCGTGCTGCGCAAGGTCTTCGACAAGGTGGCCACCCGCAGCCTCTCTCCCGGCATCACGCTCGTCGAGGAGGAGCGTGGACGCGACGAGGGACGGCAGCGGACCTTCGTACTTCTGGCCGAGCCGGGTGCAGCACATTTGCGCTTGCTCAACCGGCAAGGGACCCGGCTCGAGTCCACCGGCACCCTGGCACGCCGCCACGCCCCGCTCGCGGCCGTCAACGGAGGATTCTTCAGCCCGAGGGACGGGATCGCCCTGGGGCTCGTCCAGCAGGACAACCGCATCGTGTCGGGTCCCATCCATGCCCGGTCGGCGCTGCACCTGGCCGGAAACCGCAGCACCGTGGCACGTGCCTCGGTCCAGCCCTGGGTCCTGCTTCCCGGCGGTGAAAGCGCCGAGGTTGACCAAGTGAATGTCCTGCCGGCCGCTGCCGACGGGCTCAGCCTCTTTCGCGCGCCTTGGAACACCCGCAGCGGGACGCGAGGAGACGACGACAGCGTCGAACTGGCCGTTTCGCAGGATGGCATCGTCCTGGGCGTCGGCCAGCGCGACATGGGCTTGCCGCCGGGAGGCTGGATCCTGCACGCACGGGGCGTTCGGGCAGCATGGCTCGCCTCGCGCGCCAAGCGCGGTGCCGTACTGAACCTGCACGAGCCCACGACCGAATTCTGGGGCATGGGGGGCGACGCCCTGGGCGCCGGGCCCGAACTGGTCCGGGACGGACAGGTCCAGGTCGGCCAGGATGAGCGCTTCCGGCCGGACATCATGCGAGGCCGCCATGCACGGACCGCAGCCGGCTTCGGCAAGGACGGCTCGATCATCCTGCTGGCGACCGGGCAGGACCGACCGGGCGACCTCGGCATGACGCTCGACGAGACCGCCGCCACGTTGGTCCGCTGGGGAGCCCGGCAAGGCCTCAATCTGGACGGGGGGACCTCCACGACCCTTTGGACGCCGAACGGGACGCTCGTGGGCCAGCGGCCCGAGCGTCCCGTTGCCAACGCCGTCGGCTTGTTTGCCGGGGGTTACGGTCAGTTCCGCGAGGTCATCGAGGGCACGGCCCCGTAGACCTGCCGGAAGTCCGGCATCCGCATCATCAGGTAACCCTGGCGACCACACACGGCGCCTTGCCCCTCGGGCAGCAGGTGGATGCCCGTGCACTCCTTGCTGAGGTTGTTGCCGACGATCCGGCTATCCGGACGGTAGTTGTTGCCGTCGAAAGTCAGCAGGTTGGCGAAGAGGTCGTTGACCGGGGCCACGGGAAGCAGCTGGCGGGGGGTGACGGTCTCGCCCAGCATCCAGCCCTCGTTGCCGGACAGCATCGACACGGCGTTCAAGGTGGCCTGCGCCAGGTAGGGCACGCCGGCATCGGCGGCCTCGACACGCTGCCACTGGGACCACTGGAAGCGGCTCTGGCCACGGGCGTCGAAGCGGAACACGAGGCCCTTGCGGAAACCGACAGCGGGCTCGGACCAGCCGACGGCATAACCCTGATCCCCGTTGAGCATGTGGATGCCCTTGAGCTCGCCGGACTCGAGAAGGCCGGTGCCGAAGGGCAGGTTCTGCTTGGTCCAGCGGCTGCCGTCGAAGTGAAGCACGAGGGGGTTGTTGCCGTCGCGGCCAACAGCCCAGCCCTCGGAGCCCATCATCTGGATGGCGTTGAGTGCGCCCTTGCCGGTCCACGAGGAGTCCTGAATCCACGAGCGGCCGTTCCAGCGCATGATGAGCGCGCGGCCCGAGGCATCGGCGCCCACGGCCCACGCCCGATCGCGATCGATGGTGGCGACGGCGCGAAGGCCACCGGTGGCCGGCACGGGAACCGGCACCCACTGCTGGCCGGCGAAGGCCAGGGCGACGGCGCCCTGCGGGCGATCCTCGGTCCCGCGATGGCCGACGATCCAGCCGGTGCCGGGGTCGGAGAACGACATGCCGCGGTGGGTGACACCGGCGTCGGTGGCGCCGGGATGCACGACCCACTGCTGGCTGACCCAGCGAAGGATGGTGCCGCGGGCCCCGACGGCCCAGCCGTCCTGACGGGAGAGCATGCGGACGGCGAAGAGGTCGGACGTGACGGGCGAGGTGACCTGCTGCCAGACGAGATCGGTCGGCACGACGTCGAGCGCCACCTCGGCGACGGCATCGCCGACCTGCGCCCGGACCACGGCGGACCGGGGATTCAGACCGGTCACGAGCCCGGTGCGATCGACCGTGGCGGCCTGAGGATCGGACACGGACCAGCGGCAGAGCAAGGGATCGCTGACGACTTGGCCATTGGAAAGCTGCACGAGGACCTGAATGCGGATGCTGGAACCGACGGCAACCCGGCTGTCCTGCGCCGTGACGCGGATCGAGGTGGCGAGGACACCGGCCGGCAGGTGCGCGACGGGTGCCTGGGGCTGAGCCTGGCTACCGTTGCTGCCCAGCGGATCGGGCAACGCCGGGACGCCCGGTCGGCCACAACCCGAAAGCGTGATGGCGAGGCAAAGGCCTGCCAGCCACGTTCCCTTGGTCTGCGTCATGCCCCCGTCCCTCCTGCCTCGATTGTCGGTTCAAGATGGACCAAACTGACGTTAATTCCTGGGTAAGCCTAGTGGCCGGAGAGCACGTGCAGCGAGCATGTCGCGTCTTCGTTCCTGCCGGCCGCGACGACGGTCCACGTCCCCGGGGGAAGCACGGGCAGGGAGGCCGTCGCCGTGAAGGGAACCAGCACCATGGGAAAAAAGCCGTCACGCCGGGCCGCACCGGCAAGGGCGACCACGACACGGCGCCCCTCCCTGCGCACATGGATGCGTCCGAGCGACCACGAGGGGTCCGGCCAGGAACCTTCGACCTTGACGACGGCCGTCTCGCCCTTGCCCACCGTCGCGGGGCCCGAGACCGACGTCACGTAGGGCAGGTTCGTCCGGGGCGGCGGCGTCTCGGCAGGGGCAGCGGCCAGACTGACGGCCAGGGCAAGCAGCGACATGGTGGCGACCTCCGCGAAGGGGACACCGCCATGACACCATCCCCGGTGCCAGCAGGCCAGTCCCGAAATAGGGACGAACGGCGGCGGCTACGGGTTCCCCCAGGAAGCCGGCTCACCGACGCGGCTCGCGAGGCGATCCGCAGCCCAACGCACCCTAAGATCCCCGCTGGAGCGTCCGATCCGGACCCACGTGTCCCTGCGGGGATGATCCCCGGGACAGGCATCGAGGACACCGCGGGCGGCAGCCCCCCCGCCGGAAATCAGCCCGGAGACCAGGCGCTCCGCGCCCGGATCGAGCCAACGCAACGCTGCGCGCCAAGCAGCTCGGGCCACCTCAGGATCGCGATCCCGGGACCGCAGTCCGAGCGGACCGAGCATGCCGGCCGTGGGCACGCCGCCCAGCGCCTCGGTCGCGGCAAGGCGCACGATGGGATCCGGATGGCTGAGCGCCCCCAGCCAGCGCCCACGTGCAGCCGCCCCCGCCTTGCCGGGAAGGCGTGCGGCACCGGCCCAGAGTCTGGCCGCCGAAAGGGGTTCGAGCTGTTCTGGCCCGGGCCAGCGTTCCCGTGGCACGACACCCCGCCACGCAAGCCTTGCGGCCCGCGCCCGCATGGCCGGATCGGGATCCCGCAGGAAGGCCGGCACGTCCGACAGGCGGAACGCTCCGCCACCACCGGCCTCGATACAGGCCAGCCAACGACCACGCAAGGCAGCATCCCCAGACGCCATGGCGACGTCCCGGGCCACGTCCCCGACAGGTCCGCCCAGAATCCACGCGGCCTCGAGAGCAGCAGGCGTGCCCGCCTCGACCTCGGGAAGCAGGCGCCCCTCGAGGCCCGGTACGCCGAGCACCGCAAGCGTGGGCAAGGCCGCGATCCGAACGGTCTGCCCGGGCCCCATGGCCAGGCGGACGACGTCGGGTACGAGCCACGCGGAAGGATGGCGCCGGACAACCTCGAGGCCGGCAAGGGCTACGGCGGCATCCGTATCGGCAAGGGCCGGCGCGACATGATGCTGGTGACATCCCGGTCGGCCGGCAAGGGGCCCAGGCGCCAGCAGGGCGTCCGTACCCAGCGCTGCCGCGGGAGGTGCCGGACAGGCCGGAGGTTTGTGCCTGTCAAGGATCAGGCCCAGCGCACGAGTGGCCGCCAGACGGACGGATGCCTCGGGATCCCCGAGGCGCCTCGCCAGCACGGGCAGGTCGGCCACGGTCCCCCAATGCCCCAGAAGGATGAGCACGCCGGGTTGCACTGCGCCAACGGCAGGCCGGGCGGCCTCGCGCAGGCGAGGGACCACGCTGCGAGCCTCGAGACGCCAGAGGGCCAGCAGGGCCTGATCGGCACCCGCCCAGCGCAGGTCTCCTCGCAGCAGACCCTCGAGGAGTGCCTCGACCCCGGCAGGGTCGCCCAGACGCCCAATCGCTGAGGCGGCACGCCCACGGACCTCTTCGTCGTTTTCCTGCAAGGCCGCCGCGAAGACCGAACCGACGGCGGGGTTCAGGGTCTCCTCCAGCACGGCGACCGCGAGTCGTCGCACCTGAGGGTCGCTTGCATGGACGAAGGCGGCCAGTTGCTCGGTCTGGTCCGGTTCAAGCCGGCGCGCGAGGCCCCGCAGGATGACGTGGACCTCAGGCGTCCCGGAACGCCACGCGGTCACGCCAGCAGGCGAGAACAGCACCTCCTGAAGGGCTCTGCCGTCCTGACGACCGGGCAAGCGTGCCATCGCAGCCCAACACGCCAAGCGCTCCGCGGCGGGAAGCCGACTTGCGGCCAAAAGCAGGGCTTCACGTCCGGCTCCGATACCCCCGAGGCCTTCGCGTGCCGCCTGCCTGACTCCGGGGTCAGGATCCGCAAGGGCCGCCTCGAGGCTGCGCTGAGCACGCCTCGATGCCGTCCGGGCCAGCGCGGCAAGCATCGCGGCACGAACGCGCGCGACCGGATCGGCGACGTGGAGCATCAGGAACGGTGGAGCTCCGGCATCCGCCATGTAGCCCAGAACGTGAGCAGCTTGCTCCCTGACAACAGGTTCGACGTGACCGAGCAGGACACGCAGGCTCGGCAGGCCGTCCTCCGGCCAGTGCCGCGCGATACGGCGGGCGCGAAGCGAGCGCTCCGCGGGAGAGGGTGCCATGAGCCCCAGCGCTTGCCGCCAAGCGAGCGGCAGGGGCCTCGCCGGGGCGACTGCGGGCAGGGCTTCCTTGCGGGCGGCCAGCGAGAGGCGGTCGGCCACGCGCTCGTCGTCGGCCAGCCCCTGCCAGGGGTCCGGAGCGACACGGCCGCGTCCGGCCACGGCGGGGAGCGGCCCGGACAGCACCGTCATGGCCGCCAAGGCGATGAAGCCGAGGGTATGCGCCCGCACGACGAGACTGTACCGCGCACGGCCCCCCCGCAAACCCCCGGGGATTTCATCAAGGATTCATTCTGAAACCGTTAGGCCGGCGATAGGTTGCCGATCCGGCAGGGTACAGGAGGCTAACGCGCCCGGAGAAGACGGAGACTGGTCGATGAGCAGCCGCGAAGTTCAGGCAATCGCCTATACCCCGCCCCCGCAGAAGCCGGGCAGCGCCACCTCGGTGGCGAGCGCACAGGAGCAGGCTGACGGCTTCCTCAAGATGCTGGTCGCCCAGTTGACCAATCAAGACCCTGAAGCGCCACTGAATGCGACGGACATGATTGCCCAGTTCGCGCAGGTAAATGCAGCCATCTCGATGAGCCAGATCAACGAGGTCACGCTCGCCAACCAGCGCGTGAACGCCGCCACGGCGCTCATCGACCGGATGGTCACGCTCAAGGTCGGCCGCGACAACTACATCAAGGGCCGGGTCGAGTCCCTCGACTTCAGCAAGCCCGACCAGATGCCGCGCGTCCGGGTCAATGGCGAGGACTACCGTCTAGACCAGGTCGAGGCCGTCGAGGCCTGACGGCCGTTCCGGGCGACGCGCCCGGCGCTTGAAAATCCCCCCGCGACGAGACGAGGTGTTCCATGGGCGACATTCGCCTGACGGGCGTCAACAGCATCCAGTCGATGGACCAATGGCTCAAGGTGCTTGCGGGCAACCTCACGGGCTCGAATGTGACGGGCTACAAGCAGCAACGCGTCGAGTTCGACGACGTGCTTTCGCAGACGATGTACGGGGCCACCAAGCCCGAGGGCGCGTTCGGTGGCCTGAACCCTATCTCGATGCCGATGGGCGGCAGCCGCATCAGCGCCATCAAGACGGACTTCTCGCAAGGCCTGCTCGCGGAGAGCACGCGCCAGACGGACCTGGGCATCAACGGCGAGGGCTTCTTCATCCTCTCCAAGACCCCCACGCCCACGACCATGGATGAGCTGGTCTTCACCCGCGACGGCAGCTTCCGCCTTGACTACGTCGTCGACGGACAATTGGGCACCCAGACCTCGGGCAAGTTCCGCCTGGTCAACCAGGAAGGCATGTTCGTGATGGGCATCCAGGGCGAGAAGAACACCTACCGGGACGGCGCCGCCAACTTGCCCGGCTTCGCATTGGATCCCCCGGCCAGCCGGCGCTCGCCGAGCGGGGACGGCGCCAAGATTGCGGAATTCAAGCAGCTGACGAATGGCGAGCCGAACACCAGCCCATCGTTCCAAAGCTATCTCTTCAAGCCCATCGAGATCGATCAGGTCATCTCCAGCGATGTCGCCTTGGCCCGCAACACCAACATCTCGGACGAGACCATCAGGTTCGACGAGCGTGGTGGCCTGCTCGTCAACGGTGACGTCACGACAGACAAGGCCGGGAACAAGACACCGGTCTTCGTGGCCCTCGCCAAGTTCCAGTCGCGGGAGGGCCTCGCCCGGACGTCCTCTGGCTCGCTCTTCTCGTGGACCCCGGCTGCAGGTGGGGACATCTTCCTGGGCGCCGCGGGCAGCCGCGTGCCGACCCGGACCGCGCCGACCGCCGGAGTGGGCAATACCGCGGACACCCTCGACGTGGGCTTCGACGGCACGCAGGTGCTGGGCCGACGGCTCGAGGCCTCGAACAGCTCGGTCAACACGACGCTGCCCGAGATGACCATTGCGCAGAAGTCCTTCACGGCCAGCGTCAAGATCATTCAGGTCGGCAACGCCCTGATCGACGACGTCAACAACCTCGTCCGGTAGCGCACGGGAGCGTGGCAGGATGCCACGCCTGTCACCGAATTGCGTGGTGCCCTGCGGCATAGTGGAAATCGATGGAGCCGCAGGCACCCGCCTTACAGCCCGCTCTCTTCCGCGCCCTCTACCACTTGGGGATGCAGATGGCGGACGTGCTGCGCATGCCCCCCGAACCGGACGAGTACGGCCAACTTCCCGAAACGGGCCTGCCACAGCTCGAGTGGACGGTATCCGGGCTCGAGATGTTGCCCTACGCAACCATGGCGGAACGGCACGGGCAAGAGGCCTTCTGGGGCGTCTACCAGTTCACGGAACAGGCAGGAGGCGTCCTCTTCCTGTTGTCGATGGCAGGTGTCCAGGCCCTGCTCGGAGGTGACGGGAACGAGGACCTGGACGACGAGGCCATCGGCATCGTCGATAACCTGCTCACCCGCGTCGCGGACCTGCATAGCCAGGCGTGGGCCGAAATCGCAGCCTTCGAAGGGCAACTGGGGACCTTCCCGGAGGCCCCGACGCTCGAGGAGCTGCAGGAAGTCGTCCCTGGACTCGCGCCTGCGACACCTATGGTCTGCACGTCCTTCCGCATCCGGACCTCAGGCCGGGCGACGGCGCGGCTGGTGGTGGCCTTGCCGCAACCGCTGATCTCTCCGCTCGACGAGGCCATGGAGGCCGTGGCCGAACTGACATGGCAGACGCGGGACGACTCGGCGGCTTCGGGCAGGCTGGCCCAGCTCGGGGACACACCCGTGCGCGTGCTCGTGACCTTGGGCAGCACCACGCTGACGCTGGCCGAGTTGCAGAACCTGGAACGTGACGACCTGCTGGTCCTCGATCAGTTGGTCGTGGCGCCCCTGTCGGCGGATGTCGGTGGCGCGACCATCCGCGTCAGTCCCGGCACGACGCCCGACGGCCTGCGCCGGGCGGTGCAGGTCGTGCGTCTCGAGAGGGACGACTGATGGCCCGCAAGCGCGCCGAGGTCCGTGTCCCCCTGCAGGGGCAGTGGTTGCCGCTGGTGGTGGGCGTGTACCCGATCTTCCTCGTGATGAGCCTCATCACGCGGGGCAAGGGCGGTCTCAACCTGCTGCTGCTTGGTTTCTGGGGCGTGGCCGTCGCCGGACTGGCTGCGGCGCTGGCCCATCACCTGTGGTACCGGCGGCGCTTGCCACGCGTCGTCCTCATCCCGCCCGCGTGGTGGAAGGGGGCCGTGGTTTCCGTCGTCATGGGCCTGCTGGCGCTGCTGCTCCTCTGGGGGCTGTCGGCTCGGTGGGGGCTGACGCTCTCGCACAATCCGCTCGAGACACCTCGGGGCTGGCTGCAACTGACCGCCCGCTGGTTGCTGCGCGAGGCACCCGAGATGGCGCCCATTGCGCCTCGTGGCTTTGCGCGGTGGGTCTCCGGAGAGGGGACCTGGCGTGGGGCGTTGTGGGCGACCGTCGGCATGGCCTCGGCCTTCGGGCTGGGTGGCCTGATGGCCTCGCTGCTGCGCAAGGAGCTCTTTGATCCTCGCCAGGAGCCCTTCGGTACGGCAGCGCTCTGGCCGGCGCTGCGCGGCCTTATCGGCTACTACTACGGTTGGAGCTTGGGATTCGCGGCCTCCTGGCTGACGGGCGTGCTGCTCGTTTCGGTCTTCGGGCCGGTCGGCAGCTCGATGCCGGCCGTCAGGGCCGTCCGCACCGCCCTCGGGTTCGTGGCGGATCCCGACCGGGCCATAAGCCACGGGTTCGTCGCCGGAGCCTGCATCGTGGCCATAGGTAGCCTGTTCATGGGCCGCGGAGACTTCACCGTGGCTTACAGCGATCCCAAGGCCCCGGACCGGGAACCCGACATGAAGGTCGCGATTCCCGAACTGCCCCAGTCCGAGCCGCCCGATTTGGACTTCAGCGCCCTCGAGGGCGAGACCGAGCAGCTTGCGGCGAGCTTCGGGCGCGATCTGGCCGCGACCATCCAGCAGATGGGCCTGACGGGCGAGGCAGGCAAAGCGGACCTCCCCGACCAACAGGACGACACTCCGGCTGGCGAGCCGGCAGTGGTCAATTTGCTGTCGCGGCGCCAACCGACCTTCGACACCTCCTTCGACCAGGCCTTGGGCCAGTTGGCTGGCGTCTACGTCCAGATCACGGCAAGCCTCGGCAGCGTCGACGTCTCCCTGGCTGACTGGATCACGCTCGAGGAAGGCTCGCTGCTCGAATTGCCCCGTGCCCAGGACGGCTCGGTCACGCTCTGCATCAACGGTCGGGCGGTCGGCAGGGCCAAACCGGCGCAGTACGAGGACCACGTCGCCATCAAGGTGCTTGCGTTGGAACCGGGGACCGTGGCGTCCCTGCGCGGAGGGTAATCCCATGACCGAAGACCCCACACAGGGCTACAGCAAGGTGCGGCTGGCCCCGCTCGCGCACCAGCCCGGCGACGGCGATCCTGCCCGACACAACCTGTCGCTGATGAGGGACATCCGCCTGACGGTCACCGTCGAGCTGGGCCGCACCAGCTTGCCCCTGCGCGAGGTCATGAAGCTGGTCGAGGGCAGTGTCATCGAGCTCGACCAGCTTGCCGGGGAGCCCGTCCATCTCTATGCGTCCGGACGCCACGTCGCCGAGGGCGAAATCGTCGTTCTGGGCGCCAACTTCGGCGTGCGACTGACGCGCATCCTGGGTACCGACCTCACGGGTATGGCCTCGTGATGGCCACGGTGGTCGCCATCCTGACACCGATACCTGAAGCCGTCGCGACCGTCGCTCCCCTGGCGACGCCGACAGCGCCGGACTTTCCGATCGGCCAGTTCCTGCTCAACCTCGTCCTGGTCTGCGGCGCCCTCGCCGGCCTCGGGTGGCTTGCCAACCGCCTGGGCAAGGGCCGCCTCGCAGCCTCGCTGGGCGTCGGCGTCCGCCGGGACATCATCCGCATCGAGGACAGGCTGCCCGTGGATCCGCAGCGGGCCCTCCTCGTGGTCTCGGTCGAGGGGCAGCGCTGGCTCGTCGGGATGGGACCGAATGGTTTCGACCGCATCGGCGCGGTAGGCGAGCCTGCCGCCCTCGCGCCGCAGTCGGGACCCGGCAGCTTTGCCGACATCCTGGAACAGCAGCAGGAGGATCCGGAATCGTGATGACCCTGACCTTGCCCCCGCTCGCGGGGCTGAGCCAGGAGGCCAATCGCCTCCTGTCGGTCGTCGACCTGCGGGCCCCGATCGACAATCCGGGCCTGACGACGCCCATGCAGCTGATCTTCGCGCTGGCCCTGCTGACGGTGTTGCCCTTCATCGTGATCATGACGACCAGCTTCATGCGGACGATCATCGTTCTGGGCTTCCTGCGCCAGGCCATGGGCACCCAGACCATCCCGCCCAACCCCGTGATGCTGGGCCTGGCGCTGTTCCTCGCCCTCTACACCATGAATCCTGTCTGGTCGTCGATCGACCGGGACGCCGTGCAGCCTTATCTCGCGCGGCGCATCGACCAGCCCACGGCCATCAGCCGCGCCATCGCGCCGATGCACGCATTCATGATGCGCCAGACGAACGAGCAGGAACTGGCGTTCTTCCTGCGCATCACGAAGCAACCAGTCCCGGAACGGCGCGAGGACGTACCGCTGCTCGTGGCCATCCCCTCGTTCATGATTAGCGAGCTGACGACGGCCTTCAAGATCGGCTTCATCATCTACGTGCCGTTCCTCGTCATCGATCTGGTCGTGGCCAATGTCCTGATGGCGCTGGGCATGAGCATGCTGCCGCCCCAGATGATCTCGACGGCCTTCAAGATCCTGGTGTTCTCGCTGGCCAATGGCTGGCACCTGGTGGCCCAGGCCATCATCACCTCCTTCAAGTAGGTCCCCGTGAGCGACACGACCGTCATCCACGTCGTCAGCCAGGCGATCATCTTCGTGCTGCTGCTGTCGGCACCCATCGTCCTGACCAGCCTCGTAGTGGGCTTCATCGTGGCGCTGCTGCAGACCATCACCAGCATCCAGGAGCAGACGCTCTCCTTCGTGCCCAAGACCCTCGCGGTCTTCGGCGTCATCCTGGCAGTGGGTCCCTGGCTGATGGCCACGATGGTGGGTTACATCAACCGGCTCTGGAGCTCGATTCCCGAGCTGCTGGGACGTTAGCCCGACATGATGGGAGAGGTCTGGCGCACGGCGGCCCTCGAGCTGCTGGGCCAAGCCATGCCGGTCTTCCTGCTCATGCTCGCGAGGGCCAGCGGGATGATGGGGCAGGCACCGATCCTCGGTGCCAAGGCCGTACCGGCGACAGGCCGCGCGGCCCTCGCGCTGGTGCTGACCTTTGCCTACTGGTCGAGCATGCCCCGGGCCCCCGAGGTCCCGAGCCAACTGCTGCCGTTCCTGCTGGCGCTGGTCGTCGAGGTCGCGACCGGCGTCCTCTTCGGCTACGCGGCGATGGTCATGTTCCAGGCCTTTCAGGCAGCCGGCGAACTGGTGGCGCAGCAGACGAGCCTGTCGATGATGACGACGCTGAACCCGATGTTGCGGACGCAGACGACAGCCGTCGGCAACCTGTTCTTCTATCTGGCGCAGACGGCCCTGCTGACGCTGGGCGGACACCTGTGGCTGGTACAAGGCTTCTACCAGAGCTTCGAGGTCATCCCGCTCGGGGGCTTCCAACTGACGGCCGAGGTCTGGGAGCAGATGGGCAAGCTGGTCATCAACTTCTTCCTCATCACCATCCAGGTCGCCATGCCCGCCACGATGGTGATGCTGATGGTGGACTTCGGCCTGGGCATCCTGAACCGGGCCATCCCGACGGTCCAGAACATCCTCGAGCTCGTGACGGCCGTGAAGCCCAGCATCGGCTTTGCCGTCATCGCGCTGATGACACCCAATGTCGTGGCCTCGGTCAAACTTTGGGGCGACAAGATGCTGCGCGAGTCCCACGCCACGGTCCTGATGACGCAACCCACGCCCGAACCGACGCCCATCGGGGGGCCGAGCAGGCTAAGGCCCGGTCCGCCGAAACGCTAGCGTTATGGAGAGAAAGGCGCAGGGAACAAAGGTTGCGTAAGGCAGTAGGGTTCACCTCCAGCAGCACCAAGGTTCGCAGGCCGTCCCACCCCTGACGAGTGGAGGGTCACCCCGTGCGCAAGGTTTATCGGATCACCTACAGGATGATCGCAGCCGACGGCAGCCTGTCCGCCTCGATGACGATGGTCATCCAAGCTCACTCGCCCAATGAGGCCCGGCAGGTGTTCCAGTTCCGCTATCCGAGGGAACGCTATCAGTTGGATGCCGTCTCGGGAGCTTGAATCAGGTCGGCAAGGGTCGGGACGGGGCGTGGTCAACGTTCGACCTGCACAATGGACCGGTGCCTGCGGGCTCTGGCGACATCATGGTCGGCGAGTCGTGCCAGCTGGGCCTCCCGATCTTGCTCCAGACGCAGGTCATGCGCCCGGACGCCCTCCTTGTGATGCGCCCAGAGCTCCTCCACGCGCCTGCGCATTGAGGCAAGTTCGACTGCAAGCTTGGCACGCCAAGCCATCACTTCGTTGACGAGCGAAGCCGCCCAATCCGCAAAGGAGCTTTGGATGGCCTCGACCCCCTTCTTGCGGGGATCGGCCACAATTCCGGGAAGAGGTCGGCCTTCCTCCTCTCGAAGGCCCAGGCGCTGGAGCAGACCTGCCGTGGCCTCGATGCCCATGGCGTCCCCGCTAAGGGTCCGGACCGCTGCCGACACGACCTGCGGCGTGGGATCCAGCTCCGGGACAGGTGGCCCCGAAACACCTCCACGGGTCAGTTCGGGTGTAGAGCCCAGCGACCCGGTCTTCATGGCCATTCTATCGACACCTGCCTCGTCGGGAGACGTCAAATCTCCATTAATACTTGGATGAAGCGGTAACAAGGGCACCCAAGCTTGTCGGGTGCGGACGTCGCTACCGGGGCATGGTGCGAGGGTGCTCCCCATCTTCACCATGGTTCTGCTGGCCTTGAACGGGCACCCTATCGACCGGTCACAGCCTCAGCCACCACCGATCGTGTCGGTCTTCTGCTACCACCATGTCCAGCCGCGGCCAGACAACTACATTGCCCTGACTCCCCGGCTGTTCGAGGCCCAGCTGCAGCGCCTGCAGCGGGAACACATCCCTACCCTTGCGGCGCCCGAGATTCCGGCGTGGCTGGCCAATCCCCGAAACCGTGGCAAGCGCGCGGCCTGCCTGACCTTCGACGACGGGAACATCACGATCCGGACGCGCGCGTGGCCGCTGTTGCGTCGCTATGGCGCCACGGCCACCCTATTCATCCATCCCGGCGGCATCGGCACGAAAGGCAAGATGACCTGGGCACAGCTTGGGGAGATGGCGCGTGCCGGTGTCGACATCCAGTGTCACGGCATGACTCACGAGAGCCTGCTCAGGGGGCCACGCGAGACAGACCGGGCCTTTGCGGCACGGATGGAGCGGGAGTTGGGTGTTGCCAAGCGACGGCTCGAGCATTTCACCGGACGGACCGTGACTGCCTTTGCCTTTCCGTTCGGCTGGCACGAGGCCGCGCACCTGCCCTTGCTGCGTCGCTTGGGCTAAACGACCGCCTTCACGGTCAACGAGGGCGTCAACGGGCCGGGGACCAACCCCATGCTGTTGCGCAGGCAGTCGGTCTTTCGACGTGATGACGAGGCCAGCCTCGCTGCCAAGTTGCACGGCTGGCCAGCCGAGCCCACCGCCACCAGCCCGAGGAATCTCGGTGTCGTCGGACCGGGTCCCGTGACTCTCGAGGCCCTCCTGGACCGGCCGTGCAGCGCCATGTGGCTGGACTTCAAGCCCGTGCGGCACGTCGGCCTTGCGCCCGGTGGCTGCAGGTCTGGCCCGTATGACCTGCGCCCGGGCTTCCACGTGGTTGCCGTCCGCACCGGGAGCGGGATGGATCCGACCCTGACGTCGTGGTCCTTCCTCTCCGGGCCCGGTAGCAAACGGTGGGCCCATCCCGGCCGGGCCTGGGTCCGACGGCCCGGGGGCCCATGAGCAGCACGCACATGGGCCTGCCCGGCCCAACGGCAAGGGCCGGCAGGATCGCGTGTCCTGCCGGCCCCAGGCGGTTCAGGACTACTGGACGACTTCGCCCGAGTAGACGACGCTGCGCTGGGTGTAGAGGCCCAGTGTCAGGGTGCTGATCACGCTGTCCAGGACAGTCTGCTCCGTGCGGATCTTGAGGTTCTGGATGCGCTGGTTGCCCCTCAGGTAGGCGTTGAGCGCCTGTGCCGCATCAGGCTGCGCCTCGGGGACGAGCCCCCAGAAGAGCCACGTTGCCGTCTGGGTCTCTTCGAGGGCACCGATGACCTTGGCACCCTTCAGGGTCGTGAAGTAGACCTTGTTGGCCGGGACTTCCTTGCTGTCGATGGCCAGACGCTGGCAGCCCGCCAGCAGGACCGAGGCGACGAGAACGGCTGGCAGGATTCGGGTGGTACGCATCACTTGGCCTCCGATGCCTTGACGGTCGCGGTCCGGGAACCACTGACGATGGCGGTGGACGCGCCCAGCGTCAGGGAACTCAGGGCGCCGGACAGCGACTGGAACACGATGTCGAGGACGCCCTGTTCCTCGTCAATCCGGGACACGACGACACCACCGGCGGATCCGGACTTGCGCTGGACCTTGGCCAAGGCGGCAGGCATGGGCTTGCTGAGAACGGCGAACTGATCGTTCCAGTTGATCAGGCTGGCCACACCGTACCACTGGCGGGACTCGGCACCCACCGGACGCTCGAGGCTCTGGCCGAAGGCCACGGGGACGTCCGAGTCCTCTACGGCATAGCGAATCTGCGAGCAACCCGTCACGGCCAGCGCAAGCACGCTGGAGGACAGCAGCAACGACAAGGCTCTCAAGGCGTTGGACCTCCGATGGGAACTGGGGACGACGTAACCTATCACGACCGCAAGGGTAGCGTCCATCCGTTCGTCACGCCGAGGAGCAGAGGCCCGGAGGGCAACCAGGCAGGGATGCGGGGTATGCAGGGGCGTATGGCGTCCTCCGTCACAGCCCTGGCCCCCCGCACCACCCTCGTCACCGGCAGGCCGAAGGACGCCACGATGACGCGGTCGATGCTGATTCACCGCCTCGAGGACGAGCGGCTGCTGATCTTCGGGGGGATGTGGCTCGAGGACTTCGGTCCGAGCGACCTCGAGGCCTTGGGGAAACCTGCTTTCGTGGTGGTAACGAACCCCTGGCATCGGCTCTTTGCAGGGCAAGGCTTTCGGGTCTGGCTGCTCGAGGTCGGCAGCGACGTGCTGAACTTTGGCCTGATGGGTGCGGTCCTGGGCTGGATGATCGCGCGCTGACGCCAGCGAGGGCGAAGGCGTCTTCCTGACGGCGCGGTCCTCAGGCGTGCTGCGTGCCGTCCCGGCGCCCCATCAGGACATGCACGACGCCGGTCGCCAGCAGATAGACGAGGGCACTGGTCGCGAACATCGGCATGTAGGTATGCAGGTGGGTCAGCACCCATCCCGTGGTCTCGAGCATCAACATCCCGCTGGCGTTGCCGCACAGGGCCCCCAGGCTGATGACGGAGGCCACGCGGGCTGCCTGGAAACGATCGACGGCCAGGGCAAAGAGGTTGGTCGAGAAGCCCTGGTGGGCGAAGAGCGCCCCGCCGACGAACAGGACGGCCAGCCACGGGTCGGTGACGTGGAGCGCGAGGGGCAACGGCAGGATCAGGCAGGCATAGGTCAGCATCGCCAGCTTCCGCGCGCGCAGGCCCGCGAGGCCGCGGCGCAGCAGTGCCGTCGTGAGCAGGCCGCCCGACACGGCGCCGAGGGCCGCCATGCCGTAGATGACGGCAAGGGGCGGTCCCGCCTGCTTCATGTCGAGGTGGAACTGCCGGTGCAGGAAGTCGGGGGCCCAGAACAGCAGGAACCACCAAACCATGTCCGTCAGGGCCTTGGCAGCCATCACGGCCCACGTGTCCGGCAGCCGCAGCAAGGCGCGCCACGAGGCATCGGCAGGAGCAGGCGCTTCCGTCACGAGCTCCGGCTGGGCTGCCTGCGCGGCGGCTTGCAGGGGCGAGGGCGCCGCCGGGGACCGAGCCGGCACGAGCAGCCAGCCCACCAACCAGACAAAGCCCAGCGCCCCCGTCGCGACGAAGGCCGCACGCCACCCGTAGGCCACGGCCACGGCCGGAACGATGAGGGGGGCGATGATGGCGCCGATGTTCGACGACGTGTTGACGATGCCCACCGCCAGCGTCTGCTGCCGGACGGGAAACCACTCGGCGATGGCTTTCATGGAAGCCGGGGTCTGCACGGCCTCGGCTGCGGCCAGCACCACCCGGGCCAGCAGGAAGTGCCCGAGGCGCAAGGCCGCGCCATGAGCCATGCACGCCGCGCTCCAGAGGGCCACGCCCGCGGCGTAGCCCCGCCGCAGGCCTACCTTGTCGATGACCCAGCCAATACCCAGATACGTCAGAGCGGCCGAGGCCTGAAACAGCGTGCCCAAGTGACCGTACTGCTGGTCCGTCCAGCCGAACTGGCCTTGCAGCATGGGCTTCAGGATGGCGATCATCTGCCGGTCGATGTAGTTGAGTGTCCCGGCGACGAAGACCAGTCCCAGCACCCACCAGCGCAGGCGCGTCGCCGCGGGGGCCTCGGCCGGCATCTCCGCGAGGGCCGACTGGCCCTGACTCGCCGTCACGCCAGCGCCGCCGCCGGCAAAGGCGCATCGAGGCGCAGGGGGCCGTGATCCAGCCGCGACAGGACGTGCCGCGCGAACAGGTCACCCTCGGCCGCGTGGGGGTAACCCGACAGCACGAAGGCTTCCATGCCCACTTCCCGATAAGCCTGGAGCTTGGCCAGGACCTGGTCGGGATCGCCCACGATGGCCGCCCCGCAACCCGAGCGAGCTCGGCCGATGCCCGTCCACAAGTTGGGCTCGACGTAGCCGTCGTCGTCGGCCGAGTCCCTGAGCGCCGACTGCTGGGACACGCCCAGGGACTTGGCATCGAGGGAACGAGCCCGGATAGCCTCGCCCTGAGCGGCCTCGAGGCGGGACAGCAGACGGGTCGCCGCCCGACGGGCCTCGGCCTCGGTTTCGCGGACGACCACATGGGCACGGTAACCGAAACGCAGCGTGCGTCCGCAAGCAGCGGCCCGCTGCCGCATGTCGCGGACGACCTCGGCCACGGCTTCCAGCCTGTCCGGCCACATCAGGTAGACGTCGGCGGCGCGAGCCGCAGCGGCGCGAGCCGCCGGCGAAAGGCCACCGAAGTAGAGCGGCGGGCACTGGCCGGAGACGGTGCCGACGCGCGGAGGATCGAGCCTCAGCTTGTAGAACTCGCCCTCGTGGTCGAGCGGCTGGCCAGAGAGCAGGGTCTTCAGGATGGTCATGACCTCGACGGTCCGGCGGTAGCGCGGAGCCGAGTCGAGCGTCTCGCCGGGCATTTCGCTCGAGATGATGTTGACCGTCAGGCGACCGCCCAAGAGCTGGTCGAGCGTGGCCAGCTGACGGGCCAGCTGGGGCGGCCACGACTCGCCACAGCGCACGGCGACCAGCAGCCGCATGCGGTCGACCAGCGGTGCGACCGCAGCCGCGAAGGCCGTGGTGTCGATGCCCAGCTGATAGCCCGACGGCAGCAGGATGTTGTCGAAGCCGCCCTTCTGGGCCATCAGCACCAGCTGGCGGCCGTGCTCCCAGCTGGAGCGCAGCGCCGGATCGGGGACGCCCAGGAACTCGTAGTCATCGTCGCAGAGCGCGCCGAACCACGACACCTCGCACGGGGGCAGGCGATCGCTCATGGCATCGGCACCCCGCGGGAGGCCACCAGGATGGCGTACCACTCCGTCCGGTCGAGGCGGACCTTCAGGGCGTCCGAGGCCTCGCGGATGCGGGCGGGATCCTGCGAGCCGACGATGGGCACAGCCCGCGTCGGGTGCGCCATGATCCACGCATAGGCCAGTGCCGTCCGCGACACACCCTCGCGCTCGGCCACACGGTCCAGCGCCGCCTGTACCCGCTGCACGCGGGGGTCCTCGGAAGGCCCGCCCAGACGACCACCGCCCAGCGGCGACCACGCCAACACGCGCATGCCCCGCTCGAGGGCCTGGTCCAGGATGCCGTCCTCAATGGGGGTCGTCGCCAGCGGCGAGAACTCGGGCTGATGCGTCACGAGGGGGAAGGACAGGTGCGCCTGTAGGGCTGCCGTCTGGGCCGCCGTGTAGTTGGACACGCCGACCTCACGAATCTTGCCGGCCGTACGCAAGGCCTCGAGGGCACCGGCCACCTCGGCCGGATGGGCCAGCAGGTCCGGGCGGTGAATCTGGTAGAGGTCCAGGTGGTCGACGCCAAGGCGCGCCAACGAGGCCTCGCAGGCCGCCGTCAGGTACGCGGCGCTCGAGTCGTAGGGCACGGGCGGGCAGATGCCGCCCTTGGACGCCAGCACCATCCGGTCCCGCAGACCCGGGGACTCGCGGAACACCCGGCCCAGCAGGGCCTCGGCTGCGCCAAAGCCCTCGCCACCAAAGCCATAGATGTCCGCCGTGTCGAAGAGCGTGATGCCGGCCTCGAAGGCCGCCTCGACCAAGGCCCTGGCGCGGGCGGGTTCCTGCCCGGCAAAGCGCCACATGCCCCACGCCAGGGGAGAGAACGTCAGGCTGCCCGCCGTCAGGGCCTCGGGTGCTCGGGCAATCGTCGCATCCATCGTGTCGGGGTTCTCCTTGCGTCAGGGACAGGGGGTCAGCGGAGGGCCTCGGCCACGTCGATGCGGCCGTGCCCGAAGCGTTCGTCAAAGCCATCGGGACCGATATCGACGGCCGTGGCTTCGATGCGGCGGCGCACCTGGGCGGCGGTCCACGTAGGCCTGCGGCTGAAGACCAGTGCGGCCAAACCCGCGACGTGGGGGCAGGCCATGGACGTGCCGTCCAGGCTCTCCCAGCCGCCGCCGGGGATCGTCGACAGGATGTCCACGCCGGGGGCCGCCACCGACAGGTGCTTGCCCGTATTCGAGAAGTAGGCCGGCATATCGCCCCGGCGGACGGCGCCCACGGCCATGACCTGCGGCAGGGCTGCCGGGTAGGCGGGTGCCGTGGATCCGGCGTTGCCGGACGCCGCGACCAGCAGCGCGCCCTTCAGGGTGGCGTGGGCGACAGCCTCCTCGAGCAGCTTCGAGGTCTTGGGGGAGCTCAGGCTGAGGGACACCACGCGCGCACCTCGGTCGGCGGCATCGACGATGCCTGCCGACACGCTGACAAAGGACCCGCCGCCCTCGCCGTCCA
>VGJW01000020.1 GCA_016867265.1 Candidatus Tanganyikabacteria bacterium
TCGAGGGGATTGCATCGCCTGCAATCCAACCCCAAGCTGTTCATATGGCCCGCCCCACCAAGCGCAACCCAGCCGTCGAGGACCAGATCCTGCGGGCGCTTGCTGCTGGCCAAGCCCGTTGGCCCGCGGCTGCCCTAGCCGGAATCAGCGGCAATACACTCTCGCGCTGGATATCAGACGACGACGCCTTCGCACTCGAGGTCCAGCGTGCCGAGGCGCAGGCTGTGGCTACCGCCCTCGGGACTATCACCAAGGCCGCCGCGTCCGGGACGTGGCAGGCTGCGGCCTGGTGGCTGGAAGGACGTTACCCGGCAGAGTGGGGCCGGAACAGGCGGGCGGATCAGGGCCCTCTACCCGACGAGATCGTGATCCGGTGGCCAGATGAGACGATGGTTGGATAGGCTGACTCGCCTGCAGAAGCAGGCTCTAATTGGGATATGAACAAGATGAGATCGGGACTTTGGCCTCTGGTGTTCTTGGCCCTGTCAGCCTGTGTGAACGTGGTTTTGCCTGCACCCTCACCTACGCCTTCACCCAAGCCTTCACCTACACCTACACCTACACCTACACATTCCGCGACCCCGGTGCCTGGGCCAGCTCCAACCCCCGTTGCTCGGCCTGCTGCCGTAGTGGTCCCCGCCGGCACCTTCCAGATGGGCTCCCCCTCCGACGAATTGGGCTCCCCCTCCAGCGAACCGGGTCGTAATTCCGACGAGACTCTTCACCAGGTGACGCTTACGCGAGATTTCCTGATGCAGACCACAGAGGTGACGCAAGCCCAGTGGCAGGCGCGGATGGGCAACAACCCCTCGTACCTCAGTGGCGACATGAGCCGTCCTGTCGATACGGTGAGCTGGTACGACGCCATAGCCTACGCCAACGCTCTTTCCGTTGCCGATGGCCTACCCAAGGCCTACAACCTGTCCGGTTGCTCCGGTTCCCCGGGGGGCAGCTACTTTTGCAGCAACGTGACCCTGACAGCCTCCACCCCCTATGCGACCACAGGCTGGCGCCTGCCCACGGAAGCAGAGTGGGAGTATGCGTACCGTGCCGGCAGCAGCACGGCGTGGTACTTCGGTTCCGACAGCAACCTGCTGGGGACGTATGCCTGGTTCAACGGCAACAGCGACAGCAAGACCCATCCTGTAGCCCAGAAGCAACCCAATGCGTGGGGCTTGTACGACATGGCGGGCAATGTGTCCGAGTGGTGCTGGGACTGGCACGACACCTACCCGGGCACAGTGACGGATCCGGTGGGCCCCACAATAGGCTCGAACCGGGTGTCCCGCGGTGGGTCGTGGTACTACGGCGCGTCCTACGCGCGTGCGGCGTACCGCTACAGCTTCTACCCCGGCTACCGCTATAACAACTTCGGCTTCCGCCTTGCCAGGTCGAGGCCGTAGGCCGAGGGCGTGTCACTTGGCTCTTGAACCCTTTGTCCCTTGACCCTATCGCCGAGGTCCGTAGCGAAGCCGGACCGGGGCGCGGAAAGCGGCCCTCTACAAGGGCCTAGAAGGCGTTTTTGTTTGCCGGGTGGGGTGGTAGCACCCCTCGCTTCTTGGCCTCGAGAACCATCAGTCCCGACAAAATATAAGAACCGACCGTTTCTTGTATGGAGCATCGAGGTTACCCAGATCGATCAAGCCGCTCCGATGGGGTCCAATCCCAGTTGCAAGAGTCGGGCTTAGGCAGCCCACTCACCCACCAAGAGCCGTACGTCGGTGTGGTGAGGCCAGCCTCAAGCGACTCGGGTTCATTCCTGCCGTCCCCCCGGCGTCCCCCCAGCAAAAAAGCGGGTCCCGGCGAAATCGCCGAAACCCGCTTCGTTCCTAGGTGGGCCGTGAAGGGCTCGAACCTTCGACCCGCTGATTAAGAGTCAGCTGCTCTACCAACTGAGCTAACGGCCCGGGAAGAGACAAGGTACCACCTCCGGCTTCGGGTCGTCAAATGTGACCCGTCACACCATGGGAACCGTCAAGCGGCCGTTATGTTGGTACGGATGCTGCGGCCTGTCCCCCCGGTGTGGCCATGCGCTCCGCCATCCGCTAGCATGCCTGCTGTCGTTCGTCAGGATTCGTTTGTCCCATGTTTCTTGTCCCCCTTGTCCCCCCGCCAGCGCCGCCGGCCCTCACGGCCCGCGCGGCCGTGCTCATGGATGGCGACACCGGTGAGATCCTGTCGGCGCGCAACGCCGACCTCGAATTGCCCCAGGCCAGCACGACCAAGCTGATGACGGCCCTCGTGGCCGCCGAAGCCGGCAACCTCGATCGCATCGTGACCATCTCGACGACCAGCGCCGAGGTCGAGGGTTCTTCCATGATTCTCGAGGCTGGCGAGCGTCGCACCGTCCGCGAACTGCTGCAGGGCCTCCTTCTGGTCTCCGGCAATGATGCGGCCCACTCCCTGGCCGAGGCCGTCGCCGGCTCGCCCGAGGCTTTCGTGGTGCGCATGAACGAGAAGGCCCGTGCGCTGGGTCTGCGCCACACGCACTATGCCAACCCCCACGGCCTGCCCGACCCCGACCACTACGGCTCGGCCCGGGACCTCGCGCTCATTGCGCGCGCGGCCTTTGCCAATCCCGTGGTCGCCGACATCGCCGCCACGCGGGTCATCGACCTGCCGGGCAACGGCCTCGTGCGGCATCGGCGCCTCGTCAACCACAACAAGCTGCTGGGCAAGTTCCCCGGTGCCTGGGGCGGCAAGACCGGTTACACCTCCGTCGCGGGCCGCTGCTTCGTGGGTTCGGCTCGTCGAGACGGTCGCTACGTCATCGAGGCCATCCTCGACAGCCCTCGCCTGTGGGTTGACGCGGCCAATCTGCTCGACTTCGGCATCCGGCGCTTCCAGATCTTCCAATTGGGACAGGTCGGCACGCCCATGGGGTCGGTCTCGATCGCCAATGGCGAACTGGGCGAGGTGCCCTTCGCCCTGTCGCGTCCGGCTGCGCTGGTGGCGCCCAAGGGGACCCGCACCCCGCGCAGCTTCACGGAGCTTTCCGAGGTCCAGGCGCCCATCCGGGCAGGTCAGACCCTCGGGCATCTCGTGGCCGTCCGCGATGGTCGTGAACTGGGCCGGTGGCCGCTCGTGGCCACGCGGGACGTCGGCGAGGCCACGTCCTGGATCGTGCGCATCCTTCAGGGCCTCGGCCTGCTGGTGGCGGGTTGGCTGGCCCTGATGCTGCCGCGGGCTGTCGTCCGGGGAGTACGTCGCTGGCGCCGCAATGAGGAGCGACGTCGTGCGTTCCAGGCGCGGCGGACGCGTGCGGCAGCCTTGACGCAGGTCCCCCTCGTGCAGCGGCCGGCCCCCACGCGCGCGCTCACGACGCCCTTGGCCGGTCCGCGCACCACCTTCCTCTGAAGCTTGCGGCGACGGGACGGTCCCGGTGCTAGGATAGGCCCATGCTCGAGCACTTCTCGGCCGGTGCCATCGCCGCCATCCGCCAGGCTCAGGAAGAGGCCCGCCGGGCTGAATTCAGCCGCATGAACGCGGCTCACGTCGTGATGGGCCTCGCGTCCGATCCCGCCGGCCTCGCCGGGCAGGCGCTGGCGGGGGCGGGCTTCGACGTCCGCCGGGCGCGCCTTGCGGCCGGCCGTATCTGGGGACGCGGCTACGAGCGTGCCCAGCAGATCATTCCTGCTGACGAGGCCCGCGAGGTCTTCGAGCGGGCTGTCGCGATCGCCGGCCAGACCAGTCCCCTGCTCGTCGATACCCAGGACCTGCTGCGGGCCATTCTGGCTCAGACGGAGGGCCGCGGCCATGAACTGCTTCGTGCGATGGCCATCGACACGGCGGCCCTGCTGAATCGGCTGATGGCCGCGCGCGAGGCCGAGCTGGCCGGCAACGCCGTCCCTCAGGCCTCGGTCCAGGCTCTGCCCCGGCATTATCATCCCCGTCTGCTCGCCCCCCTGGCCCGGCAGGCCATGGAGCGGGCCGAGGCCGAGACGCGCGCGGCGGGCCACCACATCATCGGGACCGAGCAACTGCTGCTGGGCCTGCTCGAGACCGCGGGGGGCACGGCTGCCGCCGTCCTCTCGCGTCATGGCCTGGGCGTCGATGATGTTCGGGGCATCGTCCACCGTGTCATCGGCCCCGGGTCCGGCACTGTCCGCAACCCGGTGCAGTCGCGCTACATGGGCGAGGCCTGCGCGCGGGCTTGGCAGGCGGCGCTGGCCCGCCACCATGAGCAGGTCGGCACCGGCCACCTCCTGCTCGGCATGCTGGACCTCGACGCCGGTGGCGCCCTGCACATGCTCGACATGCTCAAGGCCCCGCTGTCTGCCCTGCAATACGACCTCGAGCAGGCCTTCGAGGCCGACCCCCGGGCGGTGGAGCCCGTCTGGTAAGATGCCTTGAAGACGCCCCGCCGGCGTGTCGACGACGCACCCCCTTCTCACCCGAGGACCTGACCCGTGCCCCGTTCGCTGCCTCGTCTGCTCGCCGCCGCGCTGGCCTGTGCCATCGGCCTTTCCGCCTGCAAGGGCGAGGCGGACAGCACCGGCACGCTGCGGGTCGGCCTCGTGACCGACGTGGGCGGCCTGAATGACCAGGGCTTCAACTCGCTGGCCTACAAGGGCCTGAAGCAGGCCAAGAAGGACTTTGACGTCAAGACCTCGGTCATCGAGTCCCAGAAGGCCAGCGACTACGAGAAGAATCTCGCGCAGTTCGCCGGCGAGAAGTACGACCTCGTCATCAGCGTGGGCTTCATGATGGGCGACGCCACCCGCAAGGTGGCCGAGCGCTTCCCCGACGCCCGCTTCGCCATCGTCGACTTCCGCTACGACAAGGTCCTGCCCAACGTCGCCGGCTACACCTTTGCCGAGGAGCAGGCCGGCTTCCTTGCCGGGGCCCTTGCGGCGCTGACGACCAAGACCGGCAAGGTCGGCTTCGTGGGGGGCATGGACGTCCCCGTGATCCACCGCTTCAAGGTCGGCTACGAGGCAGGCGTCAAGGAAGCTGCCCCTCAGGTCAAGATCCTGTCGGGCTACACCGGCAACTTCACGGATTCCGCCAAGGGCGCCGAGGTGGCGACATCGCAGTACCAGAACGGTGCCGACATCGTTTTCCAGGCGGCCGGGGCGAGCGGTATCGGCGTCATCGACGCCGCCAAGCAGCAGAAGAAGCTGGCCATCGGCGTCGACGCCGACCAGAGCGGCATCGCGCCCGACTACGTCCTGTCGAGTGCCCTCAAGAAGGTCGATCTGGCTGTCGTCAAGGCCGTGGCCTCGGTCAAGGACAAGTCCTTCAAGGGTGGCAACACCAAGCTGACGCTTGCCGACGATGCCGTGGGCCTTGCGCCCTTCGGCAAGCTCGAGGCGCAGGTCGCGCCCGAGACCGGCAAGAAGCTCGACGATCTGCGCGTCAAGCTGGCGGACGGCACGATCAAGGTCAAGCTCGACAAGGCCGACGAGAACTGAGGTCCGAACGGATGGTCCCGGCCGTCGCCCTCGAGGGCATCACCAAGATCTACCCGGGCGTCATCGCGAACCAGGATGTCGACTGGACGCTCGAGTGGGGGCAAATCCACGCGCTTCTGGGCGAGAACGGCGCCGGCAAGTCCACGCTGATGAACATCCTCTACGGGATGACGACGCCCGACTCGGGACGCATCCTGCTCGAGGGACGCGAGGTCCTTATCGCAAGCCCCAGCGAGGCCATCCGCCTCGGCATCGGGATGGTGCACCAGCACTTCCAGCTGGTGGGCACGCTCACGGTGGCCCAGAACATCCTGATGGGCATGGAGCCCCGCCGCTGGGGCCTTGTCGATACCGCTGCCGCACACGAGAGGGTCCGAGCCCTGGCCGACCGGGTGGGCCTGCCCATCGACCCAGCGGCCCTCGTCGAGGACTTGCCCGTCGGCATGCAGCAGCGGGTCGAAATCCTGAAGGTCCTGGCCCGAGACGCCCGCATCCTGATCTTCGACGAGCCCACCGCCGTGCTGACGCCGCAGGAGATTGCCCTGTTGGGCCAGGTCATGCAGCGCCTGGCGTCCGAGGGCAAGGCGCTGGTCTTCATCACGCACAAGATGCGCGAGGTCCAGGCTGTGGCCACCCACGTCACGGTAATGAGGGCCGGCCGCAAGGTGGGCGTCGCTGATCCCCGCAAGGCGACTGCGGCCGAGCTGGCAGCTTTGGTGGTGGGGCGTCCGCTCAAGGCCCCGCCCGATGCGCCGGCTTCCGAGGGTGGTGCTCCGCTGCTGCGGGTCGAGAACGTCTCTTGCCGCAGTTCCCGCGGTCTCGAAGCCCTGAGCGAGGTCTCGCTCGAAGTCCGGGCTGGCGAGATCGTCGGCTTGATCGGTGTCGAGGGCAACGGGCAGAGTGAACTCGTCGAGGTGCTGGCGGGTTTGCGTCCGGTGACGGGCGGCAAGGTCCTGCTTGCGCCCCGGTCCGGCGGAACGCACGTGGATCTGACGCGGGCCACGCCGCGTGCCCGTCGGGAAGCCGGCATCGGCCACGTGGCCGAGGACCGCTTGCGGCGGGCCGTCCTGAAGCCGTGGTCCATTGCCGACAATCTGGTCTTCGATCGCTTCCATCTGGCCCCCTACGCACGTGCGGGACGTCTGGACCATGCCGCCATTCGCGAGCGGGGCGCCAACCTGCTGGCGCGTTACCGCGTCAAGGCACCGGATGCCCAGACGGCGGTCGGTACGCTTTCGGGCGGCAACCAGCAGAAGGTCGTCATGGCCCGCGAGCTTGATGACCGCTACCACGTCTTGCTCATCGCCCAGCCCACCCGCGGAGTGGACGCCGGGGCCGCCGAGTCCATCCATGACGAGATGCGGGCGCTGCGTGATCGGGGTGCGGGCGTCCTGCTCGTCACGAACGAACTGGATGAGCTGCTGGCCCTGTCGGATCGCATCGGCGTCGTCTACCACGGCGAGATCGTGGCGTGGCGTGCGCGGGGCACCGTCACCCGCGAGGAGCTGGGCCGCCTGATGATCGGTGGCCGCATGACGGGCGACTTGGGGACACCGGCATGAACGCGTTCCGCAATCTGGCGTGGTCGCTTGCGGCCGTGCTCGCGGCCCTCTTGACCGGGGGCGTGGTGCTGGCGGTATCGGGCTACGACGTGGCCGATGCCCTGGGGGCCCTGCTCAAGGGGGCCTTGGGCAGCCCCAATGCCGTGGCCGAGACGCTGGTCAACATGACGCCGCTCTTGCTGGCGGCCCTGGCCGTCGCGCTCGGCTTGCGCGCGGGGCTCTTCAACATCGGGGTCGAGGGGCAGTTCCTGATGGGCGGCCTCGGGGCCGTCGTGGCCGGCTATGCCCTTCCGGGCCTGCCGGGCGGTCTCCACATGCTGATCGTGCTCGCGGCCGGCATGGCGTCGGGCGCTGCGTGGGCGGCCGTACCCGCGTGGATGAAGGCGCGCTTCGGAGCTCACGAGGTCATCACGACCATCATGTTCAACTACATCGCCTTCCGTCTGGTCGGCTGGCTGGTGCGCGTACCTCTTCATGGCCCCGGTTCCATCCCCCAGACCCGCTACATCGCCGAGGGGGCCCATCTGCCCGTGCTGCTGGCGGACACCCGCCTGCACGCCGGCTTCCTGCTGGCGCTGGCCGTGGCCGGGGGGCTCTGGTGGCTGCTGTGGCATACGCCTTGGGGCATGGCGATTCGTTCCGTAGGGCTCAACCCTGAGGCGGCCGAGTATGCCGGCGTCCGGGTCGTGCGTACATTGGTAGGGTCGCTGGCCCTTTCGGGAGGCCTCGCGGGCCTGGCCGGGGCGGTCCAGTTGGCCGGTGTCGACCATCGCCTGGTTGAGGAAGGCTTCTCGGCCGGCTACGGCTATGACAGCATCGCCGTGTCGTTGCTGGGTGCCAACCATCCCTTCGCCATCGTGCCCGCCGCCCTGTTGTTTGCTGCTCTGCGCAGCGGTGCCGGCCTGATGCAGATCGAGGCCGACGTCTCGAGCCAGATCATCAGCGTCCTGCAGGCCTTCGTCATCCTGTTCGTCGCCGCCGAGGCCGGCCTGCGTCGCGATCGCGAGTTCAAGGCCGCCCGCAAGGCGGCGGCTGTCGCTCCGCCGTCACCCCCCGCTCCCCCGCAGGACCCTAATTTGCCCGCCGCTGGCGCGACATCTGGCCAGGGTCAGGAGGCCTGATGGAACCCGCCATCCTGATCGGCCTGCTGGCCGCCATGCTGCGCCTGGCGACCCCCTTGCTGCTGGGCAGCCTGTCCGGCATCTGGGCCGAGCGCTCGGGCGTCGTCAACATCGCCATCGAGGGGATGATGCTGACGGGTGCCTTTGCCGGCTACGTCGTCGCCGAACGTCTGCTGGACGCGGGCGTCTTCGACGGGGATGGCACGGGCCATCTCTGGATCGGCGTGCTGGCCGCCGTCATGGTCGGGTCCCTGCTGGGCCTGGTGCACGCGTTCTGGACGCAGCGGTTCCGCACTGACCAGATTGTTAGCGGCACGGCCCTCAACATCCTGGCCGTCGGTGTCACGGCCTATGCCCTCCGTCTGGTCTATGACGTCGGCGGCAGCACCAAGCTGCCCGAAACCCTGCCGGCCATCCTGACTTGGTCCGTCAACGGCAAGGATGGTCCCGTGGGTGTCTCGTTCACGCCGCTGATGGTCCTTGCCGTCGTGCTGTGCCTCTTGACCCATGTCGTGCTCTTCCGGACGCCGTGGGGCCTGCGCACGCAGGCTTCTGGCGAGCATCCCCTGACGCTGACCTCCTTGGGCCTGTCCGTGCTCGCGACCCGCTACGTCAACATGGCGATCTCGGGTGGCCTCGCTGGCCTCGCGGGTGCTTTCCTGACACTCGAGGGCATCGGCCAGTTCAACGAGGGCATGACGAGCGGCAAGGGCTTCATTGCGCTTGCGGTCATGATCTTCGGTCGTTGGAAGCCCCTGCCGTCGCTCGCGGCGGCCTGTCTCTTCGGGTTGGCCGACGCGATGCAGATATTCTTGCAGACTCTGGGTGTCGAAGTCCCGGCCGAGTGGTTGCAGATGCTGCCCTACGTGCTGACGCTGGTCGCGCTGATGGGCCTGATGGGCCGTTCGCGGCCCCCGGCGGCGCTGGGCCAGGTCTCTTAGTCGGCTTCCAGTTCCTGGAGGACGGAAGGCTTGGCCTCCTCCTCGGGATCCAGCAGGACATCCGTGGGTCTCTTCAGCGGCACGGCCAAGATTTCGAGCAGGGGACGGTCCCGTTCGTAGCTGAGATGGGCGTTGCGGTTGCGTACGAGATAGAGAGGCAACTGGTTCTCCCGCTGGCCCTCCAGGTAGTTGTCGCGGCCCATGCGGAAGTTGGCCACGCAGCCCCAGTAGGGTTGCCTGGGGCGGGCCGTCCGGATGCATGCGTCATAGAACGAGACCGAGACATGCTTGGTCATGGGGCTGGCGGACATCACGCTTGAGATGATCTGGGCGGCGTGGCTGTAGAGCGCCTCGATGGCGGGACCGGTCGCAAGCCGAAGCGTTTGGCCCCCGTTCTCGATCGCCTCGCCCATGACCTTGCCGTCAGCCCCGAACGCGGCATCGGCTTCGTGCACGTCCTCGGCTGCGGACGCGACGTCCTCTTCCGGTGGGTCCCCCGTCGGTCCTGCGTCGGTGTCATTGACTTCGGGAGGCTCAGGCTCGGGTGTGGCCAGTTCCTCGCCCTGAATCGCCTCGGCTGCAACGGGTTGGGCCGGGCCCGCCGGCAAGTTGAAACCCAGCCCGGCCGGTGAAAGCAGCAGGCGGGCATCCGGCAACAGCATGTGGGCCACGACCCAGCCCTTGCCGACGGCAAGGCCAAGGTTGTGCTCGGGCCCCAGCGTCTGCTCGGCCAGCAATTCCTGAATCGCCATGACCTCGCCTTCCTGGGCCCTGTGCTCGAGGTTCTGCTGGCGCAGGCGCGCGGCTCTTTCGGCGGCGCGAAGCTCCTTCAGATGCTTGGTGTAGGTGTGGGCGGCAGAACCGGTGGAAAGCGTGACGAAGGCCAGCACCGAAAAGGCCAGGGCCGAGAACATGGCCAGCGACAGCACGCCCGTCAGGCCCGCGAGTGCCGCCGAGGTCAGGACCATCAGCAAAAGCAGGGCCCGCAGGCCCGCGGTGGTGGACATGATGCGCTTGGCGCGCACTTGCACGATCGTGCTGGCGAGACCGGCCGGCTTGCCCCCGAAGGCCTTGAGATTCATGCCCGAGGCCACGGCGTTGCGGGCCGCGACGACGAGTCGCAGGGTCGCCCGCTCGAGTCCTGCCGAACGGATGCGGATGATGGCATCGTGATTCAGGACGGTGCCGGCCGGTACCAGGACGGTGCCGGTGTCCGGCGCGAGCAGGTCCTTGGTCAGGACATCGCCCGGGATCAGGTAAGGATGCGTGCTGGCCAGCGGCTCGGCCTCACTGCTGCACGTCGAGGCCGTAGGCCTCGTTGTCGTGGGCCACGCTGTCGGGCATCGAGGCTACGCCGTAGCCTTGGATGGCACCGGACGTCCGGCTGGCCTGCAGCGCCTCGGTGCGATTCTGTTGCATCGCGAGGCGGATCGCGTGGCCCTCGCGCAGCAACTGCACGTTGATGGCCTGAAGGAGGCGCATCGCCTCGGCGCGGTCCGACGGATCGAGCGCAGGGATCAGCTCCATGCTCCTGGCGGCAAGCTGGTCCCGACGCTCCTGCAGCGCGACGACGGCATCCCAGTCTCCGGCCTCGACGAGCCTGAGCAAGTCCTCGCCCAGCTGCAGCGTGTCGCGGTAGAGCGGCAAGGGCGACGCCGGCGCGCCCGGGGCGTCGCTCGTCATGCCGTCGCCGTGCGGGTCCGCTGGCTGGCGACGTTCTTGGCCGCTTGGCTCCAAGCTTCGCGAAGGTCCTTGAGATGGCCCGTCACGACGTCGATCTGCCCTGGCTCCTTGCGGATGTTGGCCTGCACCGTGGTGTGATGCAGGAACTCGTAGAGGTCGAACAGGTTTTTGGCGATGTCGCCCCCGACATCGAACCGCAGGGTCACCATGAGTTCGGTCAGGATGTTCTGTACCCGCACGCAGTTCTTGTGGGCCTCTTCGTGACGCTTCTCGACCATGGCCTGCCGGGCTTGGCCGGCGAAGCGGATGGCGGCATCGAAGAGCATGATCAGGATGCGCTCGGGCGGTGACGTCTCCAATTGGGCCGCCTGGTACTGGGCGAATGGGTTGCCTGCCATCGGATTCATCATGGGCCTCCTCACCGCTGGGTGATCTGGTTCATCTGGCTGACGAACGCATTCTGCTGGGACTGCATCTTGGCCATCGCTTGTTCCATCCGCGTGAACTGGCGTTGCAACTGGGTGCGCTTCCGCTCGATCTGCTCGTTGCGCCGCTTGATCGACTTGTCGAGCGACTGCGTCTGCTTGTCCACCATCTGTTGCTGGGTCTTGAAGACTCCGCTGGTGCTCTGAGCCTCGTCGAGGTAGGCAACGAGTTTTCGCGCAACCCCAACGGGCGTTACGGTCGGACTCGTGTCGACCCTCTGGAAGAGCTCCGCCACCCGGTCGCGATTGGCGACGAGTGCCGCATTGAGCTTGGTCTCGTCGACCTGCAGGTGCTTGCGGTCCTCCTTGCTGGCCGAGATGCCCAGCGCCCCGAGCGAATCGTAGCCTTCGGCATAGTTGCCGATGCGGCCGGTCATCAGCATGGTCACCTTCTGCTTGAGGCCGGCCAGCCTGGGGTCACCAGCGTTCGGCGCACCCTTCACCGTGGCGTTGTCGATGGCGTTGATGATGCTGTTGTAGCTGTCGACAAAGGCCTTTGCCGCATCGACGAGGCTGCTCTGCTCGCGGTCGATGGTCACGGTCTGGGCTGTCACGTCGACCTTGCGGGCCGTAAGCGTGACGCCGGGTACGACCGAGGAGAAATCATTGCTGGCCGACAGGATGTCCGCCCCGCCATTGAAGCCCGCGACGGCGATGCGTGCGTCTGTGCCGCGCGCTTGCTGTGCCACGTCCATGCCCAGGGCGGCCAGCAGGTTGCCGGAGGTGTCCGAGAAGGTGATGGCCGCCGATCCCGTCGTCCGGCTCGTCAGCAGGACCTTGTCATCGACTTGGCTGTAGCTGGCCACGACGTCCGCACCGGCAGAATTGATGCGTGCCAGCACGTCGGACAGGCTGTCGACGGCACTGTCCCATGCGACGGTCTTGCCATTGACGGCAAAGCTGCCGGAGGCCGGTGCCGGTGCGGTGGCCAGGCCTGCCGTCGCCAGCGTCTTGCTGGTTGAGAGGGTGCCCACGACCTGGCTCGACGTCACCGTGCCGCCGGCGGGCCCTGCGGCTGCAAAGGAGGCGCCCTGCATGTAGGTCGCCCGCATGAAGTTGCTGGTATCTCCGCTGGAGCCGATCTGGATGTTCGTGGCGGTTGCCGAGGTCAGCTTGAGGCGGTTGTTGTTGACCGAGGCGGTGATGGCGCCGCCCGTTGCCGTGCCGATGGCGTTCAGGACTTCCTGCAGTGTATTGGTTCCCCCCCCGGCCGCCGTGACGGTTACCGAGGCATTCTGCGTGACACCCGCCACCGTGTAGCTCAGGGAGAAGGTCCCCGCCGTGATGGTCGCCGCCGTCGGCAGCGTCGTGACGTCCTGCGCCAGATGGGCCGGCCCGATGGCTGTTCCGACGCTGGTCGTCGACGTGGCCTTGGTCGCGCTGGCCAAGGCCTTGACCGTGACCGACAGGCTGCCGGGTGCCGCGTTGGTTCCGGCGGTCGCGCCGAGGATGGCGGCATCGGTAGTGGTGGCTTTCATGGCCTTGGTCGTGGCGTCGCGCGTCAGGGCCGTGGCCTTGGTCTTGAAGTCCGTCAGGCGCTTGGAAATGGCCTGGAACGCATCGTTCTGCTGTTTGAGCGAGAGCTGGCGCTTCTGCATGGCCAGGACCGGCTGCTGCTCGAGCGCCATCAACTGCTCGATGACGGACTTCGTGTCCATCCCCGAGGCCAGTCCGGAAAGTTGCAGGGCCATCCGTGGTGCCTACCCTTCCAAGTCCAGCAGCGAGCCCTCGGAGAGGGCGCCGCCGCGCCGCACGGCATCCATGAAGGCCTGTCCGTCCCACTCCCGAAGGACTTGCCCGTCTTCCCGACGCACCAACCGCACCACGCGGCGGTTACCCCGGCGCCGGAGCTCGAAAGTCAGCTCGTGGCCATCCCGCGACATCACCCGTTCCATCGAGGTGACGGCGGAGGCCAGCACGTGGTCCGCGACAGCCCGGCCCCTCTCGAGCATCTTCTCCGGGGCACCCGATTGGGCGAGCCGGTCCGAAGCCTGGGTCGGCTGGGCCGCCTGGCGGATCGGTGTCGCGACCGTCTCGTGCCCGAGAAGTTCCTTCAGGACTTCCCCGGCCACGGCCTGCGTGATCTCGATGCGCATACTGCCCATGTCGTCGGCACGACAAGGCCCCCGCTTGAGGGCGGGGGCCGTCGGAGAAGAATCAGGCGTCGAGGATTTCGACCTTCTCCATCACGTCACCGCCCTGCATGGCCCGGACGATTTCGAGACCTTCGGTGATCTGGCCGAAGACCGTGTGGACGCCGTCCAGGTGGGGCTGGGGATCGTGCACCAGGAAGAACTGGCTGCCACCGGTGTCCTTGCCGGCATGGGCCATCGACAGGGCTCCGGCGACGTGCTTGTGGGGGTTGCCGGCCGTCTCGCACTTGATGGTGTAGCCGGGGCCACCCGTGCCCGTGCCCTTGGGGCAACCGCCCTGACTGACGAAGCCGGGGATGACGCGGTGGAACGTCAGGCCGTCATAGAAGCCCTTGCGGACCAGCGTGACGAAGTTGTCGACGGTGCCGGGCGCGGCCTCGGCATGCAGGTCGATGTGGATGGGACCGGAAGCGGTGTGGATGATGGCCTTGGGCATGACGAATACTCCGGATCAATCGTCCTGGGGACGGTGGGAGGGGCGGAACTGGCGGATATTGGAGCCCGCCTCGGGTGCGGGCGCTGGCGGTGGCGGCGCGGGCTTGCGGCCCCGCCCTTCGGCGAGGCGGCCGTCCGCGTCGCGGACCATCCGGGCGAACTGTGCGAACTCGTCTACCGTGAAGTAGAGCGCCGCCTGGAAGGCGTTGACGACGATCTTGTCCTCGCCATCGACATACCAGACGGTGCCGAAGGGGCATTCGCCTAGGGTCCGGAAGGCGCCCTGGTCCATCGGGGGAACTCCTTGAGCCACACGGGATTCCCCATCGTAGCACGCCCCCGTCAGCCCTCGATCAGCGCCCGGACCGGCCCTTGCTTGCGCAGCACGCGGGCCGTCGTGCCGGCGCCATAGCGCTGGAAGTGCAGGTCGATGCTGGCCTTGCCGAGGCGCAGGCCGTGCACCGTCACCTGGTCGAGCCAACGTGGCAGGACCGGCTCGCGGATGCGCAGGATGCCCGCGGGGGCCTCGGGCTGGATGCCCAGGATCGCCTGAAACATCAAGTAGAAGGCACCGGCAGCCCAGGCCTGCGGCGCGCAGGCAACGGGATAGGGGACGGGCGTCGAGGCATCCCCTTGCCGGGCAAAGCCGCAGAACAATTCGGGCAAGCGCAGGTAGGGAAAGTGCTGGGCGGCCTGTACCATGCCTTCCGGGATGCGCAGGGCCTCGTCCTTGAAGCCGGCGCGGGCGAGGCCAGCCGCGATGATGGCGTTGTCATGGGGCCAGACGGAGCCGTTGTGGTAGGACAGCGGGTTGTAGACCGGGCTATCGGCGGCCGGCGTGCGGATCCCCCAGCCCGAAAACAACGCCGGCCCCATCAGGCTTCGCGCCACCGCGGGTATCCGCCTGCGCGGCACGATGCCGCTCCACAGTGCGTGGCCCGGGTTCGAGGTCCGTGTCCGGACCTGTCGCTTGTCGGCGTCGAGCGCCAGAGCATAACTGCCCGTTTCCGGGCACCAGAACTGTCGCTCGAAGCTCTTTTGCAGGCGGTCGGCGTCCTGCAGCAGGCGCTCGGCAAGAATCCTCTGCTCCCTCAAGGCATACAGTTCGGCCAGCCGGACCCGAGCATCCCAGGCGTAGCCTTGCACCTCGACCAAGGCGATGGGCGGACTGGCGAGCGTGGCATCTTCGTGCGGCACCCTGTCGTGCGAGTCCTTCCAGCCCTGGGCCGTCAGGCCGACGGGACTCGCCGTCTGGTACTCGACGAAGCCGTCTCCATCGCGGTCTCCATAGCCTTCCAGCCACATCAGGGCGCGCTCCGCGGCGTCCCAATGCTCGTCGAGCAAGGCGGGGTTTCCGGTCCAGCGAAAGGTTTCCGACAGCAGGATCAGAAACAACGGCGTGCTGTCGACCGAGCCGTAGTAAGGGGTGTGCGGGATGCGCCCGAGATTCGCCAACTCGCCGCTGCGGACCTCGTGCATGATCTTGCCGGGCTCGGCATCCCGATAGGGGTCGACTGTCCGAGCTTGCCACCGCGCGAGGTAGCGCAGCGTCCCACGGGCCAGCTCCGGCCCCAGCCACTGGGTCTGCATCGCCGTCAGCAGGCTGTCCCGACCGAACGGAGCGCCGTACCATGGCAGGCCGGCGCCGGCGATCGGACCGGTGTCGTACCGCGTGGTCAGCGAGGCCGGGTCCCGCCTGCAGCGATCGAGCATCAAGTTGAGCACTTCGTGGCTCGTGTGCAGGGTGGCCGGCTGGATGGCGCCCATGCCGCCCCCTGCAAGCGGTTGACCGCCGATGGGCACGTGCCGGCGCGGAGTGCGCGACTGGGGCGTGATCCGCCAGCCCAGCACGGTATCTGCGCCCCGGCCCCCTACGTCGATCACGAAGGTCATGGTGGCCCTCGCGGCCGCGGCCCCGAGTCGCTCGAGGCGTACCGATGCGGGTGGTCGCTCGAAGGTCAGTCGTGTTTCCCGGAGCAGGTCGTCGGCACCCTGGTAAGCGAAGATGATGCTTTCGTCCTCGCGGCGGGTGCGCAGGAAGGCACCCGGGCGTCCGCATGAAACGCCCCGTACCTCGAAGATGTCCGCGAAATCCGCCTGGAAGTCGATGTCCAGACGCAGCCTGACCGCATCGTGGTGGTAGTTGACCAGGCGCACACGCTCGTGGACGGCGTCGCCCAACTCCCGGATCGTGCGCCCGTAGAGCGTTTCCTGAGGCAACTCGGCGCCTTCGTCGAGCGTCAACCTCGGGTTCATCCACTCGACCTCCGATCGCCGGTTGGTCTCGGTCGAGTGGGACAGCAGCGTCGGCAGGCTGCCTTGCAGGGTCATCACCAGCCCCGAGAGGAAGCGGGTGTCCCCGACATAAAGCCCCATGCCGCAACGGCAGCCGGGCTCCATGTTGCCGTCGGCATCGCACACAAGGAACATGCCTCCCTCGCGTGTCACCTGCCGCCGATGCCGACATGACCGGAGCACCACCGGGCAGCCGGACTGCAGCAGGCGCGTCAGCTCTTCATCGATCGCGCGGCTGTCGGCCTCGTCGTGTTTCTGCATCACGCGCGTCCGTCCAGCAGGCGGTCGTAGAGACCTTCATAGCCGGTCGTCATCCTGGCTGGCGAGAATCGCCGGGCCGCAATGCCCGGCAGGGGTGCGCGGTCCATGTCGGCGACCTCGCGGACGCCCGTCGCGAGGTCCTCGGGGTCGTGGCCGACCCACCCCGTCACGCCGTGCTCGACAATCTCGGGGATGGCGCCTTCGGCGAGCGCCACGACAGGGGTGCCGGCGGCCATGGCCTCGACCAGTACCAGGCCGAAGGGTTCAGGCCAGCGGACCGGATGGAGCATGGCGAGTGCGCCACGCAGAAGCGTCGCCTTGCGTGCTTCGTACACTTCGCCCACCCAGCGCACCCGCACGCCGTCGACGTGGGGAAGGACTGCGGATTCGGCGTAGCTGCGATCGACGGGGTCAATCTTGCCGGCAAGCGCAACGGCAGCCCCAGACGCAGGCCGGTCCGAATCGCGAGGGGCGGCCCTTTCTCCGGTGAGATACGTCTCAGGAAGACGAGCGTCCGTCCCCATTCGTGGGGCTGTGGGACGTCCTCGGCCACGCGGTGATGCCTGAGTGCGCCGACATCGACGCCGTTGTGTACCACGCCCAGTACGTGGAGGCCCGGGGCGTGGCTGGCCTGGAGGCGGCTGATCGCCACGCAGGGCTGTCGGCCCTCGAAGGGCTTGCGGTGTTCGGGCGTCATCGGTCCGTGCAGGGTCGTAAGCATCGGGGCTGCACCCGTATCCAAACCCAGGTTGGGGCCGTGGTGATTGTGGATCACGTCGAACTCTTCCGCGCGGGCAAGAGCCGCCCCGACATGCCTCAGGTCATGGAGACGTTGCTCGGGGACGGACAGGCCCTGCGGGCGCAGGGCCGTGGCTTCGGTCCCGCTCAGGTGGGCCGGAGTACGGCTGTCGCCGCTCGCGAACAGCGTGACCCGGTGACCGCGGGCGCAGAGGCCTTCCGCGAGCAGGGCCACCACGCGTTCGATGCCCAAGTAGCCTTCAGGGGGACAGCGTTCCTGGATTGGGGCGAGCAGGGCGATGCGCATGGACCGGACCTCCTGCCATCGGGCAGGTCGGAACGTGCCACGACGGCACCCGCCACGGCAACGCCGGCCCGGCCGGAGGACCTACTCCTTCAGAAGCGGACCGGGCAGAAGCCCCTCGTGGTCGAGGACCGTATTGTCCACGACGCGATTCATGCCGAGGAACGGCTGGCCCCGAAGGCGTCCCGGGGCCTCGACCGACAGGCCGATGGCATTGCCGACGAGCACGGAACGCTCGAGGACGGGACGTGCCCCGTCCAGGATACGCAGGCCGGCCTGTCCCTGCCCGCGAATCTCGAGTTCCTGCAAGCGGGGACTGGCTTCGTCCTGAACGACCACGCCATCGGCGGCATGATCGGCAATGCGGCACTGGCGCAGTTCGCCCACCGCCCGGTCGAGGTACAACACGCCCAGGCGTCCCCCCCGGATCTCGGTCGCATCAAGCACCATCCGGCTGTCACCCAATGCGGCGGCGCCCGTACCCTTGTGCCCCTCAATCGCGAGGCGGCTGGCCTCGATGCGGCTGTGTCCACGGGCCAGCAAGCCGACCTCGCGGGCACCCGTCAGTTTCAGGTCGCGGAGCGTCAGGCTGCTCTCATCATCACCGACGAGGTCATGGCGACCGCTGGTCGAGAACTGCACGCCCCCCAGCAGCACGCGGGATTTGCCGCCTGCGACGAGGGCGTCGCGGCCGACTTGAGCCAGACGACCGCCCTCCCACTGCAGGCGTGCTTCGCCGACCAGAACGACGCCGTCTTCGCCAACGCTTTCGATGTCCGCGTTCGTGAGGACCGCACGACCGTGGCTGGCCAACTGCAAGGCGGTGCCTGCCAGTCGACGGACACGCAGGTGCTTGTGGGCGAGGCCGGCCAGGTCCGAGACGGTCAAGCCCTCCCCCGGCCAGCCTTGCCAAGTATCCCGAATCCCCAGCCAGCGGGCCTGTCCGCCCAGCAGGCCCGCCCGGGCCGGCTGGCCGGTCCAGGAGGTCCTGCGACTCTGCAGGCTGGCATCGCCGTTCAAGGCAACGGCCATGCCGACGGCGGGCGACACCGTGGCATCGGCAAGTGCCATGTCGGCTTGGTTGCCCAGTTTCAGCGCGACTGATCGCTGTTCGGCGAGCACCGTCTCGAAGCAGCCGGCCCTTGCGCGCTGGGCGAGCTCGACACCACGCTCGCCACCCTCGAGGCGAACGCGGCTCAAGGTGAGGCGACCGTCGTCCTCCCCGCGCAGCAGCGTCCGACGACCCGTGACGAGCGTTCCTGTAGCGTGCAGGCCGGCACGCTCCGAAACGACCACGACGTGCGAGCCGTCGCCAGAAATCCTGCCGTTGATCAGGTTGGCGACGCCATCGTCCGTGACCTTCAGGGCCGTGCCCTTGGCTGCCTGCAGGCTGGCCCCGTCAAGTTCGACGTGCCCGTGGCCGGCCACGCGCAAGCCATCGTCGGTCGCGGCGACGACCCGGGTGCCCTCGAGCAACAGGTTGCCTCCGCGTACCATGACCACGGGGCCACCGGGCAAGCCAGGCGTGTTGCTGCGTTCGAGCAGCACGCTGCCGACGCGAACGGTGACGCCAGGGCCGACGGAGAGCGCGGGCCCGTCTCGGCCGACGAGGCTGCCATCCTCACCGGCCTCGATGACAAGGTCGAACGCCGGGAAGATGCGCTCCTCGTGACGACCGGAGAGGCGCAGGCGATCACCGGGGCGGGCTTTCCACAGGACGCTCTGGATCGTCTCGTCGGCCGGCACTTCCAGTACCCGTCCCGGGGCCACTGGCGCCGTTTCGGGTGCCACGGGACAGAGCAGCGCGAACAGCGCAACCAGCCAGCCTTCGACCATAGCCACGATTGTAGCGCCCATCCGGGCCGCTTGGAGATCAGATGAGGTCGTACTGGCGCATCATGCGCTCGAGCGACTGGCCGTAGATCGGGCTGGTGGCATAGACGCCCGTGAGCAGATGCGCGAACTTGACGGGGTCACGGGTCTGCTCGAAGGAGGCAAGCGCCTTCTTGTAGTAGCCGTTGTGGAAGGTCTTGCCGTGGCTCTCGAGGGCTTCGGCATAGTTGCTGTAGCGCTTGAACTTGTCCTTGATGCGGATGTACTTGGATCCGTCCCACTCCGAGGTGTCGACCATGACCGAGCCCGCGGGCCCCGTACCCTTGTGGCCGAAGATGTTGTAGCCCCCGATGGGGCTCCGGGCCCATCCGCTCTCGAGGGCAGCCTGCGCCAGCGTGACCTGCCAGGGCACGCCGTACTTGCGCTCGGCCTCGAGGGCTGCAGGCTTCAAGATGGCGAAGAACTTCTTCTTGTCGTTCTTGCCCAGCCAGGCCAGCTCTTCGGGCTTCAGGTTCTTGAGGACCTCGAGGTCGCCCTCCTGGGGCAGGGGCCGCGCCGGCGCGGGGATGGGTGCCGGGGGGGGCGGGGCAGGGACCGGCTGGGTGGGCCGGGGCCCCGTGGGAAGTCGCAGCACCATGCCGGGGAGGATGACCTCGGGGTTCAGGATCTGGTCCCGGTTCATCGCGAAGATTTCGGGCCACCGGCTGGCGTCGCCGAGCGTGCGCTGGGCCAGGCCGACGAGTCCCTCGCCAATCTGCACGACGGCGCTGCCGGGGGCGGCCTGCACCTGGTCGAGGTGGGCGTAGCCCACGGTCTGGCCGGCCGCGGGGGTCACGGGGCCTTCGGCCGTGGCGGGCAGAGGCTGGTTCATCGGGGCGAGCGGCAGCACGGCGGCCGCCATCGGCTGGTCGATTGCGGGCTGGAGCGTCTGGGCGCCCGGCAGAGGCCCCAGCCACTGGGGCTGCGCAACGGCGGCAGCGGCGTTCCAGGCGACACTGGGCTGGAAGGAGTCGACAGGCATCGCGGCAGGCACGCGGTTGTCGTTCCAGGCCACGACTTCGGGCACCAGCGAGGAAGAACCTCCGCCGGCCTGTACCGTCCCGCCGGCAGTCCGGGGTTGGACTGCGCGGGAGAGCGAGAGGAGGTCGAGGGAAGCCATACGGGAATATCGCCTCGGGTATCGGACAGCCGGTTAAGTTTTCATCATCGGCATACCAAGGTGTCCCTAACTTTTCCCAACGGCGGGGGGCCGCCCCCTTCGCAGCGGGCGGCCCCTTGGCGGATCCGGATCTACTCGAGGTCCTTGCGGCCCTGGCTGACGACATTGGGCACGGTGCCGCCCTGGATGATGCCGATCAGCCAGCCGGGCAGCCATGTGTCGAGGTCGGTTTCGACGTGGTAGCGCAGCAGCGTCAGATTGGCGCCCTTGGCGTTGATCACGTACGAGCCCTTCATCTCGCTGATCTGGCCCCGGAAACCATCGATGGTGCCCTTGTTGTAGGACCACCAGATGTCACCCCACTCGCCGGGCTTGCCGTCGCCCTTCAGGTCGAGGATGAACAAGCGCTGCCCGATGGGCCACGGCAGGCTCAGCGTGTACTTCAGCTGGCGGTAGCGGGTGCGCTCGTCATCGAGGATGAGTGGCTCGATCTTCTTGAGCGAATTCTGGAACCGCATCGTGTTCTCGTGGTTGCGGTAGTAGTCGAAGACCTTGTCGACGGGTGCCTTGATGAGCCCGGCGGCATAGAACTCGTTGGACGAGCCTTCCCGCTTGTGTCGGGTCACGATGCTACCGGCATTGACCTTCTCCAGTTCGTCGGCCGTGAGGTCATAGCGCTCGGCCGTACCGCGAACTTCAGTGCGGGAACCGGCCGCGTCGGCGGTCTGGACCAGTGATGCGGCCGTCGCACCCACGGCGAGGGCCACGATAAGCAAGGATTTGAGGGGCTTCATCTACAGTCTCCGATGTCTTGGCATGACCGGCCGGGGCCGGGGTGGGTTACGTCGGTAAAGGCCGGCAGGCCCGGTGCTCATCATGCCCCGGGCAGTCGAAGATTTTCCGGATGGCCTCAGGATTTGGCGGGCCAGGACCGAACCTGCAGGCGGATGCCCTGGGGTTCGGACGCTTTCGGGTGCTTGCGCACCCAGTCGATGATGGCGTCCCGCAGCAAGATGCCCTGGTCCTTGAATTGCGTGGCTTCCGAGAAGGTCGTGTACTTGTCGTTGGCCTGAGCCAGGTAGTCGATGGTCGCGACACGGTAGACCCGGCCATCCTGCAGCGGCTTGCCGCCGACCAGAACCTCCTCGACTTTGCCGTCGCCCAGCAACGCCGTCGCCCCCGACATGTACAGCAGGCCCGCCTCGCGCCTTGCCACCAGACCCAGCAAGCGGCGCAGTTGGCTGCCGGTCATGGACAACGTCACCAGCGTATTCTCGAAGGGGAAGACCTGATAGATGTCCCCGACGTGCACGGGCCCGGGGTTGATCGAGGCCCGCAGCCCACCAGCGTTCAGGAAGGCGATCTCCGCGCCCGTCGTCTGACGCACGATGTCGGAGGCCCAGCGGCCGAGGCCGCATTCCCGGTCGTACTTGCCGTCCGTCGACAGGCCCTGCGGGGCCTGGCCGACGACTTCGCCCATCGCGATCTCGATGCGACTGGTGTAGCCCTTGACCAAAGTGGCAACGTCCTCGGCTTCGGGTGTGTCGCCGGCAACCGGCACCAGGAAGCCGTTGTGCGCCTGGATGTGCCCGTCGGGTGCCAGATCCAGTTCGATGCGGCCCAGATACTCGCCCCACTGGAAGGCCTGCGCGACAAGCGTGGTCCACGTGCCGCAGCGAACCTCCTTGGGGTGGTCGACCCGGGTATGGCTGTGCCCCCCGATGATCAGGTCAATCCCCGGCACGGCGGCGGCGAGCGCCTGATCTTCCTCGAAGCCCGAATGGGAGAGCATGAGGATGGTCTTGCAGCCCTTGGCACGAAGCTCCTGTGCCTTGCGCCGGGCCGTCTCGGCCGCGGGCAGCACGTCGAGGCCCTTGCGATGCTTGCGGGCGATCGACTGCCAGGCACTGACCTCGCCAATCACACCGAATATCCCGATGCGGTTACCCCCGCGCTCGACCACCCAGTCTGCCCCGAAGACCGGCTTGCGGGTCGTGGCGTCCACGAGGTTGCTGCTGATCAGGCGCATCGACCGGCTCTTGATCTGGGTCTTGAGGTTGTCGAGGCCCTCATCAAGGTCATGGTTGCCGACGGTCGTTGCCTCGTAGCCTGCGGCATCCATCGCCTCGTAGTCGGCCTTGCCTCGGAAGAAGTTAAAGACCGGCGTGCCCTGGAAGGTGTCACCGGCATCCACCACCAGCAGCTTGTCCCCGAACTGCTTGCGGGCCTGCCGGATCATGGTCGCGCGCCGCGCGATGCCGCCCACGGAACGCAGTTCCTTGCGGTCATAGGGTTCGAGGTGTGCGTGGGTGTCGTTCGTGTGGAGGATGACGAGGTCGGGTCCGTCCGCAAAGGGCACCCAAGGGTTGCCCTCGGCTCGCGCCGGGGCAGGCGTGGCGAGGAGCAGGGCCAGCAATAACGTCGATAAGCGCACGGGAGGTCCTCGGGCCGAGTGTTCAGGGTTGGTCCGAATGGTAGCATGCCGTCAGGAGGGCCGGTTTGCGTGCGCGTACCGACAGATGCCCTGAAGCAGTTCCTGGGCACGTGGGGTGAGGTCCGGGCGGCCTCATCGCAGCCTGTTGCCGTGGCACTCATCGCTCCCCACGGTCGGCCTGGCATCCGCTGGCAGGCTGCCTTGGACCCGGGCCTCGACCATCCGGGCACCTTGCGATTCGTCGAACCGGGCAGGCTGCTGCCCGAGGCCGACGTGGCCATCGTGCTCTGGCCTGAGGGGCCGTGGGACGAGGCCGCGGCCGATCGACTCGCCCTCACCTTGGCCACGTGCGTCCCGCGTCTGGTCCTGCTGCCCCACGGCAACGAGATCGATTTGGCCGTGGCGACGCGGCGCGCGGCCCGGATCGCCGAGGTCGCGCAAGCCGACGTCATCGTCGGTCAGGATCCGGGGCCGGCTGCCGAGGCCGTGGCGGCGGCCATGGGCCGCCTGGTGCCGGACCATGTCGTGGCCTTGGCCCGCCAGTTCACGCTGCTGCGTCGCCCGCTCGCCTGGCAGGAGGTGGCGGCCACGGCCAAACAGAATGCCGTGGTGGGCGCCTTGCCGCTGCCAGGTGCCGACATGCCCTTGATGACAGCCAATCAGGCCAAGATGGTCCTGCGCATGGCGGCCATGCACGACCTGCCGCTGGACCTGAACAGGGCCAGGGAGTTGCTGGCCGTGCTGGGTGCAAGCCTGGGTTGGCGCACCGCGGCCCGTCAGTTGGCCAAGTTCGTCCCGGGTCCGGGCTGGGTCGTCGGAGCCGGCATGGGTTATTCGGGAACCCTGGCCGTCGGCAAGCTCGCGCTGACCTGGTTCCAGCAGCAGGCACCCGTGCGCCGCCTCTCGGTCGGACCGCTCGAGGCCGTCGTCGACGACGGGATGCCCGGGGCGTGATCGTCCTCGGCTTCGAGTCGTCCTGTGACGAGACCTCACTGGCCGTCGTGGGGCCGGATGGTCGCATCCTGGCCAACTTGATCGCTTCCCAGGTCGATCTCCATGCGCGTTACGGCGGTGTCGTGCCGGAGGTGGCCAGCCGTCGCCATGTGGAGGCCCTTGGGCCCATGCTGGACGAGGTCCTCGCCGTTGCCGGCGTGGGCTGGTCGGATCTCGGCGGTATTGCGGCGACGCGCGGGCCCGGACTGGCGGGGGCCTTGTTGGTTGGCTTGATGGCGGGTAAGGCCGTGGCCTTTGCCCATGGCCTCCCGTTCGTGGGGGTCCATCACCTCGCGGCCCACGTCTGGGCCAACGTGGCGGCTCATCCCGATACCCCCCTGCCCTTTCTTTGCCTGCTGGTCTCGGGTGGCCACACGACCCTTGTCCGGGTCTCCGGTCCGTCAGCCATGGTGGAATTGGGACGGACGCAGGACGATGCGGCCGGCGAGGCCTACGACAAGGTCGGACGTCTCCTTGGCCTGGGTTACCCCGGGGGGCCACGGGTCGACCGCCTGGCCCGAGAGGGGAATCCCTCGGCCTTCGCGCTGCCCAGGGCCCGGATGGATCATCCTCTCGACTTCTCGTTCTCGGGCCTCAAGACGGCTGTCCGGCGCACGGTCGAGCGCTGGGAACTGGCCGATGGTCCGCTGCCCGTTGCCGACATCTGTGCCTCATTTCAGGAGGCCGTCGTCGAGGTGCTCGTCGCGCGGACGATCGAGGCGGCCGAGGCCGAGGGCCTAGAGCATGTCGCCATCGCCGGAGGTGTCGCGGCCAATCGCGCGCTTCGTGCGCGGATGGCCGAGGCCTGCGCATCACGGGGCCTGGTGTTCGCGTGCCCGCCCCTCGACTTGTGTACCGACAATGCGGCGATGGTCGCGGCGTTGGGGCGGGCATGGCTGCTCGAGGGGCGCCGGGATGACTTCGGGATTGCGCCGCGTACCCGCTGGCCGCTGGCCGAGATCCTGCCCTTGCCCTGATTGGAACCGGGGAGGCGCACTGGGCGCTTGTGTCGCTTCGCGACTATCCCCCGTGAGTCGTGCGTTTTGCCTCGGCCAGCAGTTGGCCGATGAAGCCGACCACATCCGCGTGAAGCTGCTCGTCCTTTCCTCCGGTGACGAAGGCCGCGACCCGCATCGGCCCGACTGCGTCCAGTTCGGAGAAGTCGCGCTTCAGGATGGCCAGGGCGTGCTGTGCGTCCGTGTCGTCGAGCAGCGGATGCAGCTTCGACGCGACGTCGGCCGGGCCAGCGCCGTAGTTCCTGACGACTAGAGGTCGTAGGCGTCCTTGTTCTCGCCGCGGCTATCGAACGCCAGAGCCTTGAGCACCACGTATGCTCCTGCGTCGCATACCCGGATGTTCCGCGTCGCCTTCTCGCCGAACAGGGTCTCACCCTTGAGGGTCACATGCTTGCGATCTCGGAACGCACAGCGCAGCCCCGGGGCGATGATCGCCGCGAAGTCCGGCTCGAGGTCGCGTAGCCTGCCACCCTTCCTCCTCGAGCGTCGACTGAATGAGGAAGGGGATGGTCACGGACCGCCTGCTCGGGGATGCTGCCCGAATGGGGCAGGTCTCTAGCGCTGCTCTGTCGGGCGTCGCCAGGCCCGGACCTCGAAGATCCCCACGCCCGACTTGCCCCAATCGACGGGCCGGATCCGGATCAGGCGCCACGACGTGGTTGCGTCGAGCGTGACGGTGCCCCACGCGGCATTTGCGGGCGATCGGGCTCCCTGGCCTGATGCGCTCCCTGCGGTGTACCAGGTCCGGCTGTCGGTCGACACGTCGACCTCCCATGTGCAGCGTCCCGAGGGCACGGAGCATGGCAGGACCGAGATCGATGCCAAGGGTGCGGCCACCCGCAGGCCTACGACCGCGACGGGACCGTCCAGCAGGGCCTGGCCCGCCATCCAAGCCGTTTCCGGTCGTCCATCCGTCAGCTTGTCGGCGCCCATGCCTTCGCGCAGGACGCTTGTCACGCGAGCCGGCGCGCCCCGGGCAACCTCAGCAGGGTCGGCGGCCCTGTTCAGGCCGGGGACGAGGTGACCGACGCGCTGGGTGATGGCGCTGACCAGCAGGCCGACGATGAAGGCAGGCACGAGGGCCTGGATGGCGATCGTCCGTCGATCGATTCGCTGATCTCCGGGTGCGGGCAGGATGCCCGCCTGCAGGTCCTTGAGCAGGCGTTGGCCCCGGTCACGGGCGCGCCTGCCGCGTCTCTCGGCGTGATCCGGTCGTCCGGCATCCAGCGACTCGGTGGCCGCCTGCAGGTCCTTGCGGATGTTTGCCACACGGGATGCTGCCTCGGGGTGTCGTCGGACACCGGCATCCTCGATGCGTTCCACGAGGACGGGCGTCTCGGTGCGAACCAGGTCGACAATGCGGGCGCGCCTGTCTCTGGCAACGTGCCAGCCATCGAAATCCGCCAAGGCTGAGGCCAGCTTGCGGTTGGCTTCCGCCCGCACGAAGGCCTCCATGCCGACATGAGCGGCCAGCGCGTCTTCGGCCGACGCCACGGCTTCTTCCACATCGGCCGGTGCCTCCTCGGACTGTCCCGGCTTGCGGCGACCACGAGCCCGCTGCAGCAGGATGGCCGAAGTGGCCGGCAAGCCCCAGACTCGATCGAGGCCTGCGATTCGCTCTTCGAGGATACGCAGGCCCGTCGCGGCCTCATGGAAGGCACCCAGCAGCAGATCGAGGCGTTGCCGTGCTTCCTGCCAGCGCGACTCGGACATCGCGAAGCGGACGATGGACAACTGCTCGAGGCCCTCGGCGACCTTCTGGGCCATGCCGAGGACTTCATCGCCGGCGGCCCAGGGCCTGCCGCCCGGCAAGGGCGGCAAGTGGGCCACGACCTCGGCCTCCTGGAGGCGATCGGCAAGCTCGGATTCGAGTTGCTCGCCTTCGTCCAGGACGAGGCGGTAGTGTGCCCGGACGTCGTCACGCATCCGGCGCTGGCGTGTCATCCGGGACAGCGCCGCGGCCAGCGCCAGCGCCGCCGCCGCCAAGGCCATGATCAGCGCAGGCATGGGGCCATGGTGCGTCGAGGCTTCGCAGGGGTCAAGCTGCCCGCCCTTCCGGCCCGCCCCGCCGTGGCCCATCATGGCGGCATGCAGCAGCAGGCTTCTTCTCTGGCGACCCTTGCTCAGGCGTGCATCCACTGCGGCCTTTGCCTCGAGGCCTGCCCGACCTGGCAGCTGACGGGTCGCGAGGACATGTCCCCCCGGGGGCGAATCCGGGCCATGGTCGACGCCGGGCGTGGCGAGGTGCCCGTGGCTACGGTCCTGCCGGCAGTCGATGCCTGCCTGGGCTGCAGGGCCTGCGAGACCGCGTGTCCGAGCGGTGTTCGCTACGGGGCCATCCTGGAGGGCGCACGTGCCGAGGTGCTCGAGCCCGCGCGTCCGTGGTCCTGGCGCCGCATGTTCTGGCGGCCGTTGATTCGCCAGGTGCTGCCCTACAGGCGACGGTTCGCCCTGCTGATGTTGCCGGTCCGCCTAATTGCCCGGTTACCGGGGGCGCGTGCCTTTCCGCTGTTCGGCAGGCTGTCGGCCATGCTGCCGCCGACACGGCAGCTGCCCGAGGCGCCCAATTCCCCGGCCGTCCCTCAAGATGCCCGGCGGGCCGTCCTGCTGGAGGGTTGTGCCTTGCCCGTGCTGTATCCCGGCGTGGTCTCGGCCAGCGAGCGCCTGCTCGCGGCAGCGGGCTATCGGGTGGCGCGTCCTGCCACCGGTTGTTGCGGGGCCCTTGAGGCCCACGATGGGGCGACTGCGGCCGTTACCCGCCGCGTTTCGCGGGTCTTCGGGGCCTTGGACGCGGGTGTCGACGTCGTCGTGACCGAGGCTGCGGGCTGCGGGGCTCATCTGAAGGCCCATCGCCCCGAAGACGGTCCCCCGGTGCTGGATCTGGCGGAAGCCCTGCTGCAGGCCGGCTGGCAGCCGCGTGTTAAGCTCACCGGCCCCTCGGGCGCGCCCTTGCGCGTGGCCTACCAGGACCCTTGCCACCTCCTGCATGGCCAGCGCCTGCACGAGCCTGCGCGTACGTTGCTGGAGAGGGCGGGTGCCGAGGTGCTGCCGGTGGCCGACCCCGGACGCTGCTGCGGCGGGGCGGGGACCCACGCTTTCCTTCATCCCGGGGCTGCGGACCGCCTGGGGCAGGCGAAGTGGGACGACCTTGCGGTCACCCGACCCGATGTGGTTGTCACGGCCAATCCCAGTTGCCAGATGCAGCTCGATGCGGCCCGCCGAGGATCAGGAGGGCACCTCGAGGTCCTGCACCTTACCGAATTGCTGGTGAGGGCGCTCTAGGGCAGCAGCAGCATCGCGTCGCCGAAACTGAAGAACCTGTAGCCGCGTGCGACGGCGTCGGCGTAGGCGGCGAGGATGCGGGAGCGCCCGCCTAGACCCAGGTGTCCGGCCAGAGCCGAAACCAGGACGACCAGCGTGCTTCTGGGCAGGTGGAAGTTGGTGATGAGTCCGTCGAGGACCCGGAACGGATACCCAGGCTTGATGAAGAGGTCCGTGCTCCCGGAGCAGGGCACGACTTCCCCGAATCTGGCCGCCACAGCCTCAAGGGTGCGCGTCGTCGTGGTGCCCACCGCGATGACCCGACCGCCCGCTGCCTTGGTGGTCCGGATGAGGTCGGCCGTCTCGACCGGCACGGTGTAGCGCTCAGCGTGCATCACGTGGGCGTCGAGGTGGTCCGCCTTGACGGGCAGGAAGGTGCCAAGGCCGACATGCAGCGTCAGGGTTGCGCTGCGGACGCCGCGGTCGTCGAGGCGGTCGAGCAGGTCTCGGGTCAGGTGCAGGCCTGCCGTCGGAGCCGCGATGGAACCGGTTTCACGCGCATAGACCGTCTGGTAGCGCTCCGGGTCCGAGGGCTTTTCGTGGATGTAGGGCGGCAGTGGCAGGATACCGTGCTGTTCCATGTGGGCCGGCAGCGATGCCGGGGTCCGGATGATCCGCAGGCCGTCCGGGCGAACTTCGAGCACTTCGAGGGCCACCTCGGCCACGTGCAGGACATCTCCGGGCCGTGCCTTTCGTCCCGGCCTTACCATGGCTGTCCAGCAGTCCGGGGCGATGGCCTCGCAGAAGAGCAGTTCGACCTGCCCCCCCGTCGCGCGACGTGCCATCATCCGAGCCTTCATGACCCGGGTGTCGTTAAGCACCATGAGATCGCCGGGGGCGAGGAGGTCCAGGATGTCCCCGAACCGACCGTGCGTCTCCCCGTCCCGGCCGAGACGGAGCAGGCGGCTTTCCTCGCGGCGGTCTGCCGGGTGCTGGGCAATGGCCGCTTCGGGCAGGTGGAAGTCGTAGCCCTCGATGCGGTCTTCGGAGAACGTCATCGCCGGGCCAGCAGGCCCCAGTCGGGCATCACGGCCGACTGCGCCACCTGCAACTGGGCTCCGGGATAGTAATGGCCAAGGATCTGCAGGTGACCGTAGCCCATCCGCCCAAGACCCTTGGCGCCCCACTGCGAGAGGCCCAACCCGTGCCCGTGGCCTCGGCCGGCAAAGGCAAAGGCCTCGAGGTGCCCATCGGCGCCCGGCACGGCGGCCACGTTGAAGAGGCTGCTCTTCATGCCGGTCATGTAGCGGAATCGCTCGCCCGTGACCGTGCGGCTGCCCCCGGCGCCCACCAGTTCGATGCGCTTGATGCGGTTGGAGAAACCTCGCTCGAGAGGGTTGAGCGCCAGCAGCGTGCCCAGCCGGACGCCATGCTTGTCGAGGGCAGCCTCGACCTCGCGACGCGTCAGGCGACGCTGCCATGAGTAGCTGGGCGCCTCCTGATCGAAGTCGGGTACGGGCTGGAGCCACGGCACGGGCGCCGTCCCCCAGACCGTTTCCGCATTGTCGGTGTAGCCGCCGGCAGCCGAGCAGTAGTAGGCGTTGATCAGCCGGCCGTTGTAGGCGAGGACCTGGCCTCGGGTTTCGTCGACCGCACGGTTCGACGAGGCGACCTCCTTGGCGACCCCGCCGTAGACCTGATGGTCCGTCGTCGGCTTCAGGTCGTAGCCTCGCGAGGCCACGGCCCCGAGGTTGGCGAGGGTGTAGGTCCGGGCTGCGACGGCCTGCGCCTTGAGGGCCTCGAGGGGCCAGCCGGAAGGCATCTCGTACGGAACGACGCCGTACAAGTAATCCTCGAGCGGCACTTCATTGACTGCCACGAGGCCCGGTCGAATCTCGAGCAGGCCGCGGTACCACTTGCGCCCGCAATAGACCAGCGTAGGCGGGTCGCCCGTCGGCACGATCCGCGCCGGGCCGTCGATCTTCAGGTCCTGGCCCTCGCCCGTGATGCGGACGGCCTTGCCGAATCGCGTGGCTGTCCATGATTCGCGTGGGAGAATCTGGCCCAAAACCCGGCCCGAAGTGTCCTCGATCCGTGCCCGGGTCGCCGCCGAGAAGACGACACTGTCGACCCCGTCCTGGATACCGATGCGCACCAGGCGGTCCCGCGTGCTGGAGTCTGCCTGGGCAGGTCCGGGGAGCAGGGGCGCCACGCCAAGCATGGTCCCGAGGACCATGGGCCGGAGGCGGGATCGCAGGCTCATGACGACCAGCCTATCCCATGCAGCCGGTGCGCGGCGAGGATGTCCGTCACGGGAGGCTTCATCACCGGACCCGTGCTCGGCTCAGTGCGCGGCGGCCGGGGCGCCGAGGCGATGAGGCGGCCAGAACCGCAGGGTCGCCCGGCCGATGATGTTGCCGATGGGCAGGGCTCCCCAGACGTGGCTGTCCGCGCTGTTGTTGCGATTGTCTCCCATGACGAAGACGTGCCGGGCAGGGATCAGGCGTGGCGGCATTTCGTAGTCCGACGGCTCCATGTTCCAATCCTCTTGCAGGGGCTTGCCATCGATCAGGACCTTGCCTTCGGCGACGGCGATGGTCTCGCCGGGCAGGCCGATGATGCGCTTGATGAAGGCGTTCCCCCCCCCGAATCCCGATCCCTGCGGAGGGTCGAAGACCACGATGTCCCCGCGGTGGGGCGCATCGAAGCGGTAGCTGATTTTCTCGACGATCAGGCGATCGCCCTGCTCGAGCGTCGGCAGCATCGAGTCGGAGGGAATCCAGCGCGCTTCGGCTACGGTCGTCCGGATGAGCAAGGCCAAGCCCACGGCCACGACAAAGGTCTCCAATGTCTCCCGGGTGCGGGAGCGAGGTTGGATGGTGTCTTTGCGAAGGCTCGGGAACATGGGTGGTCGGAAAGGCTCAACGCCCGAATTCTAGCACGTGCGCGATTGGCGCCCGTGGCGCTGCGGCTGCCTCGGCAGGCAATCCGCGCCAACCGAAGCAGGCGGTGAGCATCGCTCCCGCAAGCAGCACCACGGCCCACGAGAACCCGTCGCGGCGCGCCATCGTCGTGTAGCCGACGCTGCCAACCAGGGCCCCGAGCAACCACAGGAAGACTTCGCCGGGCACCTGTCCGGGCCGCACGCCAAGCAGGGCTGCAGCGGCTGCCCCGACGAGGAAGGGCAGGGCCCAGGTGTTGCAACGGTAGGACAGCTCGGCCAGCACCGGAGGATTCACGACGAACATGCGGGCCGTCTTGCGAACCTGCACGGCAGGCACGGCCCTGAGAGGCAGCATCAGGCCCCACGTCCCCAAGGCCAGGGCGAGCATGGCCATGCCCGCCAGCAGGCCCAGTTCCGCCATGGTGGTCCAGCCTTGCTGGAGATGGCCCACCCAGCGCTGCGCGCCAAGCAGCAGGGGGGCGAGGGTGGTCAGCAAGGCAGGCACGAGACCGAGCAGTCGGGTGGCGAACTCGGTCTCGAGGATCCAGTAGAGAATCAACAGAGGCACGCAGAAGACGCACCACGCCGGGATCGGTTGACCTTGGCCCGCTGCAGCGGCGAGTCCGATGCACGTCGCGAAGAAGGCCGTGATCAGGCTGATGCCGGCGAGACGATCCTGCGCCGGCCGTGGCCAAGCCATCTTGAGCAGGTAGAGCAGGGAAGTCGCCGCTCCGGCCCAGACGACAAGCTCGAGGCTGTAGCCCGCCACTGGTTCCTAGAAGCCCACGTTGGCCGACAGGCCCGCGGACATGGTCCGGAAGCTCGGATCCGCACCTGCTCCCAGATCAAGCCGTGCAATACCGAGGTTCAGGCCTGCCCCCGCACCCAGCTGGGTGACAGGGCCACCCAACTGCACGCCGCCGCGCAGGTACAAGAAGCGCAGGATGGACTCCTGGACGCCCAAGTGAAGGGTGGGCACACCGAGGCTGCCGCCCGGCCCGTCGAAGGCCCAGCCGGCATCGGCGTTGGCGGAAAGGCCGAGCGGTCCGGACCAGCCCACGCCTACGCGGGCTCCCAGCGGCTCCGTCAGCGTGAAGTTCTCGCTGCTGCTTTGGGTCTCGTCCTTCTGGAAGACCAGGGTCTTGCCACTGATGGTCGTGCCCGAGGGCGCACTGACATAGACGTCTCGCCGGCCGGGCCAGATGGTGGGACAGTTGCGCAGCAGGACGGCGCCCGTCAGGCCGGGCAACAGCGGCAGCGCCGCACCCAAGTCCAGGCCGATGCCCGCACCGGTCGGGTAGCGCAGCACCATGTTGAAGTCGTAGAGCCCCTGCGTCAGGGACGATCCTGCCGAGGTGAGTCCCGAGAGGTTGTTCGCATCCGTCGGGTTGGCGGCGAACGTGTTGAGGGCCTGCTTGAGCGCGTTGTAGGGCTTGCCGAAGTTGAACGTGTTCTGTAGCTCGAGCCGCATCGGGACGGCCACGGGCAGGTTCTCGGGCTTGCCGTTGTTGACGACGCCCAGCGGCAGGGCACCTGCCAGTGTCTGGAAAGCCGTGTCCAGGGCAGGAACCGCCGCTGAGCCCGTGTGGATCTTGACGGTGGCCCCCAAGGTGGCCTTGTCGAGAGCAATCGGGCCCACCTGCCTGAGGCCCAGGCGAGCGGCCGGAATCTGGAAGCTGATGGCGTTCGTCAGGTACCCGCCCAGGTTGGCCGCCACCGTGATCTTGGCGCCATCCTTCTGCACGAGCGGCTGAAGGCCCTCGTCCAGCTGGCTGCGGATCTGATCGATATTGCCCTTGAGCTTGGTGAAGTCAAGGGCGTCCTCGCGGATTTGCTGGCCCAGGTCCCGCAGCGACAGTGCGAGCTTGCGGTCGACGGCCAGCGACTGCTGGGCGGCTGTGTAGATCTCGGGCGCGGACAGGGTGAGTTCGGGAAGCACGACACGCGCCCAGCCCCTCACGCCGACCTGCATGTCGCCGGCGACGGGCACGCGCACGCCGTAGAGGCCGCTGTCCGCCCGCAGGTAGACATTGGCCGAGCTGCCGAAGGGCAGCGCGGGGGCGGCAGGCGGCGCCTGAGGCAGGGCGTCCTTGGCGTTGGCTTCCTTGACGGCCTCGCCGTATTCGCCGATGGCCTTGAGGTAGGCCTGGAAGGCAGCCACGTCCGCATTGGTCGAGGTGCCGCGGATGGCCGACAGGACGTCCACGACGCCCACCGTGTCATTGCCAAGTTGCAGGCCGAGCTGCGGTCCGAGGTAGATGTGGCCCCGGGCATCGCCGAGCACGGCAGGATTGAAGAAAGGGCTGTTGACGTCCGAGCCCCGGACGGCCATCGTACCGCCCTGGCTGATGCCCACCGCGTCCATGGCCTCGGCCCGGGCGACGGTGGGCCAGAGCGCCTGGCACAGGCCGAGGCTCAGCCAGAGGGACGGATGGCGCATCGCGATAGCCACGGATTACCTCGTCAGGTCCGCCTTCAGCGGACTGCGAACCGCTTGAAGTAGCGGGGGTTGGTGAAGGCCGGCATGCGGCCAAAGCCGAAAGAGCGCCGGTTCAGGTCCGAGGCCAGCGGGATGATGGTCCAGGCATACTCTCCCGGCGACAGGGTCTTGACGTCAGCCGAGCCTGAGGCGAGGCTCTCGAGCCCACCTTGGTTGAAAAGCTGGCCCACGAGGTCGCTCGAGAAGCCCTCGAGGTCGCTGGGGGTGCCGAGGGCCACGCCTGTAGGGTGCTTCGCCTCGTCGAGAAAGGCCGTGTAGTTGGCCTTGATGCCCGTGCTGCTCGAGGCGTCGTACTGCCCGACGATGACCAGATAGCCGTAATGGCGGTCGGCACGGCGCACATCACCGGGCAACGCTTGCCAGGCAAGCTGTGGGGAGGAGCCCGATTGTGCATCCGCGGCGGTGCGGTTCAGTTCGAACGCGATGGCGCCGACACCGGGGCTGGTGAGGTCCGGGCCCGTGTCCGGGGCTGCCACCGTCTCGACGAGGGTGCTGCGGGTGCCGGTGCTGCCCGCGGAAAACAACGTGTAGAGGTAGGGAATGTCCGGGGACAGCGTGTCATCGACAAGCGGTGGCTTGGCGACCTTGTCCCCGCTGAACGTCACGGTCTTGACTTCGCCGGTGGCGGGCACCCGGTGTTGGCGCTCGATGCGCGTGACGGCGTCACCGCCAGCGGGCAGCCAGGCGATGATCGCGGTCGTCTTGGCCGTCGATGCGGGTGGTTGCACCGTCACGCTGCGGTAGATGACGGCGGAGGCGAAGCTGTCCTTGACGTAGTCCAAGGTTCCGAATGTCGCACATCCCGCCATCAGCGATGCCATGAGGGCCAACGGACCGACGCGTGGGGTGCGAGGCAAGGCGTGTCTCCGGCGGGTGGTACGGGGGGCTCGGGCGGGGCGATCATAGCACGGTGGGAGGGGGCGGGTGACGTGGTACCATGCCGCATCGACCCTTGCCCGAGGTTGCTCCGATGTCTGCCGCTGCCGTCCCTCGCTCCCCGTTGCTCGACGCCATTCAGGAAGTCCTGATCTCCGAGGATGGCGTCGCGGATCGGGTGCGCGAGCTTGGCGAACGGATCACGCTCGACTACCAAGGGCGCGACCTGCTGGTCGTCGGCGTCCTGCGCGGGGTGGCCCTCTTCATGGGCGACCTGATCCGTCAGATTCACCTGCCGCTCGAGATCGACTACATGGCCATCTCGAGCTACGGGTCGGCGACCAAGTCGAGCGGGGTCGTCCGGATCCTCAAGGATCTCGACGAGACCATCACGGGCCGCAACGTCCTGATTGTCGAGGACATCATCGACACCGGCCTGACGCTCTCTTACCTCACGCGGGCGCTCGAGGAGCGCAAGCCGGCCAGCCTCGCCATATGCACCCTGCTCGACAAGCCATCGCGTCGCGTGGCGCACGTCGACGTCCAGTACACGGGCTTCACCGTCGAGGACAGGTTCGTGGTCGGCTATGGTCTGGACCACGCCCAGCGCTTCCGCAACCTGCCATTCATCGGTGTCCTCAAGCCCGAGGTCTACACCCGATGACGCTGGTGGACCGGGCGTCCGCCTTGGCGGCACCCCTTGCGGCCGATCTGGGCCTTGACCTCGTCGAGGTCACGTGGACCCGGGAGCACGGGCGCAGGATCCTTCGCATCACCATCGATCACCCGGATGGCGTCAGCCACACCCACTGCGAGAGCTTGTCCCGCGCGCTCGACCCGGTCCTGGATGGCGACGAGGCCTTCGCGCTCCTCGACGAGGGGTATCACCTCGAAGTGTCTTCCCCGGGTGCCGAAAGGCCCTTGGTCAATGAGGCGGATTTCGTTCGCTTCAAGGGCCGTCGCGTGGCGGTGAAGCTGAGTCGGTCCGTCGAGGGTCGGCGCCAGTGGATCGGGCGGCTCGAGGGCGCGACGGCAGAGTACCTGCTGGTCGAGGCCGAAGGCCGGCTGCTCGAGCTGCCCCGGGATGCCGTAAGCCGGGCAAGGCTCGCACTCAATTGAATCCCCGGGCCCGGCAAGGGCCCTATTGGTAGCCACGTTCATGAATGTCGACATCAAGGGTGCCTTCCGCACGTTGCAGGTGGAAAAGGAGATCCCTGAGGACGTCCTGAAGGACATGCTCGAATCCTCCTTGCTGGCGGCCTACATGCGGATGCCGGACGCCCTCCCGTCCGTGGTGGCTGTCCTTGATCCGGAGGCCTGCACCGTGGCCCTGCTGCGTCGCCGGACCGTGACGGATGCCGAGGAGGTCGGCACGGATGAAGTGTCCATGGCCGAGGCGCGTCTCGTGCGGCGGGATGCCGAGGTGGGTGACCTCATCGAAGAGGACGTCACGCCGAACATGGCGACGATGGGGCGCCTCGCCGCAGGAGCATTCAGGCAGGTGCTCCAGCAGAAGACCCGCGAGATCGAGCGTCGCAAGCAACTGGATCAGTTGCGTGGCCGCGTGGGTCGGACGGTGCTGGCTGAGGTCGATCGCATCGAAGGGCGTAATGCTTGGGTTATCGTCGAGGGCGTCGAGGCCCTCATGCCCGGCCATGAACAGATTCCAGGCGAGCGCCTCAGGCCGGGTGACCGGGTGCGCGTCTTCCTCGTCGAGGTTCGGGACGGCGTGCGCGGGGAAGTGATGATTGCCAGCCGGGGACACGCAGGGCTCGTGCGCGAGCTTTTCGCGCTCGAGGTGCCCGAAGTCGCCGACGGGGTCGTGCGGATCGAGGCGATTGCCCGGGAGGCCGGCCAGCGGACCAAGGTCGCCGTGCGCAGCCGGGACCGCAGCGTCGATGCCGTCGGAGCCTGCATCGGGGCGCGTGGGACGCGCATCCAGGCCGTGATGCGTGACTTGGGGCAAGAGAAGATCGATGTCGTCCGCTGGTCCCCGCGACCCGAGGAGTTCGTGGCGCAGGCCCTTGCGCCTGCCAAGGTCCGCCGGGTCGATGCCATCGGGGACACGGATGCACGTGCGGTGGTGCCCGACAGCCAGTTGTCCCTTGCCATCGGCAAGGAAGGCCAGAATGTCCGGCTGGCGTCCCGGTTGACGGGGCGCCGGATCGACATCCGATCCGAGAAGCAGGCCGCAGAGGATGCACGCGGTCTGCCCCGAGTCCGGACGCCGCGTCCCGAGCGGTCTGAAGATGAGGGCTTTGTGGCCACGGACGTGGTGGCCGCGCCTTCGGAGGGTTTGGCCGAGAGCCCGGTGGCCGACAGCCGCGAAGGCGACCAGCCCTCGTGAGCCCGCGCCATCAGGCACCGCGCCTGAGGCGGTGCATGGCTTGCCGGGCCTGGAGTCACGGGCCGGACATGATCCGGATTGCCCGGCATGCGGACGGCAGTTGGGACCTTGCTTCCCGAGGGGGGCACGGTCACTACGTCCATCCCGCGCCCTCGTGTCTGGCCTGGGCACACGCCCCCAAGTCGCTGCCCCGTCTCATGGGTGCTTCGGCGGCCGAGCGGATTCGGGCGGCGCTGCCCTCCGGCTGAATCTCCTGGTTCGCTCCGGCCAACGGGGCGTGGCTGGACAATCGCCCCGATTCGTCGCATGATGAGCCCTCGAGGTCTTCTCTTTTAATGCGCGTCATCGAGCTCGCTCGCGAGGTCAGCCTTCCCTCCAAGGAGGTGCTGGGCATTTTTCACGAGATGGGCTTTGCGGCCATCTCCACCAACTTCGCTCCGGTGCCTGCCGATGCGGAGCAACGTTTCCGTGCGCGTCTGGCGCCGCCGCCGCCCGAGGTCCCCGTCGTGGCCGTCGCCGCCGGGCCGCGCAAGATTTCGGCACCCGCTCCCGTCGTCGTGACGCCGGCTCCCCAGCCCGTTCGCCAGCAGCCCGCCAGGGTCGCGGGACGGCCGGGCAGTCTGGCGACGGCCGGTGCCGGACAGCCCCAGCGCGCCGCGACGCCGTCCGGTTCTCCCGCGCCGGGTGGTCGTCCTGCAGGCGGTGCCTACGGTCGTCCTCCGGGGCCGGGGGGCGGTCGGACGGGCTTCGGGCCGCGGCCCGGCGGTTTCGGTGGTCCCGGCGCAGGTGCGCCCGGTGGTCCGCCCAGGCCGGGCCTCGGTCCCAACAAGAAGCCGGCCGGTGCCGGCAAGAAGTGGCAGGACCGCCGCAAGGACAAGGAAGGCGAAGTCTCCAAGGTCAGTCAGCGGTCCAAGAAGAAGGGGCACCGTTCGTCGGGCCCGTCGATCAATCAGGTGGTGCGTTTGTCTGGTTCTCTCACGGTCAAGGAGCTCGCGGAGCGCATCGGCGTCCACGAGGCCGAAGTCATCAAGAGGTTGTTCCTCAAGGGCATGATGGCCACCATCAACCAGACCATTCCGCTGGAGACCGCCGAGGCCATCGTTGCGGACCTCGGGCTCGAGGTCGAGATGTACGATCCGTCGCTCGAGGGTCCCGAGGAGGTCGTCGAGGACATCGATACCTCCAAGCTGGTCAGTCGGCCACCTGTCGTCACCATCATGGGCCACGTCGACCACGGCAAGACATCGCTCCTCGATGCCATCCGCAATACCCGCGTCGCCGCGGGTGAGGCCGGCGGCATCACCCAGCATATCGGTGCCTACCAGGTCGAGATTCACGACAAGCCGATCACGTTCCTGGATACCCCCGGCCACGAAGCCTTCACGGCGATGCGTGCCCGCGGCGCCAAGGCTACGGACATCGCCATCCTGGTGGTCGCGGCCGATGACGGCGTCAAGCCCCAGACCATCGAGGCCATAAACCACGCCCGCGAGGCCGGCGTGCCGATCATGGTGGCCATCAACAAGATCGACAAACCCGAGGCCCAGCCCGATCAGGTCAAGCAGCAACTCACAGAGTTTGGCTTGGTTGCCGAGGAGTGGGGCGGCCAGACCGTCATGGTGCCGGTGTCCGCCAAGCAGCGAATCGGCATCAGCGAACTGCTCGAGATGATCTTGCTCGTGGCGGAGGTGCAGGAGCTCAAGGCCGATCCGGATCGCCATGCCCGCGGTCTCGTCATCGAAGCCGAACTTGATCCCAAGATGGGCCCCAAGGCGACGGTCCTGGTCCAGAACGGTACGCTCTCCGTCGGCGACCATTTCGCCGTGGGTGCCATCGCCGGCAAGGTCCGGGCGATGCTCAACGACCAAGGGCGTCGCGTGAAGAGCGCGCCCCCGGCCTTGCCCGTGGTCATCACGGGCCTGTCGGCCGTGCCTCGTGCCGGCGATATCTTCCAGGTCTACGAGGACGAGCGCAAGGCCAAGGCCATCGCTGCCGAACGTGCCGAGGCAGAGCGGGCCAAGGACCTGGCCGAGAAGGCCAAGCACCTTACATTGGGCGCCATCTCGGATGCCGCCAAGGGTGGTGGCCTCGGCGACCTCAAGGAGCTGCGGCTCGTGTTGCGGGCCGACGTCAAGGGCTCGCTCGAGGCCCTCACCCAGTCCCTGCTCAATCTCAACAAGGACGAAGGGCTGGCCCTGCGGATCATCTTGGCGAATACGGGCGACGTCACCGAGTCGGACATCGATCTGGCCAGCGCGTCCAACGCCATCGTCATCGCTTTCCACACGGGAGTTTCCGACCGAGCCCGGGCCAAGGCCGATGTCGATGCCGTCGAGGTGCGCCAGTACGACGTCATCTACAAGTTGCTCGAGGACATGGAGAAAGCCCTCAAGGGCATGCTCGAGCCCGAGTTCGAAGAGGTCTTCACCGGCCGCTCAGAAGTGCTCAAGATCTTCACCTTCGAGAAGACGGTCATCGCGGGTTGTATGGTTCGCGAGGGCAAGATGCAGCGTAACCTCAAGGCCAAGGTCATGCGAGGCCGCCAGGCGGTCTACGAGGGCAAGCTCGATCACCTCAAGCGATTCAAGGACGAAGTCAAGGAGGTCCAGCAGGGCTACGACTGCGGTATCTCCTTCGGCGAGTTCAACGATCTTCAGATTGGCGACTTCATCGAGGTCTACTCGCTCGTCGAGAAGGCGCGGTAGGGGATAGCCGTCATGCAGACCCACGGTCGCTCCGACAGGATGGCCGAGGCGATCCGTCGTCTCGTTGCCGAGATGCTGCAGTTTCGGATCAAGGACCAGCGTATCGTCGGCATGGTCTCCGTTACGGATGTCGAAGTATCGGGCGACCTGCGCCACGCCAAGGTCTTCGTGTCGGTCTTCGGTGACGAGGAGCAGGAAAGCCTGACGCTCGAGGGCCTGCGGTCCGCGTCGGGCATGATGCGTGGTGAGATCGGGCGGGAGCTGCAGTTGCGCCACGCTCCGGACCTATCGTTCCGGATTGATCGAACGGCGCGCCATGCCGCTCAGCTCAACGACCTTTTCGCACGGATCCGCCATCACGAGGCTGGCGACGCCGCCGACGAGCGCGGCGCCTGACGCTTCCCTTTAAAGGAGATTCTCTCATGGTTGAGGATCAGGATCTGGCCCTGCCCGTCGAGCATCATGCGGTTGCGGATGTCTTCCGTGCCCGGACGCGCTGGGTGGTCGCGTCGCACATGAATCCGGACGCCGATACCCTTGGCTCGGCCATCGCCCTCAAGGTTCTGCTGCGCAAGCTTGGCCACGAAGTCGTTCACGTCTGTCCCGACCCGGTACCGCAGGCGCTTCGTTTCCTCGGGGGAACCGACGAGGTTCGTACGTCGCTCGAAGGCCTCCAGGACTGGGCCCTGGCGACCTGCGACGCTGCAGACATCCGCCGGTTCGGCGCCGACTGGGCGGCACGGATGGCGGCTTTCCGGCCCTTGGTCGTGGTGGACCACCATATCTCCAACCAGGCCTTCGGGACCGATAACTTGATCATGGCTGATGCCGCGGCCACAGGTGAGGTTGTCTTTCGGCTGTTCAGGCACTTGGGCGTCCAACTGGATCGCGAGGCTGCCGATGCCCTCTACGCGGCAATCTCGACGGATACAGGATCGTTCCGCTACGAGGGTACGCGTCCCCATACGCATCTGATGGCGGCGAGGCTCATCGAGGCCGGCGTCTCCGTCAGCCCGCTCAACCAGGCACTCTACGAGGAGACTCCGGCCCGGGCGCTGCGCATCCAGGCTGCTGCACTGGGTCGCATGCGTGTTGCCCTGGGAGGGCGCGTGGCGCTTGCCTCGGTTTCCCGGGCGATGCTCTCCGAGGCTGGTGCCGACGACGAGGACTGCGAGGGCATCGTCGAGCAGTTGCGGTCGATTCAGGGGGTCGATACGTCGGTCTTCATGCGCGAGTTGGCCGCCGGCGGCTGGAAGGTCTCCTTCAGGTCGAAGGGCTTGGTGGACGTCAACAGCGTGGCGCGGATCTGGGACGGAGGCGGGCACGTCCGAGCTTCGGGCTGTACGGTCTCCGAAGGACCTGCCGTTCTCGAAGAGCGCTTCCTCGAGCATATTGGCCTGCAACTGGACGGCGTACCCGTCGCGTGACGCCCTCCGGTCTGGCGGTCCTGCTCAAGCCGGCCGGCATGACCTCCTTCGAGGTGGTCTCTTGGGCGAGGAGGCGGTTCGGCGAGCGTCGCGTGGGCCATGCGGGAACGCTGGACCCCGCCGCTGCCGGGGTCATGGTCGTGGCTGTCGGGTCTGCAACCCGTTGGCTGTCCTTCCTGGACGGAACCAAGGGCTACGTCGGGGAGGTGGCCTTCGGGCGCGCGACCTCGACGGGGGATGCCACGGGTGCCACTTTGGTGCAGCGCGTGACAACGGTGACGGAGGAGGGTCTGCGGGCCGTGCTGCCTGCTTTCACGGGAACGATTCGTCAGCGACCGCCGGCGGTCTCTGCCGTGCGGATTGATGGTCGGCGCGCGCACGAGCGCGTCAGGTCCGGTGAGGTCGTGGTGGTTCCGAAGCGCGAGGTCCGGATCGAGCAACTCGAGTTGCTCGCCTTTGATGAGGTCCGGCAGGTGGCCAGATTGGCCGTGACATGCTCCGCAGGGACCTATATCAGGTCGTTGGCCGAGGACTTGGGCACGGCCCTCGAGGTCCCGGCGCATCTCTCGTTCCTCGTGCGTACACGGGCCGGGGCGTGGAACCTCGCGGAGGCGGAAGCGCTGGACGACGAGGGCGCGCCACCGTTTCTGTGGCCCGTCGACACGGGCATGGGCCATTGGCCGCGTGTCGATCTGGACGAACCCGGCGACATCCTGGCGTTTCGACAGGGCAAGGCCCTGGCCACGTCCGGCGGGCCGGAGGGCGGGCTGGCCATCTGGCACCAAGGCCGTTTCGCAGGCTTGGCCCGCAGGGACGGCGGGTTGCTCAGGCCCGAGCGGGTCGTGCCCCAGGTGTGAACGAATCCTCCGGTCGGTCGGGGCGCGCACCCACGAACCAGCGGATGATCTCCACGATGCGCTCCACGGCGCGGCCGTCTCCGTAGGGGTTTACGGCCCGCGCCATCGTCGCGTAGGCCTCAGAGTCATCGAGCAGGTGGAGCGTCTCGGTGATGATGGTGTCCCGATCCGTCCCCACCATGCGTACGGTGCCTGCCGTGACGGCCTCCGGACGCTCCGTCGTGCTGCGCAGGACGAGCACCGGCTTGCCCAGCGACGGAGCTTCCTCCTGAACGCCGCCCGAGTCAGTCAGGATCAGCGTGGCATCCCGCATGGCCTCGATGAACGGCAGGTAGTCGAGGGGCGGCAGGATGCGAACCCTCGGGTGGTCACCCAAGTGGCGACGGCCGACTTCCTGTACGAGGGGATTCAGGTGCAGGGGGACCACCGCATGGACGTCCGGCCGTGCCTCGAGGATGGCTCGGACTGCAGCGAAGATCCCCTCCATGGGTGCACCCCAGTTCTCGCGCCGATGGGCCGTGACGAGCAGGGTCCGACCGTTGCCGGCCTGCTGTTCCGGCAGGTTGGAGGCAACCTGGAGCAAAGCATCGATGACGGTATTGCCCGTCAGGTGAATGGCCTCCTCCGCGATGCCGTCCTTTCTGCAGGCGGCCGCAGCCGTCTCGGTCGGGGCGAGGTGCAGCGTGGCCATCTGGGAGATGAGCCGCCGGTTCATTTCCTCGGGGAAGGGGTTGTAGCGCTCGGTCGTTCGCAGGCCGGCTTCGACATGGCCCACGGGGATTTGTTTGTAGAAGGCTCCCAGTGCGGCAGCAAAGGCCGTGGTCGTATCGCCTTGCACCAGCACCAGATCGGGACGATGGTGCTCGAGGACCGGCTCCAACTGCCCCAGGACCCGGGCCGTCAGACTTTCGAGCGTCTGCCCGGCCTGCATCAGGTCCAGGTCGACCTCCGGAATGATCTCGAAGAGATCCAGCACCTGGTCGAGCATCTGCCGATGCTGGGCCGTCACGGCCACGCGGGCATCCAGATCGGGTCGGGCGGCCAGGGCCTTGACGAGGGGGGCCATCTTGACGGCCTCGGGCCGGGTGCCGAAGACGCTGAGAATGACGGGGCGACGTGGATTCACGGGGTCGTACCTGGCTGGGGCTGGGTGGCTGGGGTCGGGGCTTCCAAGGCTGCGGCCCGCGATTGCTTGAGGCGCCAGCCGCCCCAGCCCAGTGCAACGGTGCCGGCCAGCAGCATGGGCCAGGTGCCGGGGTTGCCGAGCAGGCCGAGGGCGATGCCGGCGAGGGCAAGACTGAGGCCATAGATGAAGATGACCGTCGTGCGGTGGGACAGGCCGGCGCCCAGCAGGCGATGGTGGAGGTGGCCCCGATCAGGTGCAAAGACGGGCTGCCGGTTCCACAGACGGCGCAGGATGGCGAAGGTGGTGTCCACGATGGGTACGCCGACAATGAGCAGCGGCAGCGCCAGCGCGGCGGCTGTCACCAGCTTGAAGACACCCATGACCGAGATGCCCGCCAGCATGAACCCCAGGAACAGGCTGCCGCCGTCGCCCATGAAGATCTTGGCCGGATTGAAGTTGTAGCGCAGGAAGCCGATGGTCCCGCCCAGAAGGGCCAAGGCCAGCGTCGCGGGGAGGATCTGGCCCGTCTGGATCGCGATCGTGACGAGGGCCAGCGCTCCAATGAGCGTGATGCCCGCGGCAAGGCCGTCCAGGCCGTCGACCAGGTTGATGGTGTTCGAGATGCCGACCAGCCAGAACGCGGTGATGCCCAGGCTGATAAGGGGTAGCCCGGCCAACTCCGGGAACGTCAGCAGGCCGCCGTCGATCCAGGACAGGAACTCGATGCGCAGCCCCAACTTGAAGGCCAGGACTGCCGCCGCCAGTTGGCCGGCGAGCTTGACCCGTGCCGAGAGAGGATGGAGGTCATCCACGATGCCCAGCAGGAAGACCAGTCCCGCACCCGCCGCCAGGCCGCGGAAGGGGCCGCCGACGAGCAGGTGCCGCCCGGGGACCAGGTTTTCGACAAGCAGCAGGCTGGCGACCACGCCCAGGAAGATGGCGATGCCACCAAGGCGGGGGATGGGCACGGTGTGGACTTTTCGGGCATCGACGGGATCGACGCGGCCAAACCGGTAGGCGAATCGGGTTACCCACGGAATCGCCAGGTCGGTGGCCAACCACGCCGCCAGCAGCGTGACGGTCAGGAGGAGTGCCCCGTAGGGCCCGAAGGCTCCCGGATCGCCGGGGGGCAAGGGAGGCATGAGGCTCAGAGCGCGGCTCCGGTTCCGGCGGGCGCGAACACGCCGGGATAGAGGGGATGGGCACGACACAGGCCCAGGACGCGGTCCCGGCAGGAAGCGATGACGCCTTCCTCCTCGGGATGGCGCAAGGCATCGGCGATGGCCTCGCCGAGCAGGGTCACGGCGCTGGGGCCGAGGCCCCGGGTCGTGATGGCCGGCGTGCCCAGGCGCAGGCCGCTCGTCACGAAGGGACTCTGCGGGTCATCGGGAATCGTGTTCTTGTTGGCCGTGACCTCGATGCGCGCCAGGACGGCCTGCGCTTCCTTCCCCGTCAGCCCGACTGACCGCGTGTCTACCAGGACGAGGTGGTTGTCCGTGCCACCCGTGACGAGGGTGATCTGCCGTTCCAGCAGGGTGTCGGCCAGGACCCTTGCATTGGCCACCACCTGCTCCTGATAGGCCCGGAAGCCCGGCTGGAGCGCCTCTTGGAAGGCCACGGCCTTGGCGGCGATGACATGCATCAACGGGCCACCTTGCAGACCGGGGAAGACGGCCTTGTCAAGGGCCTGCGCGTGGGCGGCGCGGCTCAGGATGATGCCGCCCCGTGGGCCGCGCAGCGTCTTGTGCGTGGTCGACGTGACGACGTCGGCGTGGGGTACGGGCGACGGGTGGACGCCCGCGGCGACAAGCCCGGCAATGTGGGCCATGTCGACCATCAGGACAGCGCCGGCCTCGCAGGCGATCGCACCGAAGGCCGCGAAGTCGAGGGTGCGGGCATAGGCCGAGCCGCCGGCCAGCAGGATGCGCGGCCGCACCGCCAGGGCACGGGCCCTGACATGCTCCATGTCGAGCAGGCCCGTGGCCGTATCGACGCCGTAGGACTCGGCCGTGAACCACTTGCCGCTGAAGTTGACCGGGCTGCCGTGCGTCAGGTGTCCACCGTGGGACAGATTCATGCCCAGGAAGGTATCGCCGGGCTGCATGAAGGCCATGAACACGGCCATGTTGGCCTGCGCGCCCGAGTGCGGCTGGGTGTTGGCGTGCTCGGCCCCGAAGAGCTCACGGGCCCGGGCGTTGGCCAGGTCCTCGGCGATGTCCACGATCTCGCAGCCACCGTAATAGCGCTTGTGCGGCAGGCCTTCCGCGTATTTGTTGGTCAGGACCGAACCCATGGCCTCCATGACGGCGAGCGAGGCGACGTTCTCCGAGGCAATGAGCTCGAGGCCGTCCTGTTGCCGCCGGAGCTCGCGGTCGAGGACCTCGGCGATGGCGGGATCGACGCGACGCAGGTGGTCGATGGCGAACATGGCGGCGTTCTCCGAAGTCAACGACGGGGCGGGGCGGTTTCGAGCGCGGCGATCTGCTGCAGGCGGGTCTCGTGGCGGCCTCCCTCGAACGCTTCGGCGAGGAACGCCTCGACGCAGGCACGGGCGATGTCCTCACCGATCAGGCGCGCCCCCAGGCACAGCACGTTGGCGTCGTTGTGGGCGCGGGCCAGCTTGGCCGAGAGCGGCTCGTGGACCAAGGCAGCCCGGACGCCATCGACCTTGTTGGCCGCAATCGAGACGCCAATGCCCGAGCCGCAGATCAGGATCCCGCGGTCGACTTCCTTGCGGGCTACTGCTCCGGCGACCTTGCCGGCGACTTCCGGGTAGTGGACGGGTTCGGGGCTGTCGCAGCCGTAATCGATGACGCCGTGGCCCATCTGGCCGACAAGGGCTTCCAGAGTCTCCTTGAGGAAGAACCCGGCGTGGTCGCTCCCGATTCCGATGCGCAAGGGTTCCTCCTGCCAATATCCTCGCCATTATAGCCCAGCGGGGCGCACACGGCCTTGCGCCGCGCGCGCCCAGACCCCGGGTTATGTCAGGGCTTCGCGGTGCCCGGCGTCTGGCCCAGCTTGCGGGCGATGCGGGCCACGAAGGCCCGGACGACCTCGGCCTCGAAGGTTTCGAGGCGTTCCATCTCGACGGGAAGGGTTGCCCCGAGCGCCTTGATTCCCTTGTCATTCAGTATCTCGATGGCATCGAGCTTGGTATCGAGGAGACTCGTCAACTTGGCGGGCTTGTCGATTATGGCCAGGAACTCGAGATGGACATCCTCCACCGTACGGCCCTTCATACCCTGCCACAGCGAGGCGCGCAGCGCCTTGACCCGGGCTTGGTCAAGCGCCAGCAGGCGCTTCCGGAGTTCGTCCAGAGACTCGGCTACGTCGGGGTGTCGCAGCGCCAGCGCATCGAAGATGGCATTCAGGCGTTGGGTGCGCATGGTCGGAATGCGGGTCAAGGCCTCGATGCGGTCCTGGACGGGCAGCTCCGCAAGCGTCTTGTCCTCGGCCATGATGGCGGGGACTTCCGCTGCGGGTGTGCTCGTGTGGGCGGGGGCTTCCTCATGAGGTCCTCCTTCTGTCCGGCAGTCGTGGTGGTCCTGCCGGATGACCCGGAGCATGGCTACGTTGGCGACGGCCACGCGAGGCCCGATCCGATGCCGCGGGTAGACCCGAGGGCTTCAGGACGGGCTTCGGGGCGACTCCGGCGCAGGACGGACCGCCGGTCGTTCATCCCAGCCGACCGGACCATAGGCGCCCTCGCGCAGCTCGGAGAGAAAGCTGCGCCCGGCTCGTTCAAGGTCCGGCCCGCCGGCGTTGACCCAGCCCCGTGCCAAGGCCAGGGTCGCCAGGTCGGCCGGGCTGCCCGCTGCCACATGGGCTGCAGGCGCCAAGGCAGGCAACCGATGCAACGCAGAACGTGCGACTTCGAGCGGGTCCATCGCCTCGAGCGGAATGGCACCCACAAGAGCCAGCTTGAAAGCGACGAGGCTGTCGTCGAGCCTCGGGGGCACGAGGCCCGGGGTATCGAGCAACTCGAGATCCTTGCCCAGCTTGATCCAGCCCGGTGCCCGGGTGACGCCGGGTTTGTCGCCGACTTGTGCCTTACGCGCGCCGGCGAGGCGGTTGATCAGGCTGCTCTTGCCGACGTTCGGCAGGCCCAGGACCATCACCCTGAGCGGTCGGGGCAGCCTGCCCCTCCGCGCCATGCGGGCGTCGATGGCCCGCTTCGCGAGCTGCAGCCGCTGGCGCAGCGCCGGCAGGCCGCGGCCGTTTCGGCCATCGATCTGCAGGGCGTCGTGGAACTGGGTCCATGCCCGGATCAGGCCGGGGTCGGCAAGGTCCGTCTTGGTGTAGACGAGGATGTGAGGTTTCTGGCCGATGAACTTGCGGGCTTCGCGGAATCGGGAGCTGTCCGGGATGCGTGCGTCGGCGACCTCGACGACGGCATCGACCAGAGCCAGGCGGTCGGCCAGGGTCTTCTGGGCCTTGGCGATATGGCCCGGATACCACTGGACCTTCGGAAGGTCCAGCGCATCGTCGGTCGGGCGGTCGGAGTTCATGGGGCCTGCAAGACGACGGGGGATGACCGGATGGCCATCCCCCGTCGGATCGTTTGTCGTCAGACGGTGGCGGGTTCGGGCTTCTTGGCGGCCGCAGGCTTGGGGTCGCGGGCCTTTTCCTTGATGCGGGCAGCCTTGCCCTGCAGGCCGCGAAGGTAGTAGATGCGCGCACGGCGGACGTCACCGCGGCGCAACACTTCGATGCGATCGATGCGCGGGGAATGAATCGGGAAGACTCGCTCGACGCCGACACCCTGGAAGATGCGACGCACGGTCACCGTCTTGCTGATGCCGACGCCCTGCACCTTGATGACGACGCCTTCGTACGCTTGGATGCGCTCCTTGCCACCCTCGACGATGCGGGCGAAGACCTTGACGGTGTCGCCGGCGTTCATCGCGGGACGATCCGTGCGCAGGTTGCCGGCTGCCACTTCAGCCAGAATCTGATGGGCATTGAGACGGCTCATTGGACAAATACTCCGTAAAGCAGTAAATCAGGACTCCCACTGTACCGTCAGGGCGCGTGCTTGGCAAGGCCTCCTCTCCGCCTGTTGATGCGCCCCGCGCCCGGCCCGACCACGAGGAGCCCGCCATGAGCAGCCTGCAGCGCCAGTTCGACTTGCCGATGGACGACGTGCTGGCGCGCCTTCCCGAGGCCCTCAAGTCCGAAGGCTTCGGCATCCTGACGGAAATCGACGTCGCCGGTACGCTCAAGACCAAGCTCGACGTGTCGTTCCGCCCCTACCGCATCCTTGGTGCCTGCAATCCCGTACTGGCGCACAGGGCGCTCGGTCAGGACCTGGCCATCGGGACGGTCATGCCCTGTAATGTCGTGGTTTGGCAAGAAGGTGAAGGAACGGTTGTCCGGATCGTGGACCCGGTAGCGACGGTGCAGGCAGCGTGCGGGGATGCCCTGTGTGACCTGGCCGAGGAGGTCCGCGGCAAGCTCGACAACGTGCTGGCCCGCATCGCCTGAGCGGCGGACCTCCGCAGGGCTAGCGGCGCAGGCAGGTTCCGCAGGGTTTGAAGCCCTCGGCCTTGCCCGCCTCCGCCGAGGAAAATCCCTTGCGGGAGCCTTGGGCAATCTTGCGGGCCCAGCGGCAGTTGGCCTCGTGGAGCTTGCCCGTGCGGGTGTTCGCGACGAACGGCGTTTCGACGGGCGTCTCGCTTGCCGTGGCATAGCCACCGCCCGTTCTTTCCGGCGCGTGCGCCACGCCGCCGCCCAGGGCGGGCTGGCCCACGCTGGCCGGGGCTGCCCTGCCTCCGTGGCGGAATTCGTAGGGGCTCTGCTTCAGGCCGTCCCGGCTGTTCCAGATGCCCTTGCCTGCTTGCCGCGCGACCCGCTGGGCCGCGAGGAAGCGGTCGCTGTATCGCACATTGGGCGGCGCCGTGTAGAGCATGGCCAGGCCCTCGCGGACCAGCGCCTCGTTGACGAGTTCCTTGCCCACGAAGACGTAGCCCAGCAAGCGTCCGTACTTGTCCCGCTCCTGGACGTCCGTCTCCACGCGTACCGTCTTGCCGGCCACCTTGCCCTGGGTGAAGGCCTTGGCCCGGGGACCCCACGGCGCCTGGGCCTTCTCCGGACAGTCTATGCCCAGGAGCCGGATCTTTTCGATGCCGCCCTTGCCGGCGACCGCCACGGTGTCCCCGTCCGAAACCCGGACGACCCGGCCCTCGACGACCAGCGCACGGGCTGGCGTCGCGAGCAGCATCGAAAGCAGGATCGGCAGCAGGAGGCGGTCAATCCTCATGGAATCGCTTGCCCTCCCGGGCCATCTCGACCAGCATGGCGCACGGCGTGAACCGGTCCCCGCACGTGGTTTTCAGGCGTTCCATCCGGGCGACGACGTCGGCGGCACCCACCAAGTCCACATAGCGGAAGGGGCCGCCCGTGAAGGGCGGGAAGCCCAGACCCAGGATCGCGCCCAAATCGCCGTCCCGCGCACTGCCCAGAATCCCTTCCTCGAGGCAGCGAACAGCCTCGTTGACCATGAGCAACGCCAGGCGATCCACCATCTCGGCAGCCGGGAAGGACTTGCGCGCAGGGCCGCCGAAGAAGCCGTAGACCTCGGGATTGACCTGCTTCTTGCCTGACTTGCCCTTCTTCTCGGGCGGGTAAATGTAGAAGCCCTTGGCGTTCTTGCGGCCACAATAGCCTGCATCGACGAGCTTTGCGGCGGCGGGACTGGTCTTCCAGCCGCGTTCGGCGAAGGCTGCACCCAGGTCCCGGGCGATATGCGCGCCCACATCGATGCCGACCTCGTCCAACAGCGCGATGGGGCCTACCGGGAAGCCGAAGTCCTTGAGGGCCTTGTCGAGGGCCTCGATGTCCGCCCCTTCCTCGAGCAGCAGCATGGCCTCGCCGACGAAGGGCGCTAGGATTCGGGTGGTGTAGAAGCCCGGGCCGTCCTTGACGACGATGCACGTCTTGCCCTGCTTGACGCCGTAGGCGAGGGCGGTGGACAGCGCCCAGTCGGCCGTCTGGTCCGTCACGATGATCTCGAGCAGCGGCATCTTGGGCACGGGCGAGAAGTAGTGCATGCCAAGGACGCGCTCGGGATGCTTCGCGCCCTCGGCAATCCGGCCAATCGGCAGGGCCGATGTATTGGAAGCGAAGACGGCCTGCGGATGCAGCACGGCCTCGGCGTCCGCCAGAATCTGGCGCTTGAGTTCCAGCTTCTCGAAGACGGCCTCGATGACCAGTTCGCAACCGGCCAGGTCCTGCGTGTCCGTCGAGAACACGAGGTTCGACCACTGGCGATCACGCTCGAGGCGCGTCAGACTGCCCGACTTCTCGCGCTTGGCGAGGCCTGCGTCGAGGTTCTTGGCGGCCTTCCCCAGTGAGGCCGGCGTCAGGTCCTTGAGGACGACGGTGTTCTGGCTCATCGAGACGGCAGCGATGCCTTCGCCCATGAAGCCGGCGCCCAGGATGCCCAGGCGGGAGACGCGCCGGGGCGGTGGCAGGTGCTCGCCTGCCTTCTTGACGTCCGTCATCGCGAGGAACAGCTTGATCAGCGCCTTGCCCTTGCTGTCGCCGACAAGCGCCCCGAAGCCCTGCTGCTCGGCAGTGGCGCCCGCCCGGAAGCCCCGCGCCTGTCCTGCCTCTATGCAGTCGAGGATACGCAAGGGGGCAGGATACAGCCCTCGGGTCTTGCGCAGGACGTCCTTGCGCGCTTGGCCAAGTATGAACGAACGGCCCGGTCCCGTCGCCGCCAGCCGGTCGAGGGGGGTCGGCTTGCGGGGCTTGCGCCGAAGCGTGCCTTCTGCCAGTTGCAAGGCGGCTCGGGCGGCCACGTCGACGATGCCCCTGGGTGAGGTCAGGTGGTCGACCAGGCCCAGCTTGAGGGCCTTGCGTGCCTTGAAGCGGCTGCCCGTCAGGATGGCTGGAAGCGCCGCGGCCAAGCCGATCAATGCGGGCAGGCGCTGGGTGCCGCCGGCTCCGGGCAGGACGCCGAGCTGGACCTCGGGCAGGGCCAACTGGGTCTTGGGATCCTCGCTGGCAACGCGGTAGTGGCAGGCCAGGGCCACCTCGAGGCCACCGCCCAGCGCGACGCCGTGGATGGCAGCCACGATGGGCTTGCGGCTGGCGGCCACCCGATCCAGCAGGCGATGGCCCTCGGTCACGAGTGCCGTACCTTGGGCCGCGTCGAGACCCACGAACTGCTTCAGGTCCGCGCCAGCGATGAAGCTGTCCGGTTTGGCGCTGGCCAGCACGCCCGCCCTGAGCGACGGGTCGGCCTCGAAGCCGTCGAGCGCCGCTGCGAAGTCGCCGAAGAATCGGCTGGACAGGATGTTGACCGGACTTTCCGGCGTGTCGAACCACAGGATGCCGACGCCGTCGGGACGCTTCTCGAGGCGGATGGCCGGGGGCTGTTCGGTCAGGTTGGACATGGCAGGATTCCTGGCGTGAGGTGGCGATCAGGCGATGGCGTCGAGGACAAGGGCGTGGCCGAGCGCGCCGGCGGCGCAGGCGCTGACGACGGCGTGGCGGCCGCCGCCCGCCGCGAGGCGTTGGGCCGCCATCATCACGAGACGGGCTCCCGTTGCCCCGAAGGGATGTCCGATCGAGAGCGACCCCCCCCAGGCATTGAGGCGCTCGTCGGGCACTTCGCCCAAGGCCCCGTCGGCTCCGAGGCGGTCCCGGCAAAAGGCCGCGTCCTGCATCAGCTTCTGGATGGCGAGGACCGGGGAGGCGAAAGCTTCGTGGATCTCGAAGACGTCGACGTCCGACAGGGCCAGTTCGGCAGCCCGCAGGGCCGCGGGCACGGCCAGCGCGGGACCGAGCAGCAGTTCCTCGACGGGGTCGAGGCCGACGAATGCCGAGCTCCGGAATGCCGCAAGCGGCTGCAGGCCCAGCGATTGGGCGGCTTCCTCGCTGGTGATGAGCACGGCTGACGCACCATCCGTCAGGAAGGAGCTGTTACCTGCCGTGACGCTCCCGAACTTCCGATCGAAGACCGGGGACAGCTTCGCAAGCTTTTCGAGGCTGGTGTCGCCCCGGATGCCGTTGTCCGCGGCGACGGGTTCGAAGGAGGGTGCCACGGGCACGGGCACGATCATCCGGGCGAGGTCGCCGCGTTCTGCGGCCCTGGCCGCGTTGACGTGCGAGGCCACAGCGAGGCGATCTTGTGCTTCGCGGGTAATCCCGAGCGCCTTGGCGAGACGCTCGGCGTTATCTCCCATCGTCAGGCCCGTCGAGAACTCGGCGATGGCCGGCGCGTCGGGGATCAGGTCCCGGGCCTTGAGGCCTGCGGCAAGCCTCAGCAGGTCTGCAGGGTCCCGAGCCTTCTGGGCGGCGATCAGACGCTTGCGAACCGGCCGGCTGTACCGGATGGGCACGTCCGAGAGCGTTTCTGCGCCGCCCGCGATCACGATGTCTGCCGAACCCGACGTAATGGCCTCGATGGCGCTCATGATGGCGACGTTCGAGGAGGTGCACGCCGCACTCACGGTGAAGGCGGGGCAAGCCTGCGGCAGGCCGCATGCGAGGCCGACCTCGCGCGCCAGGTTGGAGGTCCGGGGCTCCGAGATGACCGTGCCCAGGATCATGCGGTCGACGCTTGCGGGATCGAGGCGAGTGCGGGTCAGCAGCCCGGCCACTGCGCCCCGGGCAAGGTCATAGGACCGCCAGTCCATGAAGGCGGTTCCGGACCGCATGAACGGGGTCCTTGCTCCGGCGACGAGCACGGCGCGGCGGCCACGATAGCGGACAGCGGACATGGACGGGGACCTCGTGCTTGGCTGCGGACAGGTTGCGGATGTCTTGGACGGTCGTCCTAATCTGACCTTACCACGCGATGGCCGGGGGGAAACGCCCCCCAAAGGCAACGGGCGGCCTCTCTAGGGGACCGCCCGTCAGTACCAGAGCCGAAGATGGGATTTGAACCCACAACCTACGGTTTACGAAACCGTTGCTCTACCGTTGAGCTACTTCGGCAAGCTTGGCCGGGCTTGTCGCCCGGGCGTACACTTTGCCATGGATAGGCTCGATTGTCGATGGCGGTACAGGGGGTAGCATGGGGCCGTGGGCATAGCCTCCCGGCGTTTCGTCCGCGCCACGATCCTCTTCGGGATCTCGGCGCTGACCGGTTGCGGGGATTCGGCAGGCCTGCCGGACGTGATGCCACTGGTCGGCCTGCCGCCGTCCCGGGTGCCCGATCGCTTCCTGTGGGGTGTCTCGGTCGCCGGTCATCAGGTGGAGGGCGGTGAGGCTCCGACCCAGTGGCGCGCGTGGGAACAGGCCGGCAACGTTCCGGATCGCACGCGTTCGCAGGGCGAAGCTTGGTTTCGCTGGCGCGAGGACCTGGCGATGGCCCGGCAGATGGGCCTGACAGCCTATCGGTTCGGTGTGGAATGGGCACGGGTCGAGCCTTCCGAGGGCGCCTTCGACGACAAGGCCCTGGCCCGATACGCAGCCATTGCCCGCGAGGCGCGCCGCCTCGGCATGCGGCCCATCGTGACGCTGCTTCACTTCTCCTATCCGTCGTGGCTCGACAGGCCTGACTTCTACGGGCGCAAGGGGTGGGAGCGCCGGGATGCCCCCGAGCGCTTTGCGCGGTACGTCGCGCGGGTGGCGCGGGTGATCGCGCCCGAGGACCCGCTCTGGCTGACGCTCAATGAGCCGACGATGATGGCCTTCAAGGGCTACGTCGATGGTCAGTTTCCCCCGGGCGAGCGCGACCCCTGGAAGGGCATGCTGGTCCTCGGGCGCCTGCTCCAGGGCCACGTCCTCGCCCGAGAGGTCCTGAAGCAGGTTCATCCGGGGGCGCTCGTGGGCTTCACGCACTACCTGCTCGCCATGCATCCGTTCCCGATCGCGCCGATCGGCCTCGGGGACCTGGGCCGTCCCTTGCCGCGCGTGCCTTTCGGTCCTTTGGAGCCCGACCTCTGGGTGATGGACTTTCTCGAGCCACGGGCCTTGTCCGAGGTCGACTTCCTCGGCATCGATGCCTACACGGCCGTTTCCCTCTCCCGTCCCGATCCCGGTCCCTATGCGCGCTGGCCGGTTGCTCCGCATGGCCTGCGGGAGGCCGCCCGGCGCGCATGGCAGCACATCGGTCGAAAGCCGCTGCTGTTCACCGAAAACGGCATGGCCACCGACGACGGACGTCCCCGCCGGGACGGCTGGAGTCGTTCGGCCTACATGGTGGCGCATGTCGGCATGGTCGAGGAACTGCGGCGCTCGGGCGTTCCGGTCTGGGGTTATTGCCACTGGACGCTCTACGACAACTGGGAGTGGGGCTCCCGCAAGCCGCGCTTCGGCTTGTATGCGACGGATGCCGGAGATCAGGTCCGCCGGCCGACGGCGGCCGTGGCCACCTACCGGCAGATCGTGCGGGATGGTGGCGTCAAGCCGTCCCTTGTCGAGCAGGTCCGTCGTCTGCCTACCGCACCGTAGGCGGGTGCCGGGAACCGCACGGCCAGCAGCGCCTCATCGGCCAAGCCGGATGCTTGATACCACAGCAGGTCGTCGGAATCTGGCCCCGGGATGACGGCCACGTGACCCGCCGTGGGGCCGGCCACCCTGGGTGGATGGCACAGCCGGATGCCTGCGTCTCCCGATGTCGGATGTGCCGGCCGGCGTGCGTCCCGCAAGGCGATGCCCAGCGACCTCGCGACCCCCGGGGCCATGCCATCCCACGGTGCCTCCGCAAGCAGGACCCGGCTACCGATGCGCGTCACCAGCCAGCCGAGGGCCATGGTGGCCGCGGCCTCGGGCGTCTGGCAGCAGGGCGCGCCTTCGTGCGGACGTGGCATCATGCGTCCATGTCAGGTCGATTCCGGGGCGGGTGTCCACGTGCACTATGACTGGATTACGCCTCGCGTGGCCCTTGGATCCCGGCCTGCCAGCGCATGGGATGTCCGGGAGCTGGCCCTCGAGGGCGTCACGCATGTCGTGAACATGGCGGCCGGCCTTGATCTGGGGCAGATCCTGGTCGAGGCATCTGCCGGTGGGCTCGACCCCGTGCCAGCGGTTGCCGCCTTCCCCATCGGGGATGCCGAGGATGGCGCCGGTGTGCGGGGGCACCTGCTGCGCCAGGCCGTGGCCCATGTTGTCCGGGTGCTGGGTCAAGCCGAGGAGCATCGCGTCTACGTTCATTGCGTCCACGGAGTCTCGCGCTCGGCAACCGTCGTGCTGGGTTGGCTGATGCACGATCAGGACATCGGGGTCGGCGAGGCGTTGGCCCGGCTCAAGGCGGCCCGCCCCAAGGCCTCGCCGCATCCGCTGCTTGTGGCCGAGATGCTGGACGCGCCTGCGGTCTGACGACCCAAGGGGACGACCCCCCCGGCAAGGCTTGCCGAAGGGATCGCGGTGACGTGCCGGAAGGCTCAGAACGAGACGCCGGCCTCGAAGAACGGACCGGATTCTACCGTCGCCCGGAAGGTGTCCTGCAGCGTCTTGGCCTTGGCCACGGCAGCGCTCTGCACGGCCGTGGGGGCCAAGCCGTTGAGCACGCTCGCGGGATTCAGCGCCGTCGGCACGACCGGGCTCAGCAGGCTGCCGAAGGCGGAGCCGAAGTCCGTGCCATAGCCCGTCAGGCGGAAGCGCTGGCCGAACTTGACCTTGATGCCGTACAGCGTGAAGCCGAGGGCTGCCTCGGCCTCCACGGGGGCAAGGGTCGCGGCTGCCGCCGCCCCGTCCGCTACCGTCAGTGGCGCGATGCCGCCCAACAGGTCAAGGCCGGCGCTGACCGGGCCGAGGCCCAAGCCCAGGCCGTAGCCCACCAGGAACTCGTTGAGCGAAACGTCCTTGTCCGGCGCGACACCCGGGATGCCCCGGTAAGTCTCGCGACGGTAGCCGGCGCGCAGGCCGAGCGCCTTGCCGAAGAAGCCGGTGTAGCCTTGGCTGAGCAGGGGGGAAGGGGCGGAAAGCAGCGTGCTGGGGACCGAAACGGCCTGGGCATTGCCGGGGGCGGTCCGCATGCCGGCGGCCTCGAGGCCGCCCGAGAAGATCAAGAAGCCCAACTCGGCCTTGAGCGCGTTGAGCGATGCACCGCTAGAGGCCTGCGACGCAAGCTTGGGGTTCTGCAGGTTGGGGATCGTGACCGCCTCGTTGGTTTCCGGAACGTTGAAGTTGGCGTCCTCGAACGACAGGAAGCTGTTGTTCACGGCCTGCTGGTAGCGAGAACCCGCCATCACTTCCATCCAGAAGAAGGGGGGCAGCTTGGGGGGCCAGCCAAGGCTCACGCCGCCGGATGCGGGGGCCTCGTCGGCCGTCTCCTTGGCGACCTTGCCGCTCATGACGAGGCCGTCGGTTGTGCCCCCGGGTGCCTTGGCAGGTGCAACCGCCGGTGCGGCCGGCGCGGGTACGGCCGGGGGAGCCGGCACGGCGGGGGCATTGTTGGCGGGCGTCGGGCTGGAGCGCCGGATCTGGGCCTGGGCAGGCGCGGCGATGACGAACGAGGCCGCGAGCAGGGCAACGGTGCCGATAGGTCTGATGATGTTCATGGTGTCGGGGGAGCCTCCTCAGGTCTCCAGAGCATGGTCCAGCAGCAGGCTGGCCTCTCCAAGGCTCTTGCGCTTGAGCGCCGATTCGACCTTGGCGATGTCGGATCGGAGCTTCGCGGCCTTGGTCACGGTGGGGTCGGAGAGCAACTCCGAGGTGCGCAGCAAATCCATCGCGGCCTTGCGCGCGGCCACGTGCTGGCCACCCTTGATCTCGTTGGCGCAGGCTTCGGCCAACTCCGCCATCTGGTTCGAGCGATTCACGATGAGCCCGTCGAAGACCTCGGCGGTGCGGGCGAGAACGCTGGCGCTGCGCAACAGGTTGGGGTCGACTTCGCCCTTCATCATCTTGCGGAGCGCCATACCGCCCTTGATGAGCTCGACGGCCCGGCCAAAGACCTGATCCCCCATCACGGCGCTGTCGCAATGGACCAGGATGGCAAGGGGTACGACGAAGGGATACTGCCGGGCTTTCAGGGTCTCGACGAGTTGCAGCAACTGCTTGTCGATGAGTTTCCACTTGTCCTGGTTACCCACGGCCGAGACCTCGGTCCGGTCGGTGACCTCGGGAATCTCGACATCCTCGCCACCGGCAGCCACGACCGAGCCCGCCGTGATGACCTGTTCCGTCAGACCGGCTACCGCGGCGAAGTCCTTGGCCGTCAGGCCCTTGAGCAGCTTGCCGCCGACCTTGGCCAGGAACCGCGACTGGCGGTGCATCTCTTTATCGAGACGGATGAGGCGGACGTCGAAGTCGCGGCACCACGTCTCGATCGTGTCGGGTTGCCGAGCCTCGAGTGCTTCCTGCAGCTTGGGGACGATGCCGCGAACTTCTCGAGCTTCCTTCAGAATGTCGTCACCAAGCAGGCCGATTTCGCCCACGAGGCGCACGGCGAGCGGCTTGAGTACGGCCGCCTGACGACTGCGCGCGGCATCGCGCAGCGCCTTCTCGAGGCTCTTCAGTGCCTCGATGCGGGCTGCCTCAGTACGCAGCAGGCTGTCGGCCTCAGCGGTGCGGTCCTCGATGAGCAGGCCGATGGCCGCGACGTCCCCGCGGTCGTACATGGGCCTCAAGTCGTCGAAGAGCGGCTTTCGGCGCTTGAGGTCCTTTGGTTCGTCCTTGCGCCGGAAAAAGCTCTCGATGCGGATGCGCATCGTCTGGGTCAGTTCGTTTGTCTTGCTCCTGGGCTCGTCGCCCTGCGCATTGCCCCAGGTGCGTCCGGTGGGCGAGGCGACGCTGTCACCGGCCTTGCGCGGGGAGAAGAAGTCCCTGGGCGCAGCCTTGCCCTCGGGTACGGCGGCTGGGTCCAGCTTGCCCGTGCCGCGCGCCGCAAGTGAAGCGGTACCTCTTGGCGGAGCGGTACGACCCTTCGCGGCGATTGAGCCAGTGCGGTCCTTCCTGCCCTTTTTTCGGCCCTTCTTGCCACGGCCGAAACCCCCCTTCAGGAGGTCCAGCAGCTTGTCGAATAGGCCCAATCTTCTACCTGACGATCGCGGGTGCAACGCAGTCTAGCATTCCCGCTGCCCGCCCGTTGTGACCGCGGTCCGTTCGCCGGCTCAGCGGGAGGGGATGGGCAGGGGGGGGCGGTAGCGGGGGCGCTCGACCTTGGTCCCGTTGAGGTCCGGCAGGTAGGCGATCATCTCGCCGCGGGGCGTCGAAACCACGAAGCCTGTCTCCAGTTGCTCGCGATACATCGGCATGTAGTACTGCATCGGCGAGTCAGGCGTATCATCGATCATCTGCAGCTTGGCATCGAGTACGAGGTTGTTGTTGATGAGGACGTTGCCGCCCCACATCAGGATGTAGTTCCGGGCCGGCTCGGGCGGTGTCGGACGCTCGCGCCGGACGCCGTCGTCGAAGCGCATCGTGACCCGACCCTGCTGGATCGTGGCGCCGATACAGAAGGCCTTCATCGCGGGCGGGGGGATCATGCGGTCCGGGTAGAGGATGATGTCGTTGCCCTCGATACGCACGCCCTTGTCTTCGCGGGCCTTGAGCATCTCGGCCAGGTCCACCCCGAAGGCATCGAGCAGGCCCTTGACCGGGAGGCCGTTGGACTTGACCCGGTCCGGGCGCAGAACGAGTTGCCCCTTGCCGTTGGGACGCAGCTCCCCCTCGATCTCGCAGGTCGTGGTGACGCCGAACTTCTTGAGCTTGGCCGTCTGGCGCAAGCGCCCGTTGCTGCATGAGATGCGGATGTCGCTGATGGGCGAGCCCGGGAAGTTGAGCACGTACCGGTTCATCATCGCGGCCATGGCCTGCTCCGTCAGGGTGAACTCGGCCACGTGGACCTTGACCAGGAAGTCATTGATGTTGCCGGGAACCAGCGGCTTGCCCATATCGTAAGGTAACAGGTCTGCATCCATCGCGGGCATGTCGACGACGACCTCTTCGTCGATGCGGTAGGCCACGTTCTGCATGTAGAACCGGGTCGGGGCCCCCTTGGGCTCCTCGAAGGGGGCTCGCGTCGGCGTTGGTGCCGGCACCTCGGTCCCTGCAGGGGAGCCGCCGCAGCCGGCCAGTGCCACGCAAGCCACGGCCGCGAGGGCCCTGAGCCTGCGGATCGTGGCCGGGGGGGCGCCGTAGAGGTGCATGCCTCGATTATCGTCGGAGATGCCGTCAAACTGACGTCTTGGGGTTAAGGTTCGCTGATGAGGCGCCTAAATCATGCCGGAAGGGCATAGTCGTCGAGTACGGCGAACAGGGCCTCGGCCGTGCGTGTCTGGTTGACGGCGTGGCGCAACTCGGCGGAGCCCGGCAGGCCCTTGGTGTACCACGCCACATGCTTGCGACACTCGGGCACGCCTTGCGCCTCGCCCTTTTCCTCGATGAGCAGCCGGCAATGTTCCCGGGCCACCCCGAGGCGAACGTCCGGAGCAGGCTCGGGGGGCATCTCACCGGTCTTCAGGTAAGTATCGATGCGCGGGATGATCCATGGGTTCCCCTGGGCACCCCGACCGATCATGACGCCAGCGCAGCCTGAGGCCTTGAGACGTTCCGCGGCAATCAGGGGGTCCCACAGGTCTCCGTTGCCGACCACGGGCACGGAGACGGCGGAGGCCACCTCGGCAATGGCTTCCCAGTCGGCCGAGCCCGAGTACATCTGGCTGCGCGTCCGGCCGTGGACCGTGATCATCTGCACGCCGCAGGATTCAGCGAGCCGGGCGACAGCGACATGGTTCCGCATCTCTTCGTCCCAGCCCAGCCTCATCTTGATCGTCACGGGAACCTGGTCGCCCACGGCCCCGACCATGGCCGTGAGGATGCGCCCGAGCAGCGGCAGGTCCCTGAGCAGACCGCTTCCGTCGCAGTTCTTGGCAATCTTGGGGACGGGGCAGCCCAGGTTCAGGTCGATGACGTCGGTGCCTGCGGCCGCCAGGATCCGGGCAGCCTGACCCATGGTCTCGGGTTCGTGGCCGAAGATCTGCAGGCCCAGCGGACGCAAGCCCGGCGGGATATCGACCTTCAGGCGACTCTTCCAGTGCACCAGGCCTACGGCGCTGAACATCTCGTGGAAGATCAGGGACCGTTGATCGAAACGACGCAGGAGCTTCAGGTAGGGGACATCGCAGACGCCGCACATCGGCGCCAGGATGACCCGGCTGTCGAGCGTCAGCGGGCCTATGCGGAAGGGTTGTTCAAGTGCGGGGGGCATACCCCGTCAAGAATACCGCTCAAGTGACGCTGGGCGCAGCCCCCTGTACTGCTGGCAAAAGGCCTCGTAGACGGGTGCGAACAGTTCGAAGGTGCCGGCACGCATCCGGGTCGGGGGCAACGCCGACCCCCAGCCACCCAGGTGGATGATGAGGTCCTGGGAGGCCATCGACAGGTCCCGCATGCCCTCGATCAGCCGGGCGGCTTCCTCGCCCGAGCATCCTTCGATGCAGCCGAGGAAGCCCTCGCCCGACTCCGCGATCCGGATCGAGATGCGCCCCTCTCCGAAACGGTCGAGCAAGGCCTCCGTGGTCCCTGCCACGTCACAGGCCTCGGCGTCCCCGTCAAGCTGGAAGACGAAGGCATGTCCACGTGGCTCGAACATCAATGCCCGTGACCCCTTTCGCCCGTGGATGCGGCCATTTGGCCCCCTTTTTCGTACCCCCGGACGCGGGTCGCATAACCCCGCGATTGACGCCCCCGCCCATCCCCTGATAGCCTTGGCCGGCCCCAGCCGTCTTGAGGAACCTCGTGCCCCAACCCGCCCTGCGCCACCGCATCCGCGTCCGACATGCCGATGGCACGATGATGGAACTCGACCGGGACCCCGATCGCGAGGTCGGTGAACTGGTGACGGCCGATGCCTTGGCGTGGCCCGGTGCCCCCGTGAAGTTCATCGTCACGGAGAAGTCGGTCCGACCCGGTTCGGATGTCGAGCCGCGCGAGACGGTCTACCAGGTCCAGCCCGTCGGGGTCTGAACCCGTCCCGGCCGTGACGAGGCCGCCCGCCGGTGTTTGGCGAGCGGCCCGTGTGCTTTTCCGCGGCGTTACTTCAAGATGAAGCCGACGCCGACCTCGTAGGTGAAGCCGCCGACATCGACGGTGTTGTCGAGGCCGTTTTCCGTCGATTGGCGAATGCCCTTCTGCGCGGGGAAGTTAACGAAGCCCAGGTTGAGGAAGCTTTCCGGGGTGAAGCGAAGCATCAGGCCGGCCTTGGTCAGCAAGGCATTGCGGAGGTCGTTGTAACCCACGAGGAACCCCTGGCCGAGTCCGCCGTAGAGGTTGACGACGCGGTTCTTCGTCTCCTTGTAGAACAGCGGATCGAGAGACAGCAGGAACGCTGCGTTGAGGTTGAACAACTGGACGCTGACTTCCTGCTTGACGGGCTTGCCGAGCGACGAGAAGCCACCCTCGATCCCGAAGGCGAAGTTGTCGAGGAAGCTGCTCTGGCGCAGCAGTCCGAGGCTCAGGCCCAGACTGCCGTCCGCGGTGATGGGCGTACCGGTCTCGGGGTTGCCCCGCGAGGTCGACAGGCCTTGGAATACACCGCTGATGTAGAGGCCCGAGTCTCCGTAGCGGCGCTCTTCCTCGGCCTTCTGGCGGCGCTCGGCCACGACGTCGCGGTTGGGCTCGGTCTGGAAGCTCTTGGACCAGACGATGGCGCCATCCAGCGCCCGGACGAGCTTGAAGTTGACGATGACGTTCTTGCCCGTGCCCATGGTGTGCCACATCAGCACGCCGTCGACGCCAAGCTGATGGCCAATCTCGGCGAGACGCGCGTTGCTCTCGATGGTGTTGGAGTAGCTGAAGCTCTTGTCGTCGGACACGACACGAGGGGTCCGACATTCGCGACACTCGACCACCCGGAACCGATTCGTCCGGATCAGCTCATCCGTGATGCGGGACTCGATGAGCGAGTTGAGCTCGGGGAAGCGGTCCTGGCGCGTCTCACGGAAGACCACGACCTTGACCAGGCCAGGATCCACCGTCCGGATGGAGTCCGGGAACCCCGCGAAGAGTTGGTCGAACAGTGCCGGGCTGGTCAGCATGGCAACGGCCGGGTCTTCGCTGCCTGCCGGCTTGTTGTCGGCGGCGAGGGCTGCCGGCGCGTGTAGGCCGAGCGCAGCCAGGCCGGCGAGGGTAACGAGCGTGCGACGAATCATCGGGGTCACCTGAATCAGGGTTTGGTGGCAGGGGTCAGCGGCGGGAACGGGCGTTGATGCGCCCCAGGCTCTGGCGGACGTCCGTCAGGCCGGGGTCGAGGTCCAAGGCTCTGGACCAGGAAGTACGGGCGAGCCCCAGATCACCCATCTTGTAGTAGATGGAGCCCTGCAGAGCCAGGACTTGGGCATTGTCCGGGGACAGGTCGAGTGCCCGGGCCACCTCGGCCAGGGCCTTGTCGTAACGTCCCGAGTAGGCGAGACGCTGCGCCGACAGGAAACGGCGCTGGATCTCCCCGGCCAGGGCCGCCACTTCACCCGGCGACGGTGTCAACACCACGACCGGTGGTGACGGATAGGGGGGAGGCGTCGGATAAGGCGGCGGTGTCGGGTACGTCGGGAACTTGAAGTCCGTTGGCAACTTGTTCTCGATTTCGATCTTCGAGACGGACTCGACCTTGGAGCGTTCCGAGACCTCGCTGCGCTGGTTCGCGTCGGACCGGATGGTGCTGTCGCTGCGGATGTTGGTGTCGGAGCGGTTGTCCGACCGTGCGTTCGAATCCTGCTGGAAACGCGCCTCGGACCGTTGAATGCCAGCGGGGCCGTAGCCCTCACCCCCCATCATGGCCTGGGGCGCGCGCATCACCGCAGGCTCGGCCACGGCAGGCTTGGGCTCGGGACTGGGTTCCGGGGGCACCACCACCTTCATGTACAGGTCGCGATCCTCGGGGAACAGCAAGCTTTCAAGGTCCACCGAACTGCCCTTGCGCTTGAGGCGGATGAAGTCTCCCCCCTGGCGTGGCGGATCGGCCGCTGGTGCCGCTGCCGCTGGCGCCGCCTGCGCGGGTGCGGCCGCCACTGGCGCCGGCCTCGTCGGCACGAACTCGTCGAGACGGGGCACCCGGGGCGTTGGCTCGGAGACGAAGCGGAATGCGGGCGCGGGCGTTTCGCCCGGTTGCCGTGCGTAAGGGTTGGTCCGAGATGCCGCAAGAGGTGCCGCCATAGGGGCAGGCGGCGGTGCCACGCGCAAATCGGGCCCGGCAGGACGTGCCGAGGGCACGGCAACCACGGTTGTTGGCGGCGCGGGAACCTCTCCGCCCGGCATGACGGGAGCCTGGGGAGCCGGCGGAAGGGGGCCGACGACCGCTGCGGGCACGGAAGGTGGCGTGACGGGGACCGAGGCGCCTTCTGCGGGGGTCGGACCAGCCGTCGGCTCGGGAGCCAGTCGTGGTTCGGGCTCTGCTGCAACTTCCTGAGAGGCTGAGGGCATCTCGGGAGCGGAAGCGGCCTCGGCTGGTGCAAGCGCAGCCTCGGGCGGCACCTCGGCGAGTTGCGACGCCGTCGGGTTCACGGTCGGAGGAGTGGCCTCGGGTTGCGCTGCGGCCGGTGCTGGTTCGGCCTTGGCCGCAACGACCGCACCGGGCCGGCCGGCCACGCCAGAGGCGACGTCGACGACCTCGCGCAGGCGGCCTTCCTCGAATCGGAGGATGTACCTGGCGGAGCCCGGCTGACCGTAGGTCATTTCCTCGATCGTGCCCTCCGGACCACTGGTCATCTGCGACATGGGTACGCCAAGGAACTCGACTACCTTCTGGGGGCTCATGCCCGGGCGGAGCTCGCCCAGGTGCTCGACGGCCGCATGGGCCCGGGCGACGACGGGATGCACGATCAGGCTGGCGGTCAGCCCGAAGGCCATCAGGGAGGGACGGCAGGAACCCATGGCCTAGCCCTCCGCCAGCGTCTTCATCGAGAAGCGGCCTTGGCGCACCATGTCCCGGATCCGGCCCACGACCTCGCGCCGGGCGGTCTCGGCGCCATCCGGGTCGACCGGCTGACCTTCGAGGCGCTCGAGCGCGTCCATCAGCAGGGCACGCCGCTTGTCGGTCATGGCACCCAGCACGGCCTCCTGCAAGGGCTCCTCGGCGTCCCGGATCGCCTGGGCGACGACGCCGGGATCAAGTTCGCGTACGGCGTCCTTGATGACGGCGGCAGGGAGTCGTGGCAGATCGGCAAAGGTCAGGTACAGTTCGCGGACCTTGCGCATCATGTCGGGGTTCTGGGTCTTGAGATTGTCGAGGATGCGCTGCTCGGTGGTCGCGTCGGCATTGTCGAGGATGTTGACCAGCAGGCCGACGCCATCGGTGACGACCGCACTGAAGGACGGCGCCTGCGACGCCTTCATCGCCAACTTCTCGGCGATGCTCTCGAACGTCGTGAGCGGGATGGCCTCGAGCTCGCCCAGCGCCGTCGCGACGGGACCCTGTTCCTCGACCGGCCACTTGGCCATCAGGCCTGCAGCCCGCTTGTAGGGCAACTGGGACAGCACCAGCGCCCGGACCTTGGACCCTTCGTCCTGCAGGATCCACAGAACCTGGGAATCGTCGATGCGATCAAGGAAGCTGAAGGGGGCAAGCTTGCGCCCGACCTGAGCACCTTGCTCGGCCTTGGCCGCGACGAGCAGGGGGTAAGCCTCCTCGAGCACGGCGACGGCTTCATCGGCCGCCACCTCGCGGGTCGAGAGCAGCGCGGCCTCGACGCGGGTCCGCTCCTCATCGGCAAGGCCGGGCACGGTCCGGGCGGCCTGGGCCATGCCCAGGACACGTAGCAGGTTGGCGACCTTTTGCAGGCCTTCTTCGCGCCGGGCCAGGCCGCCGATCATCGGCGAGGCCAACTCGGGTTGCTCAAGCAGCATGGCCACGATTTCCTGCCGCAGGGCCTGTGCGGCCCGGGCCGCACGCTGCTCTTCCGCGGAGGGGCCCGCGGGGACTTGGGCTTCCTTGGCCGGCTGTGGCATCAGGGCTGACGCCCACGCCGGCGGCGCGTCACTTCCAGGAGCGGCATCGGGCTTGCGCCGCCGCAGCAGCGCCACCAGGCCCAGGATGAGGCCGAGGCCCAGCAGGCCGAGCAGGGTCGCCAACATAGTGCGGATGGCAGGGTCGCTCTCGCCAGCAAAGGGTGCGGCACCTGCTGCCAAGGGGGCCGCCACGGGCAGGCCGGCTGCCGTCGTCACGCTGTCCGTGCCGGTGGCAGCGAGGGCGGCGGCCTTCTGCAGCGTCGGCGGGAACTGCCGGTTCATGATCTCGAGGCTGTCGCCGCGGGCGAAGTTGAGGTCGGCTTTCTGGTAGATCAGCTTTTCGATGAAATCACGCTCTTCCTGGGCGAGGTTCTTCTCGATGACCGTCAGGATGCGGACCCGATCGATGCGCAGGCCCGCAGCCTCGGCGACAGGGCCCGCAGCCTGCTGGGCGACGGGGGGCAGGGAGGGCGGCGCCGCGACAGGAGCGGCTGCCGGCCTGGCGGCAGCGGGACGCGCCGGCAGGCCGGGCAGGTCCACCTCGTCAGGATCCAACGGATCGGTCCCGGGCAGGTTGGCCGTGAGCGCCGGCTGCAACGGGGGGGGCAGGACCTGCAACGGACGCGGACCTTGCCCCTGGATGCGCTGCATCTTGACGCGGACCTGCACGATGAACCTGTCGTTGCCCAGGTAGGACGACATCGCCTGCTTCAGGCTTTCCTCGAGCAGCTTCTCGTAGCTCAGTTCCTCGAGCACCACGCCGTCCTGCCGGGCATCGGCCGGTCCCGCCGGAAGCTGCGCCAGCGCAGGTTCCGCGAACGCGCCGAGCAGACTGGCCAAGACCGCCACGCACGCCGCACGCAACGCGACGGACAGGGGCTGGGCGCTCGCCGAGAGGGGCCGTGGGGCTCGCATGCAGGTCACCGGGGCAGAGGGTCGGGGCAGGATTTCTCGTCGTCTCCGGACCTTGCGGCAGGCGACCGGGGCTGTGTTGGACATCACCATACCCCATGCGCCATGCTCTCAAAAGCCATGACAGGGAGAACCGTGCACAACCGGATCGTCCGGGGCCGTGCCTGGTATCTGGACGTGCACGCCACGACGCCGGTCGCCGAGGAGGTTCTTGCGGCGATGTGGCCTTGGTTCTCCGAGCGGTTCGGCAATCCCGCCTCCGCCGGGCACGCGTGGGGCTGGGAAGCCCGGGGCGCCCTCGAGGGTGCCCGCGACCAGCTTGCCGGCCTCCTTGGCATCGAGCCCGGCGAACTGGTCTTCACGAGCGGGGCGACCGAGGCCAACCACCTCGCCCTCATGGGTGTCCTCGAGGCGGCCGGGGCCGGAAGCCGCCTGGTATGCCAGCCGACGGAGCACGCCTCGGTCCTCGAGGTCGCCCGCCGGTGGGGGCGGCAGGGCGGGCGCGTGACGCTTCTGCCCGTAGACGGCGACGGCATGGTCCCGCCAGAGGCCCTCGAGGATGCCCTGCGCGAACCGGCGGCCCTGGTCTCCGTGATGGCGGCCAACAACGAGATAGGGACGCTGCAACCGCTGCCGGAGCTGGGTGCCCTGTGTCGTGCCGCCGGTGTGCCGCTGCATGCCGATGGTGCTCAGGTGCCGGGGCGCGTGCCCTTGGGGCAGGTCGTCCCGCATGTGGCCTTGTTGTCGCTTTCGGCCCACAAGGCCTACGGCCCCAAGGGCGTCGGCCTGCTCATGGCGCGGCGTCGGAGCCCCAGAGTTCGCCTCGAGCCGCAAGTCCCGGGGGGCGGGCAGGAGGGGCGACGCCGGGGAGGTACCGTCCCCGTGCCGCTGGTGGTAGGCCTCGCTGCCGCTTTGGCGAGGGCGGAGGCAAGTGTCGCGGCGTGGTCGGAGCGCGCGCGCGATGCCGCGGCTGGCTGGCGTCGCGTGGTGGACGACGCCTTGCCCGATGTCCGGTGGCTGGGCCACGCCGAGCGTCGCCTGCCCGGCCATCTTGCCTTCGTATTGCCGGACCGAACGGCGACGGACATGATGCGCGCCTGCCCCGAACTCGGGTTCTCCTCCGGGGCTGCGTGCCAATCCGGGGCGCCCAGCCATGTCCTGCTGGCCTTGGGCTTCACGGCGGCCGAGGCAGGCCGGATGGTGAGGCTCGGCTGGGGCCCCCATCTCGACGAAAAGGACCCCGGGCACGTGGCCGGGGTCCTCGAGCGCGGCCTTGGGGGCCGCAGCTTGGCCTAGGCGGCCTGGGGGACGGCGATATCCAAGATCTGGCCGCACACGCAGGCGGTCACCTCGCCGCGGACAGGCTCCACGTGAAGGATGATGCCGCAGGTGGCGCACTGGACCTCGAGGGCCGTCGTCGCACGGGTTGGCAAGGACTTGAACAACAGTGGCTCCTTCCGGACTGCGCACGTGTCCCGCCCGTGGGGTACGAGACGATGCGTGCCAAGGATGATTTTACCCAGCCATCCGGCTCACGAGTCAATGACAGCGGAGGATTCGTGGCGCCTGACGACCTGATCGCGACGGCCCTCGCCCCGGCCGTAGCCATGTCCACCGGGGCCATTCTCGCCACGAGCCTTCAAGGCCGATTCTCGTCCATCGTCGATCGCATCCGGGAGTTGGCTTCCGAGCGTCGTCAGTTGCGGACCCTGGTGGCCTTGTCCGAGCCCGAGGGCGCACGCCTTGCGCGCATCGAACGGCAGTTGCCCCTGATGGTGGCCCGTGGACGCTGGGTACAGGCCTCCGTCGTCTTCTTCTACGGGGGCATCGCCGCCTTCCTCGCCTGCACCCTTGCCTTGGCCTTCGCGGCGCGCGGTGTTCCGGGGGCATGGCGTGCGGCTGCCGAGGTCTGTTTCCTCGTGGGCCTTTCGGGGCTGCTTGCCGGTGTCGTGACCGAAATTCTCGAGATGCGCCTCGCCTTTCGGGTCGTTAGGGTCGAGGTCGGTGGCGAGGTCGCGACGACTACCCGGGCGGCTTGACCTGCTAGTATGCCGGCATGAACGATGCGGTACGCGTAGGACGGGTGGACGAGATCCCCGAGGGCACTTGGAAGGTGGTCACGGTCGGCGACCACGAGGTCGTGGTGGTCCACGCCGAGGGTGGATTCTGGGCCATCGACGATGCCTGTCCCCATCGCGGGGGGCCCTTGTCCAAGGGCTTTCTCGAGGGTCGCAACCTTTACTGTCCCTTGCACGGCTGGCCCTTCGACATCACGACCGGAGAGATGCCGGGCAGTCCTGACCTGTGTGTCGCCCGGTTTCCCGTGACGGTCAGCGGAGACGAGGTCTTCGTGGGGCCCCGCCCCGTGGGCCAAGGCTGAGCCGGCAGCGTCGGCCCTAGAGGCCGAGGGAGGCCTCGAGCAAGCCCAGCCGTGCGTCCAGCACGGCCATGCAGGCGATCAGCTCGGGACTGGGTTCCGGCTGGCAGGAAGATTCGGGGCGGGCTACGGCCATGGCTTTATTCTAAGAGGCGTGGCTGCCTCCTGTCACCCTTCGTCGTCCTGGCGCAGCGCCGCAAGGACGGACAGGTCCTCGAGCGTCGTCGTATCCCCGAAAGCTTCCCCGCCACCGGCGAGTTCCCGCAGCAAGCGCCTCATGATCTTGCCCGATCGGGTCTTGGGGAGGGCGTCGGTGAACCGGATCTCCTCGGGACGCGCAATGGCCCCGATTTCCGTGGCCACGTGGTTGCGGAGCTCGCCTTTCAGAGCCTCGTCGCCCTTGCGTCCTGCCTTCAGGGTCACGAAGGCGACGACGGACGTGCCCTTGACCTCGTCGGGCCGACCGACGACGGCTGCCTCGGCCACCGCGGCGTGGCTGACGAGGGCCGATTCGATTTCCATCGTGCCGAGGCGATGGCCCGCGACGTTGATGACATCGTCCACCCGCCCCATGATCCAGTAGCAGCCATCGGCGTCCCTGCGGGCCCCGTCGCCGGTGAAATAGCTGCCGGGGACCTGGGACCAGTATTGGGTCAGGTAGCGTGCGTGATCGCCATGGATGGTCCGGGCCATCGAGGGCCAAGCCTCCCGGATGACGAGGTAGCCGCCCTGGCCGTCCGGAACGGGTTGTCCCTGGCCGTCGACGATGTCGGGCCTGATTCCGAAGAAGGGCTGTGTGGCCGATCCCGGGCGCGTTGTGGTGATGCCGGGCAGCGGAGCAATCATGATCGCCCCCGTTTCCGTTTGCCACCACGTGTCCACGATCGGGCAGCGCTCGCCTCCGATCGTGCGGTGATACCACATCCAGGCTTCAGGGTTGATGGGTTCGCCAACGGTCCCCAGCAACCGCAGCGTGCTCATGTCGTGGCGCCGGGGATGGTCGTCGCCCAGTTTCATGAAGGTCCGGATGGCCGTCGGGGCGGTGTAGAGGATGGTGATGCCCCAGCGCGCGATCATCGACCAGAATCGATCCGGCCCGGGATGCAGCGGGGCACCCTCGTACATGAAGACCGTGGCACCCGAGAGCAAGGGTCCGTAGACGACGTAGCTGTGGCCCGTGATCCAGCCCACGTCTGCCGTACACCAATAGACGTCCTGCTCCTTCAGGTCGAAGATGAACCGCGAGGTCAGGAAGACCTGGGCCATGTAGCCCCCGGTCGTGTGGACCAAGCCCTTGGGCTTGCCTGTCGTGCCGCTGGTGTAGAGGATGAAAAGTCGGTCCTCGGCACCCACCGGCACGGCCTCGTGCTGCTCGCCTACCAAGCTGCGACGCTCGTGCCACCAGACGTCTCTGCCCTCGGTCCATGCGACGGGGGTGCCGGTGCGTCGCACGACGAGGACGTGCTCGAGCGTCGGGATGGACGGTGCGGCCGCATCGACCTGCGCCTTGAGCTGGACCACCTGGCCTCGGCGCCAGCCTCCGTCGGCGGTGATGATGGCCCGCGCTCCCGCATCGTTCATCCGGTCCTTGAGTGCTTCGGAGCTGAAGCCGCCGAAGACCACGGAGTGGACCAGACCCAGTCGGGCGCAAGCCAGCATCGCGATGGCCGCCTCGGGCACCATCGGCATGTAGATGCCGACGCAGTCTCCCTTGGCGAGGCCCAGTTCCGAAAGAACCAGGGCCATCCGGCAGACTTCGCGGTGCAGTTCGAGGTAGGTCAGCGTGCGGGTGTCGCCGGGTTCGCCTTCCCAGATGATGGCGGCCCGGTTCCGCGCCGGTCCTTCGAGATGGCGATCGAGGCAGTTGTAGGCGAGGTTCGTCGTGCCGTCCTCGAACCAGCGCGTGTCGGGTCCGGAACCGGATCGCACCGTCGTGAACGGCTGGAACCAGTGCAGCTCGCGGGAGACTTCGCGCCAGAAGACCTCCGGCGCTTCCCGGGAGAGGGCCTGCAGGCGCTCATGGCGATCCGAATCCCCTACGACGGCGGCGCGGCTGAAGGCCTCCGGTGGCGGAAAGGCCCGGGACTCCTGCAGCACCGAGGCAATCGCGGCTGGTTCCTGGGGCATGGGGCGCTCCTTGTTGTCGGGATTGCCCGACATTGTGCCTGAGCCCCGGATGAGGTGACAAACTCATTGGCGCTTGCTCGAAGGGTGCAGATACCCGCCGCCGTGGGGCATAACATGGGAGATTGTCCGGTGGTCGCATCCGTCGGGCAGGGAGACGCTACCTTGTCCCAACAGGACCTCTTGACCCCGGCCCCGGCCCCTCGCACGGTCGTGGCCCGCCTGATCGCCCAGCGCTACGGTCGGGTCCTCGATGGTGACATGGCCGAGATGGCCCTCGAGCGGCTGGGACGACCCGGCGAGGAGCCCGAGGCTACGGCGCAACGCCTCGTCCGGGACCCCGAGGCCCACGAGCAGGACCTCATCCGCATGGCTGCGGTGGGCGAGACCTGGTTCTTCCGGGACCCCCTGCACTTCAGGTTGCTCGAGGAGGAGGTGCTGCCCCGGTTGCTCCGGGATCTGTCGCGGCCCATCGTGGCGTGGGCGGCCGGTTGTTCGACGGGTGAAGAAGCCTACAGCCTGGCCATTGCGGCGCGACGGGTCCTGGGCGACGAGGCCCCCCACCGTATCCGTATATTGGCCACTGACCTCAATTCGGCCTACATCCAGCGTGCCCGCGCGGGCCTGTTCCTGAAGCGCAGCTTCCGGGGCACGACGCTCGAGGACCTTGCCCCGTGGCACGACGCCGAGCCGGACGGCTATCGCGTGAAGGCCGAGGTGCGCGAGATGGTGACCTTCGCGACGCACAACTTGGTGCCCGACGAAGGCTATCAGACCCTGCTCGAGGGCCAGGCCGACATCGTCCTCTGCCGCAACGTGCTCGCCTACTTCGCCAAGGATACGTGCCGCTCCGTCAACCGCAAGCTCGCAGCTTGCGTGGCGCCCGGGGGGACCTTGCTGCTCGGGCCGGCCGAGACGGTGCTGCATGACGCGGGCGCCCTGCGCCTCGAGCAGCGCGATGGTCTGTTCTACTACATCAGG
>VGJW01000021.1 GCA_016867265.1 Candidatus Tanganyikabacteria bacterium
AGGTCGAGGTCGAGATATCGTAGATGTTGCCCGTACCCGGCTGGGTCGCGACGAGTCGGTTGTCGGTGGGGACCCACTCGAGGCCCCATCCGGAGGAACCCGGCAGGGTCGTGCGGCCCGTAACGCCAAACGTGTTTCCGGCCGTGGTGACAGAGTAGAGGCCGCCGCCGCTGTTCAGGACGTAGAATTCGTCGCTGCCGGCCCGGACGGCGATACCCGTCGGGTTGCCTACGCCGACGATGCTGCGGCCGTTGGTCCGGCCGCTGCCATAGGCCGATACGCTCCAGCCCACGACGGCGTTCGTGGCGGCGCCATAGACCCAGTCGCCCAGACGCTGGATTTCCCGGACGTTCATGGCCCCTCGGGCTCCGACGGTGTCATGTTGGCGAGGCTGGGACCAAGAGACATTGTCGCCTGCGTCTACGAAGTACTCGATGACGCTGCAACCGGTGCAGCCAATCGTGGAGAGGTACTGCCGCGGTGCCGGAGCGCCAGTGGTCGAGGTCAGATAGAAAACACCGTCGCTGACACGTGCGAGGATGTCACCGTTGCTGAGCGTCCTGACCCTGGAAGGCCCCCCGTTGAAGGTGACGTGGGCCGTGGAAGACCCATCCGAGCTGATCCGCCAGAGCGTTTTCGTGCCGTAGTCGGCCGCGTACAGGTTGCCGCCGGACGTCGTCAGGCCCATCATCGAGGTGCTGGCCCCCGACACATTGATGCCGCCGGCATCGGCCTGGACGCTGCCCGTCGGGTTACTGACCTTGCGCAGGATGGTCGTGCCCTGATCCACGACGTACAGGACTCCGCCCAGCAAACTCATGCCATATGGAGTGCCCGTGAAGCCGCTGATGGCCGTAGCCGTCGGAACCGTTCCCGACTGCAGGTCCAGCCGCCAGACCTTGCCGTCCTTGCAAGATACCCAAGCATAGCGACTCCCGTCATAGACCAGATCGTAGACCTGGTCCGGGAATGCGGCGCTTGACGAGGAACCCAATGCAGGAGTCCGGTCGACGATCTCGTGGCCCGAACCCGTGCTCGTGATCATGAGCAACTTGCGGTCGTCCCGGTCGAGAAGCAGGTGGGTGTTGCCACCCGCGCTCATGCGCCAGAGCGTCTGGCCGAATCCGTTCCAGTCGTAGGTCCCGTGGATGGCATGGCGCCAGAGCTGGATGCTGCCCTGGTTCACCACCTGCAGGCCCGCATAGGTGTATGGTTCGCCGATGGGCGTCCTCCACCAGCTGTCCTGATAGATGCCTTCACAGTTCAGGGCACCCACATACTGAGTCGCACCGTCGTCACTGGTATCGAGGGCACCCGGCAGGTTCAGGCCGCTGACCACGGTGGCCCGCGCCGTGCCCAGTGCAGGGTTCACCTCGGAAGCATTCCCGTTGTCCGAATGGGTGACTTGGAGTCGACCCTGTCTGAGATTCAATCCATAGGGGGCGGCGATGCCCGCAATCTGTGTTCTTGTCGTGTTGCCATCGGCTTCCAGCTTGAGAATCGCGCCGGAGTCCCGCAGGGCCACGAAAAGGTTGCCGCTGGCGTCGGCAGCAATGCCTCGCAACTGGGCCAGGCCATAGGCGAGGATCTTGCGATCTCCTGCCAGCGAGATGCGCTGCACCAGCGCGCGGACCTGATCGATGACGTAAAGATTCCCCGCCGCGTCGCGGGAGATCGAAGCGGGCGCCTGCGTGGTCAGGAAAGGCGACGAGCGGCGGTAGCGATCGACCTTGAGGATGACGTTCTGGCCGGGGCTCGTGATGTAGCACGCACCCTCCGTATCGATGGCGAGGCCCGAAGGGCCGGCCGTGTAGGCCCAGTCGGTCATGGCCGGGGACAAGGCTCCACTGTCGGCGCTGCCCGGCTTGAAGCGCCGCACGCGGTCCGCCGGAGGTTCCACGACATAAAGATTGCCGTCGAAGTCGAAGGCCAGGGCACGGGGGCCGGACAGGCCGCCGTATGTGGCGATCCCGGCCTGGCTGACCGTGCTGGTTCCCGACGAAGTGGCCCACGTGACCTTGCTCCTCGTTACCCGGTTACCCGAGCCTTCGGCGACATACAAGTCGCCATCCGGTCCCAGTGCGAGCGCCTGGGGATCCGTCATCGAGAGCCACGAGGCGTTGACCAGCGTGCCATCGTCCCGGATCTGGACGATGCGTCCCGTCCCGGCGTCCGCGACGTAGATGAAGTAGGGACTTGCCGTCCGTCCTTCCGGATTGACCAGCAGGGCACGGGGGCTCGTCAGGCTGCGGTTCACGATTCGGACCACGCCGTCGCCGTCGACGCTCATCAGCGTGCCTTGATCGGCTGACGCCGTCCACACGACGGATGTGCCGTTGCCGCCCGTGAAAACCGAGCTGCGGCCATCCCGCGTCGTGACGGCAAAAGTGTTGGTGTAGGCCGTGATGCCGCGAATCCGCACCTGGATGAGGCCGGAACGGGCACCCGGCGGTACGTCGACAAGCAGACTGGCAGGTGTGCTGCCCGGCGCGACCGGGGCCGTCACGCCGCCGGCGAAGGTCACCTCGACCGCAGCGGGTTCGAGGTTGCGACCCGTCAGGGTGACGCGCGTGCCGATGGTCCCGGAGACGGGACTGATGACCCGGTTGACCTCGAAATTGGTCTGCGTGTTGGCGACGAGGCCATTGTTGCCCAGGACCAGGGAATGAATCGGATCCTGGTCTGCGATGACCGCGTTGACGACCTGGGTGTAGAGCGATTGGTAGATGCTCGTCGGCAGGGACAGGACTTCGCGGTAGTCGGCCGGGGCCTGCCCGGCCAGTTGCGGGTCGACCGCACCCATGTAGATGCGGGCGCTTATGGGTTCGCCATCCAGTGTCTTCTGGCTGATGAAGAAGGCGATGGTCGTCGTCGACAGGCTGATGGTGATGGGCCCGGGCGTGGCCGATGTCAGACTCGTCCAGCCCTTGGCCGTGAAGTCGTACCAGACGATGGTGCGCAACCGGAGAAGGTCTCCCCCTGCCTGGTTGGTCTGGGCATTCGGGCCCTTGATGCCCTTGATGGCTTCCATGATGTAGGGCACGGAGTAAAGGCCGTCGCCCTCCGGCTTGGGGGTGAAGGCACTGCCGAACGAGATGACGAAAGAGCCGCTCGCATCCGCGAGGGACGTGCCGACCGTCTGGCCCGTGGCCGTCTCGATGAGCGAGACGGTGGCCCCCCTCGCGAAGTCGTCCAGCAGGTTGCTGAGCTGCACGTGATAGCTGCGGGATGGAGCGAGCGTCCCGGAGACGGCAGCGGTGGTGCCGACCTCCGAGGGTCGTCCGCCAAAGGGGGCGGATGCCGCGCCGCCCGATGTCCCGGCCCCCTCCGATTGCCGAACGGGTGCCAACGAACAACCGCTCATCGCGAGGACCAGGAGTGACGTCATCAGGATTCTGAAGCGCATGGGCTACATCTCCGCCGCGCTGAGGCCGAAGGGCATGATTTCCCGCGTTCGGGTCGCAGGGACGTAGCGTTCGACGCGATGGTGGCTGTAGACCGATTGGTACAGCGCGGACCCGTCGGGCTCGGACCACATGCCCCACGTACGGTAGCTGTTGTCGACTCCGGGGAAGTTCTCGCCTGCGCCATCCGTGCCTACCCGGACCAGTCGCATGCCGTAGTGGCTCAGGATGTAGAACCGACCCTGCGCATCGGCGGCAAAGGCACCCACGCCGGGACTCCAGCAGTTGCCTGCTGCCGCGGAATAGTGCCATTCTTGACGGGCAATCCCCGAACCGCTCCAGCGGCCGGTGACGTCATTGGCGCACAGGCTGGTCGCGTTGCCGTAGAGGTTGCCGTTGCTGTCGACGCCGGCCAGTTGGGGCCCCGACTGCCAGTCCGTGACGCCGATGAAGCGGTAGACCCAGTTGCCGTCGCTGCCACGCGCCAGGCGGATCGGGTCCGTGATCCAGACGGTGCCGTCGCCGCGCCACATGAAGCTCGGACCGTGATAGTTGCTGTACCAGGCGACATCGAAGGTGTAGGTCGGGTCCAGCTTGCGGCCGGCACCGTTGAGAACCAGAAGGCCACCGTCCGTGTCGACGGCGATGTCGTTGTAGCCGCCAAGGCCGTTGTAGATTCGGCTGTAGGAACCCCCTGACGCGAAGGCCGGAATGCGCCCGATGCCCTGATCCATGGCCAGGAACATCGTCCCGTCCTTGATGTCGAGGTTTCGGGGCGCGTCGCCACCCGTCGCCACGCTGCTGTCCTTGACGGCTGTGGACGGGTTGATCGACGTGACGCGGGCCGCGCCGTTTTCTGTCACCCAGACCCGGTTGGTGGTCGGGTCGTAAACGATGCCCAACGGGTTGGCAAGGCCCGTGACGACGGTCGGACGCGGACTGCCATTCGGGTTGTAGGAGGTCACGGTTCCGGCCGCCGGGTTGCAGACCCAGATGATGCCGCTGCTATCCACGGCAACGTCACGAGGGCCCGTGAGGTTGGGATCGCGATTGCTGTCGCACAGCACGACCACCTTGTTTGCGGCAGTCGAGTTGCCCACCGTCGCCTGGTCTCCCGAAAGCTTCAGGATGCGGCGGTCGTTCGTGACGATGATGAAGGCATCCTTGTTGTCGGAGTTGAGGCCCTTGTCCCGCGCGATGCCCATGTTGCGGATGAAGACGGATTCCTGCTGCTCGATGGGGGCAGCCCAGTTGTTGACGTCATAGCTGATGATCCAGCGACTCGAGCGACCATAAAGACGGCCCTGCGCATAGCTGATGCCCGACATGCCGCCGATGCCCTTGAGCACCGCCGTGGCCGCCCCTGAACTGCGCTCGACCTTGCTCAGCGTCCCGTTGCCCATGTTGGTGACGTAGAACCGATCGCGTCCCCCTTGCCCGTCATAGGTCAGGCCGAAGGGCTTGTTGAAGCCCCGGGCTACGGTAGACAACTCGCCTGTCGTCACGTCGACCTTGACGAGGGCATTGTTGGTCTCGCTGAGCACGAAGAGGTCGTTGCCGACCTTGTGGATCCCTGTTGGCGAACTGAAGCCGCTCGCGTAGATGGAGGAGTCTCCCAGCGGCGTGATCCGATAGACGTTGTTGGACGTGTTGTCGATGGCGTAGACATAGCCCGCGCGGTCCGTCACGAGGCCACCCGGACTGGGCATGTCCGCAAAGGGCGAGACCTTGCCGTTGCCGTCCCTGCGGTAGACGGAGTTGCCCTTGTTGTTGGCCACGTAAAGGTTGCCCAGGGTGTCGAAGGCAATGCCCCAGGGGGCAGTCATGCCCTCCATGAACGGCGTGCCTGTGGCAGCGGCACCCCCATTCAGGATCTCGAATCGGACCACGTTGTTGCCGCCCATGTTGGCGACGTAGAGGGCACGATCCGCGCCGAACGTCGCACCCCTCGGCTGGCTCAGAGCCGAACCCGAGAGCGGGATGGCCAGAGGTTGGGCTAGCGCAGTGTCGATCCGGAAAAGCTTGCCGGAGGCCCCATCCGTCACCCAGGCCCGGCCATCGGGATCGAAGGCAATGCCGCGCGGGTCGGGCACGCTGCCTGCCGTGCCGAAGTTGCTGATGCCCGCGCCCGGGTTATAGGCATCGAGGCTCACCACACCCTTCCGTGCACCGGCGCATGTGACATAGAGCCGGCCGTTGCGCAGGCACAGGGCACGCGGCGCATCGAGGCCCTTGGCGAAGGGCTTGATCCGGCCCTGGGGATCGACCACCACGACCGTTCCGAAGGTCTCGTTGGCCACGAACAGGTTGCCCAGATTGTCGACGGCCTCGTGACCCGAGGACAGCGCGAGGTAGAACGGCGGTGTCACCAAGGTCCGGTTGCCCTGTGTGACGGTGACCTCGCCACTGACGGCGGCGCCGGGGACCACCACCGTCAGCCGGGAGCGATCGCTCGAGACGGACGTCACGGTCGCAGGTACCGAAACGCCGGACAGTCCGCGGAAGGTCACGAGGTTGTCCCCGGGATTCTCTGCAAATCCCGACCCGACGATGGCGATCTCCCGATCCACGAACTGGGTGTCGGGTTGCAGGGCGCCTACCGTGAACGCCACCGATGGCGTGTAGAGGGTATTGCCGAGCGGGTCGGCGGGGTCCAGCTGGATGAACATGAAAGGATCCCGGTCTTGCGCCAGCGTGGCCGAGACCCGGGCGAAGGTGTCGGCCACCAGGGCATCTGGCAGAAGGGCCTCCCCGTAGCGGTTGTAGAACGGGTCGGGACTGCCTGCGGGACCGGGTTCCGGCGACAACGCGTTGATCATCAGCTCGGGATCGAGGCGACGACTCGCCGATTCCGCCATCTGGCTGCGCAGGCTCAGCAGCAGGGTGAGTGCCGTCGTCGTGCGATTCAGGATCAAGGCATCGTTCTGGCTGATGGATTGCCAGTAGGGGCCCACGTAGCGCGCCAGTGTGCGGACCCGGACGATGTCCGCCCCGACCCGGTTGGGCAAGTCCGTTCCGGTCTTTAGGCCCTTGATGGCGTCCAGGTAGTAGATGGTGTCGGCCTTGGGCGTGAATCCGCCGGCAAACTGCAGGACAAAGGCGCCGTTGGTCTCCGTCAGGGTCGTGGCTACCGTGAAGCCGGTCGTGGCCTCGATCAAGGAGACCGTGGCCCGGATGGCGATCTCTGAACCAATGGAAGCTTGTGTCGTCCGACCGGCCCGAAAGGCGTCGAGGTCGACGCGGCCGCTCAGGCTCTGGACGCCCGCCGTAACCGGCACAGGAGCGGGAGCGACCGGTGCCGCCCCGATGCGGGCACAGGCCACGACGAGGCCCAGAAGCCACGCTTGGCCCAGTTTCGCCAAGGGCTTGCGCATCGCATCTTCCCCCATGGCCGTCATGTACCACCAGCAGGCAGACTATCCGGCCCGGCTTACAAAAACGCTACAAGCGGGGGAGAAGGCGACGAGGCGCCCCCCTTCCCGGGGGCGCCTCGTCGCTGTTCCGACGCTAGAAGCGCAAGGATGGACGGAAGCCCTGGTCGGCCGCCTTGTAGCTGTCGTTGCGGTTGATGCAGAGCAGCCACATGCCGGCCTGCGGTACTTCATTGAAGTGGCCGCGATCGTAGGACCCGCCACGGTTGGTGTAGAAATTCGCGGATTCCGCGACGTTGCCCGCCCCCTCGTGGGTGTAGTCCGACTTGCCCGGGGCGCTCTGGCCCAGGGCGTGGTAGGCGTCGCCACGGAACCAGCTCTCGCTGGGCAGGTTCGTGGTCGCGCCGACGACGCCGTACAACCGCAGGACCGGGTCCGTCGACAGAGATGCCACGTATCCGGGTGCCGTGCCCCCCATGCCGCTTGCCTCTCCCTGGACGATGTATTGGTTTCCGGCCAGGTAGAGGTTCGAATTCCATTCGCGGACACCGCCCACCAGGTCGAAGACGCCGTCGGTACGTCCGGTGTGGCTCGTCAGGTTGATGTCGCCTTGCCAATCCGGCGAGGTGCCGGACCCGGACAGGTTGGCCTTGCCATCCGGGGCCGTGAAGGTCACGCTCGCGCGTTCGCCGTCGACGCCGAACAAGGTGTTGCCCCGCAGGTCGACGCCGTTGACCTCGGTCCAGACAGCAAGTGCCGTCCATTCGTCCGCCCCGATGAGGAAGCTGCTCCCGGGCGCGAGTGCCTCGGAGACCTGCTTGGCCTCGGCGAACGAGACGTCCGTCCAAGGCAAGGTTCCCTTGGCGACTGTCAGCGACTTGCCGTCGTCTCCCTTGGAGGCTTCGTACTTGGCGGCATAGAAGCCTCCGAAGACCGCGGCCGAGACCTCGGCGGCGGAGAATCCCGCCGGTGGTTCCTTGACCCAGGCGCCCCGCGGCTTGCCGTCACCGGCGCGCAGCAGCTGGTAGGCCGCGAATCGAGGAATCCACACAAACGCTTGATCCCCCCGGGGAGTCGTGAGCGTGTAGTCATGGGTGACACTCGGGTTCCCCTTGTCGTCAGGCGCGAGGCGGGGCGTACCGAGGTCCACCTTCAGGCCGGGGGCTTGGACCGGACCCGTCAAGGCTCCTTGGCCGGCACAACCCGCGACGGCGCCCAGAACGCCGACGACAGTCAAGATACGGGCACGATGACTCATGGGGCTCTCTCCCTCTGCTTCGGTCAAGGATGGGGCCTGATGATCAGTAACGCAGGGCGGGACGGAAGCCCATCCAGTTGGACTTGAAGTCCTCGGTCCGGTTGACGCACAGCAGCCACATGCCGGCTTGTGCCGGTTCGTCGTGGTGACCGCGATCGAAGCTGCCTCCGCGGCCTCCGCGATAGGTCAGGACAGGTCCGTCCGCCGGCGTGGTGGCGTGGGTGCCCGTGCTGTCGTGACCCTGCGCGAGACCGCCACCGTGGAAGTAGTCGGAACGAAAGAACGACACCGCAGTCTGCTGTGTGCGGCCTGCGACGCCAAACTGGCGCAGCAGGGGATCGGTGTGCAGCGAAGCCACGTAGCCTGGCACGGTCGCGCCGACATCCAGGGGTTGGTTGTCGATGCTCAACTCGTAACCCACCATCGACAAAGCCCCGTCCCACTCTTGCAGGTTGCCGACAAGATCGAGGACTCCATCGGCACGTCCGGTGTGACTCGTCAGGTTGACACCGTTGACCCAGGACGTGTCCTTCGCCGTGCCCGTCAGGGCGGCTTCTCCTGCCACGTTCTGCTCCCAAGCGATGGACGGCTTGTCTGCATCGATACCCGCGAGCGTGTTGCCACGGACGTCCACGCCGTGCAACTCGGACCAGACGGCCAGCGCCGTCCACTCGTCGCCGCGCATCAAGTGGCTGACACCTGGCACCATGGCTTTGGAGACGGCATTGGCCTCGAGCCACGTCGTGGCCCACGGTTGTGCACCCCGGGCGACAGCCGCAGCCGGTTGGGCCTCGCCCGTCCGGCTCGCCTCATACTTGGCGACATAGAAGCCTCCGAAGTCCTGGCGTGCCCAGTCGACACCCGCGATGCCCTGGGGCTGCGTGCCCACCCACGTCCCCACGGGGCGCTCCTTGTAGCCGGCCTGGCTCGGCCGAATCAACTGGTAGGCTTCGAACCGGGGAATCCACGTGAAGACGTTGTCGACGCCGTTGGTTTTGACGACGAAGTCGTGGTGTGCGGCGGGGTCGCCGACGTCACCCGGCGCCAGGCGAACCGTCGATGCGGCACCGGCCTGAGTCTGAAGCGCCTGCGGTGCCTTTGTCGAACAGCCGGCCACAACCCCAATCAGGGTCGCACTCAACCAAGCTCCGATCTTGAGTCCCGAACGGTCCATGACGCCCTCCGATTCCTGCTTGCTGCTGTTGGGTTCCATACCCAAGTCAGGGCACGACCTTGACGCTTTGCGTGGCAAACAAAGTTCCTGCCCTGGCCATGACGTGGAAGTCGCCCGGTGTCGAGGCTCTCTGGATATTGCCGTTTACGACATTGAGCGGCGGTGGGCCGTGGCTGATGCCGTGATTGTTGTGGTCGGTGCCCGATCCGCCAGCACCGGATGCCGTCTCCCAGAGGGACGGGAAGCTCGTGTAGGACCGATTCTCCGCGTCGTATCCGAGGAGCGGGATGACGATGTCCGATGTCCCTTGCTTGACTTCGATGGGCCCAGTCGCGATCTCGATTCGGGTCAGCTTGGCCAGGTCTGTCAAGGACTGGGCCTGGCGTTCGCCCACGCGAACGATGATCTTGTCGCGCGTCGCCTCATTGGGCATCTCGAAGAAGAAGCCGTTGTTGGTGAACTTGAGAATCTTGCTCGACGCAATCTCGATGCCGCCCACGAAGACCGTGAACGTGACGGTGTCGTCGGTCGGGAAACCGGTACCCTTGACCTCGATTTGCTGGCCTTGGGCCGCTGCCAAATAGCTGACACTGGCGACTGATGGTGGGTCGAGGGGCTTGGGGGTCGGCGAGGCCGCAACCGGAAAGACCAAGCTTACGGAACCGACGGTTCCGGACTCGAGCGAGACATTCTTGGCCACCGTGGCGAGAACGAGGCCATCGTTGCGCAGGGCGGTCGCCGTGACCGTCACGGTGCCGGCAGGTATCCGGTCCATCTGCGCGCTCGTGCCGAACTGTGCTTCCACTTCCTTGTCGAAGCCATCACGGGCCTGCACGCGGAAACGGATGGCTGCGGTCGTGGCGGGGATGGCGGCAACTTGCCGTGCTGGCCACTTGATTCGAAACATCAGTGCAGCCGTGCCGGCGGGTTGCGCAGTTGTGGCGACGGCAGGGGTTACGGCCAGGTCGAGGCCATCGCCAACGGCGGGTACCCTGTCGGCAGCGGGCCTGTCCGCGACGGGCGGTTGCACCACGGCGCACGCCGACACGGCGAGGACTCCGCCCAGCAGGAAAGAATGCCAGTGGGTGCGGGACATCACTCCACCTCCATGTTCAGCGATCCGACAGCTTCGATGGCGATGGGGACCAAGGAGAAGGTCGACTCGTCCGGTGCAATAATCTTGACGTTGCCCGTTCCCTCGGACTTGGCCGTGACGGTGCCAGAGGTACTGACCACGGCGATGTTGGCCGGTTCCACCGAGAACTTGGCGTTGACCACCATCGAACCGCGGTTCGTCAGCCATTCGAAATCAAGGGCTTCGAAAGACTTGATCCCGGGGGCGGGCGTCCCGGACGTGGGGGGCACCGTCAACTTGATGGGCGTCACGTTGCGAACCGTGAGCGCCACATACTTCAGCGGCGGTGCCGTGGGTAAGGGTTCGGGTGTCGGTGTGGGAGCTTCGGTGACGGTCGGTTCGGGTACCGTGCCGCCTCCGGTGCCGCCGGTGTTGGTGCCACCCCCCGTGTTGGTCCCGCCGCCCGTGTTGGTGCCGCCTCCTGGATTGGTGGGCGCGGGCGTGGGCGTGACTTCCGTTTCGACCTTGCCCGCGGCCTGGTTGGGGGCGTTGGTCGGCGTGGTCGTCGCACGGGCTGGCGTGGGTGCGACCTTGCGCGTCGTGGTCCCCGTGGTGAGGGGAGCAACAGTGGCGGTGCCGGCGCAAGCGACAAGGCCTCCAAGGGTGGCAGCAAGCACGGCGCTCAGGCGTGTCCGCCTGAGTGGAGTGGTCCAGGGCATCCGGATTGACCTCGCTGGGTGACGGGGATTCAGAAGGACGTGCCGGGCAGCGAGCCCGAAACCTTGGGGACGACGTCGCAATTGACCACGGCCTTGCCGAGTAAGTTTGTGACGCTGAGCAGGCCTGAGGCGGCATTCGAGGGCAGCACGACCTCGATGCGGTTGCTGGCAAAGCTTTGGATGGGCAGGGTCACACCGTTCAGGGCGACGGTGACCCGGCCGGAACTGCTGCCGAAATCCGCGCCATTGATGACGATGCGACTGCCCGCCGTGGCAGGACTGGGGTCGAGACTTGCCACGGATGGCGGCTTCAAGCCGGCCGAGGCCCGGAGGACCGGTCCATTGTCGTAATCGAGGGACGCGATAGGATCGATATTGTTTTCGATGATGGTCGTCACGAGCCCGAGGGCCGTATTGATGTCGGACTGGGACATGACGCCAGCGCTGATGCCAGGCGCGCCAAGGGACCCGTTCGGCAGCGTCACGACCTGGCTCATCAGGCCCAATCTCGCATTGCCACTCAGTTGCAGCAGGTCCGCCAGGATGGCAATCGTCGTCGTCAGCCTGCTGACGTCCGCCCCCGTGGGGCCCGTCAGCGAGTCGGCCAAGGTGTTGCCACTCAGCACCACCATGGTTCGGACCCGGATGGCATCGTGGCCCACCGCATTGTTGTTTAGGCCCTTGACCGCTTCGAGATAGTAGGGGGTGCTGCCCGGGACAAAGCTCTTGTCCCACGCCAACAGAAAGGCGCCACCGGAGGTGGTGAGGGTCGTCGCCTTGGTTTCGTTCGTGTCCGTATCGATGAGGGATACGGTGGCGGCGACCGCGACCTCGGTCATCGTCGCCTGCGTGTGACGAGCGGGAGGGCCGTCGTCGAAGATCACCCGGCCACGAATGAATCCGCCCCGGGCGGGGGCGGTCTCGGGTGTTGCGCAGCCCCACGGCGTCAGCGCAGCGACCAACAGGGCTGTTCGAGCAAGGTTCTTGCTTCTGTTGGAAGGCGGGCTCGTCATGGCGCTTGTATACCCGCTTGGATTGGGTTCCTGCAGGCGGCCGCTGAAATTGGTGGTGGCCGGAACGAACGTCTCCGCGATTTTCCGTGGTGGCCGCATGACTGTGCCCTTTGGCGGGTACGAAGGCCTTGGTCGGCTTCGTCCGTGGCCGTCGTGTTGTGTCCCCCGGGAGGTCATCCCTTGCGCGCGAAGTCTTTCGGTCGTCCGGTCGTGGCCGCGCTGCTCAGCCTGCTCGTGGGTTGTGCGGGTGGCGGGCCGGTGGCGGGCAGCGCAGGTGCCCCGGGCCCGGCGACGGTCCTTGCAGCCGTCGGCGAAGCCCTGCCGAGCATCACCGGGTCCGTGGACCTTGAGGCGTTGTCGGCGGGTCCGTCTGCGCGTGCGGTTGCAGCCTTGCCCAGTGAAATCATCCGGGCCGCCACCTTGGTCATGATTGACCCGGAGACGAACCGAACGCTTTCGGCGACGGTGACACGTGCCGACGGGTCTTTCGATCTGGTGCCTCCGGTGGGCCTGGTTGCGGGCAACGTCTATGTCCTCGAGGCGTCAAAGGCCGTGGGTGCCATCGGGGGGGTTCAGACCAACCTTCGCGTGCGGACGATGTTGCGCATCGTTTCGGGACGTTGGACCTCGATCTCGGGTTCGGGCATCCGGATCGATCCCTTCACCACGGCCGTGGCGCTGGCCAGCCAGCAAAACCCCGATGCCGTGCCGTGGGTCCGCACCATGGGCAAGGTGCTGGTCACCAGCGAAGGCAGCATGTTCGAAGGCAGCATCGTCTACGAGGGCGTGTCCGATGCAGACCTGCTCAATCTGGTCCTGACGATTCGCAACCTGCTCGGGGCCGATCTGGATCCCGTGGCCAACATCCGGTCCTTGCGGCCCGTCATTTCCGGCGTCTCGCGCCCCAAGGGCAGGCCGGCGGAACAACTGATCATCGAGGGTGAAGGGTTCAGCCCTTTCCCCAGTGATCTGACCGTTGCCTTCGGCAGCGTCGGAGCCACCGTGCGCTCTGCGCGCAGCAGTCGCATCGTGGTTGATGTTCCTGCAGCTACGGGCATCGTATCCCTGACTGTCAGGACACGCCTGGGCCTGTCCAACTCCATCCAGTTCACGGTCGACAACGATCCCCTCGTTGTGGTTTCCGCCGCACTCCCGGCTGCCGGTCTTCCGGACACCATCATTAATATCGTTGGGTCCGGATTCGACGAGAACAAGGCGCTCAATGAGGTTTACTTCGGATTGATCAAGGTCGTCCCCATCACGGCCAGTCCGAATCTCTTGATTGTCAAGGTGCCGGATGGTGCTGCCACGGGGCAGCTGTTGGTCAAGTCCCCGCTGGGAACCAGCAATCCTCTTTATTTTCAGGTGCCCTACAGGATCGATGCCTGCCCAACCTCGGGCATGCCGAAAACCGTCATATCCATCCGGGGTGCATTTCCGTCAGCACGGGGCACTGTTTCCTTCAATGGAACCAACGGTTCCCTCATTTCGTGGGCCAAAGGACTGATCACAGTGTCTGTGCCTAATGGTTTCACCGAGGGCCCTATCAAGATTACTTCGGGCGCCGTGGTCATCGACGGACCCTCCTTCAAGTTGAAACAGGGCAATCTTGGCGCTTGGACCATGGTGCCCGGAACTTCTCGTGACCTCAGCTCGTATCACACCAGCTGGCAGTTGGATGAGGCTGCGTACCTCAAGCCGACTTGGAGCGGAAATGTTCAACGCGTCGCTTATGATGCGAACGGAGGAGTGGCCGGCGTCACGGACGTAGGCAGTCTCGGTCTACCGGGCAACCACTATATGAAGGGGGGGGTGGTCATCGGCAGTTGGGCTTACTTCTTCAACTCAGGTCAATCTAGTTATCCCAATTACGCATACAGAGCGCCCGTATCCAATGGCGTCATCGGCAATTTCAGCCAGTTCCAGACACCGCCTACCTACTATTGGACCCAGGCTGAGGCCGTCGATGGTCGGATCTATCTCTTCGACTCAATCTACGGCCGCGACCTGTGGGCCACCATCAACAATGACGGCACGTACGGGGGGTGGTCTGGCGTCAATCTGGGTGCCGGAGACTACCGTCACGGAACCTTGGTGCGGGTGGGCAACTGGATGTATCGCATTGGCGGGCAGAACTACTCGAGCAGCGTCGCGCGGGCACCGGTCGGCAATGGGGGCGCCGTGGGCGGTTTCTCGAGCTATGGCTCCCTTCCCGACAACTTCTACGGGGCCTCCGCGGTCGTCGTGGGCAAGTATCTGTACGCCATGGCGTCCCAGGCGAACAGTTGGTACCGGTCTGAAATCGACGGGAATGGCAATCTCGGTGGCTGGGTCCGGCAAGCCGGTGGGATGCCCAACACCGAATACCACTCCGACAGGTCTTGGGTGAAGGGCGACTATGTCTACTACCTCAGCCGCTACGGTCTGGCTCAGAACCAGATCATCGACTGACAGGAGCGTGAACGTGAAGTTCTTCAGGCCGTTGGCGCTGTTGGTCGCGATGGCGTCGGCCTTGGGTGGGTGTCGTCAGGACGGTACGGCGCCGCCGGTTTCCCTGGGTCGTGCAGAGACATCGGCGAATGCCGAAGCAGTCCTGCCGGCGCTCGAGGGTCGGATGGTCTGGCCCGACCGCCAGGGTCAGAACACCTCGGATGCCCTGCGCGGAGCCACCATCGCCTTGGTTGACCCCGATTCGAACTACACGCTTTCCGCGACCGGCCTGAAGGCTGACGGTACCTTTACGCTGCCCGTGCCCGTCGGGCTTTCGACCAGCACGGTCTACATCCTTGAGGGCGTCAAGGGCTACCGCCAGGGTCAGCCAGGTGGCGAAATCTCGCGTCTTCGGACGTTGGTCCGCTACTCGGGTTCCGGCTGGGCCTCCGTCTCGGGGGCGAACTTGATCCTCGACGGCCTGACGACCGCCGTCACCCAGATCGTCCTTCTGTATCCCGCTGATCTCGCGCGTGCCGATGCGCTCTCCAAGGTGATGCAGACCTCGGGTGGCACGGTCCTGAATGCCAATCCCGCTCTCGCCAACCACCCTGACTCCGAAATCTTGCTTACGGCCCAGCTTGTTCGCCAAGCCCTTGCGGCAGACAAGGACCCCATCGCCATCGTGGATGCCTCGCGCATCATGCTGCTCAGTCTCAGCGCGACGCGGCTGACGCCCGGTGATCTGGTTGCTATCCGCGGCCGTGGCTTCGGTCCTACGCCCGCGACCAACATCGTGCTGTTTGGTTCCGCCACGGCCAGCGTGGCTACCGTCGTGCCCGGCCTTCTGCATGCCATCGTCCCCAGCGACATCCGAGGAACGTTCCAACTGCAGGTTCGTTCGGCGCTGGGACTCTCGGCTGCCTTGCCCGTTTTTGTAGATGGCCCGGCGCCGATCCAACTCAACAGTATCCAGCCGCCCGTCGGCCTGCCGGGTCATACGCTGACGCTGACCGGACGCGGCTTTGCCACGACGGCATCGGCGAACGAGGTCTACTTCGGACTCATCAAAGTGACGCCGCTGCAAGCCAGTGCCAACAGCTTGGTTGTCAAGGTTCCCAGTGGGCAGCTGTCTTGCAATGTGGCCGTGCGCGTCAATGGCGTCACGAGCAATCCCTTCTGGTTCGAGATTCCCTACCGCATCAACTCGGCTCCCGAGACCGGCATGGCGGGGCAGACCGTCATGGTCAAGGGAGTCTTCCCGCCTGTGCGCAACAACTCGTCTGCAGTGGCTTTCAACGGCACGAACGGTCGGCTGGTCTCATGGAGCGATACGGAAATTCGCGTTGTCGTTCCTTTCGGGGTGACGCGTGGCGCCATCACCGTCAAATTCGACGGCGTCACGCTGAACGGTCCCGAATTTGCCCCCAAGGCCGGTAACCTTAGCGGTTGGAGCTTGGTCAACGGGACCTACCAGAATTACAATGCCTACTACACGGGCTTCATGGGTGAGAACGCCTTGTTCCTGCGCGGCTACAGTTCCGGCTACAACCACTACCGGGTCCGTTTCAGCGACAGTGGCGAGGTGGCGGGCGTCGATTCGTGGCCCAGCCTGAACAACATGCCGTATGCCCACTACTTCAAGGGCGGCATCCTGCTCGGTAATTGGATGTATTGGTTCAATGATGGCACCGACTATGCCACCGTCTACCGTGCGGCCTATGACCGCTCCAACGACAATCTGGGCCAGTTCAGCTACTACCAACGCATGCCCACGTCAGGTTACAATCTGGCGGTTCAGGTCGATGGCCGGGTCTATGTCTACGACATGTCGTCAGCTTGGACCGCCAAGCGGTATGCGACGGTCGAGAATGACGGATCGCTGAGCGGCTGGGTCAACCAGAGGGACAACTGGGGCAACTACCGCTATGCCGACATCATCCGCGTGGGCAGCTACCTGTATCGCTTCGGCGGAGAGGGAGACCCGTCGGGATGTTCCCGCGCACCCATCGGCAATGACGGCACCGTCGGCAACTTCGCCTACTACCGGGGCATGCCGAACGGCAACTACAACGGTGCATCGGCGGCCCTCGTCGGGAACTATGTCTACGTCATCGGTACCAACCACAACGGCGTCTGGTGCCGGGCGACGGTCAGTGGCCAGGGCGATCTGGGCGGCTGGGAGAACATGTCCGGCAGTACGGCACCGAACGCCTACAACCATGCCGACCGCTTCTACGTGAAGGGTGAGTATGCCTACTTCTTCAACTACTACGGGCTCTACCAGTCGCGCGTCCTGAACTAGGCCAAGGCCCAGGCGTCGTCATCACCTGCCCCGCTGCTGAGTGGGGCGGGTGATGACAGATTGTTTTGCTTTTGTTAAAGTGGCGTCATGCTCTCGTCGGTTACCCGTTTTCTTGTCCTGATGTCCTTGGTGGCGTGTGGCCGCTTGCCAGCCCTGGCGCCGGGTGAAGCAGGGCAGGATGCCATACGCGGTGCAGGTCTCGACCTGTCCGGGCCGTCGTCGGCCATGTTTGGCGATTGCCCCAACTTTTCCCAAGTCGCCAACGGGGATGTCATGGCCGTCGTTTCCCGGGAATTCGGCAGGCTGTCGTCGCTTGGCGGGCTCATCGCCTGGCACGCGCCCAACCTTGCGGAGAATCGCCTGCGCCTGCTGACCGTGGGCTTGCACGACGGGACGCGGCATCGTTGGGCAGAGTCGTGGAAGCTGGTCGGTCAGCGCGTCTTGCCCGACACCGGCATCGTCGAGACGCGGCTGCAGCACCCTGAGTTGCCGCTCGCGCTCGAACTCTCGGACGTGGCCCATCGCCGCTTGCCCGGCGTGGTGCGTCGCGTCCGACTGATTCATGCGGGCAACCGTCCGCTCGGTGGCCTGCGGCTCACCGTTTTCGGACACGTCACGCTGGACCGTACGGGCAAGGGTGATGCCCTGCTCGTCGATACGGACCGACGTCGTCTCGTGCAGACGAACCCTGCGGAAGAGGTGGCTGCTGTCATCGGCGTCGACCAACCCGTCACGGGATGGCAGGCCGGTCGGTCGCTGCTCAGGGTCGGCTCGGGCGAGGATGCGTGGTTCGATGCCGACGACGGGCGCCTCAAGGGGGCGACCAGAGTCGCCGGCGTTGGCGCCAACGGTGCCTTGCAGGTCCAGGTACCGGTACTCGAGGCCGGTGCGCGTTGGGATCTGCAGGTGGCCATGGCGACCGCGCCCGATGCTCCGCGCAGCCAAGCCGTGGTCGATCGTCTGCTGCAGGAGGGTCACGCAGCCCTGATGGCCGCTGATGCCGCGTGGTGGAAGAACTGGCTGGATCAGTCGGTCCTGCCCGCAGGTCTGGACCCGCGCGAGGCCGCTGTTGTCCGCAGGGCTCTCGTCGTCCTGCACCAGTTGCAATCGTCGACCGGAGGCGTGCTTGCATCGCCATCGGCCTTGAGTCCGGCGTACAAGTATGTCTGGCTGCAGGACGCGGCCTTTGATGCACGGGCCCTGATGGTGTCGGGCCACCGCGAGCAGGCGGCAGCCATCCTGCGTTTCCTTGCTCGGGTCCAGAAGCCGGACGGGGATTGGTGGGTCACCTACTTCTCGGATGGACGACCCAACCCGCTCTGGGAACACGGCACCGAATTCATGGGCGCTCACTTCGTGACCACCGCGGGTGCTTACTTGGCGACTTACGGTGTCGACGAGACCGTCCGGGCAATCTGGCCTGCCGTGGCGCGGGCTGCGGCTTTCATGGAGCGGCAGATGACGCCATCCGGCATTCTGGTGCCTTGCAAGGACCTCTGGGAGACGTTCACGGACAAGTCCTGGACCTATACCAACGCGTCGTTCGTCGGAGGGCTCGAGGACGCGGCCCGGATGGGACAGGCCCTTGGCATGCAAGCCGAGACGCGCTCCTTTGCCCGCTCTGCGGCGGATCTGCGGCGGGATATCCTGGCGAAGATGGTCGTCGCCGAGGGTGGCTGGCTGGGCAAGGGCCTCAAGCCTGGTGCCGCTGCTCCTGACCCCGTGATCGACGCCTCGGTCGTCGGGGCTGGCTGGCCCTATGGACTGGTGCCGCTCGACCACCCCGTCATGACGGCGACGTTGGCGCGCGTCGAGACTCGCCTGACGGTACCTGGCGGGGGCATTCGCCGGTACGAGGGTGACGGCTGGTACGGCGGCCAAGGCTGGCCCGAGCTTCAGGACTGGATGGCCATCAGCCGGGCCGCCCGAGGGGAGCGTGCCTCAGCGCTGGCCCATCACGCGACCAATACCGAGCGGGCCTGGACGACGGGCAGCTTGCAGATCGGTGAAGTGTTCGATGCCAATCGTCGGGTCTTCCCCAGCGCCTTCCCCCTGGGCTGGGCCATGGCCAAGTACGTCCTGGCCAGCCATGCCCTGCATGGCCCCGCCCACCCCGTTCTGCCGGCCCGTCCAGGCCGCTAGCTCGACAAGGTCCGAGCATCCGGATTCTGGTCGCAAGTCCCCAAGGTCAAGGCCCGATAATGATCGGGTGAAGCTTGCTGTAACGGCCCGGTAACGGGACGGCAGCAAGGTGTTCATAGGGATGCCAAGGGTCGTCCTGACGGGGGTTCAGGGTTGCAGGGACGCGGTTCGGGGATGGCGCGGGGGCTTCGTGCCCTGGCGCTTCTGCCGTTGCTGGCCGGATGCGGTGGGCCCGCCTCCGTGCCCACCAGCCGGGTGACGACGGGCGCCGTCGTCTCGGCGGCGGTGCGCAGCACCGACACCGGATGCGCGATTACCCGCAAGACGAAGCTTGGCGACTGGGCCTTCATCGAACGCATGGACCATCGCGCCGCCGTCTTCCCCGACGAAGCGAGCCGCCCCAACGGTCGGCAACGCGAGGATTCGGTCGTCGAGGCCTTCGGGACGGACCGGCCGGCTTCCCGGCAGGTCTTGCTGCATGCGATGCCGGGCTGGAATCGCCCTGATGCCGTGCCTGTCCTGTTGGTTCATGGTGCGATTGCCGATGCCGAAAGCGCGTGGATGTCCCCGCATGGCAAGCAGGGCATGGCGCCTTGGCTCGCGGCCCGGGGCCGGGCGGTCTTCGCCGTCACTTTTGCCCACCGCCACGGGGACAACCTGCTGCAGGCGGAGCATGTCGCAGGAGCCATCGCCCGGATCCGTGAGCTGACGGGCGCGCCCCGGGTCGATGTCGTGGCCCATTCCAAGGGCGTGGCCGCCGTCCGGGCCCATGCCAGCGGCGTGCGCATGCCATGGGGGCGGCCGTATGCCGGGGACATCCGAAAGCTGGTCCTGCTTGGCGGTCCCCTGCTGGGCATCGACTATACCTATCGGCATCCGTCGGTTCATCTCGGTCTGGTGCCCGAACTGGATCAACCCTTGCGCAACGCACCCACGGCGTGGGAGCGGATGGTGGTCTTCGGCCTTTGGAGGGACATCGGCGCGCTGTCTTTCATGACGGATCGCGGCAACTTCTTTCCAGGCCAGGCGCAGCTCCTGCATCGCTGGGACAAGCAGTACCCGCTTTCGCCCTTGGAACCGGACGTGCACGCGACCTACCACGGTGGCAAGGGCCTGGTCAGCGAGAGCAGGGGCATCGAGGCCGCCATCGCTGCCGGTGGCAACTTCATCGAGCGCCTGCGGCGCCATCCATTGCCCAGGGGGCTGGATGTCGCGGTGGCCGCAGGGAACAGGGCCACCATGACGACGGTGCTCAACGAGACCGATGGTCCTTCCGATGGCGTGGTGTTTGTCGCGTCGGCGACCCACACCCAGGACCTGCTCAAGGCGGGCGCGGACTTGGTCACGCGTGACGAACTGCCGGTCAATCACATGGAGTTGCTGTACCATCCCCGTTCGCGGGCTTGGCTGGCTGACGTGCTGGAAAGGCCCGAGCTGTAACGGGCATGTAACCGCGACCCGGCAAGCTGGATTCGTGGATGGCCAGGGAGCCATCCGGATCACCCGAGGATCGATCGGATGCCTCTTGCAAGCCCTTTGGAAAATTTGGCTGCCCAGCTGTTTCGCGAGGGCTACGCCTTTGCCGAGACGGTCGTCAGCAAGCCCCTTCAGGCAGCTCTGGGCACGGATGCAGCCGGCCAGATGCTGAGCGCGATGCGCGATACCTACGCCCTCGGCCGTCAGACGGGCGACGAGGCGCTCGAACAGGGTTGGCAGCGAATGAGGTTGGCAAGCCACGGCGAGTTGGCGCGTGTCGCCGGGTTGGTCGTGCAGGTTGATGGTCGGGCTGCCGACATCGAGGACCGTCTGGCTTCCCTCGAGGACCTCGTACGTGCGCAGCATGCGTTGGTTGTGCGTCAGGCGGAGCAACTCGAGGCGCTCATGCAGCTTGTCGGCCCGCGTGCCGACGCAGTTTCGGGTCCGGTGTCGCGTTCGGCCAGGCCGACTCGCAAGCCTGCCCCCTGATCCTGTTTCCCGAATCCTGGCGGCGTGCCGCCCATGCAAGCCTGAGGAGGGCCCCGATGGAGAAGATGGTCGAGATGATGCAGCCTTGGATGAACGCGGTGGATCCCACCCGGCCGATGATTGCGATGATGCGCCACGGCCTGAAGACCGTGGAGATCGCCGGCACCCGCTGGGAAGAGGGCGCCCGGCAGATGCTGGACTTCTGGTCCGTGACCCGGGGGGATGCCGTCAAGGTCATGGGCGTCACGCTCGATACCGTGGCGACAGAGGCTCCGGCCTACGTCGGTCGCTTGGCCGAGGCGATGGCCGAGGTCGTGCCGACCCCCAATTCCGCCGCCTAGGCTGACACTTCGAGGAACTGCAAAGATGACGCGTCCTATGCTCCCGCGGGCCACCGAAGAAGGCCTCGGTCACGCCCTGAAAGCCCTCAAGGGCCTTCGTGCGGCCTTTCCGCTGCAGCCTGCCCGTGTGGGCCAGACGCCCAAGCAGGTGGTCTGGTCTCGCAACAAGGCGAAGCTGTACCGCTACGAGGGCCAGGGGGAGCGTCGGCACGCCACGCCCATCCTGTTCGTCTATGCCTTGATCAACAAGCCCTACATCCTGGATTTGCAGCCGGGCTCGAGTTTGATCGAGTATCTGGTCGAGCAAGGGCACGACGTCTACATGGTGGACTGGGGCGTGCCCGGGGAGGAGGACGGGGGGCTGACTCTGGCCGACCTCGTCACGGGGATGATGCCGTCGGCTGTCCGGGTCGCCCTGCGCTGCTCGGGTGTCGAACGCCTGACCATGTTCGGCTATTGCCAGGGCGGAACGCTGGCCGCGATGTATGCGGCCCTCGATGAGGGGCGGACGCTCGCCAATCTGGTCCTGCTGACGACGCCCATCGACTTCGCCGAGGCCGGTCTCTATTCGAATTGGCTCAATCCCGAGCACGCCGACATCGACCGCTTGGCCGATAGCATGAAGCTGGTCCCGGCCGAGTTCATGGATTTCGGAGCCAAGATGCTCAAGCCCATCCAGAACTGGGTCTCGCCCTATGTGCGGCTGTTCGAGAAGCTGGACGACGAGGATTTCGTCGACAACTGGCGGGCGATGAACGGCTGGGTCTCGGACGGCATCCCCATGCCTGTCGAAATCTACAGGCAGTGGGCCAAGGACTTCTACCAGGGCAACAAGCTAGTCAAGGGCACGGTCATGCTGGGCGCCAAGCGGGTGGACCTCTCCCGGATCAGCTGTCCCCTTCTGGTCGTGCACGCGACGCTCGACCATATCGTGCCGACGTGCCAGTCCACCGTCGTCGCCGACCTCGTGTCCTCCGGGGACGTCACGGTGCTGCCCGTCAAGGCTGGCCACGTCGGCGTGGTCGTGGGCAAGGGGGCGCGCAAGCACTTCTTCCCGCAACTTGACGCGTGGCTGCAGGTCCGCTCCTGAGCAGACTTGCGGCCTGAGTCGCCGCAGCCTAGCATGCCGGGGTGTCCGGCTTGTCGCATGGTGCGCTCGATCCCGAGCTCCGGGATGACGAGCCCTTCGATGACGGTGCCTTCGACCCGGTCGTAGCCGGATCTCCCGGCATCCTCAGCTCGAGCACGGTCCACGACCGCACGCAGTTCGAGGCCAACTTCGATTTCGACGTGCTGCCGCCTGGCCCCGGCATCCACAAGCGTTACGAGATCGACACGTGGTTCTTCGTGCCCCGCACGATGGGCATCCACGAGGGCACTTACGGGCGGGACCAGTTCTTTGCGGACCTGACCAACTACCTGCGTCTGAGGACGCCCGAGGACGTCTCCTTCGAACGACTGGATCCGGAACACTGGCACCTGCCCGCCCTCGATCGCTATCTGGCCGCCCATCTGGACACCCAGGCCCGACAGCGGATGGTGGGCCTGGTGCAGCAGGAGATCCGGCTCTTCGGTTGCCTGATGAACACCCAGTTCAAGCGTCTGCTTCGCGAGACGGCAAGCAGCGAGGCGCTGGCGATGATCGGTCGCCTGAAGTCGGTCCTCGATCGCTACCGCGCGGCTTATGTGCAGCGTGTCCTGACGGAGCCCTTGCTCGTGGATCGGGAAGTGCGGCGGGCCCTGCGTCTGGTCGACGAGTACCTCTCCTATCGTTTCGAGGCCGTGGCGATTCGCTGCTTGCGGCCCATGGCCCGGGAGGGCGGTGCCCTGGCGACGGCTTTCCGGGCTTGGCTGGACGACGAGATTCGTCATCGGGCCGAGGCTGATCTCGTCCGGCTGGATGATGACGCGACGGCACCGGAGCAAGCCGAGCGCCTCAACTACCGCCTTGGCCTGCTCAAGAAGTACGTCGCCGAGGTCCTGTTCCTGCGCGTGGCAAGCGTCAAGCGCGAACGTCTCTATCGCAACGTGATCGCCGCGATTGGCGCCGGCCTTGCGGCTGCGTGGGCGACCATGGCCGACATGCAGCGCCTCGCCATGATGAACGACCCTGACCTGGGATATCGTCTCGTTGTGGTGCTGGCCATCGGTGTCGGGGCCTACATCTTCAAGGACCGCATCAAGGAGCTGAGCCGCGAGTGGTTCAACGAACGCCTGAAGAAGTACCTGCCGGACTTCGACTTGCGGTTGACCTTTCCGCTTTTCGATGTCGACGGCACGATGCGCGAGATCGCCTTGGGGTCAGCCCGAGAGTTCATGCGCTTTCTGACGCGTGAGGCCCTATCCCCGGACGTCCTTTTCATGCGCGACCTGGGCAATCGGCCCGACCTCGATCCCGAGCGCCACGAGACGATCATCCACTACAGCAAGCGGCTCAACTTCGAGGGCTTGCTCGGGGATCATCCCCTGCATCAGGTCCGCTACATCCGGGACGTGATGCGGCTGGACGTTTCCGAGTTTCTGCCCAAGCTGTCCGACCCCCGCAAGACCCTGGGCTATTATCATCCCGAGCGTGGTCTGCAGACGCTCAAGGCCCCCCGCGTCTACCATGTCAACGTGGTTTTTCGATATGCCGTCAGCCACTTGGTCGGATCGAGGCGCATCCATCGGGAAGTGTCGTACGAGCGGGTTCGGATCGTCATGGACAAGGAGGGGATCCTGCGCATCGAGGCGGTGGTTCCGCGAGGCCAACTGGGCTATCTCGAGGGAGGCGTGACACCGTGACGCCTTGGTTCCAGGCGCTCGGGGGACTGGGCCTGTTCCTGCTTTCGCTGCGCCTGCTCACGGGTGCGCTGGATCGGACCCTGTCGGATCGCTTCAAGTCGCTGTTCCGCCATCGCCTGCAGGCCCCCTGGGCCATGGGTGCCTTGGGGCTCGGCGCGACCGTCGTGCTGCAGGCCAGCGCCGTCACCATCGTCGCGACCATGGGCCTGTTGCAAACGGGCTGGCTTGGTCTCGAGCAGGCCTTCTTTGCCATGCTTGGCGCGACCGTGGGGACGACGCTCAAGGCCTGGGTCGCGGCAAGTGCCCATTCCGCCGTCGGCCTGGCGCTGGTCGGGCTGACCAGCCTCGGGCTGGTGGCCGCGCGCTCCCAACACCTGCGCGACCTGCTCGAGGCCGTGCTTGCCATCGGGCTGTTCTTCGCGGCCCTCGAGATGCTGGCGGGCGGTTCGGCCGCCCTGCTCGCAGAGGCGGACCTGCTGTCGGCGATGGGCAGGCTCGACGGCACGGGCCTGGGACCCCAAGTGCTGGCCGTGCTGCTCGGCTTCGGCATGACGGTGGCCATGCAGTCCTCGAGTTCGGTCGTCTTTCTGGCCATGGACCTTGCGGCGCGTGGCATCGTGGACCTGCCGGCCGGCGCGGCCTTGTTGCTGGGTGCCAATGTCGGCACGGCCGTCACGCCGCTGCTGGCTTCCGTCGAATATGAGGTCCGCGTGCGTCAGTTGGCGCTCAGCCATCTGCTGATCAAGGTTGCCGGAGTCTTCGGGGCCCTGATGATCTTTCCGTGGTTCCTCGGCATCGTGACGGCACCGGTACGTCACCTGTGGCCTGATGCAGCCATCGGTTGGCAGCTGGCGGCTTTCCATACGGGCTTCAATGTGGTCAACGCCCTCATCTGGGCGACGCTGGCGGCCTTTGCCATGAAGGCCGTGCGCTGGCTCTGGCCCGACCCCGAGCTGGAGGGTGCGCAAGCCTTGCCGCTGGCCGTGCGCAGGATGCTCGTCGCTGCGCCGGACCTGGCGCTCGCTGAGGCGCGGCGGCTCCTTGGCGACCTCAGGCACATGGTCCGTGACGTCATCGATCCTTGCCTGGAGCGTATGTCTGGGCGTGTTCAGGATGCGCTGACGCGTCGCAGGGTCCGCTCCTTCCGCGCCTTCGAAGCCGTGCGCGAAAGCCTGCTCGACTTGCTGATGCAGTTGGGCCAGCGGGCGCGCAGCCCCCATGTCCAGCTCGAGATTGGTATGATGCTTCGCGAGGCGGGCCAGTGCGGCATGCTGCACGACCTCGCCACGGATCTGGAGAGTCATCTGGTTACCGGTCTCATGGTGGATCGTCACCCGGTTCCAGCCGCCTTGCAGGCCGAAGTCATCGCGCTTCGGTCCGAACTCGATGCCTTCTGGCTGGCCGTGCTCTTTCCGGGCCAAGGGCAGGCCCCCTTGCCCAATCTCGATGCGCGCTTCGATCGCATCGATCAGGAACTCGTGCAACACTTGCGTCTGGCCGACGGTCGCCATCATGGGACCGACCTGTGGCTGCAGGACGCCGTGGCGCAGTTGCGTCAGATCTGCCTGTCCCTGCGTGGTCTTGTCCGGAGTGCGGATCCGGGTACCACCGATGCCCATCCGCAAGGAGTATCTGCCTGATGATCGCTGCCCTGATGCCCCGCGAGCGGAAATTCTTCGACCTGCTCGAACGCTCCGCCCGCCAGATGCATCGTCGCGCCGAGTGCGTGGCCAAGTTGCTGCGCGAGCCCGATGATGCCCTCGTGGCCGAGATCAACGCCGAGCGGCGGGCGATGCACGGGGATCACACCGTGACGCATCAGATCATCGACCAACTCAATGCCACATTCGTCACCCCCATCGATCGCGAGGATATCCACGCCCTGGCCTTCAAGCTCGACGACATCGTCAATACCATTCTTCTGCTCGGGGACCGCTTCGCGCTTTACGATGTCCGTCCCACGGGCGAGATGATCGAGTTGGTCGACTTGCTCGTGAGTTGCGCAAACGAGATCGTGGTGGGGCTGGAGAAGCTGCGCACGCCGCGGTTGATGCGCGAGATCCAGGCGCACTGCGACCACATCTACAAGCTCGCGATCGACGCCGATGATCTGATGCGACGTGCCCTCTCGAGCCTCTACGGTGAGCCGGTGCTGCAGCCTGCGGACGTGGTGGACCTGCTCAAGCGCCGGGAGGTCCTCGATCTGATCAAGAAGTCGGTCGAGCGTTGTGAGGTGATTGGCGACCTGTTGCACGGAGTGGCGGTCAAGCATGCCTGAAATGGCCTTGCTGATGCTGGGGCTGGTGGTCTTTCTGGCCCTGGCCTTCGATTTCATCAACGGTTTCCACGACACGGCCAACGCCATTGCGTGCTCGGTTTCCACGGGGGTGCTGACGCCCCGACTGGCCATCATCATGGCCGCGGTCATGAACCTTGCCGGAGCCATGTGGTCGACCAAAGTCGCAGCGACCATCGGCAAGGGCATCATCGACCCCTCGATGGCGACCTCGGCCCTCGTCATCGCGGCGCTCGTCTCGGCCATCGGCTGGAACCTGCTGACGTGGTGGTGGGGGCTGCCCTCCAGCAGCAGCCATGCGCTCATTGGTGGAGTGATGGGGGCGGCTGTGGCCGGTCACGGGGTCGGGGCCCTCAGGACCGAGGGCATCTTGAAGATCCTCCAGTCGCTCATCGCCTCTCCCATCCTCGGGTTCATGCTGGCGCTTACGCTCATGGTCGGCCTGTTCTGGCTGTTCCGCGCCTGGATGCCGAGCGTGGTCAAGGCGACCTTCCGGCCCTTGCAGATCGCGGCGGCCGCTTTCATCTCGTTCACCCACGGGGCCAACGACGCCCAGAAGAGTATGGGCATCATCCTGCTGGCGCTTATCGGGGCCCACCAATTGCAGAGCGGGGATGGCGTCCCCTTCTGGGTCAAGGTCTCCTGCGCGCTGGCCATGGCGCTGGGTACCTCCGTGGGTGGATGGAAGATCATCAAGACCATGGGGTCGCGCGTGACCCGGCTCGAGCCCATCAATGGCTTCGCGGCGGATCTTGCCTCGGCGTCGATCATCCTTTCCGCGACCCAACTGGGCCTGCCGGTCTCCACGACGCACGTCGCGGCCAGCTCCATCATGGGCGTTGGCTCGGCGCGTCGTGTAAGTGCCGTCCGCTGGGGCAAGGCCGGAGAGATGTTCGTGGCCTGGATCATCACGATTCCCATCACCTCGGCCATCGCGGCCATTGTCTACCTGTTGGCGCGGACGCTGGTGGGCTGAGGCCTTGGGCGCGGGTATCGGCCCTCAGGGACCTTGGCCGCGTCAGGTCCGGCCTTGTGTGAGCCGACCCCGTCTGCTGGAGCTGTTGCCGCGAGCCGAAGCCGGAGGCCGAGTCGAACTGGTCGCCGGTGCCGGGGCAGGCAAGACGGTCTTGGCCGTATCCTGGGCAGCCGCGCAGGAACTGCCCGTCGTCTGGGTGACGTTGGTTGCCCGGCACGCCGATCCCCACGCCCTCGCCTCGGCGCTCTGCGGTGCTGTTCGTCGCGTCAGGCCCGGCCTCGATGCGGCCGCGCAGGAGCTCCTCGCACGGTCCGGTGGTGGCGGCGTGCATGGTCCGGAGGCCATGTGGACCCTGGCCGGAGATCTGCAGGGAGACGAGCCCTGGGCGTGGGTCCTCGATGGCATCGAGGTCCTGGAGGACGCCCGGGATGCGGCCCGAATCCTGGATGAGCTTTTGCGCCATCTGCCCGAGACCCACCTCGTCGTGCTTGCCGGCAGGCTGGCCTTCACCGGGGCCGGTTGGCGCAAGGCTCGTCTCGAGGGTCGAATGACGCATCTCGACGGGACGTCGCTGCGCTTTTCGTCGGACGACGTCCGGGATCTGGCGCGCTTGCTGGATCGCCCGGACGATGAGGCGGCCGTCGAGAGGGCCTTGCAGCGCGCCTCAGGATGGCCTCTGGGGGTTTCCCTCGTGCTGCGGGGCGACTCGGATCGCATGGCTCCGGACCTCGAGGGTTATCTCGTCGACGAGGTCCTGGCCGGCTTGTCGTCCGAAACGGCGGCCTTGCTGGAAATCCTGGCGCCACTGACGCGCATTCCGCCATCCCTCGTCCTGGGCTTGGGTGCGCGTGCCACGGCATCCCGGATGACCGAATTGGTCCGGCAGGGCGTCTTGCTGCCGCCGGCGGGCGATGGAGGCTATGTCGTGCCCGAGGCTCTGCGGGAAGTCCTGCTGGCTCGCCTCGAGCGGCGCGGGGCGCGCGACGCCGCTTGCCAGGCCCTGATTGGCATGCTGTTGGACACGGGACTCGAGGAAGAGGCCTATCGCCTCGCCTGTGATCGGGACGATCGCGTGCTTGCGTTGACCCTGCTCGGGCGGCTGGCGTCGGGTTGGCTGGCCGAGGGCCTCTGGCACCGGACGCGTTGCGAGCTGGCCGTGTGGGACCGTCCCGGGGACGAGCCTTCCGTAACGATGTGCTGGCTCCGTGGCGAGCTTGCACGTGCGGAGGGTCGCTATCCGCAGGCGCTCGAGGCCTTGGTCGAGGCCGCCGGGTGCCCCGATGCCGGACCGCCCTGGCCAGCGCTCCTCCTCGTGGCGCGCGCGGGTGTCCATCTCGAGACGGTCGAGCCCCTGCTGGCGCAGGCTGCCCTGGACGAGGCCCAGCAACGTGCGGGGGAGGGACCGCTCGCCCGCAGCCTCGGGCTCGCCCGCGCCGAGAATGCCCTGAACCTCGGCCAACCGGTAGCGGCGGCTGCCTTGCTCGAACGTCTGTCGGGCGACGACGCCGAAGTTCGCCTCGTCCGTGCACGTCTGGCCCTGCGGACCGGTCGCCACGCCGAGGCCGCGATCCTGTTGCCGCTCGGGGCCGGCCTCTCGGGCAGGGGCGGTCATCGCAATCCCGAGTTGCTTCAGGCCCTGATCGCGTCGTGGGATGGTCGGCCTGACGAAGCGTTCGACCGCGCCGAGGCCGTGGCCGCGGCGGCTGAGCGGGCGGCTTCACCCGTGACCCGGGTGGTCGCCCTGACGCGTGCCGGTCATGCCCTTGCGGCCCTGAGGCGCCCTCGGGAGGCACGCAACCGCTACACGGAGGCACTGCGGCTCGTCACGCGCCTGGCCGTGCCGCGCCTGGGTGCGGAGGCCGAACTTGGCCTGGGTCTGCTTGAAGCATCCTCGTCAGGTGCCCTCGAACGCCTGGAGCGTGCCGCGCTGCTGGGTCGGGAGACCGGCGATGTCTGGTTCGAGGCGCTTGCGGCCACGGCGTTGGCGCTGGCTGCACCCGGGGCTGGACGACGGGAGCATGGCTTGCGCCTCGCCGAAGCCGTCGGAGATCCATGGTTGGCCGGACTGCCCGAAGCTGGCGGTGCCGGGTGGCTGCGCGGAAGGCCGGCCGGGGAACCGGCAGGTGCGCCCGGCAGGGAAGCGGCCCCTGCCTTGCTGGTCCGGACCTTGGGAGGCCTTGCGGTGTTCCGCGATGGGATGCCGATACCTCCGAGGGCGTGGACGCGGGACAAGGCACGGCAACTGCTGGCCGTCCTCGCGGCTCATCCGGGGGAAGTCCTGCCCAAGTCGAGGCTGATCGACATGCTGTGGCCGGAACTGGATCCCGAACAGGCGGACGGGACATTCCGCGTCGTTCTCAATGCCTTGCAGCGCATCCTCGAGCCGGATCGTTCCCCGAAGGCCGAACCTCGCTTCGTGGTTCGCGAGGGGCCGGGCTACCGGCTGGCCGGTCCACCTGATGTCGCGATCGACCTCACGGCGCTGGGGCGTCTGCTCGACCAAGTGCGTGCGATGCGCGATGACGATCCGGCCCTTTTGCCCCTGTTGGCACGCCTGCCGGCCCATGCCCCCGGGGTCTTCCTGCCTGAAATGGTCCTCGATGATCCGTGGTGCGACCGCCTGCGCGATCGGGTCGAGGCCGCTTTGAATGCCGCCGGCCTGCGCTGGGCGAGGCTTTCGTGGCAGGCGGGCGCGCTGGACCTGGCGGCAGCTGCCGCCGAGTTCCTCGTAGGGCGGGATCCTTCCCTCGAAGAGGCGTGGCGGCTGTGGATGGCCGTCCAGGCGCGCGTCGGTGAACGGTCGGCAGCCCTGCGCACCTGGGATCGTTGCGTCACGGCCTTGGACCGGGAATTGGACCAGGCTCCCTCCGACGCGACCGAGGCCATGGCGACCGCGATTCGAGGAGGGCGCCAGTTGCCCGATCCTTGGTCGGCGTAACGAACATGTAACGCCTTGCCTGGAAGGTCTATTCAAAGGGAGGACCGACCGATGGCACTGGGACGCTGGCTCGATCGCTGGGGCACGTATGCGCCGGACAGGACGGCGCTTGTGGATGCCCACTCCGGACGCCGCTGGACCTATGAGGCGCTGGCCTTCCGGGTGCGCAAGCTGGCCGGGGCCATCGCGACCCGCTGGGGCATCGGCCCCGGGGATCGGGTCGCCGTGCTGGCGCACAACACGCCCGAGACGTTGGAACTGCTTTTCGCCTGTGCCAGGCTTGGAGCGATCCTGGTGCCCATCAACTTCCGCCTGGCCTCGGCCGAGGTCGCCTATGTGCTTGGCGATGCCGAGCCCAAGGTGCTGTTCTATGGTCCCGAGTGCCGCGAGTTGGCGTGGCAGGCCCTGGCCCTGCAGCCGGGGGCGCAGCCCGTACCGTTCGTCGCCGACCGTGAAGAGGAGGCCTATGCCGACGTGCTGGCATCGGGCCGGGAGGGCGCCTGCCGCGAGGTTGACCTCGACGATCCCCTGCTGATCCTCTACACGTCCGGGACGACAGGTCGTCCCAAGGGTGCCATCCTGACGCATGGCACGCTCACGTCGAATGCCGTCAACACCCAGGTGGGCTGGGGCCTGCGTCACGAGGACGTGACGCTGACCCACACGCCGTTCTTCCACACGGGCGGCCTGAATGTCCTGACGACGCCGCTGTTTCACATCGGCGGCACCGTCGTCCTCCAGCGATCCTTCGAGGCTGCCGAGGCACTTGATCTGGTGGCACGCGAGCGCTGCACCGTGCTGTTCGCCGTCCCGACGATGTTCCAGATGATGGCCGAGGCAGACGCCTTTGCCGATGCTGACCTGTCGAGTGTCCGCTTCTTCATCACCGGTGGGGCGCCTTGCCCCGTGCCGTTGATTCTCCTCTACGACACCCGGGGAATCGTCTTCAAGCAGGGCTACGGACTGACGGAGGCCGGTCCTAACTGCTTCACGCTCGATGCTCGCGATGCGGTCCGCAAGGCGGGTACCGTCGGCTTTCCGAACATGCATGTCGAGGTCCGGATCGTGGATGACGAGGGTCGCGACGTGGCGCGAGGCGATATCGGGGAATTGCTGATTCGCGGTCCCCACGTGTTTCCGGGCTATTGGCGCAACGAGGCCGCGACCCGTGCGGCGCTGCGCGAGGGGTGGCTGCACACGGGCGATCTCGTCTGCCAGGACGACGAAGGCTACACGCGTATCGTCGATCGCAAGAAGGACATGTATATCTCGGGCGGGGAGAACGTCTATCCCGCCGAGGTCGAGCGCGTCTTGCTCAACCATCCGGCTGTCCGCGAGGTGGCCGTGGTGGGAGTCCCCGATGCCAAGTGGGGTGAGGTCGGGCGCGCGTACGTCGCCTTTGAACCGGAGGCCGCGGTCACGGCGGCGGATCTCGATGCCTGGCTCTCCGGGCAACTGGCTCGCTACAAGACGCCGCGCAGCTATGTCTTTCCTGCGGCCCTGCCCCGGACGGCCACGGGCAAGGTCCATAAGCCGGGCCTTGTCCGGCTCGACGCCGACGTGCACACCCTCGAGCGGGCCCGGACCCGCGCCTGATCCCCCCAGACAAGGAATCCACGCTCATGTCCCCATTGTCCTCCCAAGTCGCCCTCGTCACGGGTGGCGCCCGCGGCATCGGTCGCGCGACCGTGGCGGCACTCGCCGGTGCCGGCGCCCGCGTGTTCCTGTGGGACCGCGATGCGGCTGCTGTCGATGAGGCCGTCTCGCTGCTTGCCGGTCAGGGGCTTCCCGTCTCGGGGATGGCTGTCGACGTGACGGATCGCGAGGCCGTCCAACTTGCGGTCCAGCGCCTTGTCGAAGCCCACGGCAGACTGGACGTCATCGTCAACAATGCCGGGATCACGATGGACGCCCGGCTCGAGAAGATGACAGAGGCGCAGTTCGACACCGTGCTCGACGTCAACCTAAAGGGTGTCTTCAATGTTACCCAGGCCGCCGTGGCGCCGATGATTGCCGCAGGCAACGGCGGTGTCATCCTGAATGCCTCGAGCATCGTCGGGCGCTTCGGCAACTTCGGCCAGACGAACTACGCGGCCACCAAGGCAGGCGTCATCGCCATGACCCAGACGTGGGCCCGTGAGTTGGCCCGCTATAACATCCGTGTCAACGCCGTTGCACCCGGGTTCGTGCTCACGGACATGACGGGCAAGATGCCGGAGAAGGTCCTGGGCATGATGGCCGAGAAGACGCCGCTGGGGCGGTTGGGTTCCCCCGATGACATCGCGGCAGCCTACCTCTTCCTGGCGGGTCCCGGGGCGACCTTCATCACCGGCCAGGTGTTGGGCGTGGACGGAGGCTTGGTCCTGTGACGACAGCCGTCGCGTCGACGACACCTCGGGCGCAGGGTGCTGCCGGCCAGACCCGATGGCTGGTCGAGGCCCTGATGTTCCTGACTTATGCGGCCTTCGGGCTGTCCTGGGTCGCCACCACGCCCCTGATGGCCGATCTCAAGGTCGCCTATGCGTTGACGGATGCACAGTTGGGCCTGCTCTCCACTGCTGTTTCCATCGGCAAGGTGGTGGCGCCCCTGATGACGGCTTGGCTAGCGTTGCGGGTCGGCGTCGCCCGCGCGATCGGTATCGGCTCGATACTCATTTGCGTCTGTGCCCTGACGCCTTTCACGACGAACTTCCAAGGCTTTCTCGCGACGCGGTTCGTCTTCGGCCTGGGCGGGGCGATGGTCGTCACGCTGCTGTCGCCCATGGTCATGCAGTGGTTCGGCCAGGCCGAACGCGCGCTCGTCAACTCGCTCAACAACGTCGCTGTCAACACCGGCATCACCGTGACCCTGTTCGCGACGGTGCCTGTCTCCGGCATGTTGGGTTGGCGCCGCACCCTGATGGTCTATGCGGCCATCTCGCTGGCCCTTTGCATGCTCTGGTGGCTGTTCGGCAAGGACGCACCGACAGAAGAGGCCTCGTCGATGGCAACGGGCGCGGAACAGGCCGATGCTTCGGCGTCCGGCTATGCCGAGGTCTGGAAGCGGACCGAGACCTGGCTGGTGGCCCTGGCCTTCGCGGGTCCGCTGGCTCTTTACCTGTCGCTGAACACCTGGCTTCCCCGCCATCTTATGGAGACGGCCCATCTCGCCAAGGCAACGGCCAGTCAGTACACGGGCCTCTTCAACCTCGTCGGCATCCCGACGGCGCTCGTCATGGGCATCCTCGTCCAGCGCGCGGGCTTGAGGCGGCCCTTCATCATCGGAGCCGGCGTCGTCATGGGCCTGTCGGCACTGGGCCTGGTGTTCGGCGGCGGACCGGTCTTCTGGTGGCCAGCCGCCATCCTGCTCGGGATCTCGTTCTTTACGTATACAGGACCGCTCTTCACACTGCCCATGGAGCTCGAGGGCTTCACGCCGCGGCACGTGACGCTGCTGATGGGGACGGTCTTCAGCTTCGCCTACACCGTATCCTCGTTCGCCCCGGTCGCCGTCGGTTACCTGCGGGACCTGACGGGCTCCTTCCTGCCCGGCCTCGGCATGTGGTGCATATTCTCGTTCGTGCTCGCCGGAGCCGGCACCCTGCTGCCCGAGACCGGGCCCCGGGCGAGGCGTTCCTGAAGTCGACTGCGGGTCACCTTCTGTCCAAGGCTGGCAAGTATGGCATACTAATGCAACATGATTGCATTTGGGGTACCGGTGGCCATCGTGGCCCAAGCTCCTGCGCAGCCTGCCACGGTGCCTGCGACGGCGCCTGCGGTAGGGCCGGCGGCAGGGATTGATCGGGAGCTGGAGGAGGCCTTGGGTGGCGACGCCAAGGTCCTCAAGGGGCGCGTCGTGCCCGTCATGGTCGATCCGGGGCCGGTCGGCGGGCCCCCGGGACCTGCTGACGACGGTGGCGTCACGACCAGCCCGCTGATGCCATGGCCCACGGGGCAGGGCGGCGGCGGTGGCGACTCGGGCAATCCCGACCTGTCCTTCATTCTTGACGTGGCGGCTGCCATGTTCGATACGGAGCGTGGCCGCCAACTCGGAGCGCACGACCCGACCGAAGCCGGGTTCAACCTCCAGCAGTTGGAGCTGTCCATCGGCTCTGCGGTGGATCCTTTCTCGCGTTTCGACGGCAACCTCGTGTTCTCGCCGTTCGGTGTCGAGATCGAGGAGGCCTACGCGACGACGACGGCCTTGGGGTCCGGCTTGCAACTGCGCGCGGGACAGTTCCTGACCCGCTTCGGCCGCGCGAATGCCACCCATCCGCATACCTGGGACTTCGTCGATCAGCCCTTGTGGATGGGCAAGTTCTTCGGGGGTGAGGGCAACAGGGGCCTGGGTGCCGAGGGGTCGGTCCTGCTGCCATTGCCCTGGTATGTCGAGGCCGTGGGCTCACTGACGGACGCGCGGGGCGCGTCCACCAACCGCTCGTTCCTGGGTACGCGACTTGCTCCGCCGAGGACGCCGCTGGACCTGCTCGCCACCGGGGCCGTCAAGCAGTTCTTTCCGTTGTCGCGCGACTGGTCCTTGTCTGCCGGCATCTCGGGGGCCACCGGACCCTCGGCGCTCGGTGCCCGGGATCGGGCCGATCTGTTCGGGACCGATCTTTACCTGCGCTATCGCCCACTCGAAGCCGGCGATCCAACGGTTGTGACGGTGCTGCTCGAAGGCGCTCGCCGCCGGCGCCAGGGGCCGGGCCTGCTGCTCGAGGATACGGGCTGGAACCTCTCGGCCGTCTGGCGTTTCGACTTTCGATGGGGCGTCGGTCTGCGGCACGAGGAGGTCTCTGGCTTGCCGGGAGACCCGCTTGACCCGGCGTGGCTCGACATGCGTCGCCGGACGAGCGCCCAGATCACGTTCTGGCCCTCCGAGTTCTCGCGGATCCGGGGGCAGGTCAGCCGTGACGAAGGGGCAGGGCAGGCTGTGGGGCACGCGGCCATGCTTGCAATCGAGACTGTCATCGGGGCCCATGGCTCTCACGCATTCTAGGGGTTTTTGATGCGGCCTTCTATGATTTTGTTCGCTCTGTTCTGGGTCTTGCTGTCCGCGTGGCCCGCCGAAGCGGCTCGTCGCGTCTCAGTTGTCGCGACCGTTCCCGATGTCGGTGCTGTAGTGGCGGCCGTGGGCGGCGATGACATCGCCTTGGTCGTGATGGCCGAACCTACGCAGGATCCCCACTTCGTCGACGCCCGTCCGCACCTCGCTCTGCAACTTAGTCGGGCCGACCTGCTGGTGGCCGTGGGCCTCGACCTTGAGGTCGGTTGGTTGCCGCGTCTGCAGGTCGGGGCCCGCCAGCCCGACATACAGGTGGGGCGCCTTGGCTACCTCGAGGTCGGTCCCTTCTCGCAGTTGCTGGAAATTCCCCGCACGCGCCTGGATCGTTCCTTCGGGGACTTGCACGCCAGCGGCAATCCTCACGTGATGCTCGATCCCCGCAATGCGGCGCGCATCGCGATCGGTGTCGCGGATCGCCTCGCGCGAATCGACCCTGAGCGAGCACAAGCTTACCGGGATCGTGCCCGGCGGTTCAAGGTCGAGAGCGATCGGGTTGCGGCCGCGTGGCAGGCGCGTTCGCGTGCCATCCCGCTTGAGCGGCGCAGAATGGTCACATACCATCGCTCGCTCAGCTACCTCGCCAACTGGTTGTCCATCGAAGTGGTCGACACGCTCGAGCCGCAGCCAGGGATCGCGCCCACGCCCGCGCACATCAAGGACGTCTTGGCCCGGATTCCTGCCATGGGTGTTCCCCTCCTTGCCCAGGAGCCCTGGTACCCCGAGCGGGTGGCAGATCTGGTGGCGCGGCGGACGGGCATCCGGCGCGTGACGCTGCCGGTGTTGGAGGATGCCACCCGGTCCGATGCTTACATGCTCTGGGTCGAGGCCACGGCCCGGATGGTTTGCGGAGGGCTGGAGCTCTGATCGCGAGAACGACGTTGCTTGCCTCGATGGTCACGGCAGCCGGTTGTGCCACGCTGCCCGGGGAGGGCTTCGGGACCGTCACGGACGCGGCCCTGACCTTGCGGTGGCAGGGACAGGGACGTGCACCGGCCGATGCGCCCGGTACGTGGCTGTCGGCCGGCTACCGCTTCGCGCTTGATGCGGAGGGACTGGCGGTACGTGCGGGGCAGATGGTGCTGGAGGGCACCACGGGTGCCGCCGCAGCCGGTGCCAACCCTGGCGGGCCAGCCTTCGATCCGGCACGGCCTCCCGCAGGCTTCACGCTCTGCCACAACGGCCATTGCCATGCGACGGACGGCAGGCTGGTGCCCTACGAGCAGGTCACCATGGAGGCAGCCCGCACGGCTGGGACCTTGGTGACGGTTTCCTTTGCGGACCTGCTGCCGCAGGGCGCACGCTCCGGTGTCGGCCCGGGGGTGCCCGAGTCGCGCCAGGCCATGTCTTGCGGCCGATGCGCCATGCCGGAAGGACAGTTGGTGTCCGTGGCCTTGCCGATTTCCGGAATGACGCTGAGCGGCACCGTCACCAGTCGTGATCCCGGCGCGCCGCTGGTCGGCGGTACGCGTCGCTTCGCACTCGACCTGCAAGATGTCGATCTGACGCTTCGGGATACCGTGGCCATGTCTTTGCGCTGGACCCGCCCCGAGCGGATCGGTGTCGAGGCTGTGCTCGTGCTGCCCGAGAGCCTCCTCGACGCCCTGCCGTGGCAAGCGTCGGCAGCGGATTTGCCGGCAGGCACCCTGCGGCCTGTCGCAGAACCGGCATTCCGCGAGGCCCTGGTGACCGCCATGGCCAAGTCCCGGCTCGATGTTCGCCTGTTGTCCCCCACACCATGACTGTTTCCAGGAGATGAATCCTTGACTACCTACCGTACTGCGCTCCGTCGGGTCCTGCCGGCGCTGCTTCCCGCTGTCCTTGTTGCCTGCGCGACGACCTCCCCTGCACCGACCCCTGCACCGACCCCTGCACCGACCCCCACGCCCGTGCCTGCGGGACCCACAGCGTCCCCGACGCCCCTGCCGACCCCCTTGACCTATGCGGTGTACTACGCGGACGGATGCGAGCACTTGGGTGAGGACGCATCAGTGCCGGTCACGGCGGGCATCAGCAAGAACGTTGCCGTCACGGCTCCAGTGGGTCATGAGCGTCTGCTCGTGACGCTGCCCACCTCGCGTGAGGGGTGGCTGCGCCTCTCCCCGGCTGCCGAGGGTCAGGTCTTTGTCTTTGCCTCTGAGCCCGCGACTTTGTCGATCCGTACCGTAGAGACGGGCCGTAATGTGACCCTCACGCCTCTGACCTCGTCCGGTGCCTCGCCGTGCCCCGGCATGAAGACCGCGGCGCGCTTCCCCTGGGCGCTGGCGGATGGGAAGATCGATCTGCAACTGCTCGCGTCCGTCTCTACCCTCTCCCTCGTGGTCTTCGATGAGACGCCCGAGGAGGGTGAGGAGTAGGGATTTTGGGTGTGCAGCGGGCTTCGGGAGTGACCAGACCGGTGGTGGTGGCCGAGGGCCTCGTCATCGGTTGGGCCGGCCGCGGCCTGCTGCCGCCCGTCGACCTGGTGGTCGAGCCCGGAACCGCACTTGGCGTTCTCGGGCGCAACGGATCCGGCAAGAGCACGTTGCTTGCGACGCTGCTCGGCTTGTTGCCACCCGTTGCGGGCCGGGTCCGCTGCGAGGCGGTTCGGCTTGCCTGGGTGCCTCAGAAGTCGCCGCTTGCACCCGATCTGCCTCTGCGCGCCGCCGATGTCGTGGCGATGGGCTTCGGTCACCGGACCACGTGGGATCGTTGGCGACACAGGACTGCCGTTCGTTCCGCCATCGAGCAGGTGCTGGGCAAGTTGGGCATCTCGGGGGTCATGGAGACCTCGTTCCATGCCCTTTCCGAAGGCCAGCGCCAACGGGTCTTGCTGGCCCAAGCGATGGTGGTGCCGCCGGCGCTCATCGTGCTCGACGAACCTACCGCCGCCATGGATGGTCTGGCCGAGCAGGGCGTGTTCGATGAGCTCGATGCCCTGCGCAGCGAGCATGGCACGGCCGTCGTGTTGGTGTCTCATCGGATTGCGAGCGTCCTCGGTCGTGTCGACAGGGTCCTCTGGCTCGATCGTGATCCGCCACGCACGTGGCAAGGCGTGCCGGGGCTCCTCGAGGCCCAGCCGGGTGTCTCCGAGGTGCTCAGGTTCGCCCCCGGCTCGTTGCCCGATCCGACGGCGGCTTGGCCCGGTCCGGGATGGAGCCCGGGGTGAGTCAAGTGGAAGAGCTCTGGATCCTCTTTCGTGAACCGCTGCTGACCTCGGCCTTGCTCGGCACGGCGCTGGGGCTGCTTGGCGTGCACCTGCTCGCCCGTCGGCTGGTTTTCGTCTCTTCGGCGCTGACGCAGGTCGCGACGATGGCCGTCGCCTTGTCTTTCCTCGCCGGCGTGGTTCCGGGCCTGCCCGGGCCGAGGTGGCTTGCCTTGGCGGCGACCCTGATCGCCTTCCGCCTGCTCCTGGTGTGGGCCGGAGGCGGTGCGCGCGAGGGCAAGCTGGCATGGGTGCAGCTGATGGCGGGGGCCGTGGCCATCGCCATCGGGACGCGGCTGGCGCGGGAGCGCCATGATTTGGACGCCTTGCTGTTCGGCACGGGAGTTCTCGTAGCACCGGAGGACCTTGTCTGGGGAGCGGTCGTGGCCGTGGTGGTCATCTTGCCGACGTGGTGGTTCTCCCCCGCGGTGCTGGCAATGTCAGCGGATCCGCGCGGCGCTACGTTGCGCGGGCTGCCTTCAGGTTGGCTCGAGTGGTTGTTCGTCGTGCAGGTAGCACTTGCCGTGGCGGTCGGGACGCGTGTTCTCGGTGCGATGCCCGTTTTGGCGCTGGGCGTGTTGCCGGCCATTGCGGCAGGGCGTCTGGTGCGCGGGCCGGTCGCTGCGCTCGTAATCGCAGCCGCACTGGGCGCCGTGGGCGGCGTGGCGGGCTACGCCGTCGCCTACGTGCTTGATCTGCCCGTGGGTGCCAGCCAGACCCTGCTGGCAGGTCTGCTGGTCCCCCTCGCCAGCGCGGTCCGGCGCAACTGAACTCTCCCCTGCGCTGCCGGCATGTGCCCTGCAGTCGCCACAGGGTATAACGAGAGGACTTATGGCCACGTTCTCTCTTTGGCTCGTCCTCCTCGTCGTCGTGCTCGTGCTCCAGGGGCTGGGCCTTCTGGTTGGCCTTGCGGGCGGGGCAACCCTGCAGTCTGTCCCCGCTATGGCTTGGCTGGTGCCCCCGGCAGTGGCGGCCGCGGCGGCGCTCGCGGGTACCTGGCTCTTCCGGCAGCGCTGGGAAAGGGCTGCGCAGCGCCTCGCCGAGCAACTGCACGCGATGGCCGAGGGCGACCTGAAGCCTGTCGACCATGGGCGCTTGCCGCCGGGGCTGTCCGACGTGGCAAGCCAATTGGGCGAGACTCGTGCCGGACTCGTCCAGTTCGTGCACGAAGCCCACGGCGCATCCGGGACACTGGTGCGCCTGCAGGAAGAGCTTCACGGCGTCTCCGAGCGGGGCTCGCGCGGTGCTCGGGGGTTGTCCGGCCAGTCCCAACGCGTGCTTGAGATGGTCGTGAAGCAGGCCGATTTGATTCGGGACACCATTGCCAGCCTGATGGCTTTCGAGGCTGTGATCCAGTCGGCAGAGCGCCACGCGGTCAATGCCGAGCAACTCTACCGCCGGACCCACGACACCGTGACGCAGGGCAAAGAATCTCTTGACAAGCTGTTGGACGCCATCGCTGACCTGCGGAATTCGGTGCACCGCTCGACGGACGGGGTTGTGGAGCTATCTCGCGAGGTGCTGTCCATAGGTGACATCGTCCAGACCGTCCACAACATCGCCAAGAAGACCAACTTGCTCGCGATCAATGCGGGCATCGCCGCGGCACAGGCCGGCGAGAAGGGTCAGGGTTTCGCCATCATCGCCGACGAGATCCGTTCGCTGGCGACCCAGACCTCGAGTGCTCTGGCCAGCATTCAGGACATCCTGCTGCGCGTTCAGGGCAGAACCAAGGAGGTGGCCTCGGCGATCGGTGTCGGCACGCGCAAGGTCTCTGAGGGCGAGACGGCGGCCAAGGATGCGGGTCGTGCCATCGCCGAGACGCGGACGGCCATGGGGCGATCCACGGATCAAGTCACTGAGATTCTCAAGGCCACGGCGCAGATTCGCAGTGCTTCGGACCGGCTGGTGGAGACCCTGACCATCATGTCGAATCTCTCCGAGGAGACGCAGAAGGGCACGAAGCAGATGGCGTCCCAAGGGGATGACCAGGTCAGGGCGCTTGCCGAGGTCAGCGGCGCGGTCGGTGCCCTCGCGGGCCAGACACGCAGCCTCGAGAAGCTTATCGGGCGCTTCCAGCGTGCCTAGGGCGCCACGGCGCGGGGTGCGGACACCGTACCTCAACGCCGAGATCTCGTGGCTCGACTTCAACAGCCGGGTCCTCGAGGAGGCCGCCGACCCGGGCCTGCCTTGGCTCGAGCGGTTGCGTTTTCTGGCCATCGGCGCGACCAATCTGGACGAGTTCTTCATGATCCGGGTCGCAGGCCTGCAGCAGCAGCAGGCCAGTGGCCGCCATGTGTTGTCGCCGGACGGACTTGGCCCCACGGCCCAACTCGAGGTCATCCGCGGGCGTGTGCTCGAGATGACGCAGCGCTTCGAGGCCATTCTTGCCCGGGAGCTCGTGCCGGCCCTCGAGGAACACGGGCTTCGTCTGGTCCGCCATCAGGACTTGCCGCAGTCCGAACGCGAGCGCCTTGCACGCTGGTATCTGGAGGAGGTCTTCCCGGTCCTGACGCCGCTTGCTGTCGACACGAGCCATCCCTTTCCGATCATTTCGAACCTTTCGCTGAACTTGGGCATATTGGTCGACGGACCCCACGGCGGTGAGGCCTTTGCCCGTGTCAAGTTGCCGCCCAACCTGCCCCGCTTCGTGCCCGTCATGGGGGGGTTGGCTTTTTTGCCGCTGGAGGAGCTGGTGACGGCCCATGTGGACACCCTTTTCCCCGAGATCCGGGTACGCGCCATTCATCCTTTCAGGGTCACGCGCCACGCCGACATCGAGATTGCCGAGGACGAAGCCGTCGATCTGCTCAAGGTCGTCGAACAGGAAGTCCGCAAGCGACGCTTCGGTCAAGCCACGCGGCTCGAGGTGACCAGACGCATGCCGGCGGGCATGCGGGAGATGCTCGTTCGCGCCCTGTCGCTCAGCGAGCAGGATGTCTACGCCTCGGACGGCCTGCTTGGCTTGGGCGACCTGATGCAGGTAGCCCGACTGCCCTTGCCCGATCTGCATGTCCCCTCGCACCTTCCTGTCGTGCCCAAGCCCTTCCGGCGCGAGGAGGACCTCTTCGCCGTCATCAAGGAGCGGGATGTCCTGGTGCACCATCCTTTCGAGGCATTTGATCCCGTCGTGGACTTCATCTGGCAGGCGGCCGAGGACCCTAGCGTGCTGGCCATCAAGCAGACCTTGTACCGTACGACGGGGGATTCGGGCTTCATCGAGGCCCTTGGCGAGGCCGCCGAGCGTGGCAAGCAGGTTGCTGTCGTGGTGGAACTGAAGGCCCGCTTCGACGAGGAGAACAACATCCTTTGGGCCAAGCGCCTCGAGCAGCGTGGCGTACACGTGACCTACGGCCTCGTCGGCCTCAAGACCCATGGCAAGATGGCGCTCGTCGTGCGTCGGGAGCCCGACGGCATCCGGCGCTATGTCCACATGGCCACGGGCAACTACAACCCCAGCACCGCAAGGGGCTACACCGACCTGGGGTTGTTCACCGCCGACCCCGAGGTGGGTGCCGATGCCACCGATCTCTTCAACACGCTGACCGGTTACTCGCGCAAGCAGGCCTACCGGCGCTTGCTCGTTGCACCGGACGGCATGCGCGGTCGCCTCGTCGCCCTGATCCGCGAGGAAGCGACCAAGGGCGAGCTGGGGCGCATCATCTTCAAGTGCAATGCGCTCACGGATATTCCCATCATCCGCGAGTTGTACGCTGCCTCGCAGGCCGGAGCCTCGATTGATCTCGTCATCCGGGGCATGTGCTGCCTGCGCCCGGGAGTGCCCGGGCTCTCGGATCGCATTCGGGTACGCAGCATCGTCGGACGTTTCCTCGAGCACTCTCGTGTCTTCGCGTTCGGCCACGGCGACGACGCGCGCATTTGGGTGGGCAGCGCCGACATGATGGCCCGCAATCTGGACCATCGCGTGGAGATCCTGTTCCCGGTCCGGGACCCCGGGGCCGCACGCCGGATTCGCGAGGAGGTCCTTGCCTCGTACCTGGCGGATGACGTCAAGGCGCGTGTCCTCGATGCGGAGGGGAACTGGAGCCGGGCCTCGCGCGCTCTCGGCGCCGTACCTGTCGACGCTCAGGCGTATCTGACCGAGGTATCCCGGCCACCGGGCAAGGCCCCGCGGGTCCGGCGTACCGGAGGCAAGGGCAAGAGACGCAAGTTAGGCAAGCAGGTTTCGCGCAAACCTCGTCTATAATCGTTCATAACCCGTTCTTGAGCCGATAAGTCGGGCGGGTCTTGGGACGAGCAGCAATCTCCTTTGCGTGGGGGCATCCGGAGCGTGATTCGGGAGCAGTGGTTTCGAGGGCGCCGTGCCTTGGCCTTGGCGTGCGTTGCCCTCGCGGGATGCGGCTCCATGGCGACCACGCCTCTGGGGCAGTCGGTCGGGGCCGAAACCCTGCAGACCCAGGCCGCCAAGCGCTCGGATCTGAATGCCCGCAAGGACTTTCGGGCAGAGTCCATCTACTTCGTCATCACTGACCGCTTCGTCGATGGGGATACCCGCAACAACAAACTGCACGGCGATGAGTATGCGCCCGGCGATCTCTTCCTGAATCAGGGCGGCGACTTCAAGGGCCTCATGGCCAACCTGGACCACATCCAGAAGATGGGCTTCACGGCCATCTGGATTACGCCGCCCGTCCTGCAACCGCCCGGCGCCTACTTCGCGAAGAACGCAAACTATCGGGCCAGCGGCTATCACGGCTACTGGGCGTGGGACTTCTCCAAGGTCGACCCCCACCTCGAGTCTCCCGGGGCGACCTATGACGACTTGATCCGGGCCTGTCACGCACGTGGACTCAAGATCATCCAGGATGTCGTCTGCAACCACGGCCATGGTGTCGAGGTTGGTGCCGCGACCCGTTGGAAGGACAAGTCGGGATACATTGCCGGCAACGGTGAGGAACTGGACTTCCACGATGATCGGCGCAACTTCTTCCATCACGACGGGCAGGGCTTGTATGACCTGATGGACTTCCGTGACGATTCACCCGAGGTGCTGGACTGGCTCTCCCGTGTCTACGAAAAGTGGCAGGATCGTGGCATCGACGCCTTCCGCATCGACACGGTCGGCTGGATGAAACCGACTTTCTGGGCCGGCTTCACGGACCGGATGCATCGCCATCGCAGCAACTTCTTCATGTTCGGCGAAGCCTGGACCAACTCGGATTTTGCTTGGTTGGCCAGTTTCACGCGTCTCCCGGGCACGCAAGGCTCCCCTATGCAGTCGGGCATGAGCATGCTCGACATGCCCGGTTCCGGGATGGGGGGCTGGGGCCGGATGGAAAACGTCTTCAAGGGTGGAGACTATCAGGGTGCCGACGAGGTGCTTCGTCACGACAGCTTGTATCGTGATCCCACCTGGCTCGTGACTTTCCTCGACAACCATGACAAGCCGCGCTTCAACGGCAACGGGGACGAAGGCTCGCGGCAGGCGACCGTCGTGCAGGCCAAGGATGCGCTCAATTGGTATTTCACGGCACGTGGCATTCCTTGCGTCTACTACGGCACCGAAGTCCTGCTGCAAGGCGGCAGCGAACCGGACAACCGCCGCATGCTGGGCCAGTCGGGCATCCGGGCCTCACGGTCCCACACCATGGCACTTCACCTGGCCTTCCTGAACAAGATTCGCGCCTCGAGTGCTGCCCTGCAGGGCGGGACCCAGCACCGCGTGCAGGCCGGCCGGGACCACTATGTCTTCCGGCGCCACCTCTCGGACGAGGATGCCTTGGTGCTGCTGAACAAGGGGGACCAGCCCCTGACGCTTGTCGTACCTGCCCGGGAGGGCAAGTGGTTCGATCTCGTGACGGGTGAGGATCGGGTCACGGAGCGCGGCACCTTGACCGTCACGGTTCCGGCGCACGACGTCCGGATCGTGTCGACGCGCAAGGCCAAGTAGGCTGCCCCCGGCAGCTTCGCCCTCGCGACAGATGCCCGGCTCAGGCCGTGGCGATGGCTACTCGGCTCAGGCCGTGGCGACGGCGCCTTCGGCCTGTGCCGGACCGGAGGCGACCTCGGCATCCACGGGCGGGTTCTCGAGCTCTTCGATGGCGCCTTGAACCTCGGTCCATGACGTGACCTGGCGCTGGGTCTGCCGGGAGGCCTCCGCGAGGCTACCCGAGACATCCCGGACCCATTGGCCCAGGCCTTCCGTCTGCACGACGAGCGTCGAGGCGAGGTCTCCCATCGAGGCCCGCTCCTTCTCGAGCAGGACCATGCCTTCGACGACGCGGGACGCGTGGCTGCCGGTCGCACGAGCCGCTTCGAGGATGTCCTTGATGGCCCGATCCGCGCCCCCGGCCGCGGCAACGCCGGCGCGCACGGCTTCTGCCGAACTGCCCATGGCCTGTTGGGCCGTTTCTGCTTCCTTGACGGTGGCAAGCAGGATCTGGTCGATGAGTTCGACGCTGCGGGCGCTCTCCTCGGCCAGCTTGCGCACCTCCTCGGCAACGACGGCAAAGCCGCGGCCTTGTTCCCCGGCGCGTGCGGCCTCGATGGCCGCATTGAGTGCCAGCAGGTTCGTCTGGCTTGCGAGGGCCCGGATCGTCGTCGTGATCTGGGTGACTTCGGCCGACCGCTGGGCCAAATGATCCAGCGTGACCGTGGCCTTGCCCATCAGGCTTTCGACGCCGCGCATCTCGCTGACCAGGCTCGCGACGGCCTTGCTGCCCGTCTCTGCCTGCCGCTGCGCCTGGGTGGCCGTATCGCCAAGACTGCGTGACCGCATCAGGCCTTCGGCAACCGTCTCTCCCAGTTGGCGCATGCCCTCGGCGATGTTGCGAGACCCCTCGGTCTGACGACGCGCCTCGGCCTGCAGGCGATCGCTTGCCCTGCCGATGTCGCCCAGGACACCAAGCAAGTCGCGGCTGGCCAGGATACCTCTGTCGACCTGTTCGACCAGCGCACGCAGGCGGGCCTCCTGGTGTTTGCCCGTGTTCAGGCGACCCGCCATGGCCTGCCAGAGCCCATCGTCCTCGAGGCCTTGGTTGGTTTGCCGCCATGCCGCGAGGGTTGCCATCGCCATCGAGGCCGCCGCCGCTAGGATCGCTACGGAGCCCTCCCGGTAGCTCAGGGTCCCGGCCAGCGCGAGCAACCCCAGAGTCGCAGTCGTCAGACCGAGGACGAGAAGGGCAAGAAGCCAGCGTTGCGCGTTCATCACCGTGTCTGCATACCCCGCAGGCAGCGCCGGTGCAACTCATCCATGGAGATGAGGACGGAGGTGGGACGGCCGTGCGGGCATGTGAACGGCTGGGTGCATTGTCGCCAAAGGGCGAGCAGACGCTCCATGCGGGGCGGGTCGAGCCTGTCGCCGGCCTTGGTGGCGCCGTGACAGGCAAGGGTGACGCGCCAGCGATCGGCGGGGTCGAGATGGGCCAATTCCCCCCCGTCCCGGATCTGCTCCAGCATGCGGGCGATCGTGGCCGGCCCGTGGCCTTCGGGGAGCAGCGCCGGCACGGCCGTCAGGTGGCCGGGTTCTTCGAAGGCGAAACCCATCCTGCCGAAGCTTTCCCGATGTTCGTCGAGCAGGCCTTGCCATTCGGGCGAAAGGTCAAGGCGTTCGGGCAGCAGCAGGGCCTGGGAAACAGGGGCTGCTTCGCCCATCTTCTCGTACAGAAACCGCTCATGGGCGTTGTGCTGGTCGATCAGCAGCAGGCCGTCGGGATGGATGGCCATGATGTAGGTATCGTGCAGTTGCCCGACGATCCGGAGGTCCTCCCACGGGAATGTCCGGCCGTCGACGGCGGGTGACAATGAGACAGGAGTGCCCTGCTGCGGCCTTGGCAATTCCCAGGCGAGGCGCTCCTGCCTGGGTTGGACCTCGAGAATCCTGTCGGAAATCGTCTCGGCACCATCCGCAATGGCCGGGGCACCGGACGCATGATGCCAGGCCACATTCGGCTCGGGGGCGTGGCTTGGCTGGGGCAAAGCCGGGATCGATCGTGTGCTCTCCTCGAACGATGCGGGCACGGGCCGGGCGATGCCACGCTGCCTGAGCGCGGCGCCCACGGCCTGGCGTATCAGGCCATGCAGGGCACCAGCATCTGCGAGGCGGACCTCGCGTTTCGTCGGATGGACGTTGAAGTCGACGCGCCGCGGGTCGAGGCGCAGGTCCAGGGCGTAGATGGGATGCCGGCTCGAGGGGATATGGCCCGCCATCGCCTCGTCGACGGCCCGGGCTAGTGCGGGATGCCGGATCGGGCGTCCGTTGACGAAGAGCCACTGGCGGCTGCGGTCGCCGCGGATCAACTCGGGGGCGCAGACGAATCCCGTGACCTCGCCGACGGGGGTGTCCGCGTGGACAGGTAACAGAAGCTCCGAACTGCCGGCGCCCAGCATCCGGGAAAGGATGGACCCCAGGTCAGGCAGGCCATGCGTGTCGAGGACCACCTTGCCGTTGACCGTGACTCTGAAATCGACTTCAGGATGGGCGAGAGCGACGGCCGAAAGGGCCTCCACGACGTGGCCGGATTCTGTCGCGTCGGAGCGCAGGAACCGGAGGCGTCCGGGCGTGGCCGCGAAGAGGTCCGAGATCGAAACGCTGGTGCCCGGTGCTCCCGCGGCAGGTTGCAGCGTGCCCACTTCACCCGACACGCATGTGAGGCTCCAGGCTTGGTCCTGCGCGGCTGGTCGCGACCGGAGGGTCACGCGGGCCACGGCCCCCAGTGCGGCGAGGGCCTCACCACGGAAACCCATCGTCACCAACTCCTCGAGGTCAGCCAGCACCCGGACCTTGCTGGTCGCGAAGCGCTCGAAGGCCATCGGCAGGTCTTCGGGGGCCATGCCGCATCCGTCATCGACGACCTGGATCGTCCGGCCGCCATCGGCGACGAGGACCTCGATGCGCCGAGCGCCGGCATCGAGGGCGTTGTCGACCAGTTCGCGCGCCGCCTGTGCCGGGCGCTCGACGACCTCGCCCGCTGCAATCTGGTTGGCCAGCACGTCGGGGAGTCTGTGGATGCGGGTCATGTGGCTGATCCTAGCCCCGGAGAGCCCTGTCGGCAACCTGGGTATGATTTATCGGGACGCCATGGAAGAGCCGTCGCAGGAAACCACTCCCCCGCTCTGGCTGCCTCCTTCCGGAGGTGGGCTGCTTCAGGCGCAACTGGCCATTCTCGAGGTCGCCCGGTCGGGGGGAGATGAGGCGGCGCGGGTCGTCGACGCCCTGCTGGCCAGCGGCCAGTGCCACCAGGCGGCACGCTGTCTCGAGGTCCTGGCCCAGGAGAGCTTAGGTCTCGAAACGCCGGTCCGTGATTGGCTCGATCCGGAGTCGCCGGTCTTCGGGGCATTCCACGCCATCATCCTGCTGTTGCTCCGCGCGGGTGTCCTGTACGGTCGTGCCAAGCGCCCCCGAACGGCGGGAGCTGTCTTCCGCCGGGCGCTGATCTTCGTCGAGGAGACGCTGCGGGAGGCGTCGGACCAGCCGATGCCGGGCCCCGGCGGCCTGTGGAGCCTGGGGGTCACGTTCGAGTTGGCCGGTCACGTGTGCGTCGCACTGGGTGAGCAGGATGGGCTTGCGTACTACGGTGCGGCCCTCGACTACTGGGAGCGTGCCGTCCGGGCACGTCCGGACGAGCGGTACACGTTGACGGCCCATCCCGTGACGCGTACGGTCATTTCGTGCCTCGAACCGGCCACGGACCGCCTGGACCTGGATGAGGCGTGGCGTGAGCTGTTGCTCAATGCCGATTTTCCCACGAGGCTGGATTCAGCCAGAAGCCTGCTGCGATGACGATGTCGGCGACGAGCGAAGACCTGTACGAAATCCTGGGCGTTTCCGAAGATTCGGATGATGCCGCCCTGAAGGATGCCTTCCGGCGTCTTAGTCGAGAGTTGCACCCTGATCGCTTCGTGGGCGACACGGACAAGCAGGAAGAGGTCCAGGCCCGCTTCGCCAAGATATCCGGTGCCTACAACGTCCTCAAGGATCCCGAGCAGCGGTCGGAATACGACTTCACCCGGCGCATGCTTGGCAATACCCAGGCCGCTCCGGCCGCCGCGCCCAATACGGATTTCAGAAATTCCCGTGCCAAGTCCTGCTACAACGCAGCGATGGCCCTGCAGGCCGAGGGCGAGATCGGCAAGGCCATCGAATCGGCCAAGGAGGCCATCTCGCTCGATGGCCAAGAGGCGACGTACCGGACGCTTCTGGCAGCCCTTTACGCCCGCAAGGGCTGGAGCAGTTATGCCAAGGCCGAACTCGACGTGGCCTTGCGCCTCAACCCGGATGACGAGGCTGCCCAGAAGCTGATGCGCCGCCTGCAACGCGAGGCGCAGGAGGCGGAAGCCGCGCAAGGCGATGAGCGGCCGTCCAAGGTGCGCGGCAAGAAACCCAAGCGCCGCCCGGATGTCGAGGTCAAGGGTGTTCGCAGCCTCAAACGCCGTCGCAAGACCCTTTGGCAGTTGCTTTTCGGCTGGATGTCCCGCAGGAAGGCGCGTTGATCGTGCCTGCCAAATTCCGCTACCGGATGGCCACGGTCCTCGACCTTCGGGTCAAGCGCGAGGACAAGCTGACTCAGGAAAAAGCCAGAATCGAGCGGGCAAGAGATCAGGAGCGCGATGCGCGCGACGAGCTCAAGGCCCGGTTGGCGGGGGCTCGCCGGTCGATGGGCGCATCGCTGGCCTCCGGCCAGGCGGCCAACGTGCAGATGGGCAACGACTATGCGGCCGTCCTCGAGAAGAAGCTCGAGGCCCAGGAGCAACGCCTGCGGGAAGCAGAGGCGGCGGTGGACAAGGCCGAGCAGGATCTGAAGCTCGCGAAGCGTGAGGTCAAGATTCTCGAGAAGCACAAGGACAAGGCCAAGGAGCGATGGGCTGCAGAGATGGCCCGCAAGGACGCGATGCTCCTCGACGAGATGGCGGTGCAGGGCTACCTCAAGAAGGAGCGTCTCCGCATCGAGGAAGACGAACAGGACGCGGCGCGAGAAGCCGCCTTGGCCGCCGAACCGGAGTCCCCTTGGATGGCAGGCCTGATCCAGGCCTCCGAGCAGCAGGCCCCACGTCGCCTGGGCTTGGTCAGGAAGGAGCAACCATGATGTCGGTGCCGCCCATCCAGCCCCCCAAGGTGAGGCAGGTCAGCCCGCAAGAGGCCGAGAACCCGGACCATGACCGGAAGGTCGAGGAGGCGAAGGAAGACCGGGAGGCCGTCGCGCGTCGGCCTTTCCTGCATTACCTGGCCCAGTGGGTGCCCGGACTCGTGCCCGAGGACATGACCACCGAGGCGTTGACGGCAACGGATGCGGCAGGGGCCGTGGCGGGACTCGTCCTGGAGGGACCGTCCGACCGTGGGGAGGCAGCGGGCAAGGCTTGGGAGACTTGGTTCCAGCAGCAGCCTCATCCCGGGTTGCAGGCGCCGCTGACGCAGGTGGCTGAAGTGTCTGCCGATGACAGCTCCGTGATCCGCATGAGGCCGGGGCTCGAGGTGCCGGCGTTGCCTGGCCTCGTCCGGGCCGAAGTCCTGCGGTCCCGTCCAGGTGATCCTCCGGCGACGACCCTGCGATTCCAACTGGCCCCGGAACATCTCGGCAAGCTGGATCTCTCTTTCACCTATGCCCAGCAGAAGGTCAGCGTCGTCATCGTGGCGCAATCTCAGGCGGCGCGTGAACAAGTGGCGGAGAAGATGGGCCAGATCCGGGATATCCTGCACCAGCACAAGCTGCAGGCGGACAAGGTGGAGATTGCAGTCGAGGGGCGCGGCAGGTCTGGCAATGCCCGTCAGGACGCCGACCTGGGCGCAGGAGGGGCAGGCAGCAGACTGCCACGGCGCAGGCTGCGCAAGCCGACCCAAGAAGGAGACGACCTCACGATCTCGTGAGGTCGTCTCGCATACGACTCGGCGCTAGCGCACGGCGAGGGAGAACGGCCAGATCGCCCGACGCGGCTCTTGGCTGCGAAACGCCTGCAGCAGGACGGTGCGCTCGAGGTGTTCCTCCCGCTCAGCAAGGCGACACCGCAGATCGTCCTGTCCCCGCTCGGCTTGCGCCAGCGCTTCACGCAGGTTGGCTACATCAAGCCGCGCCTCGAGGCAGCGGGCTTCGAGGCGCGCGACACGCGCAAGCACGCGCCTAACGGTGGCGGCTGGAATCCGACGGTTGAGGCCGGTGGCATCGGCGGTCAAGGTGGAAGGCTCCCTGAGACTGAACCTTGTGCAAACGTCACCAAATTAACACGTGATTTCCAGCTCACGAAAGGCGGATTTCCCTCATGGCCGGTGGATATCTCCAAGAAAATCGGGGGAAATCAACCCTCCGCTGGTGGACGGCGGTGGGTAACCCTCAAGGGGTGTTCGTGATCTCGACGTCCACCGGTTCGCTGGCCTGGTGGCGGCCGCCGTGGGTCCATGCATACAGGCGAATCTTGTGGGGGCCATCCTCCAGACCGGTGGTGTCAAGCGGGACTTCCATCTGGGCGGACAGGCGCGTCTCCGACACGACGGCTCTCCCGTCGACCGCGACCTGCAGCAGGCGGAAGGCCTGGGGCTTGTCGAGGCGGACCTTGATGTAAGTGGTATAGCGCAGGGTATTGCCGGCGGTCGGCCACGCGAGGCTCACGCTGCCGGCGGCGGGTTCAGCGGCCTGGGTCGGCGCTGCAGCGGGTGGCTCGGCCGCGGGGGCGATTTGTAGCACGTCTCCGGTCGGCACGGTGATGCGGCCGGCGGCTGCCCGCTGCGCTGCAGCCGCAATACGGGCATCAATCAGGGCCTCGAAGCGCTCGGCCGTCATGGCGGGCCGTGCAGGACCGCGCGGTGCGATACGTGCTTCAGGGGAGGCGGAGGGGATGTAGACGGCATCGCGCACGACATCGCGGGCCTGGGGGCTTGGTTCATCCGGAACCCGGCTTGCCTCTTCACGCTGTGCGGCGACTTCGGTCGCGATGGGCGCAGGGGCCGGTGGGTCGGTTGCCGGCGTCTCCTGGGAGCCTCCCCACGTTCTGCCGAGGACGAATGCTGCGACTAAGGCTGCAACGGCCCATCCAAGCGTCGTGTCGCCCTTGCTGCGTCGACGGGCCCCTTGGGCGGACGCCAACCGTTCGGCGCGTGCGGTCACGAGGCGACGGGTCACGGAGCGGGTCCGAGGGCTGTCGACCAGGCGTGCCGGCCTGCTGCCGGCGGCCCGCTGGCCGAGGGCCTGGTCGCGCGCCGCACGGCAGGCTTTGCACACGCTGTCCTGGCCACAAGGCGAACACAAGGGTATGCGGCAGCGCTGGCACTGGACGGTGCCGGGCTCGTGCTGGTGGTAGATGCAGATCACGTTGCGCGCTCTCCTCTCCCGGGTTATCGGCAAACGAGATGCCGAGCGCCCCAAGGGCGAGTTAAGTCATGGCAAAGAATCGCCAGTCCGACCTGCCGATGCCCATGCTAGGCTTTGGGTAGAGCCTATGGTTCCCGAGCGGCACGATCTGCCTTCCCTCGCCAATCTCCGCGGCGCATGGCTGGAGATTGACCTCGCGGCATACCGGCACAATGTCGCGGCGATGCGGAGGTGGCTGGCGCCCCACACGCATCTGATGGCCGTCATCAAGGCCGATGGCTACGGCGCCGGGGCTTTGCCCCTTGCCCGGGTCGCCGTGGAGGCCGGTGCAGACCGGCTGGCCGTCGCCACGGTCGGCGAGGGCATCCGCCTGCGCCAAGCCGGCATCCGGCATCCGATCCTGTTGTTGTCCCTGGTGCCGGCCCAGGCCTGGGCGACCGCCCTGCGCAACGGCCTCGAGCTGACGATGTCCGCCCCGTCTGATCTGGAGCTGCTTGCCGCCACGGCGAAGGAGCTGGGTCTTCAGGCATCCGTCCACCTCAAGGTGGATACGGGCATGGCCCGGGTCGGCACGGAGACCGGATCTGTCGGCAGCATGCTGTCGCTCGTGCTCGGAGCCGATGGTCTCGATCTGGTCGGTCTCTCGAGCCACTTCGCGTCGGCAGACGATCCCGACCCCACGTCCATGCGCAGGGCGCAGGAGATCTTCCGCCGTGTTGTTATCGCGCATCCGTGGCCAGCAGGGACCTTGCGGCATCTGGCCAATTCGGCGGCAACGCTTCGTGCGCCGGAGAGCCACTGGGACATGGTCCGCCCCGGCCTGCTGCTGCACGGGCTGGTACCGGATGTCCCCGTGCCGCCGGGACTCGACTTGCGACCGGTCTGGACGCTCAGGGCAAGGCTGATGCAGGTCCGCTCGGTACCTGCTGGGACACGCGTCGGGTACGGGGAGCGTCATACGGTCGATGCGCGAACCCGTCTCGGCGTCCTTCCCGTCGGGTACGCGGACGGCTTGCCCCGATCGCTCGAGGGGAGGGGCCAGGTTCTGGTGGCAGGCCGTCGCCGGTCCATTGTGGGCGCAATATCCATGGACCAGATCGTCGTGGATCTCGGACCGGGGGACCTCGCCGAGTTTCCGGAGGGTACCGAGGCTGTCCTTGTCGGGCAACAAGGAAAGGCAAACCTCGATGTCGCGGACTTGGCGCGGGGTGCAGGCACGATCCCCTATGAGATTCTGACGGGCTTCGGCCGTCGCTTGCCTAGGGTGTACGTGGGAAGCTGACGGCCGAAGCTCGTTTGAAACTAGGCGCTTGTGATGCGTCTGGCTTTCTTGAGCGCGCTCAGCTGAGCACGAACTTCAATTTCGCGCGCTTCAATCTGCTCAGGTGTCATCGACTCGACAATTCGCGCAACTTCGATGCGATCCTGATGCCGGGACTGAAGATTCTTGATCTTGGTGTCGAGGGCACCAAGCTTGGCCTCATACTGGGCAACCAATACGCTTCGCTTGGTTTCAAGGTCCTGCAGAAGCTCATAAGCCGTACGCCGAGGCCTTCTCTGGACCTGTACAGCTTTCTTTGCGGCAGGCTTGGTTCGCGTTCTCGGCATCTAGGTCTCCCTGGGACGTCACCTTTGCGAGTCAAGGCGACTGTCCCGGACATGTTGGGCATCCACATCAATAATCCCCTTATGGTGTGGGTTCTGACAAGAGCTAAACGATTTCGAGGGCTTTGGAAGGGGACATCTTGCACAGCATCTTTCGCTCCCTGCGTCCTGTCGACGGGAAGGCACTCATGCTTCCCGTCGCGAGGGGAAGCAGGTTCCCGGGCACAGGTCTCGATAGAACAAGCAGCAGGGTCGGGAGGCCCGCAGATATGCCCAAGCCCATCGGACCCCAATCCCCCGCCGCACCCGCCCTGCCGTCGACCACGGCTGCGGGCGCGTGGCCCGAGGTTCTCAATCGGGTCCGCGCGACTTTGGCAGTTGCGCCGGCCAAGGTGCCGACCGATGCCGAGAGCCGAAAGGCCTGGGTCACTCGGGAAAGCGCGGTACTGACCGCGGTCGACAAGGACATGGAGGTGTTGCGGGAGGCGTGGTTCGACAAGCACGTGGACTTCGAGACTTACACGGGCCTGAGTAGCCTGGTTTTCGACCGGCATGTCGCATTGGACCGCGTGAGGGCAGCGGGCGCATCTTCCGCTTTGCCCGGCAAGCCTGCCGTGGGCAAGGAGGCCTGCCCGGGTTACATGGCGCCGGACCTGATGCGCTTCATCGAGCGTAATCAGGCGAACGGACTCGGGCTCATCGGCGCCGTCGTGTTGCCGGCAGCCGCGCTGGTCGACCTGTCGACGGCCCTGGGCAAGCTCGCGGCGGTCTGCGACAAGAAGACGGCGAAGCCTCGTTGAAGCGGGCTCGCCGGGGTATGGACAAAGCATGACCCTTGGCACTCAGGCACCCGACGCGACCCCGTTGACCCCGGCCCAGCGGGCATGGTCACAGGCACTGAAGCAGGCGATTGCCGCAAGAGGCGGTGGCCGGTGGATCGAAGCCGAGACAGCCGGGCGCAAAGCGGTCGACCTTGCTCGTGCTTTGCCGTTTCCGGATGGGGCGAACGACCTCGCGGCCTCGCTCAACCTCTTGGGTACCATCCTGCAGGGACTCGGGCGCTCCGTAGAGGCGAAGGCGTGTTACGCCGAGGCCCTAGACTGGGCCAGTGAGCCACGGGCCCGTGTGGTGGCCATGGCCAACCTTGGCGCGGCCGAGCGGGAGTCGGGGGCCTTTGCTGAGGCCGAGCAGCATCTTGCCGAGGCCCTCGCCGTGGCTCGCGGGGGAGTTCTTGAGGAGCTTGACGGCCTTCTCGACAAGTGGGCGCGTTTGCTGCAGCAGACGGACCGCGAGGAGGCTGCCCTCGAGGTCTTCCAGGAGCGGGTCCGCCTGACGGATCCCATGGCGACTGTGCCGGACGGCGAGATTCCGGCAGAACCAGCCAAGCCTTCCGATGCCCACCTCGATGCCTTGTTCCACTTGGCTTCGGCGGAACTTGAGTGCGGTGCCGCCGGTCTGGCGGGGGGGCACTTTCAGGAGTTGTCGGAGAAGATGGTCCTTCGGGGCGGGGCGCGCAGTCTGGGCCGTGCACAGGCGCTGACGGGGCTGGCGTGGGCGCGGCAGCAGGCCGGGCAGCACGCCGAGGCCGTTGTCGCCGCACGTGAGGCGCTTGAGGTTCGGGAAGCGATCCTCGGCAAGGATCATGCCGAGTTGTTGACGTCGCGTCACAATCTCGCCCATGTGCTGCTGGCTGCCGGCAAGGCCCGTGAGGCAGAGCCGTTGGCGCGTGCCGTCGTGGAATCGGTCAGCCAGATGGCTGTCGATGATGCGCGGCGGGTTGCCGCTGTCGGTGTTCTGGTCGGGGTGCTCGAGAAAACCGGGCGCCTGCGTGAGGCCAGCACCCTGAAGAAACAATTGTCTAAGTCCTGATCACCTTTACAGGTTGACGCGGTCACGGGGACTGGTATCCTAAAAGGGTACTCATTTGGTCCCGTATAACGTGTTCCGCATCAATCGACTGACCGACTACGCCCTGGTCATCCTCGGGCGCCTCGCCTCCGCTGGCCGCGGTGGCAGCCAGAGCGCTGCCGAACTGGCCGAGGCAACTCAGTTGCCGCTGCCGACCGTCACCAAGGTGCTCAAGGTACTTGCCCGGGAAGGTGTCCTCGATTCCGTCCGAGGGGTACGGGGGGGGTATCGTCTCGTACGGCCGGCAGAGGCCCTGACGGTCCTCGAGGTCCTCGAGGCCATGGAGGGGCCGGTCTCGGTGACGGAGTGCGTGGAATCCGGCGAGGCGGGTTGTGCCTATGAGGCGCGGTGTGCGGCGAGGGGGCCGTGGAGCCGCATCAATGTCGCCTTGCGCTCGGCTTTGGCCGAGGTGGTCCTCGCGGATCTCGACGCGACTGCAGCGGCGTCGCCGCTCGTGCCGATGCCGGCGCAAGCCGGAGGGTGTTCGTCCGGGACCTGCGGGTCCGTGTCCGTTGCGGGAGCAAGCCGATGAACGATGCCGCCACCCTCAAGGGGCTGACCGAGCAGGAATACGCCTACGGTTTCGTCACGGACATTGAGACCGAGATCCTGCCCAAGGGGCTTTCAGAGGATATCGTCCGGGCGATCTCGGCTAAGAAGGGCGAACCCGAGTGGCTGCTGGAGTGGCGCCTGAAGGCCTTCCGCCAGTGGCAGCGGATGCTTGAACGCGACGGCGAGCCCACGTGGGCCCGCTTGCAGATCGCCTCGGTCGATTATCAGAATCTTCATTATTACGCCGCCCCCAAGGTCGCCGAGTCGCCCAAGAGCCTGGACGAGGTGGATCCCGAGATTCGGAAGACCTTCGACAAGCTCGGCATTCCGCTGGTCGAGCAGATGCGTCTCTCGGGCATTGCTGTCGATGCCGTCTTCGATAGCGTTTCCGTCGCGACCACCTTCAAGGACAAGCTGGCCGAACTGGGTATCGTCTTCTGCAGTTTCAGCGAGGCGGTCCATGCGCACCCCGAGTTGGTGCGGAAGTACCTTGGCAGCGTCGTCCCCCCTACGGACAACTTCTATGCGGCCCTCAACTCGGCCGTGTTCAGTGACGGCTCGTTCTGCTACATCCCGCCCGGTGTCCGCTGTCCGATGGAGCTCTCGACCTACTTCCGCATCAATGCCGCAAGTACGGGCCAGTTCGAGCGCACTTTGCTGGTCGCGGAGGCCGGTGCGTATGTCAGCTACCTCGAGGGATGCACGGCGCCGCGCAGGGACGAAAACCAGCTGCACGCCGCCGTCGTGGAGTTGGTGGCGCTCGACGATGCCACGATCAAGTACGCCACCGTCCAGAACTGGTATCCGGGCGATGCCGAGGGTCGTGGCGGCATCTACAACTTCGTGACGAAGCGCGGCAAGGCCTTTGCCCGGGCCAAGATCAGCTGGACGCAGGTCGAGACGGGATCGGCCATCACGTGGAAGTATCCCTCGGTGATCCTCCTTGGCGATGACGCGGTAGGCGAGTTCTATTCGGTGGCCCTGGCCAACCATCGCCAGCAGGCCGACACCGGCACCAAGATGATCCACGTCGGCCGCAACACCCGGAGCACCATCGTCTCCAAGGGCATCTCCGCAGGTCTTGGCCAGAATACCTATCGCGGGCTGATCAAGGTGCTGCCGGGAGCCGAGGGTGCCCGCAACCATGCACAGTGCGACTCCCTGTTGATGGGGGACCGCTGCGGAGCCCATACGTTCCCGACGATTGACGTCGCCAACCCCTCCGCCATCATCGAGCACGAGGCGACGACGTCGAAGATCAGCGAGGACCAGCTCTTCTATTGTCAGCAGCGCGGCATGTCCGCAGAGGATGCCGTCTCGCTGATCGTCAACGGATTCTGCAAGGACGTGCTGCGCGAGTTGCCCATGGAGTTTGCGGTCGAGGCCCAGAAGCTGCTTGGCTTGAGCCTCGAAGGCAGCGTGGGTTGAGGGAGAGAGGCCAGATGCTGACCATCAAGGGACTGTATGCCGGGGCTGGAGACCGCGAGATCCTGCGGGGCCTCGACCTTGACCTGCCCGCCGGGGAGGTCCACGCGGTTATGGGGCCCAATGGCGCGGGCAAGAGCACGTTGGCCTCGGTTCTTGCGGGTCGTCCGGGCATTGCCGTGACGGCCGGGACCGTGCTCTACCGGGATCAGGACCTGTTGGCCATGGCCATCGAGGAACGGGCCCGCGCGGGTGTCTTCCTCGCCATGCAGTATCCGGTCGAGATTCCTGGGGTGAGCAATACCTACTTCCTCAAGGCAGCGGTCAATGCCGTGCGCAAGGAGCGTGGGCTGGACGAACTGGATGCCATGGATTTCCTGACGCAGACCCGTGCGCGCCTCAAGGTGCTGGACATGCCCCAAACCTTCCTGCAACGCAACGTCAACGAGGGCTTCTCGGGCGGCGAGAAGAAGCGCAACGAGATCTTCCAGATGGCCATGCTGGAACCCGGCCTCTGCGTCCTCGACGAGATAGATTCCGGCCTCGACATCGACGCGCTCAAGGCTGTCGCCGATGGCGTCAACGCCCTGCGTGCCGCCGATCGCTCGATGCTGCTCGTCACCCATTACCAGCGGCTGCTCGACCTGATCGTGCCCGATGTCGTCCATGTCCTGATGGATGGGCGCATCGTCCGCAGCGGTGGGCCGGACCTTGCACGCGAACTCGAGGATCGCGGCTACGACTGGCTGCGTGCCGAGGTGCAGGCGTGACCTCGCGACTGCTTGAAGCCTTGCTGCCGGCTGTCGCGCCGGATGTCGTCGCGGCTTGGCAGAAGAGTGCCCGTGCGCGTCTGGAGCGCGAAGGCTTGCCACATCGCCGGATTGAGGCGTGGCGCACCACGGATCCTGCCCCTTTTTTCGCGCGGCTTGCCGAGGCGGGACCGGCCAAGGCGCCGGAGCCTCCCTCAGATGCCTGGGTACTCAACGGCGACGGGACGTGGACCTGGCCAGCCGTCGTCCGTTCCGGACTTCGGTGTCGTCCTCTGGCCGACGCCTGCCTTGACGGTGGTGCCGTTGCTTCGTGGGCCGAGGGCGAGGTGGGCCGCGGCGGCCTTGCCGACGTGACGCGTGCCTGCGCCGTCGCCGGTGGGGTGCTGGAGGTGGACGGGATTTTCGACGAGCCCGTGCGTGTCTGGCGTCGACCGGTCAGCGGTTCCGGGGTATTGCTGCCGCTGGTGGTGGTGCTGGCACCCGGGGCGCGGGTGGTGGTCGAGGATCACGGGATCGTTTCCGGAACCATCCTGTCGGCAGGCCACGCCGTGGTGGGTGCCGATGCCGAACTTCATTGGGTCCGGCACACGGCCAAGCGCTTGGGCGAGACGTGGTGGCAGGACAGCCAGTCCTTCTCGGTCGAAGCGGGTGCCCGGCTGACGATCCACGTGGCCGTTACAGGCGCAGCCTGGCATCGCCAGGACCTTGCCGTCGACCTGGTGGGCGAGGGGGCAGACTTCACGTACCGTGGCCTCATCGCAGGACCTGAGGATGCCCATGCGGACGTCCGGCTGGCATTGCGCCACCTGGCCTCCGGCACGACCAGCCGTCAGGTCCATCGGGGTCTTCACGGCCGCGGTGCGCGTGGCGTCTTCACGGGGCTCGTTCACGTGGCTGAGGGAGTCCGTGCCGTGAAGTCCGATCAGGAGTTGCGTGCGCTGATGCTCGCCGCCGGGGCTTCTGCCTTGTGCCAGCCCCAGCTCGAGATTCTGGCGGATGACGTCGCCTGCAGCCACGGCGCGACCGTGGGGCAGCTGGATGAGCAGGCCGTCTTCTACTTGCGGGCGCGCGGCCTGGATGAGGCGGTGGCACGGGCGCTTCTGGCGGCGGCCTTTGCCCGGCCTGCCCTCGAGGGCTTGTCGGCCCCGACCATCCGTGCGATTCGGGCAGATCTGGCCGAGGCAGGCCTCGCGGAGGAAGAATCATGAACGGACTCGGGCAGAGGGTCGGGACCGACGTTGGCGCTTGGCGGGCAGACTTTCCGCTGCTTGCCCGGACGTTCCGTGACAAGCCGCTCGTCTATCTCGACAGCGCGGCCACAACGCAGAAGCCCCAGACGGTCATCGATGCCGTGACGCGTTTCTACTCATGGGAAAATGCGAACGTGCACCGTGGTGTCTACAAGCTATCGGAGGAAGCCTCGGCACGCTACGAGGCCGTCCGGCCCCAGGTCGCCAGATTCATCGGGGCGCCCGGGCCGCGGGGTGTCATCTTTGTCCGTGGCGCGACCGAGGGCATCAACCTGGTGGCTTCCACGTGGGGGCGTGCCAACCTCGGCCCCGGAGACGAGGTCCTGATCACGGGGATGGAGCACCATGCCAACCTCGTGCCGTGGCAGCAGTTGTGCAAGCAGACAGGTGCCCGTATGGTCGTGGCGCCGATTCTGGATGATGGCTCCCTGGATCTCGATGCGTGGCTGACCTTGCTGGGCCCGCGGACCCGGATGGCGGCCATGATCCATGTCTCCAACGCCTTGGGTACGGTCAACCCGGTGCAGCACATGGTGGCGGCTGCCAAGGCCGTCGGCGCCGTGACGCTTGTGGATGGCTCGCAGGCGGCACCTCACATGGCTGTCGATGTCACCTCGCTCGGGTGCGACTTCTACGTCTTTAGCGGCCACAAGGTCTACGGGCCGACCGGCATCGGCGTGCTCTGGGGGCGTGAGTCGTTGTTGGAATCCATGCCGCCCTATCACTTGGGCGGGGACATGATCCTGTCCGTGACCTTCGAGGAAACGATTTTCAACGAGGTTCCCCACAAGTTCGAGGCCGGGACGCCTCATGTGGCGGGGGTCATCGGTCTTTCGGCAGCTCTTGCGTATCTTGATGATTGCGGTCTCGCGCGCGTCCAGGCGTACGAGCATGACTTGCTTGCCTACGGCACCGCGTTGCTGGGGGAGATACCCGGCCTGCGGATGGTCGGGACGGCCCCGGACAAGGCGGGCGTTCTGGGCTTCGTGATCGATGGCGTTCATCCGCACGACCTCGGCACGCTGCTCGATGCCCGCGGCATCGCTATCCGTGCTGGGCACCACTGTGCCCAGCCCGTCATGAAGCGCTTCGGAGTTGCGGCCACGGCCCGTGCCTCGTTGGGCTTGTACAACAGGCGCGAGGACCTTGAGGCCCTCGCTGAGGGCTTGATGGCCATTCGCGGCATGTTCGCTTGAGGACGGGAAAGTGGACGAACTGAGAGATCTCTACCAGGAAGTCATCCTGGACCATAACCGCAAGCCGCGGAACCGTCGTGCCCTCGACGATGCGACCCACCGGGCGCACGGTCATAATCCGCTTTGTGGCGACCAGCTTGTCGTGCAGTTGCGGTGTGCGGAGGGTAAGGTCCTGGAGGCGGCCTTCGAAGGCGACGGCTGTGCCATCTCGACCGCTTCGGCATCGCTGATGACGGAAAGCGTCCGAGGCAAGGGCGAAGCCGAGGTCCGGGCCTTGCACGAACAATTTCATCGCCTGGTCACGACGGGAGAGGCCGACCTCGACCAATTGGGCAAGCTGGCAGCATTGGCCGGCGTTGCCGAATATCCTGCCCGCGTCAAATGTGCGAGCCTTGCCTGGCACACCCTGCTGGCAGCCCTCGATCGCAAGGTCGACCAAGCCGTATCGACGGAGGTCTGAGCCGTGTCCGATGCTCAGGCCGGGACGCCGTTGTCCGTGCATGCCGATCCACTCGACACGGATACCATCGCACGCCTCGAGGAGGAGATGGTGTCTGTCCTGAAGACGGTCCATGACCCCGAGATTCCCGTGGACATCTACGAACTGGGTCTCATCTACGAGCATCGGGTGGCACCCGATCGCACAGCCTATGTCGTCATGACGCTGACGTCTCCGGGTTGTCCCGTGGCAGGCAGCATGCCCGGGGAAGTCCGTCAGAAGATCGAAGCGATCGAGGGTATCGAGTCGGCCGAGGTCGAGGTGACTTGGGAACCGGCCTGGACCAAGGACATGATGTCCGAGGTCGCCAAGCTCCAACTCAACATGTACTGATGGGGTACCCCGGGCTGAGTGGCCTGAGGCAATCGCAGGTTCAGCGGAAACCTAGGCCGAACGAAACCGTTACGGTTTGCAGCCAGTTCTCCGCAAAGCCGTCACTGAAGGGCTGCTTGATCCGTTCCGTGCCTCTGGCGCCGCCACCGATGTAGCGCAGGTTCGCGAAGACGTCGTAGGACGGCGACAAGGCAAGCCCCGTCCGAAGCGAGGCGTCGAGCAGTGCACCTTCGAAGGGGAAGTCCACGCCGTTGAATCCGGCGCTGGTGGCATAGGAGCCATCGGCATCCACGGCCCACCAGGCCCTGCCCGAGAGGGGCTGGCGCGCGCGCAGCTTGAGCAACGGCACGGGACCCAGATCCGTGCGGACCACGCGTTGCTCGCCATTGGCCGACGCGAACACCGAAACCGCGTTCCTGAGCTGCAAGCTGAGGCCCAGCGCAAACTCCTTGTCCGGATCGAGGTCGAAGTCATAGAGGTAGCTGGTGCGATAGAAGTCGAACCCGTAGCGGATATCCATCGGCGTGGCCCGCTTGAAGGTGATCTCCTCGACGCGTTCGTCCTTCGTCAGGACGGTCTGTGTTCGCAAATCGATGGGTTGGTAGAGGAAGGACCACTTGTGGCGTTCGCCGAAAGTCAGCCCGGCCTGCAGGCGCTGAAAAGGAAAAAGCGTATCCTGACGGCCATCCGCCACGTAATCGAAGACCGTGCCCAGCGTGCCGTATTTAATTGTGTGGCTGATGACGCTGACGGCACCGACTTCGACCTGTCCGTCAATGCGCACGTCGCTACCGGGCGGGTTCGGCACGGGGAAACCCCAGGTGTTCGGCAAGGAGCCCGAAGCCCCCGCGTCATCGACTTCCGCCCAGGCAGGCAAGGCTGGAAGGGCCAGCAAGGCACAGGCAAGGAACAGCGACCGCTTGGGCATCTCGATCTCCTCATGGAAGCGGGGGCAAGCCCCCCATCGTGCTCCAGCTTGGCTGGCTTGTCCAATATTTGTCTAGCCGGAGCCGGCGGTGGGTGTCAGCCCGGTCGTTGGCCCTTTCGCTCGCTGATGCGCACGTCGTCGGCCGGTGGCTGGAAGAGGCGGGTGTCTGCGATACGGTCGCGGAAATAGCCGCTGATGGTCCCCGGCGCCTCTCCGTAGCGTCCGTCCGGCAGGCGTCCCATCCGGTCGTCGTAGTCGGCCCAGTTGCCCTTTCCCGAGCGCAGGACCGGATACGTCCCGACAGGATCGTGAATGGCCAAGCCGCGGGAGGCCGAGGCGAACTCGCGCCGAACCGTGTCGAAGATGGGTTGCAGCACATTCTTCTGTTCGTGGATGCCCAGCAGCAAGTTGCCCCTGTGCATTGCCTCGGCGCGCAGGTCGGGATCCGAGGCCCGGCGGGCTTCGGCATAGGCCGCGAAGGCCTGCTGGATAAGGCCATCAGGGTCCTTGGGCAAGCCGCGGGCGTAGCCGGCCCCGGCAAGCGTCTTCAAGCCGTCGCGACCTTGCGACTCGGCTTCGAGGAACGTGGCGAATGCCGGGGCGATGTGGTCATGGACCGAACGGTTCCCCTCCTCGAGTCGAACGGCCATGGCCTCGACGGACCGGGTCACGCGGGGTAGCGCACGCAGCACCTTGGCTGCCGGCCAGAGTCCCGGGGCAATGAGGTCGACCGTCTTGAGATCGGCTTCGGCCAACACCACGGAGAGGGCCTGCCTGAGAGCACCTTGCTGGGCGAGGATGCCTGCGAGGTCATCGGCCACGCGAGGTCCCCACTCGTGCAGGCGATGAGGGGCCTTGGTCAGACCGTGCTTCAGGTCCGCCAGCAAGCGGCGCGTCAGCGTCATGCTGCGCATGGCGACCCCGACCTCGTGGGAGGCGTGCTGGCCAAAGGCCATCCAACTGGGATGCTCGGGCGACCCGAGCCAGGCCCGAAACGATTCGGAAAGCTGGTGGTAGTCGCGTGTCACCTGGGTGTTCTGCTGCAGCGGATCCCGGCCTGCCGCGCCGAGCACCTCGATGCGTGGTACGACGAAGCGCGGCCGAGTCTCCCCGGCAGCTCTTGCCGCCGCGACGGTACTTGCGAGGGATGCCGCCACCGGCGGTCGGTTGCCCTGCGCGGACATCAGGCGATCGGACGGCATCGATGGCGCCGCAGGGCCTTCGGCAGGCGGACCTGACTTCCTGCCCACGGCCCGTACGGCCGCGGTGCCGGGGTGTTGGGGTGGAAGGCGCGTGGTCAATGGATGAACCTGTTCATGTTGTACCCCCGGGAGAGGGCGGACTTGCCCGCTCCTCGGGGGTGTGCGGGTATACGGCAATCTGGCAATTGCTTGACAATCCCTCGGACCCTGCCGGAGGATGGAGTGTCCCGTGGCGAGGCCTGCCTGTGCGTGAACTCGGTCCCTACAAGATGAGCTCGGTGGCCCGGTTGACTGGGTTTTCACCGATGCTTCTCCGTGCGTGGGAGAAGCGCTACGACCTGCTCAGGCCCATCCGTTCCCCCAAGGGTCACAGGCTGTACACCGACCAGGACCTGCAGGTCCTGCGTCGCGTGCGTGCATTGCTGGACGAAGGGCGCTCCATCGGGGAGGTGGCCGGTCTCGGTATCGAGGCCTTGCTGGCCGAGCCCCTGCCCGTACTTGCCCGGCAACAGCCCTCGGCGAGGTTGCTCGAGCCGGCGGAGGACCATGGTCCGAATTCCGGGCGTTCGGCGATGCTCGATGCGTTGGTGGAGCGACTGGTCCAGGGTGCCGTGCAGATGGACGAGATGGCCCTTGAGACCGCGTTGGATCAGGCCTTCGCCCGCTACAGCGTGGCCGTCGCCGTAGAGAGCGTCATCCGGCCCGCAACCATTCGGATCGGGGATCTCTGGCATGAGGGGGTCTGCACGGTTTCCGGGGAACACCTGGCGAGTCAGGCCTTTACCCGGCGCTTGCATCGCCTGCTCGACATCTCGAGGAACCGGGATGCCTCCTTGCCCTATGTCATCACGGCTTGCTTCCCGGACGAGTGGCATGAGTTCGGTGCGCTCCTCGTGGCCTTCTACATCTCCCAGGCTGGCGCGAGGGTCCTGCACCTGGGTGCGTCCGTGCCCTTCGATGATCTGGAGCGGGCCTTGGCCAAGCTGGACCCGCAGGCTGTCTATCTCTCGGTGATGCGGGACGGTCTCTTCCGCCAGCATCGCGCGTCCTTGATCGAGCTGGCCGGGCGATGGGGCGACAGGGTCGCCTTCCACGTGGGCGGACAGGGCGTCCTCGCTGACGATGGCCTCGATGCGGCAGGCGTTCGCGTGTGGGCCCCGGGGGCCTCGATTGCCCAGTTGGCTCTCAGCGAGATCCTGAAGCGATGATGCCCGTCGTTCCCGTGAGGGTCGTAAGGCAAGGCGTCCTTTTGGTCAACCTGGGCACACCGGACGCGCCGCGGGCGCCGGAAGTCAGGCGCTATCTCTCTGAGTTCCTTTCAGATCCTCGGGTGCTCGATATTCCTGCGTTGGCCCGACAACTGCTGCTTCGTCTCGTCATCCTGCCTTTTCGCCCGAGGCGTTCCGCCGAAGCCTACAGCAAGGTCTGGACCGACCGTGGCTCGCCCTTGCTCGTCCATGGTCTCGACCTCGCCGAGGCGGTGCGCCAACGCCTTGGGGCCGATGTGCCGGTGGAACTCGGCATGCGTTATGGCCGCCCGTCCCTGCCCGATGCCATCGAACGTCTCCAGGCAGCCGGCGTGGACGAGTTGGTCGTACTCCCGCTCTATCCGCAATACGCCTCGTCTTCCACGGGGTCGACGCTCGAGCGGGTCTATGAGCTTGTGGCCCAGGCCTGGAATGTCCCCCAGGTTCGTGTCGTCGGGGCATTCTATGACCATCCCGACTTCCTCAAGGCCATGGCACACCAGATTCGGACGACGCTGGACGCGGTGCCTGGTGCTCATCTGTTGATGAGCTACCACGGCCTCCCCGAGCGCCAGTGCCGCAAGTCCGATGCCACCGGGGCTCACTGCCTTGCTACGGATGCCTGCTGTGCCGCCATCGTCGAGGCCAACAGGCACTGCTACAGGGCCCAGTGCACGGAAACGTCGCGTCGCCTTGCGGCAATGCTGGGACTTGCCCCGGAAGCGTGGTCCGTGGCCTTCCAGTCCAGGCTTGGCCGGACGCCGTGGATTCGTCCCTACACTGACGAGGTTCTCCCCCGCCTGGCGCGCGAAGGTACCCGCGACGTCGTCGTGGCGTGTCCGGCCTTTACGGCGGATTGTCTTGAGACGCTCGAGGAAATCGGGATGCGGGCTTCCGAGGACTTCGAGGCCGCGGGCGGCAAGTCGCTTCGGCTTGTCCCCGGCCTCAACGCCGAACCGCATTGGGCAGATGCCGTCGTCCGGCTGCTGCTGGATCAGGGCTTGCGAACGGAAGTCGGGGCGGCAGCTTGCTGATTCCCGAGGCTTTCCTCTGGAGCCTCGCGGTTGTCTCCGTGTGTTTCGCCGTGCTCTGGGGCATCTCCCTCGTCTTGCGCAATGCCTCGATCATCGATGCCTTCTGGGGACCGGCTTTTGCCGTCATCGCAGGCGTCATTGTCTGGCGCGCCGGACTTTCCGGGCCGCGCGCCGTCTTGTTGACGGGCATGGTCGTGTTGTGGGCCCTGCGCCTCGGTATCTACTTGGGTCGGCGGCAGTTCGGACATCCCGAGGACCTTCGCTATGCCGCCTTCAGGGCGGCGGACGGGGAGCACTTCTGGTGGAGATCCTTCTTCAAGGTGTTCCAGCTTCAGGCTCTTCTGTCTTGGGGCCTGTCCCTGCCGATGCAGGCCGCCCTGCTTGCCCCTTCAGGTACCTTTCCGGGCATCTGGGACGTGGCGGGCGGCATCTGCTTCATCATCGGCTTGCTTGTCGAAACGCTGGCTGACGCGCAGTTGGCGGCCTTCCGCAGGACCCGGACCGGACCCGATGAGGTCATGGACCGAGGACTGTGGCGCTACAGTCGCCACCCCAACTACTTCGGCGAGACCCTTCTCTGGTGGGGCTATGGTGCGGTGGCGATGGCGGCCACCGGTTCGTGGTGGGTCTGGCTCGGGCCGGCTGCCATGACCTTCCTGCTGTTGCAGGTCTCGGGTGTCACCCTGCTCGAATCCGGCCTGAAGGCACGCAAGCCGGCCTATGCAGCCTATGTGGCACGGACCAGCGCTTTCGTGCCTTGGTTCCCCAAGGAAGGTCGCGGCGCCTGATCGCTCCCCGGGGCCAGCAGGGGTCCTTGTGGGTTGGTCCTGTTGTGCTAGGCTTTGTGTAGCTGTTGTCTAGCAAGGAGCGCGTATGGGCAAGCATATGATGGTCGTGGGGGCCACCGGCGGCATCGGGGCCGCGCTGGCCCGTCGCCTCGTCGCTCGCGGCGACCGCGTGGCTCTGGTCGCCCGAGGTGCGGAACGGCTCGAGGCACTCGGGACCGAGCTCGGGGGTGCTGTCGTGGCCTTGCCGGCCGACGCCGGCGACTCCACCTCGATGGAGGCTGCCGTTCGTGAGGCCGAGGCTGCCTTCGGGCCGGTCGATGGCCTGGCGCATGCCGTGGGCTCCATTCTGATACGGCCGATGCACCTGACGCGCCTTGAGGATCTGGATGCGGCCTTTCACGCCAATGTGCGTACGCTTTGGAATGCCATGCGGGCCGTGCTGCCCGGCATGCAGGCCCGACGCTCCGGCGCCGTGGTGGCCTTCGGCAGCGTGGCCGGCCAGGTCGGCCTTGCCAACCACGAGGCCATCGCTGCGGCGAAGGGTGCCGTGTCGGCCTTGGTCCGGAGCGCAGCCATCACCTATGCCTCGAGCGGTATCCGCATCAATGCCATTGCGCCGGCGCTGGTCGATACACCCCTCGCCGCAGGGCTCCTGCGGTCAGATGCCGCCCGGGCGGCATCGATGGCCATGCACCCGCTCGGCCGCGTCGGCCAGGCGGACGAGGTGGCTGCCCTCGCAGCCCACCTGCTGTCGGAAGAGGCCGCGTGGATGACGGGGCAGGTCATCGGCATCGATGGCGGGCTGGGTGCCGGCGTACCCAAGCCCGGCAGGCCCTCCTAGCCTGACGGGCGCGCGAGGAGCCGGTCGGCAGCATCGAGACCCGCCGCGAGGGCACCATCGATGCTGGATCGGACTTGCGCATCGGTTGCGAGGTATAGACCCGGCCGCGGTTCGACTGGCCAAGGCGGAGTCGAATCCCGGATGAACTGCGCCGTGGCCGAGCGATGGCACGCTGCGATTGTGGCATGGACCGTGATGCCCGGTGCCAAGTCCGCGACCGTGGCCCGCAACCAGGATTCCGGGTCTCCTCCGGCATTGGCCTCACGCAGCTGGAAGACCGTCTGGTGCTGTCCGGGTGGGGCATAGGCAGGGGCGACGGCCGAGACGGGGCACGCGACTCCGAAGGTGTCTGCCTGCCTGCCGAGCAGCAGGCGTCGGCCCGGCACGAGGGGCCTGTTGCTCAGCACATGGATGCTGAAGGCAGGGCGGCCCTCGGGAGGTCGACATTCGGGCAGCAAGCTCGGCCAATCAGGTGGAGCACAGGCCAGGACCACGCCATCGGCCTCCAAGGAACGGCCATCGGCGGTCCGCACGCCGGTGACGTGCCCCGTCCCGGACGTCAGCCAACCCGTGACCCGGATGCCTGTCTCGACACGCGCGCCACACCCCGCTGCCAACTGGTCCGCCACGGCCTGCATGCCTCGGGCGGGCAAGGCAGCACCGCCAAGGGCCAGCATGCGCCAAGCCACGAGCATGTCGGCGGCGGCGGCCTCGAGCGTGTCCGACAACTGGACGCCCCCGAAGAAGGGTTTGAAGAACGCCTCGACGAGGTTTTCCGAGAGACCGACCCGCTGCAGCAGGTCGGCCGTGCTCCCCGCTTGGCGTTTGGCGTCGTTGCCGAAGGCCAGAAGCGTCAAACGTCCCAGCGCAAGGGCGTCCCGCGTGCGCCACCAAGGTGCCGTCACCAGCTGGCCGAGGGCCAAGGGATCCTGCCGAGGGTCCATCAGACGTCCCCACCGTCCACCGGCATCCCGTATCCATGCTCCCCGATCGACCGGGCGCAGGTCGAGTTCCCGCATGGTCAACAGCCTGCCGAGATGCGGATAGGCTGGAAACAGCACCTGGAACCCGTCGTCCAGGACGAAGCCTCGCGCGATACCGCCGCCGACTCGGCCGCCCGGCCGGGGTGCGGCCTCCAGGACGCGCACGGTGCGTCCCGCGCGCGTCAGGCGGGTGGCGGCCGCAAGCCCGGCCATGCCGGCGCCCACGACGACGACGGGCGGACGCGCTGTCATGACCGGGCCGCGCTCCGTTCCGCGAGCAGCGCCAGCGCCCTGCGCCGGGCTGCGCCATGATCCACGATGTGTCGAGGATAGGTCCCTGATGCAGCGAGCGGTGGCGCCGAATCGGGTTCGTGTCGCCATGGCATCGGAACGTTGGCCAGCTCGGGCACCCACCTGCCGATGTAGACCCCGTCCGGGTCGAATTTGCGTGCTTGGGTCGTGGGATTGAAGATCCGGAAGAAGGGTGCCGCATCGGCACCGCAGCCTGCGGCCCATTGCCAGCCCAATGTATTGCTTGCCAGGTCCGCGTCGACCAGCGTGTCCATGAACCAGCGTGCGCCCTCCTGCCAGGGCAGCAGCAGGTCCTTGACCAGGAAGGAGGCAACGATCATCCGGACACGGTTGTGCATCCAGCCGGTCTGCCACAGTTGGCGCATCCCGGCGTCCACGACGGGGAAGCCCGTGCGACCCTGCTGCCAGGCCCGCAACTCCTCCGGCGCATCCCGCCAGGGAAAGTCCCGGAATCGCGGGTCCAGGGGCTGTTCGCAGGTATGCGGGAAGTGATGCAGGAGATGCCATGCAAACTCGCGCCAGCCGAGTTCCCTTAGCCAGGTTTCCGTGCCTGAGTCGGGTTGCCCGGCACAGGCGTCCATGGCCGTCCACCAGGCCTGCCGGACGGAGATGCCGCCGTTGGCAAGCCACGGTGAGAGGGACGAGGTCCCCGGCTCAGCCGGAAGGTCCCGCTTGGCGGCGTAGGCTCGGACCCGTTCCGCAGCGAAGGCCGCGAGCTGATGTTGTCCCGTACACTCATCCGGTGACCACGCGGCCGCCAGCTTTTCTGTCCAGGGGTGTACGGGGCGGCGCATCCGGCACGCCTCGGGATCCGAGGGCAGGAGGGTTTCGGGCGGCAGCAACCGGACCGGCGCGGGAACAGGCCTCGGAGGTGCCTCACGCAGGGCGCACGCCTTCCAGAAGGGGGTGAAGACTCGGTACGGGGAACCGCTCCCCGTGCTCACGGTTTCGGGTTCCCAGAGCGTCTGCCCGCCGTGCCGTTCCATCCGGATACCGACACGCTCGAGTTCTCGCGCCAGCAAGGCCTGCGCCCGGCTGCCCGCCGGGTCGAGGGCCCGCGTTACGTGGACGACACACGCCCCGGATTCCCGGGCGAGGCCGGTCAGGGTCGGGACGGCCGCCCCGCGGCGGCGGACCAACGGACTGCCCAGCGCGGCCAGATCACGGTCCAGCGCCTCTGCCTGGCGCTCTTGCCACCACGCCTTGGCGCCGCCCGTTGGCGCCTCGGGATCGTCGACCATGGCCGGTACAACGCGGCCGGCCCGGGCTGCGGCCAGCAGGGCCGGATGGTCCGCGATCCGGCAGGCATCACGGAACCAGACGAGGTGGACGGTCAAGGCAGCGAACGTCTTTCCGGGGCAGGGCTTACACTTTACCAGTTGCGGGGGAGGGGACGACGGTGACGACGGTACGTTGGGGTGTGCTCGGGAAGGGGCGCGCAGGTCGGGCCCGGGCCGAGGCGATCCGGGCGACAGACGGAGCCTTGCTGGTCGGCCATTGGTCGCGGCGGGACGAAGGCTCGCCGGCCGAGGCGATCCGGGCGGCTGCTCCCGACGTTCTCGTCGTCGCCACGGAGGATTCGGCGCACGCGGAGGGGGTGGCGTGGGGGCTCGGTGCCGGTGCCGATGTCCTTGTCGAATACCCGTTGGTCACGGAGCCGATGGACGCCATCCGGCTTGCCGGCCTCGCGCGGGAGACGTCGCGCGGCATTCGGGTCTCCTGGCTGGGCTGGCATGCGGCCCTCGGCCGGGCCATTCGGCGCGAGGCCGATACTGTCCGGGTAATGCGCTGGGAGGTCGCCTTCGAGGGTGGTTGTCCTGTCTGGGTGGGCGAGGGCTTGACCCAAGGGCGCTACGCCACCCAGGCTGCAGGGAGACTCAGGATGTTGTGGGACCTCATGGGCGGATGGAGGGCGGCCCGGGCCCGAATCGATCGCGGCGACGATGCCTGGCGATGCCGGTTCGACCTCGAAGGGGGCGACGGGAGCACGGCAACCCTCTTGGAGCGTCGTCATCCGGGCGCCCCGCGGCGTCAGGTCTGGCACGCCGATGGTCGCTTGCTCGTGCCGATCGCCGCGGCGACGGACACGGCCTTCCGGATCGATCAGGTCGCGTGGCAGGGCATCCGGTCGGAGGGCTCGTGGGGCGTCGGGTTGCCGGAACAGGAGTTGGCTTTCTTGACGGCCTGCGCGGCGCTTGATGCGGTCGTCTCGGAAGGTGAGATGACATGAGGGGTATCTCTGCTGAGATGCTGTATGTTTCTTGTCTTGATTTTGTATAGCCATGGCGTTAGGATTGCTAGCATGTTCCTTACTGCGACGGGTGGCGCCGTGGTCGTGGCCGGATTGGGGCTCGGCGGGTTCTCCGCCGTCGACCTCTATCAGCGCGTCGAGAGGGCTCTGCGGCATCCGGTGCCGCTTTCCGGGGTTCTCACGGTCGAGGAGTCGGCCGGCGGAGGGTGGTCCGTCGACCGGTATCTCGTGCGCACCT
>VGJW01000022.1 GCA_016867265.1 Candidatus Tanganyikabacteria bacterium
GTTTCTGGTGGCAAGGCGACGTGGTCCCACCCGTTCCCATCCCGAACACGGCCGTGAAACGCGTCAGCAGCGACGATAGTTGGAGGGTGACTTCCCGCGAAAATAGCCCGCTGCCAGGATTAATCGAAGGCACCGTTCCCGCAATGACGGGGACGGTGCCTTTATGTTTGGGAAAGGAATGTTCTATGACTGCTCCTATCTTGGTCACGGGTGCGTCGACCGGTATCGGCCTCGCGATCGTGAACGAGTTGTTGGCCGCGGGCTTCGAGGTGCTCGCTGCCGTGCGCCGCGAGGAGGATCGCCTTCGCCTCGAGGCCCTCGATCCGCGTTGCACCGGCCTGTTGCTTGACGTGGCCGTGCCTGAGGACCGTGAGCGGGTTGCATGTGCGCTGGCATACGAGTTTGTGGGACGCGGACTCGGTGGCGTTGTCCATAACGCGGGCATCGCGATATTCCAGCCTGTGGAGGCGTTGGACGATGACCTGCTTCAACAGCAGTTTGCCGTCAATGTCTTCGGGGCTGTCGCGCTGACCCGCCTTCTCCTGCCTCTGCTGCGCGAAGGACGGGGCCGAGTCGTGCACATCAGCTCGTTGGCTGGCAATTTGTCCCAGCCTTACTTCGGTGCCTATGCCGCCTCCAAGTGGGCCCTCGAGGCCTTCAGTGATGCCTTGCGGCTCGAGTTGGCTCCGCAGGGCGTCCGTGTGGTCTGTGTCCAGCCCGGAGCCATTGCGACGCCCATCTGGGAGAAGTCGCTCGAGCAGTCGCGGTCGCGCCATGTGGCCATGCCCGGGGCGCTCCGGGATTTGTATGGCGCAGATCTCGATCGCCTGGCCCAAGGTGCCGAATTGCTCGGTGCCCGAGGCATACCGGCCGCTCGCGTCGCACGCGTGGTGCGGCAGGTCTTCAAGGCTCGGCATCCGGCGACTCGGTATCGCGTGGGGCCGGATGCTCGGCTCGGGCCTTGGCTACGTGTGCTGCCCGACTCCTGGCGCGATGCGCTATTGCGGCGGGTGCTCGGCCTTGGCGGCTTCCGGTCCTGAGGCCGACACGCCCGGTGGATGAAGTCCCCCGGGCAGGCGGCGTGCCAATTCCTGGCCCAGAGGTACAGCCCCGATGCCCAGTATCAGGCTCAAGGCGATATAGGTCGCCGCTTCGCCTGATGTGTGCCGCTGGATGAGTCTGGCCGTCTCGAGCCCGAAGGCCGAGAAGGTCGTGAAGCCGCCCAGCAGCCCGATGCCGACGAGGGGCCTTGCCCAGGCGGCCGAGCCCGGCCTTGCGGCGACGATGCCATCGAGCATACCCATGGCGAGGCAGCCGAGGATGTTGATGGCGAGGGTCGGCCACGGAAAGGTGGGTCCTGCCCAGCGGTCGACCCATTGTCCCAGCGCGGCGCGTGCCGTAGCGCCGGCAGCCCCGCCCATGGCAATCCAGAGCCACTCCATGGCCTCATCCTAGCAGGTTCCCCGTGACGTCCTGATGGAAGACCCGCTGTTCCCGTCGCACGATCGAGGGCACGTCCGGAGTGGGCGGAAGGAGGGTCGTATGCGTTGTTGGCTGGGGCTTGGGCGGGTTCTGGTCGGGATGCTGGTCGCGGGGGCGTGCGGCTGCGCCGAGGCACCGGCTGTTTCATCCGGCGGGGGGCAGGTGGCGCCTTCCGTCCGGACTTCTGCCTTTCAAGGCGTCATGGTGCTGCTGCCGACCGTAGCGGCGGGAGGGCTGGCGCTTCAGGCATTGGTGACGCCGTGGTCGCGACAGGACATTCATCACCTTGTCCTGCGCCTTTCCATTCTCGCCGGACCCGACGAGCAGCCTGTCCGTCAGGATGGTGAAGCGGTCCGTCGCGTCATCACGGCGGCCCAGTTGTCCGACCCCGTGGCCTTTCGTGGCTTGCGTCCCCGAACGACCTATCGGGTTCGTGCCTATGCCTACCGAACGGAACGCGAGGGCGCGGAAGACCTGATTTCGGTCGATGATCCGCGATCCTGGGCGGATGTCGTCATCGATCGGGAGGACCGTCCCATCGTGACGCTCCTGCCTGTCAAGCTGCGGGATACGGTGTTCAGCGGGGAGGCGACGGCAGGGATCCGGATCGAGGAGGGAGTCTACACGACGGTTCAGGAGACCTTGTCGTGAAGGTGCGGGCCTTTCACGGAGGCTTGTCGGGCATCCTGGCCAGTGGGCTCGTCGCGATGCCTGCCGGAACCGACTGGGTCTCGGGGTCGATGGGTGCCGACCTGGTGCAGTTGGCCTCGCCGACGCCCTGCGGGACCCGGGCGCATGCCAGCCCCGTCGCTGTCCAGACGCCCGTGCTTGGTCTTGTCCCGTCAGGGACAGGGGTCGAGATCTCGTGGCAATGGCTCGAGGGGCCGGCGCGCGTTCCTGTCGAAGTCGCCAGTTGGGATTTTCCCTTGGCGGGTGCCGTAACCACGCTGGTCCTCCCCCTGGTGGGGCTGGTGCCGGATCGTTTCTACCAGATGCGTCTTCGCCGCAGGGTTCAAGGGGTACCTGGCGCATGGCTCGAAGTCGGGGATTCCGGCAGGGGGTGGCTGTCCCGCCCCGAGCGCGCCGTCGTGCTGCCGGCGGCGGCGGCCACGCCTGGACTGCCCGACGTGTCGTGGCCGGTCAACATCCAGCCCGCCGCCGAGGGGGTGCTGCTCGAGGGTCGTCTGGAAAGGCTGGATGATGCAGGTGTGACCTTCACGTCCGTGGCAACGGCCAGTTGGCGCCTAAGGGGGCCCGCACAGCCCGTCACGGCCCGTGGCCTGCGCAGCTGGACCCGTTACCGCCTGTTGCTCCGGGAGGGGGCGCGCGTCGCGACGCTCGATATCCGGACTCGTGGCCAAGGGGAGCCTGCCCTGTCCACGCCCACGGCTTTGGTCTGGCCTCCTTGATGGACGGCCATGCCGGGCTATCATGGACGTGTCCTTGGTCCACGAGGTATCCGCCATGCCTGCCGCACCCGAAGTTCAGCCTCGCCCGGCCATCGCCCACTATCCGCGTACCCGCGTTCTGTTGCATGACGATGACGTGCACGAGATGAACGAAGTCGTGCGTTACTTGCTCGAGGCGGTGCCGCATCTTGGCAGGAACCGCTGTGTGGCCGTGATGCTCGAGGCGCATCGTGCGGGTCGAGCTGTCGTCGTCGAGGCGCCTTTCGAGCATGCCGAAGGTTACGCCGAGCGTCTTCAACTGCGTGGGCTGACCGCGACGCTCGAGCCTGCCACCTGACGCGAGTACGGGGACCCTGGTGCCCCGGGGCGAGTCTCTGAAGCCCGGAGACGTAACAGGGGGAACCAGTCGGTTCCCCCTGTCGAGGCGGAGAGAGGGGGATTCGAACCCCCGGTACGCCTTATAGACGTACGTCGGTTTAGCAAACCGGTGCCTTCAGCCGCTCGGCCATCTCTCCAGCGGCTAAGGCAGTCTAGCAGATGGGTGCCGACTGCCTCAAGCCATCCGGGTTTCCTAGCCTGCCCAGCCCGTCTGGTAACGCATGAATGCGGGCAGCATGCGACGCCAGGTGGGCCAGTCATGGGGCATGTCGTGTCCCCACATCTCCAGATTGTGCCAGATGCCCTTCGACCAGAGGATATCGGAGATTTCCTTGCTCTGGTGGGGAGCTTCGTAGGAGCCTTGGCCCGTCAGGATGTGGATGCCCTTGCCGCGGTAGCGGAGCATCTCCAGATAACCGTGGTCATTCAAGTTGGGCATGTAGTGGCGAGGCGAGTTCATGTAGATGAGTTCATCCATGTAGCCGCCGGTCCAAGGAGACAGGTCGTAGGCGCCGCTCATGGCCACGGTGCCGCCGAAGACCTGCGGATGGCGAAGCAGGAAGTTGAGGGCATGGTATGCCCCCATGCTTGCGCCCGTCGTGAAGATGCCGTCGCGGTTCCCCTGGTTCAGCCAGATGAAGGGCACGACCTCCTGCATGACGTACTGGTCATAAGCCTCGTGGCGACGCGCCCGCTCGCTGGAGTGGATCCGACTGTTCATCCAGGTCCAGCTGTTGACGCTGTCGATCGAGTAGCACTTAACGAGCCCCTTCTCGATCCATGGCCGAATCATCTCGACCAGGTAGAACCGCTCGTACTCCTCGAAGTCCGCTGCGGCGGTCGGGAACATCAGCAGGGGAAAGCCGTAGTGGCCGTAGACCTTGACCGGCATGTCGCGGCCGATGCGGTGGCTGTACCAGCTGGTCTTGAACACATTCATGGACAGGAAAGACCTCCGGGGGGCAGAACGGCGCCATCATACCGCAGGGAAGCGGCCGGGGACCATACGGGACGGCCGATGACGAGCAGGTCTTCGCCTACGGTGCGGTATCGGACCTCGGCCAAGCCCAAGCCCTGATCCAGACGGTCTGGATCGGGGCCGCCGAACCAGCTCGGGCTCGCGTGCCCCCCCAGAAGCCGTGGGGCCAGAAACAGCCGCAGTTCGTCAACAAGGCCTTGGCGGAGCATCTGTGCCGCAAGTTCGCCACCTCCCTCGACCATCAGCGAGACGCAGGATGCCTGACCCAGCTGGCGAAGTCCATCGGCAAGATCCAGACCACCGTTACCGCAGGGGGGCAGGATGCGATGGTGGACGTGCTCGGGCAGGTCCCGAGGGGGCGTCGATCCTCGCCAGAGCTCCACTTGGCCTTCGGCGCGCCACGCCCGGCACGATGCGGGCAGATTGCCCGACTGGCTGACCACGACCCGAAGAGGTTGATGCGCACCTTCCAGACGCGCGTCGAGGCTCGGATCGTCGACGCGGAGCGTGCCCCCCCCGACCATCACGGCCGCGACCGTCGCGCGCCACGCATGGACTTCCGCGCGCGCTTCAGCGCCGGTGATCCAGCGGCTCTCGCCCAGATGTGTCGCGATGCGCCCGTCCATCGTGGCGGCCATCTTGAGGATGACGCGGGGCAAGCCCGTCCGCACCCAGTGGAAGAAGTCGGCATTGAGGGTGGATGCCTCACGGTCGAGCAAGCCTTCCTCGTAGCGGATGCCGGCTGATTCCAGGACGGCCCGGGCCTGTCCGTTCGTGCGCGGGTTGGGGTCCCCGACCGCGGCGACGACACGTCGGACGCGCGCCCGGATCAGGGCGTCGGTACACGGCGGGGTCCGGCCGTGGTGGTTGCAAGGCTCCAGCGTGACGTAGGCGGTGGCACCTTCTGCGGCGTCGCCCGCTTCTTCAAGGGCGCGAACTTCGGCGTGGGGGCCCCCGGGACGTGCGTGGTAGCCCACCCCGACGACTTCCGTTCCCCGGACGATGACGGCGCCTACCATGGGATTGGGATGCGTCCAGCCACGACCCTTTTCGGCCTCATCAAGCGCCAGCCGCATGTACGCCTCGTCGTGCACGTGGGGGTTCACGTCCGTGCCGGGGGCTGCCAGCCTGCCGATGTCGCCAGCTTGCCACGCGCCGCCGCCAAGGCCAGCGGGCGACCCAACTCGCGCCCTACCTGCTCCATGTAGCCTTGCCAGACCTCGTCCTCGAGCGTCCGGTTCTGCTCGACGAGCGCCAGGAGCAGGCAGAAGGGATGCGTGCCCGAGGCCAGATCCTCCATGTCCCGGATGATGCCGGGGTCATCGGGTGCTGCGGTGGCTTCTTCGAGGGCGGAGAAGCCCTCGAGCAGGTGCCGGGCACCACGCCTGCACGCCTCGAGATGGCTCGAGGCCGCGAGGTCCTCCGTCGCGAGGCTCTCGACACGCCGTACCACGTGTTGCGCGAGTCCGAGCTTGATCCGGATGCGGTGGACGAACTTGCGGGCTTCCCGGACTCTGTCAAGCAGAGCGGCGACCTCATCGATCGACGTCACATGGTCGCGGTACGGCAGTGGATCCAAGCCCTCGCGCGTCGCCTCGGCGTGAACCCAGTCCCTCAACTGGTCGAACTTGCCCCGAACGTGTTCGAGATCGCGCAGGATTTCGCGTGTAGGCGGTCGACCCGGTTGAAGCAGGTCTCGCCGGGTTTCCTCGAGATATTCCGCAAGGCGTCCGAAGCGGCCGCGAAGCTGGGCCAGCTCCTCGATCGCCTTGTCGATCCTGCTGCCTTCGTCATCGCCGATCGGAAGATCGCGAGCGTCCGTCATGCTGCGCATCTCTTGCATAGTCCGCCCAGCTCCAGGCGGTGACTTTCCAGCGCGAACCCCAGGGTCGCCGCTGCCCGTGCCAACAGGCTGCCGATGTCCGGACAGTGCATCTCTTCGATTCGGCCACACGTGCGGCAGATGAGGCTGTGGTGACAATGGTCGGGCTGAGGCAGGCCGCAGGGTTCATGGGCCTCGATGACACAGCGGTGGACCTTGCCCGTGCTCAGGATGCGATGCACGAGCCCTGTCTGTTCGAGGCACCCGATGATGCGGTAGACGCTGACGATGTCGATGCGCTCCCCCCGAGCCTCCAGCTGGTCGCGCATCTCGTAGGCGGAGACAGGCCCGACCGCTTCGGCGAGCAGGTCGATGACCCGGCGACGCGGCGTGGTGATGCGGAAGCCGGCCTCCTTGAGGCGGGCTTCCGCGTGGGCACGATAGGCCATGATTCATTGTAGCCCGTGTCCGGTATGCTGTTGAAAGTCTATTGCAATAAAGAGGTGTGCCGATGCTTGCGATGCCAGCCCACTGGTGGGCCGTGCCCACGCTCGGTGCCCTGATGGCGGCCGGTGGCTGGGGTGTTGTCTCGGGCCATGGCAAGTGGCTGACCCGGTCTCGCCTAGGGACCCTGCTGGCCTCAGGCGGCGGCTATCTGGTGCCCCTCGCGCTCCTCGACCTGCTGCCGGAGTCCCTCGAGAGCTCCGGAGCCGACTTGCACCGGGTCTTTTTGGCCGTAGCCATGGGAGTCCTTGCCGTATTCGTCCTCGATCGCCTGCTCGGGCCCACGCTGCAGGCCTGGGCCAATCGCCTCGTGGCGGAGGCGGGTCCTGCTCCTGCCACCTTGGCGGCCGGACACGACCATGATCACGCAGAGGATCACGCCTACGGCCATGCCCACGCGCATCACCTGGCGCACGGCCACGATCACGATCATCACGCACCGGGTGTAGCTGCGGCGTGTTCCGCGATCGGTTGCCTCTGGCTTTGCGCGTTCTTCGACGGCCAGGTGCTGGCGGCTTCCCTCGAGGCGGGTGCCAACATCGGCGGACGCGTGGGTTTCGGCCTGGTCTTTCATATGTTGCCTGAGGGGGTGATGGCGGCCCTGCTCTCGCTTGCGGCCGGACACCCGGCGCTTGTCGCGCGGCGTATCGCTGTCCTGACGGGCGGAGCGCTGGTATCCGGAGCCCTCCTGCAGTGGGGCCTTGCGGCGGGCTCGCCCCTGATGCTGCCTTTCTCGGCGGGAGTCCTGCTGTACTTCTCGTTGACGGAGCTGCTGCCGTCGGCGGCAGCCGGGTGGCGGGGAGTCGTCGAGGTCCTCGCCGGGGCCCTGCTTTTCGCGGGTGTCCACCTGGTCCTCTGAAGACCTGCCGAGGCCTGTTTCCTGACCCCTCCCGAGGGTATAGGATCCGGGTAGCCTCTTGTGGGGCTGCTGGTTTGACGGTGCAGTTTCCATTATGTCCCTTGCCGTCAGTCCAACGTGGAGGATTCTGCGGATGCGCGTCCGTTTCTGGGGAACCCGAGGTTCCATCGCGAAACCTGGCCCCCGGACGGTGAGGTATGGCGGCAACACTTCCTGCGTCGAGGTCCGCGGGGAGGACGGTACGCTGCTGGTCCTCGACTGCGGCACGGGGGCCCACGAATTGGGCTTTCACCTGATGGCGAACGAGCCCCAGCCCATCCGTGGCCATCTGCTGATCGGTCACACCCACTGGGACCACATTCAGGGCTTGCCCTTCTTCACGCCATTCTTCGTCCCGGGCAACGAATGGGATGTCTATGCCCCCCATGGCCTCGTCCAGGAACTGCGTGACACCCTTGCCGCCCAGATGGACTACACGTTCTTTCCTGTCGCCCTCAATCAGTTGGGGGCGACCCTGCGCTATCACGACCTGCTCGAAGGGGAGTTTTCTGTCGGCAGTGTGCGGGTCTTGGCGCAGTACCTGAACCATCCTGCCCTGACGCTCGGGTACAGGCTCGAGGCCGATGGCTGCTCGGTCGTCTACTCGACCGACCATGAGCCGCATTCCCGCCAACTGGCCCTCGGAGAGGAATGCCTCCACGGCGAAGCCGACCGCCTCGTCAATCCCGAGGAGCGCCGTCATCTCGAGTTCATTGCCGGGGCCGACCTGCTGATCCACGATACGCAATACACGGCTGCCGAGTACCCGGCGCGTCTTGGCTGGGGGCACAGCACGCTCGAGTACGTCGTCGAGATGGCCTGTGCGGCGCGGGTTCGTCGGCTGGCGCTCTTCCACCATGACCCGATGCGGGATGACGCTGCCGTCGATGATCTGGTCCAGCGTGCCCGGGACCACGCAGCCCGAGTCGGCTCCGACCTCGAGATCTTCGCCGCCGCCGAGGGCCAGATACTCGAGTTGGGCGGGGGGGCCGGTGGGGCTACTCGTGATACCGGTCCGCTTCGCGAGGCGTGTCGCAAGTTGCCTGCCGTGCCCCGGGGCTCCGCGCTTGCGCCCTGCGTCGTCGTGGGCCTCGAGCCGGGACCTGTGCGTACGCTGCTGGTGACAGCGCTTGAGGACGAGGGCTTGCGAGTCGTCGTGGCCGGCGGAGATGCCGGGCTGCACGAGGCCGTCCATCGGGATGCTCCGTCACTCATCATCCTCAGGCAAGGAGACGCCGACACGGACCCACTTGCCTTCAGTCGTCGCCTGCGCGAGTCTGCCCTGGCCACCAGCGTGACCCCCATCTTCGTGGTGACCGATGCCGAGGACCCCGCCCTTATTGCCGCCGGGGCCGAGGCAGGCGTGAGCGAGTGGCTGCTCCTCCCCTTCTCCGGTCCCTATGCCCGCACCAAGGTCCGGGCTTGGTTGTTGCGCGGTCGCGACGGCTGGGACAATGCGGCGAAGCCTGCCGAAGGGGCAGGCCTCACGGGCGCCTGAACCGCAGTCAGTCCGCTGTCGGCGTTTCCAGCCAGCGGTCCACGAGAGGGCCGACGGTGGCGGGGTCTCCCTTGCCCTTTAGGGCACGCAAGACCTGACCCACCAGGAAACCCCGCACCTGGTGCTTGCCCGAGCGCCACTGGGCCACCTGGTCTGGCAGGCTCCGCAAGACTTCGTCCACGATGCGCGCGGAGGAGCCATCGTCCGGCTCGAGCCACAGGCCACGTTCATGAGCCAGCGCTTCGGGTTCCGCCCCATGGACCAGGACATCACGGACCAGCTTGCGGAACGAGGGGGTGGCAAGCCGCTTCGCGCGGACCAGTTCAATCAGTCTGGCAAATCCCCCGGCCCTGTCGAGAACGGCTTCGGCATCGAGGCCGGCATCCGCGAGGCAGCCAAGCCCTTCGCCCAGCAGCCACCGGGCCGCGTCGCGCAACGGCGTCCCGTGTCCGACCACCGTCTCGAGCAGGTGCCAGAGCGCGGGATCCCCGGCCAACTGGTGGGCTTCGGACCGTGAGAGGCCTGCGGCCACGCCACGCTCGCGCCGCGCTGCAGGCAACTCGGGCAGGCCTTTGCTGACTGCTGCGCGCCACGCATCGTCGAGAACCACATCCGGCAGGTCGGGGTCGGGGAAGTAGCGGTAGTCTGCCGCATCTTCCTTTGAGCGCATGGAGACGGTCGTCCCCTTGTCCTCTTGCCACAGGCGGGTTTCTTGGACAATCGGCTCCCCGGCTTCGATCCGACGAATCTGACGCTGGATCTCGCTCTCGATCGCCTTTTGAAGGAATTTGAACGAGTTGAGGTTCTTGATCTCGACGCGTGTGCCCAGAGCCAGCGTTCCGGCGGGCCGGACGGAAACGTTGGCGTCACAGCGCAATGAGCCCTCTTCGAGTCGGCCGTCGTTGACGCCCAGCGTCAGCAGGACCAGTCGCAGTTCCTGAAGGTAGAGCCGCGCCTCCTCGGCGTTGGCGAGGTCCGGAGCGCTGACAATCTCGATCAGTGGCACACCGGCCCGGTTCAGGTCGACCAGGCTGTGGGTGGCCCCAGCCAGGCCCGAAGACCCACGATGGACCAGCTTGCCCGCATCCTCCTCGAGGTGGATGCGGATGAGACGGATCCGCTTGGGGCCCTCCTCCAGCGGCAGGTCGAGATGGCCTCCGCTGACGATGGGCATGGCCAGCTGAGAAATCTGATAGCCCTTGGGCAAGTCGGGATAGAAGTAGTTCTTGCGGTCGAAGCGACTTCGGTCCGCCACGATCCCTCCCAGCGCCATGCCTGCCAGGGCCGCCATACGGACGGCCTCGGCATTGAGGACCGGAAGCGCACCGGGCATGCCGGCGCAGACCGGGCAGACCTGGCTATTGGGGGGCTGGCCGAAGGTCGTGGGGCAGCCGCAGAAAATCTTGGTCCGGGTGGCCAACTCGGCGTGGACCTCGAGACCGATGACGGCTTCCCATGGGGTGCTCAAGCGCGGGTCCCCCCCGCGAGCGGCTGAAGATCCCAGGCGACGGGCGGTCGCGCCGTCCACCACGGATGGGCGCGCTCGTAGGCATGGCCTGCATCGAGGATGATGGCCTCGCCGCCTCGTGGTCCCTGCAACTGCATGCCGATGGGCAATCCCTTGCGGTCGAAGCCGCAGGGGACGGACAGGGCAGGAAGTCCGGCCAGGTTGGCCCCGACCGTCGCGACATCCGAGAGGACCATGGCCAGCGGGTCGTCCAAGCGGCTGCCGAGCGGGAACGCGGTCGTCGGACTGGTGCACGACAGCAGCACGTCCACATCGCGGAACACGCGGTCATGGGCCTCGGTCAGCAGTTGCCGGACCTTGCGGGCACGGCCATGGTAGGCCTCTTGGTGGCCTGCCGAGAGGGCGAAGGTGCCCAGCAGTATCCGCCGTTTCACTTCGGCGCCGAAGCCTTCGGAGCGGGTACGTTCCAGCGTGCCCCCAAGGTCGTCGGCTTCCCGCCGCAGGCCGAAGCGCATGCCCTCGAAGCGGGACAGGTTGCTCGAGACCTCGGCCGTGGCCAGAAGGTAATACGTCGGGATGGCCCACGCCAACTCGGGCATGGCGACGGGGACCAACGTGCATCCGGCCGCTTCGTACCAGGCCATGGCCTTCGCCAGCGCTTCGGCAACCTCCGGCTGGAGGCCCGGCCCCTCGACCAGACGGGTCAGCACCCCGATGCGCATGCCGGCGATGGGTCGGGGGGCCCAAGTCCACGGACCCTCGTCCATGCACGTGGCATCACGGCTGTCCGGGCCAGCCACGACCTCGAGCACGCGCGCGGCGTCGGCCACCGTGCGGGCCAGAGGCCCCATCTGGTCCAGGCTGCTGCCGTAGGCCACGAGTCCGTAACGGGAGACCCTGCCATAGGTGGGTTTCAGGCCGACGACGCCGCACAGCGCCGCCGGTTGCCGAATGGAACCGCCCGTATCGCTGCCGATGGCCACTTGCACCATGCCGGTGGCCACGGCTGCTGCAGCTCCCCCGGAGGATCCTCCGGGCACGCAACCCAGTTGCCAGGGGTTGCGCGTCGGTCCGAAGGCGCTGGTCTCGGTGGACGAGCCCATGCCGAACTCGTCCATGTTGGTCTTGCCGACGAGCACGGCTCCGGCTGCTTCGAGGCGCCGGACCACCGTGGCGTCATAGGGAGGGGCCCAGCCCGTCAACATGCGGCTGGCACACGTCGTGGGCTCGCCCGCGCGGCAGATGTTGTCCTTGAGCGCGATGGCCACCCCGTGCAGGGGGCCGGCCGGCGGGGCCTCGTCGAGCTGGCGCGCCCGCGCGAGAGCGCGTTCCGCCGAGACATGCACCATGGCCCCGAGGCTGGCGTCCATGCGGATGACGCGATCGAGCGCCTCGCGCGTGGCCCCGCGGGCCGTCAGGTCTCCGGCCGCCACGACCCCGACGAGGCTTGCGGCAGTCTCGAGGGTGGCATCCCCGTCCATGTTCACGCCCCATTCTAGGGCAAGACGGCCGCCTCGACGTGCCAAGGCGGCCGGCCCGGATCCTCAGCACTTCGGTGGCGCCTTCTTCCGGCCCTGACGGGTCGATGAGCCGCCCTTGCGCCCAATCGCCGAGAAGAACTCCGGCCCGTATTTGGCCTTGGTGGCCTGCCCACTCTTCTGGCCAATCTCCTGGAAGAAGGCCTCGCCTCGTTCTTCCTTGACGGTCTCCCCGCCCTTGCGTCCGGCTTCGACCATCCTCGGGTCTCCCTTGGCCGGTCCCGGCTTGTTGCCGATCATCTCTGTTCCCCTTTCCGCGGGCGCGGCCCGGGCCTTCGGGGGATTTGGCGTGCTGGACCGGGCCCGAGGGTCCGGAAGGTTGTGTGTGCTGGCGCATCGGGCCTGCCTGGCCCTCCTGTCCCGCCGACTGCATCCTGTCAGGGCGCTGCCCGGTGGGCCCTGTCCACGATGGACGGGGGTGGCTGGGCATGTCGGGACGGTACACTGGACGGCATGGAAGCGATGGAGCCCCGAATCTACTGGACGACGCGGCCGTCCGGTGCCGAACCGGGCCGGCGCGCCTGCCTCATTCACAACCCCAAGGCAGGGCCGCTGACCGGCAAGTCGGATTGGGATCGCTTCGTCGCACCGTTGCGTGCCCGGGGCTGGGAGCTGGCGGTGGTGCCTACGCGCCAGGCAGGCGATGGCGAGGTCATCGCCCGCCAGGCCCTCGCGGACGGGGCCGAGGCCATCCTCGTCGCCGGGGGAGACGGCAGCATGAACGAGGTCCTTCCGGTGCTGGTGGGGACCGATGTTCCGCTGGGGATTTTGCCCGTGGGGACGGCCAATGTCCTCGCGCGGGAACTGGGCATTACCACCGATCTCAACCGCGCCTTGGCGGCCATCGTGGAGGGCGGGACCCGGCGCATCGACGTGGGGCGCCTGATGCGCCCGGGCGAGCCTGACCGCTTCTTCTGCGCGATGACGGGCGTCGGATTCGATGCCGTGAGCATGATGGGTGAGGACCTGAGGTTGCTCAAGGAGCGCCTCGGGCGGGGTGCCTTCGCGCTGACGGCGATGCGGACCAGCCTGCATCACCGTCCCTCGCGACTGACGCTCGAGGTCGACGGGAAGCGCCAGCGCAAGCTGGTCTACATGATGATCGTGGCCAATACCGCCTTCTATGGCGTGGACTTCCTCAAGGTCACGCCCGAGGCCAGCGTTTCCGACGGTGTCCTGGACGTCGCCATCCTGCGATCACGGTCATTCCTCGAGGCTTGGCGCGACTTCTTCGGTATCGCCTTGGGCAGGGTCCGGAATCTGCCGACCTACGAGACGCTGCGGTGCAGGAGGCTGACCATCCGGTCGGGCAAGCCCGTGCCTTTCCAGGTCGATGGTGACTTGGTCGGGACCACCCCCGTGACGCTCGAGGTGGTGCCCTCGGGGCTGCGGGTCTTCGCCCCGGGGTGCTGACGGGTCCGGATGCTACGATGGAGCCCATGGCCGGACGCAAGACCTTCATCGCCATTGCCGGGAACATCGGCTCCGGCAAGAGCAGCCTGACGCGGTGGCTGGCCGATCGCCTCGGCTATGAGGCCTGTTTCGAGGTCGTCGACGACAACCCGTACCTCGATGATTTTTACCGGGACATGAAGACCTGGAGCTTTCACACGCAGGTCTACTTTCTCTCCCGGCGTTTCGAGAACCATCGCCGTATCACCGAGGGAGATCGTTCCGTGGTGCAGGACCGCAGCATCTACGAGGACTCCGTCATCTTCGCCCGCAATCTGCACGACCAGGGGATGATGAGCGACCGTGACTATGACAACTATCAAGACCTTTACAGGACGATGGCCAACTTTTTCCAGCCACCCGACCTGTTGCTCTACCTGAAGTGCTCGGTACCGACCTTGATGCGCCGAATCGCCAAGCGGGGCCGTAGCTACGAGCAGGAGATCCCCCGCGACTATATCGCCCAGCTCAATGACCTCTACGACGAGTGGGTCGAAGGTTTCGACGGCGCTCCCAAGCTCGTCCTGCCCGGGGATGACCTCGACTTCGTTTCGTCCTGGATGGACTTCAGCTTCATTCTGGACATGATCGACGCCATGAGGGTCGACCCGGATCGTCTTCAGGCCTCCCTGTTCGCGCAGCGTTGAGTTCCGATGGCGTGGTAGGATGCCACCGTGCGCATCCTGGTCTCGAACGACGACGGCATCCACGCCCCGGGCATCCAGATCCTGGCGTCGACGCTGGCCTTGGAACACGAAGTCCATGTGGTTGCGCCCGATCGCGAGCGCAGCGCCACGGGCCACGCCCTGACGCTGCACAAGCCCTTGCGTCTTGAGGAAGTGCCCATCGAGGGGACGGCGTCGAGCCGGTGCGTGAACGGCACCCCTGCCGACTGCGTCAAGCTGGCGCTGGGCGCCCTGATGGTCGACCACATGCCCGATCTCGTCGTCAGTGGCATCAACCGCGGACCCAACTTGGGCGTCGACGTCATCTACTCGGGCACGGTTTCGGCTGCCGTTGAGGGCACCATCCTGCTCGGTCGGCCTTGCGTGGCCATCTCGCTCGCCAGTTTCAGCGACCTCGGTTACGAAAAAGGGGCGCTCTTCGCCCTCGATCTCGTGCGCGAACTCGCGGGCAGGACCCTGCCCCGGGCCGTCCTGCTCAACGTCAACGTCCCGGCTGTCGAGATCGGCGACATTGCCGGCGTGCGCGTCACCCGTCTGGGGCAGCGTCGCTACAACGACGCCTTCGAGCGCCGCGTCGATCCTCGGGGCAAGGTCTACTACTGGCTCGCGGGCGAGGCCGAGGACCTTCACGAGGCGCCGGATACCGATGTCACGGCCATTCGTGACAACTGCATCTCGGTGACGCCCATTCACTATGACCTGACGCATGCGGGCAGCCTCCCCGACATGGCGGACTGGCGCCTGCCGGTGCCCCGTCCCGTGGGCGTGCCCGTGGAGGGCGGTCGGACCGACACGCGGGGGCACTAAGTGACGCCACGGATCGGGGTCACGTGGGGGACGGCCGTCACCGAGGAGCAGTGGCCCAAGCTCGAGCGCTACGCCACAAGCTTGCTGGCTGCCGGTGCCCGGCCCGTCGCGGTCTTGCCGCCGGCGTGGGGCGGGCTGGCGCGTGCGGCCCTGGCGCATCGCGGTTCCGGCTACGTCGAGGTCCTCGAAGGTGCCGATGCCGATGCCTGTGACGGCTGGGTGCTCGCGGGCGGTCCGGATGTCGCGCCTCGTCACTATGGCGAGGACGTTTCCACGGAGACCGTCAAGGTGGATGGCCCTCGGGACGACCTGGAACTGCCGTTGGCGCGCGCCATCCTGCGCGAGGGCCGGCCCGTGCTCGGGGTGTGCCGGGGCTTTCAGTTGCTCAATGTCATTTGCGGGGGTGGCCTGATTCAGGATCTCCCCAGCCAGTTGCCGGGCGTCATCGAGCATCGCGAGGGCGCCGTCCACGTGCTCGAGGTCGCGTCGGGTTCGCGGCTCGCAGCGTGGACCGCGGGACGGGAGCTTGCCGTCAATTCCTGGCACCATCAGGGCACGACGGATGCGCGTCGTCTGGCGCCGGGTCTGCGCGCCGTCGCGTGGACTCGGGACGGTCTGGTCGAGGCGTTCGAGGATGCGGGTGCCGTCTCGGACGCCTTCGTGTATGGCGTCCAGTGGCACCCCGAGCGCCCTGACGATGCGGACAGCGACGTGGCGCGTGCCGTGTCGGCGGCGTTGTTCGGGGCACTCGTGGCGGCCTGCCGTCCCTGACGTCACGGCGCCGCGGCGCCTTGGGCTCTGCTACAATGAGCGGGTCATCCGGTTTTTTGGGAGCAGGCACCTTGAAGGTCACCCTCGAGAAGCAAGAGCAGAACCATGTCCACCTCCATGTCGAGGTCGACGCCGCTCAGGTCCAGAAGGCGTGGGATCACGCCTACCGCAACCTTCGGTCGCGGGTGAATATCCCGGGCTTCCGGCGAGGCAAGGCGCCCCTGCCTCTCGTCGAGAAGCACGTGGGGGCCCAGGCCTTGGCCCAAGAGGCCCTCGAACATCTGGTTCCCGAGGCCTACACGCAGGCAGTTGCCGAGGCGGCCATCGAGCCGGTCGACCAACCGCGCGTCGAAGTCAAGGTCTTCGGCAAGGGCCAGCCTGCCGAGTTGCGCTACACCGTCGAAGTGCGCCCCGAAGTCACGGTGGGCAGCTACCTTGAGGTCGAGGTTGCCGTCGCCAAGGACGTCGTGAGCCAGGATCAGGTCGACCAGGTCGTGGACAATCTGCGCAATCGCAAGGCGCACCTGCAACAGGTCGAGCGAGAGGCCCGCAAGGGCGACGTGGTTGTCGCGGACTTCCTTGGCAAACTGGACGGCGTGCCTTTCAAGGGTGGTGAAGCGTCGAAGATGGCCATCGAGATTGCCGACGGTCGCTTCATCCCCGGATTCGTCGAGGCGTTGGTCGGCCTTAAGGCCGGTGATGCCAAGGTTGCCGATGTAACCTTCCCGGCCGACTACGGCAACGCCGAACTCGCCGGCAAGGCCGCGACCTTCGATCTGACGGTCCACGAGGTCAAGGAGCGCTACCTGCCCGAGGTGGACGAAGAGTTCGCCAAGGCTCATGGCATGGAGTCGGTCGATCAGTTGCTGGAGCGGATCCGCACGGACCTGGATCGCGAGGCGACCGAGGCGCACGAGGTGGCCCAGCGCAAGGCCATGCTCGAGGCCATCGTGGTCCAGAGCCAGATGGAACTGTCGGACACGATGGTGCGCCGCGAGATCTACTTCCTGCTGGAACAGCACTTTACCAACCTGCAGCGGCAGGGTGCAGACATTGGTCAACTCTTCAGCGAGGAGACCCGGTCCGAGTGGGAGGACCGATTCCGCGCGGAGGCCGTGCAGCGCATCCGGACGAGCCTGACGCTGGGGGCCATCGCCCGCAAGGAGGGCCTCGAGGTCACGCAGCAGGAAGTGGCTGCGGCGGTCATCGAGTATGCCCAGATGCTTGGCAAGGCGCCGGAGCAGTTCCAGCAGGAGTTGGTCAAGAACGGCCGTTACTCGGCCCTTGTCGACGAGGTGCTCTCCAACAAGATCATCGAGTGGCTCTTCGAGCAAGCGAAGCTGGTGGCGGCTCCCGAGGCCGGACTGCCCGATGCTGAAGCACCTGCCAAGACCCCCAAGCCCAAGGCCGCCAAACCAAAGGCCCCCAAGGCCGAGGCCGCCGCGTCCGAGACTGCCGAGTAGCCCGCTTCGTTCCCCCACCACGAGGTATTACCGATGTTCCTGCCCCACTCGCAGCCCGCCGTGGCCGGTCTCGTTCCGATGGTCGTCGAGCAGACGAGCCGCGGCGAGCGCGCTTTCGACATCTACAGCCGCCTCCTCAAGGAGCGCATCATCTTCCTCGGCACGCCCATCGACGACATGGTCGCCAGCTTGATTATCGCGCAGTTGCTGTTCCTCGAGGCCGAGGACCCCGCCAAGGACATCTACCTCTACATCAACAGCCCCGGTGGCGTCGTGACGGCCGGTCTGGCCATCTACGACACGATGCAGTACATCAAGCCCGAGGTCAGCACCATCTGCATCGGCCAAGCGGCATCGATGGGTGCTTTCCTGCTCAACGCCGGCGCCAAGGGCAAGCGCATCTCCCTGCCCAATGCCCGGATCATGATTCACCAGCCCCTCGGCGGTGCCCAGGGTCAGGCGACGGACATCGAGATCCAGGCCAAGGAAATCCTGCGCCTCAAGGGCAAGCTCAACGAGCTGATGGCCTTCCATTCCGGCCAGCCCATCGAGCGTGTCGAAAAGGATACCGACCGTGACTTCTTCATGTCCGGTCAAGAGGCCAAGGAGTGGGGTCTCATCGACGAGGTGCTCGAGCCGCGTCGTGGCGACAAGGCGGACAAGGCCGGCGCCTAGCGCCGGCTGGATTCCCGGACGAGATCAGGAGGCTACGTGGCGAAGGACGACGGCGCGAAGGGCCACCCCAAGTGTTCCTTCTGCGGCAAGACACAGGACCAGGTCCGCAAGCTGATTGCGGCCCCCGGGGTCTACATCTGCGATGAGTGCGTGGATCTCTGCAATGAGATTCTCGACGAGGAACTGTACGAGAACCAGCAGAAGCCCGAAGCTGCTCCTGTCGAGTTGACGGAGATTCCCAAGCCCAAGGGCATCAAGGGGATTCTCGATCAATACGTCGTGGGTCAGCAGCAGGCCAAGAAGACCTTGTCCGTTGCCGTCTACAACCACTACAAGCGCCTGTCCGCCAAGGAGCGCGCAACCGGAGCCGAGGACGAGGTCGAGGTGGCCAAGTCCAACGTTCTTCTGATCGGGCCTACCGGGTCGGGCAAGACGCTGCTGGCACAGACGTTGGCGCGTATCCTGAACGTGCCGTTCGCCATTGCCGATGCCACGACGCTTACCGAGGCCGGCTATGTGGGCGAGGACGTCGAGAACATCCTGCTTCGACTCCTGCAGGCCTCCGACTACGACATCAAGCGAGCTGAGCGCGGCATCATCTATATCGACGAGATCGACAAGATCTCCCGCAAGAGCGAGAACCCCAGCATCACGCGGGATGTCTCGGGCGAGGGCGTCCAGCAGGCCCTGCTCAAGATGCTCGAGGGAACCGTCGCGAACGTGCCGCCGCAGGGTGGACGCAAGCATCCTTACCAGGAGTTCATCCAACTCGACACGACGAACATCCTGTTCATCGTGGGCGGGGCCTTCGTTGGTCTCGACAAGATCATCGAGACGCGCGTGGGCCGCAAGGGCATCGGCTTCGGGGCCGACGTCAAGACGGCTGACGAGAAGAATCTGGGCGAGTTGTACGGAGATCTGTCGCCGGAAGACCTGCTCAAGTATGGGTTGATTCCTGAGTTCATCGGCCGAATCCCGGTCATCGCAACCTTGGATCAACTGGATGAGGATGCCTTGGTCAGTATCCTGACCGAGCCCAAGAGCGCCATTGTCAAGCAGTACAAGCGGTTGCTCGGGATGGACCAAGTGGACCTCGACTTCACCCCCGACGCCTTGGTCGCGATGGCCAAGGAGGCGCTCAAGCGCAAGACTGGCGCGCGCGCACTCAGGGGCATCGTCGAGGAGATCATGCTTGATGTCATGTACGAGGCTCCCTCGCGCACGGACATCAAGAAGGTCGTCGTGACCAAGGATCTGGTGGAACGTCGTTCCACCACGGCCTTGCAGGTTCTGGCGGATTCGAAGCGGCCCAAGGTCTCGGCCTGACGGTCGGCGTCATCTGGACGCGGGGCGTGTGCCTGTTGCAAGCGGGGACACGCCTCGTTTGCCGTGAGGCGGGTCCTCAGTCCTGTGGGTCCGAGACGGGAAACAGCGCCAGCTGGCGATGGGCGCCGCGGGCCATGGGCATCGGGGGTACCCATGCCGCCGGGCCGCTTGGCCGAATGTCTTCGAGGGTAAGGGGTGCCGGCGGAGGAAACGGAACCACCCGTTCCTCTTCTGGTCGGAAGGGTGGCGCAGACAGAGGACGGCTTGTCTCCTCGCCCGCCATGGCTCGCTCGAAGTGCCCCTGTGCCACGCGTCGCCAATGGCGCCAATCGGGTACGTGACGCGCCACCAGATCCCAGAAGGCGGTCGAATGGTCAGGAACGCGCAGGTGCGCCAGTTCGTGGACGATGAGGTAGGTCAGGGCCTCGTCGCAGAGCCCGTCCAGAGCGTGGCGAGAGAAGGTCAGGATGCCCGTCCGCACGTTGGCTTGCGCCAGGCGTGTCCGCCTGGCCTTGCCAAGGCGGACACCCTTGAGCGGCACTTGCAAGGTCTGGTCGTTGATGCCGCGGACCAGCTTCGTCAGGCTGGCCTCGTTGAACGGGGGACGCATGACCGGAGCGGGCAGATCCGACCAGGCTTCGGTTCGCTTGCGGGCCCACTGCAGGAATCGCTCGATGACACGTCCCTGCTCGCTTGCAGGCCAATGCTGGGGCATCTTCACACGGAGGACGCCCTGCCGCATATGGGCCCGCGCCGTCCGGGCGGACACGTAGCTGACGTCGATTTCCATCGCGGCAATTACTCCATGTTGATAAGTCAATCGTACACGAATTGCTCCACGCTGTCTGTGGTTTGCGCCACGCTCGTACAGGTCCGTGAGGTATCCCCAAGACAACGGGGCCGGCACCGCGCACGGTGCCGGCCCCGCTCATCCGATTCAGGCCAGTTTGGCCTCGATCAAACCCAGCAACTGGTCCTTGGGCTTGAAGCCCGTGACGCGGAGAACTTCCTGGCCACCCTTGAACATGATCAGTGTCGGGATGCTCATGACGCCGAACTGCTGCGCCGTGGCACCGTTGTCATCGACATCGAGTTTGACGATGCGAAGCGTCCCATCCTTCTCGGTCGCGACCTGATCCAGGATGGGGGCGATCATCTTGCACGGTCCGCACCAAGGGGCCCAGAAGTCCACAAGCACGGGCACGGAGGCGTCGAGGACCTCACTCTTGAAGGTTGCGTCCGTGATGGTTGTTAGCGTCGACATGTGCGCGATCTCCTGTCATCGGGCGAACACCGGGACCCGAGTCCGCCTATTTCTATTCTACCTGATGACCCAGACACGGGGTGGGCCCTCTGTGCCTCCCCCCATGTCTGCTTGGGTTAACTCGTGCTTAAGCCTTATCCAATTTCAGCCTCTCGAGAGCGTGCCGTCGAGAACCGGCTCGATAGAACGTCATGCCCGATGTTTCCTCCGGTCGCATGCTGCCGCCACGCCCTGCAGGCCCAGACTGGCTGCAGACCAGGCTTGCCTCCGTCCGAAGTCAGCGGATCACCCGCCAGGACGGCACCAGTCAGGATGTGCGCGAGACCGTCATGCGGGTCGGAGTCGGGCGCGTCGATGCCCGCATCAAGGTTCGTGTGCCGATTGAGGCGGCGTCGCCTAACGTGGATGACGGCCCCATGGCGCACCTCGAGGGCAGGCGCGCGCACGTGCGGCCCGAGGTCCGCGTCAGCAACCTGCGCATCGATGGTGATTCAGCCGGGGCGTGGCTGTTGCGTGAGTCGAAGGCGTGGGCCGAGGAGAATCCTGCCGTCGCCCTCCCGGTCCTGGCTGTCTCCGGTGCGGCGGCCATCGCCGGAGCGATCGCCTACGGCAAGGGGCATGGCGGCATCCGGCTCAGTACGGGCAGCGCCGAAATCGTGTCGTTCGACGATGTTACCTTGCATGCGTCGGCGGGCATCCGGGTTGCCGGCGCACGGGCGGTCGACTGGGACCATGCGGCGGTTCGGGCTCACGCCCGGCTTTTCGGAGGGGGGTCGCATGCGTCGCTGGGCGCATTGTTGCCCCGAGAGGGACGACCGAGGCTCGAGGCTTCATGGGACAAGGCACTGGGCCGCGACGGTGTCATGGGCATGTTCGGTTCGGTCGATACCCGTGGCGATCTGGCCGTTGGCGTCCAACTCAACGTGACATTCTGAAGCCCCGAGGGTCAGGTTGTTCTTGGTGCCCGACCCCGGATGAAACCTGCGTCAAGGCTCTGTTTGGCGGGGTCAGGCTCCCCTGGTCGCCCGCGACGGAAGGACCAGGAGGAACCCCCCATGTCCTTTGCCGCAGCTTCCAGCAGCGTTCTGACGGGTGCGATGCGCCAGGCACGAACGGCCGACTTTGCCGGACAACCCGACGTCGGGACGGCCAAGGCGGAGCAACTCATCGAGCGTGTCGCGGACCACTTGGGCCATGGCGGTGACAACGCGGGCCTTGGACCCGCGCTCGAGGCTCGGGAGCGCCTCACCGTCTGGCTGGGCGGCGGAGTCCCCGATGCCGGAGCTTCCTTGAAGGACAAGGTTGACGCATTCCTTGCGCGTACGGGATCGCTTCAAGGGCTCTGTGACCTGCACCAAGCGGGCGACAGGACTCTGCGAGCGGCGCTCATCGATCGCGTCGTCATGGAGGCTTTCACCGAAGGCACGGCAGAGACCTACTTCAACGTGATTCTCTGGGCCACGGATGCGCACGCCAGCCATGGCGATCCTGCCCGGGCCAAGTCCATGGCCCGTCTGGCCGTCGATGTGGCTGACTGGATGGTCGAACAGCAGATGGATCCCCTCGCTTCCATGGCTCCTGACGCGCGGGAGACGTTCGCTGCAGCGTGTCGGATGGTGCAACGCCATCCTCGGCCGGACGTGCGCGTCCTCGCGACGCCCGTCTCGGGCAGCCAGGCGATGAGCCAGCCCGTCTTCGCCAGCCATCTGCAGTTCTGGCTGGCATGGCTGTTGATGGCGTTCCTCGGTGGGGGCACGGCCTGTGGCCTGGTCAGCTGGCTGCTTCCCGAGCGGCAGATTCGCGTGGTCGCCGTGCAGCCCACGAACAAGGCCGCCAGCGCGAGGGCGTGGCTGGATCGCCTTGCGACGGCCACGTTCCCCAAGGCTTGATGCGGCGGGCCTGCGCTGGGGGTCAAGTCTCGGCGTCGGCTCCGTCCTTGACCCGATTCCACGTCTCGAGCAATACCTTCAGGTCCGTTCCGGTGATATCGCCTCCGAGGGCGGCCTCGGTGGCGGCGAAACGGCGTTCGAAGCGCTTGTTTGCGGCGCGCAGCGCGAGCTCGGGATCCACCCCGGACATGCGCGCCAGGTTGGCGACGGCCAAAAGCACGTCGCCCAGTTCATGGGCCAGATCGCCCTGACCCGCGAGGGCCTCGTCCAACTCACCGAGTTCTTCCGTGAGTTTGGCCCGTGCTCCGGTGCGGTCCGGCCACGTGAAACCCACCCGGGCTGCCTTTTGTTGCAGCTTCTCTGAACGCGTCAGGGCCGGCAGGGCCTCGGCCACGCCCTCGAGGGCGCCTGAGGCCTCGGGACGCTGGCTGGCCTTCAGGTCTTCCCAGTTGGACAGAACCTCTTCAGCCGTGTTGGCCACGACGCTCCCGAAGATATGCGGGTGGCGCTCCTCGAGCTTGTCGCTAAGTCGATCGGCGATGGTGCCGAGGTCGAAGCGGCCTTCTTCCTCGGCGATGCGCGCGTGAAAGAGCACCTGTAACAGCAGGTCGCCCAGTTCCTCCTCGAGTGCCTCGTCATCGTCGCGGTCGATCGCGTCGACGACTTCATAAGCCTCCTCGAGGCAATAGCGCCGCAGGGTCGCATGCGTCTGCTCGCGGTCCCAAGGGCAACCGTCCTCCGCCCTGAGCTTTGCCATCAGGGCCCTGGCGCGGGGTACGCCGCGTCGCGGACCGGCAGGCACCCAGACAGACGTCAGATGATCCAGCCACGGCAGCCTGTCGAGTTCATGCAGCGGTATCCGGGCCGTTCGCTCCTCGCCCGGAATGCCGGCGCCACGCACGACCAGGACCTCATGGCTGTCCTCGAAGACTTCCATGAGCGTCAGCTTGAGCTCCGACGCCACGCGGACCGACCAGACCTGCAGCGCAAGGATGGCCCGATCCGGCTGCAGCGAGTCTGCATCGATGTCCATCGCATCCACGATGGTCACGCCATCACCCGGATCGACACCCAGCGTCGCGTAAACTGCCTCGAGCCCCGAGAGACCCGCTACGATTCGGACCGGCACAGCCTCCTGGGCAAGGAGCATGCGCACCGTGCGTTCCCCCACGAGCGGATGTCCCGGAACGGCATACACCAGATCTCCGTCGGCGCCGGCCGCCAGCAATTCGGCTACGATTCCGGCATAGACGGCATCAAAGTCCTCTGCAGTGCGGTATCGTTCGTCGTGGCTGGAGAAGACCAGGCCCCACGCTTCCAATGCCCGAACCGTCGGATGGACGCGCGTGCGCAGTTGTACCGGGGCGCCCGACCGCAGGGCTGCTTCCGCTGCGCGGGTCAGGGCCTCCGGATCTCCCGGGCCCAGGCCCACGACGCTGATCACGGGTGGCTCTTGACCGGGGCCAGGTCCCCGGATGCTGCGGCACTGCCCGAGGCCGCGGCACTGCCGGAGGCTGGCGCCGGTGTCTCCTTGGACCAACCGGGCTCGATGCTGACCGTCGCGACCTTGCGCTGACCCTCCAACCACTTGCCGAAGGCCTCATCCCGCTTCTGTCCCAGCATCTGCTCCGCAATGCGCGTCTTGACCTCGACGAAGGCCTCCTTGCGGGCTTCCTTGCGTCCCGTGGCCTCGATCAGGTGGTAGCCGAAGGTCGTCTTGACCAAGCCCGAGCGCTGACCCGGCTTGAGCGAGAAGGCTGCCTTCTCGAACTCGGGCACCATCTGGCCACGACGGAAGTACCCGAGGCTGCCCCCCTGGGGCTTGCTTCCCGGGTCCGCCGAGCGCTCCTTGGCCAGTGCGCCGAAGTCCTTCCCCTTGGCCAGTTCCTTCTGGACGGCCTTGGCCTCGGCTTCGGTCTTGAGGAGGATGTGCCGTGCCTCGACCTGCTCGGGTTGCTGAAATTGCAGCGGGTTGCCGTCGAAAAACGCCTTGACCTCGGCTGCGGAAACCGTGGCTTCCTTCGTCACGGACTTGCGGACCTCCTCCATACGCAGGCTCTCGGCGATTTCTGCCTCGAGGGCCGTGTCGGAAAGACCGTTCTCGGCCAGCACCCGGCGGAAGGTCTCGGCATCGGGGAAGCCCTTACGAATCTGCTGGATACGTTCATCTATTCGGGTCGGCGTCACCTCGACCTTGAGACGCTCGGCTTCCTGCTGGATGAGCGTGCGCTGGACCAGCTTTTCGACAGCGTCCTGCTTGAGGTTGGCCAGCATCTGGCTGCCCTCGGGCGTCGAGAAATCCAGCCCAAAGCGCTGGCTGTACTGCTTCTTGGAGGCCTCGAGGAACTTCTCGGCGTCGGTTCGGCGCAGGCGCTCTCCGTTGACTGCGCCCACCTTGTCGTTGAACTCCTGGGTGCCCCACAGGCCGCCGGCGATGAGCAGGGCCCCGCCCAGCGCCGCACCGAAGATCCACCAGGCCCGTCGCGCAGCTGCGACGCCCTCTTGGGCCATCAGCGCCTGGGCGTCTGGGGCGTTCTCGGACAAGGCGTCGGACAAGGTCAATCTCCGTCTCGAGGGCAGTCGGGTGGGTCAGTCTAGCACGGGCACGGGACGGGCCACGGCCTCGAGCAGGCGCTCGCAGGCCAGCAGATGCTCGTCCGGAACCGAGCCCTTCCTGTCCAGGACCAGCTCGTCGGCCTGCCATTGCCAGTGGGCAAGCGCGGGGACCTGCATCTGGATGTCCGACCAGAGCGGGCGAGGCATGGCCAGGGCGACGCGGACCTTGCCTTTCTCGGCCTTGATGGACGGGATGCGCAGCTCTGTGGCGCGCAGCTTCAGGCCCACCAATTTGAGAAGGTTGCGGACAGGGGCCGTGGGCACGCCGAAGCGGTCGCGCCACTCTTCCGTCAGGAGTTCCAGTTCCCGCACGGACCCGACCTGAGCAAGTCGCCGGTACTGCATCATCTTGTCGTCCGGGTCCTCGAACCAGTCGTCGGGCAGCATGGCCGATACCTGCAAGTCCACGACGGTTTCGACCTGCGCGGCGATCGGATCGCCCAGGCCTTCGGCGATGGCCTCCTCGAGCAGTTGCATGTACGTGTCGTAGCCGACTGTCATCATCTGGCCGTGCTGTTCCGCGCCCAGGATGTTGCCGACACCCCGGATCTCCATGTCCCTGAGCGCGATCTGGTAACCCGAACCCAGTGCCGTATGCTGGACCATCGCGACGAGGCGATCCCTGCCCTCCTCAGTCAGGTCCTGGCGATCGCCGTGATACAGGTAGCAGTATGCCTTCTGGTCACTGCGCCCCACGCGGCCACGCAGTTGGTAGAGCTGCGCCAGCCCCAGACGATCGGCATCCATGATGACGATCGTGTTCGCCCGGGGAATGTCGAGGCCCGACTCGATGATGGTCGTGGCGATGAGGATGTCGAACTCATGCGCGACGAACGACAGCATGCTTTCCTCGAGATCGTTCTCCGGCATCTGGCCGTGCGCCGTCCGCACCCGGGCAGTGGGAACCAGTTCGACGATGCGGGCGGCCAGGGACTCGAGTTGGTCGATGCGGTTCTGGAGGACGAACACCTGGCCGCCACGCTCCAGTTCGCGCAGGATGGCCTGCCTCGCCTGTTCGGGCTCCCACGGTCCCGCCATGGTCTTGACCGGCAGGCGGTTGGCCGGGGGTGTGGTGATGAGGCTCATGTCCCGTGCGCCCGACAAGGCGAGGTAGAGCGTTCGCGGTATGGGCGTGGCGGACATCGAAAGCACGTCCACCTGAGTCTTGATGGCTTTCAGGCGTTCCTTGTGGCTGACGCCGAAGCGGTGCTCCTCGTCGACGACGAGAAGTCCCAGGTCCTTGAACTGCACGTCCTTCGACAACAGGCGATGCGTGCCCACGATGATGTCGACCTCGCCCAAGGCCAGTTGCCGGAGTGTCTCCTTCTGCTGGGCCGCCGATCGGAAGCGGGACAAGGGTGCGACCCTGACCGGGTAGGGGGCGAAGCGCTCCCGGAAGACCTGGTAGTGCTGGTGGGCCAGCAATGTCGTGGGGGCGAGGATCGCCACCTGCTTCCCGCCGACGGCCGCCTTGAAGGCCGCGCGGATGGCGACTTCGGTCTTGCCGAAGCCCACGTCCCCGCAAATCAGGCGATCCATCGGCCGGGCGACTTCCATGTCGGCCTTGGTCTCCTCGATGGCTCTCAGTTGGTCGACGGTCTCGGTGTAGGCAAAGGCATCCTCGAGTTCCCTCTGCCACGCCGAGTCGGCGCCGAAGGCGTGACCGGGCAGGGCAGCCCGTCGCGCGTGAATCTGGAGCAGGTCCTCGGCAACGGCCTTTACCGCTTTCCGAACGCGATTGCGGACATTTTCCCACTCGGCCCCTCCCATCTTCGAGAGGCGGGGCGAACCGTCGCCGGCGCCCCTGTAGCGGTGGATAAGGCCCGTCTGGTCGACGGGGATGTAGAGGCGGTCGTCCCCTTGATAGAGGACCAGCAGGAACTCCTTGGCCTGGCCGTCCATGACGATGCGGTGCAGCCCCTGATAGCGGCCGATGCCATGCTTGGCGTGGACCACGAGGTCGCCGGGCCGTAGTTGTTCGAGGCTGGTGATGGGGGTACCGGCCTGCTTGGGCCGAGCCTTGGCCTTGCCTGCGCTCGTCTTGCGCCAGCCGAAGATCTCGTGGTCGGAATAGACGGCCAGCTTCAGCTCGGGCCACTCGAAGCCGGATCCGAGACCCTCGCGGAAGATCCAGACGCCCCCGTAGGCTGCACCCCCCGGCCCCGGCAGGCGGGCGCCGTAGGTGCTGTGGCAGCCGTGTTCCTCGAGCAACGCGAAGACGCGCTGGGGCTGGTTCGAGGCGATGACCACCCGCTCCCCGGCTCGCGACCGGGCAATGAGCCTGCGGGCCAGCTCGTCATAGTGATTGGGAAAGCCTTGGACTTGCGGCGCCCACCAGAACAAGTCGTCCTCGGGCTCCTCAGGCTGCATGTCGATCCGGCGGAATCGCGCGACCTCTGCCTCGATATCGCGCAGGGAGGCCAAGGGCTCGGTGGGTGGCGTGACCAGGAGGCCGGCCTTGCGCTTGCGATCCCGTTCGGCTTCCTCTTGGGCGAGGTAAGTGGCCAGGCGGTCTTCACCTTCCACGGGCAGCCACCTCAAGAGCGTGGCGTCCTCGGGCAGGTGATCGAGCAGGGTGCCCGTCTCGTGGCAGAAGGACGCGTAGACCTCGTCACCGTCGCCGGGTTGGAAGGCTCCGAGGCGTTCGAGGTGTTCTCGGACCAGCGCCTTCAGGCGGTCGGCCTCGGCCCGGTGGCCCCAGCCGCGAAGCTGCGCGGCTTGCTGGTCGGCAGCTTGCTGGATGGCCGTCGCCGTCTCGGCCCAGGTATCCACGGGCAGCAACAATTCGCGAACCGGCCAGACCGCCAGGGTGTCCAGTTGGCCTTCCGATCTCTGCGAAAGCGGGTCGAACCCCCGGATCGACTCGATGTTCTCGCCGAACCACTCGATGCGGACAGGTTGGTCTGTGCCCGGGGGCCAAACGTCCAGCAACCCGCCACGGCGGGCAAAGGTGCCCTTGGTCGTGACGGCGGCCTCCGGCCGGAAGCCGAGGCGAACCAGGTGGCTTGCAAGTTCTGCAGGTACGTGGACGTCGCCGACACGAAGCGTCAGCCGGCTCTCGCGAAGCACACCGGGCGCGGGCATCCGGTGAGCCAGCGCAGCCATCGTGGTCACGAGCCCGTCGACTTCGCCCGCGGCCAGCGCGGCCAATGCGGTGAAGCGCCGAAGCGAGCTCTCCTGTTCGGGTGAGACGCCGTGATGGACGGACAGCTCGCCACCGGGAAAGGGCAAGGCCCGGCAGCCGTACGCCGGCAGATCGAGCAAGGCCTGACGCAGGGTGTCCGGGTCCGGCACGACCAGCACCCACGGCCGCCGGATCGTGGACGCCAGGAACACGCCTGCCCCGAGGGACATGCCCTGAAGGACGTGGTGGCCCAGGCCCTCGAGCGCTGCGTGGCCCGGGCTTCCCGAGAGGTACGGCCTGAGCGGATCGAGGGCACCCATAGGCCTGCGATCCTAGCACGCCCGCGGGTCCGGATTACGTGCCTGCGCGCCGGGTATGGTGGCCGGGTACCATGTATCCGAGGTCTCGGCCATGTCCCTGCAACTGGAGGCGCGCCGCGAAGGCGACGTGCGCGTGTTCGTTCTCGAAGGCGAGCTCGATGCGCAGACGGTCGGGCCCTTCGACAAAGAGATGGAAGCTTGCCTCGCGCGCGGCGAGGTTCGTATCGTGCTCGATTGCCGGGGACTGGCCTTCATCGCCTCTGCCGGGCTGGGTGTCCTGATGGGCGTGCTGGGGCCGGTCCAGCAGGCAGGCGGGATCATCGTCCTCGCGGGCGTTCAGGCGGAGGTCCGCCGGACCTTCGACCTGCTCGACTTCTCTTCGCTGTTTCCCTTTGCCGACAGTCTCGGTGATGCGCTGCGGCTCGCGGCGCCCGCCGGTGGACAGGGCTAGGCCGATGCCCGGGGTGCGTGCGGTCCGATTCTCGTTGCCGGCTGACCTGGCCTACCTCGAGGTCGCCCGGCGTTTCCTTGCCGTTCTGGGTGACAAGTCGGGCCTGAGCATCAGCGAGGTCCACGACATCCAGCTGGTCGTGACCGAGGCCATGACCAACGTTATCGAGCACGGCTACGGTCCGCGCGCGGATGATGGTGCAGCCGTCGATCTGCAGTTCGAGGTCACGGATGATCATCTCGTGCTGCTCTTGTGTGACACGGCCCCTGAAGCCTTCGACGGTGCAGGGCCCGAGGTGGATCTCGAGCGCTACCGGGCCGAGCGCAAGGTGGGCGGGCTGGGCCTGCATCTGATGCGGCGGCTGTTCGACGAGGTCGGCTTCATGCGCGATGAGGCCGGCGTCAACACCGTGCGGCTGGTCCGTCAGGTGCGCCGTCAGTCCTGAGGCGCGTTCGGGTTACAATGGCGGCGTGACGCCCTGTACCCGGAGGCCCCGATGACCGTGACCGCCCCAACGTCGCCCGCCCGAGCCGTCGCATGGGAGCCCGAGGGCATCCGGCGTGAGCTGTCTGCCTGGCATGGCCTGGGGCGGGACCCCCTTGCCGGGCTTTACGCCGCGCGCAGGGCCGCGTGGGACCTGTTCACGCCGCAGTTGTCCGATGCCGAGATCGAGGGCCTGCGGCAGTACCTCTTTCCCGAACTGCCCGAGCGCCCGGGGGACGCGCCGGTGGTCGTGCAGAACCTGATTGATGGCGTCTGGTGCGACCCGGGCAAGCGGGCCCTGATGCCCGCCCTGTTCGATCGTCGCGTGACGCTGGCCGACGTGCCCGACTCGCAGGCCGCCGACGTCGAGGCCGTGCTGTCGGCTGCGGATGGATTCTGGGCGAGCCTGGCTTGGGCCGACGAGGTCCTGACCTATCGCAAGTGGGTCGTGGCCAACGTGTCGCGAATCCTCGACCACTTCAGCGAGGAGGTCATGGCCCAGATTCGCCACGTTATCCCCAAGACGCGCCTCGAATCGCAGAAGGACTTCTGGGAGGCGAAGCGGGCTGCGGATCACATCGGGGGCAATGCGGACCGTGCCATGACAGGTGACTGGCTGCCCGGGCAGGTCCCGGGCCACCACTATTGGCGTAACCCCTGCCTGCCGGCAGGTATCGCGGTCCTCATCACGCCCATGAACTTCATCTACGGTATCCCGATGATCCAGCTCGTCGGGGCTTACCTCTCGGGCTCCCCGATCGTATTCAAGGGGCATCCCTACGGGGCGATCTGCAATCGCACGATGGCGCGGATGTTCCTCGCGGCCGGCGCCGATCCTCGCGGGTTCCATACCCTCGAGGGTTTCGGCAAGGGCGTGGGTAACCTGTCCTCGGACCCGCGCGTGGCCGTGGTGTCCTTGACGGGCGGTGAGGCGACGGCCCGGGCCATCTCGGCCCAGCGTGGCCTGCGCACCCTTCGGTTCGAGGGCGGTGGTTGCAACTGGTCGTGGATCGACGCGGGCTACTCCGACGCCGAACTCGAGGTCATCGGCACCCGACTGGCCTACAGCAAGCTGGGCTTCTCGTCCCACAAGTGCACGACCCTGCATGGCATCGCCGCAGACCCTGCGACGCTGGCCAAGGTCATCGGCTACGTCAATGCCGAGATGGATCGCTGGGAAGTGCGCGACCCTCGCCAGACGCAGGAAATCCGGGTCGTGGGCCCGAACATGGTCCACAAGGCTGTCACGGTCGATCGCATCCAGGCCGCGGCCGAGGCTGCTGGTCTCAAGGTGCTGCGCCGGGGCGGCAAGGTCTCGGGCGACGACTACGCCGACCACGCCGAGGTCCTGCGGCCCGTCATTCTCGAGACCCGGCCCGACAGCATGCTGACGTGCGACTGGGATGACAAGGGAGACGTGACCTTCAACCTGGCCACGACCGAGTTCTTCATGCCCATCCTCTGCGCGATGGAGATGGGCGAATTCGAGGACTTCGTTCGGTTCAGCCTGTTGACCAACCCCCACGACCTGGCTTGCAGCATCTGGACGCGTGACGATCGCAAATTGCAGCGTGCCCGGCGGATTCTGGGCGGCATGCTCAAGGAGAATGATGGCACCGACTCGGCCCTCGAATGGGAAGAGTTCGGCGCCTCGGGCATCGGCGCCTCGGGCAACATGGGCGTTGGCGAGGCGCAGGCAACCCTCGCCAACTTCAGCCGGCGCCAGAAGGGTCGTCACGTCACGTTCTGACGTGACGAAGGCGTGCCCTGCCGTTGCATTGGCGGCAGGGCCCCTGGCCGGCGCGTGACGGGGCCTGCCAGTGCAGCCGTGCGAAGTCCGCCCCCGGTGACCAGCGAACGTCCAGGTTCCCCCCGAAGCGTCGCCGGATGGCCTTGCCCAGCGTCTCGGCCAGCCAGGGCGAGGTCGTCTCGAGGATGATCTCGTCTTCTTCGGCACAACTGCCGAGGATGCGATGCACGGGATCGTCGAGCCAAGCCTCGACGGCAATATTGCGCACCATGCGGCTGAGTTCGTCCCTGTAGGCCTCCGCCAGTCCCGACAAGGTCAGCACGCCGTCGATGCGCCCCCGGCGAACCCGATCGCAACCTGCGCACAACGTCCACTCGAGCAGGTGTGCGTCGGGTGCCCGATGCCGGCCGGTCATCCGGCCGACTCGCGTCCATCGCTTGCGTCGTGCCTGGGCACCGCAGACGGGACATTGTCGCCAATTACCGTGCTCGCGTTTGTGGACTTCGTGGTGACGATCTGCATCGTTTTTGCCATAGACAGCGTGCTGAAGACGCTCCATCCGATCCAGCCGCCGCCCGCCGCCCTGCGGCAGATGACTGGCGCCGATGCGTGTCGCGAGGCCCATCGTCTAACCCCCTTGCGGCATACCGCCACCTGAACCTGGCACCAGCCACTGGTGCGGGTAACGGCCGCCCGGATTTGCCTTGTTGACGAACAGGGCATTCTTGGTTACGGTGCGCTTGCTCACGACATCCGGTAGGGACCGGGTGTATGGTCCGCTTGCCGGCGAAGTCCGAATGTGCCGCCGGAACACCTGTACCGACAATGGCGTCGGTTCACTCGATGAGGAGGATTCATGTCGTCCAAGCTCTCGCTGTTGCTCGCTGCGCTCGCCGTTGTCGCTACGTCTGCCCCGGCCCTTGCAGCAGCTGATCCCACCCGTTACCTTGATGTCGACCAAGCGCGCGTGTTGGGCACCGGCGTGATGGCCACCACGATGGGCACGTCCTCGAAGATGGACTTCCGTTACGGCCTGATGAAGGACGTGGAATTGGCGGTCGGCTATGACTGGTCTTCCGGACAGAAGCTCGATGAGGTGGCAAAGGGCAGCTATGGTCTGGGCGTCAAGTACGCCGTAGGCACCTTCGCTGGCTTGAACATCGCCGGCAAGCTGGGCGTGAAGGCGGATGACCTGTCCAATCCCGGCACCGGTCTGGGCTACGACGCGTCGCTGCCCATCGGGGTCGGCCTGGGTGGCCTGAACCTTGATGTCCAACCGTACCTGTCGGGCTCGACGACTACCGGCGCCACCACGAAGATGGGCACCCGCGTTGGTATTCGCCAGAACGTCTCCACGAACACCGACCTGCTGGTTCGGGCGGGTTACGAGATGCTGGGTTCGGCGGGCAGCGCGACTGTCGAGACCGGTCTTCGTTACAACCTCGGCGGCGGCGGCTGGCTGGACCTCGGTCTCATCGACTGGAACTCGGGGGACACCATTTGGGGCAAGGTCAGCCTGACGTTCGTCGGCAATCGCTGATACGTCGGAACGGTTTCGTCCCGTCCGGGCCCGTGCCCGGACGGGACGTCGCCCTTAAGGAGTAGGATATCCGTATGATGCGCGGCATCCGGACCTTCCCCGGTTTCGTGGCCTCGGGCCTCGTCCTGTTGGCCTCTTGTACAACCTTGGCGCCGGCTGCCCCGAATGAGGCTGCGGGGCCGTCGGCAGCCGAACGGGCGGCCACGGCTTCCGTCGCCCCGCCCGCGATCGGTTCGCCTGTTGCGGCATTACCAACGCCATCCTCGGTGCCGACGCCTGCGCCGACGCCCGCTGCCCGCACCGGACTGCATGATGCCATCGGGCTCACAGGGCACCAAGCCCCCTTCCCGCCTGCCTTCATCCAGGCGCTGTGGTTGGTCGATGAGCGCGGGCTTGTCCAGCATCTTCCTTCCGGAACGGGGGCCACGCCTTATCTCATCGGTGTCTGTCGTGGAACCGAGCTGCGGCTGTCACCGCCCCTGCATCGGGTGACGCCTGCGCCGCCGGTTGATGCGTCGTCGTCGGCGACGGCCAGCGAGGATCCGCACGGCTGGCACATGACGACGGGTGACAGCCTGCAGCGAGAGGTCTGGGATCTGGCCTGGGTGACGCTGTCGGGCGAGGGTTGGTGGGAAGGGACCCGCAGCCTTTCCTTCCGCGCCCCTGATGATCCGGGCCGCGAGGTCGCGACGGCCTCGAGCACGGTCCGCATTTTGGTGCGCCCGATCTAGCCGGGCTTGCCTTCGGTGGGGACGAGGCGCGTCATCGCCTCGAGCACGCGTCGCCCCATCTCATTTTCCTCGAGACGTCCCCGAAGCACCACAACGTCCTTGCCCGGCCTGCCCAAGTATCGGGCGACAAGGCCCATTTCGCGGATGGCGGCGCTCGTCTGCGCGGCGCCGGGCGGCGGCGTTGCGGCCATACGCCCGATGAAGGCGTGCGCCTCCACCCAGCCTTCCGTCGACGCCGGCACGGTCTCGCCGCCAGCCAGCCGGCCCATCCTCACGATGACGACGCGGATGCCCGCCGCGTGGGGGGAGAGCACGACCGCATCGACCGGAGCCAGGCGGGCCCAGCCCGAAAGGCGCGACAGGGCCGAGAGTCCGTCCCGAAGCCTTGCGGCGGTCTCGAATTGCAGGCGGTCGGCCGCACCGTGCATCTGTTCCTCAAGGGCCGTCACCACCGTTGCGGCATCCCCCTCGAGGACGCGGACCAAGGTCGCGATGGCCTCAGGATAGGCCGGTTGTCCTGCGCTGATGCACGGCGCCATGCAGCGCCCCAATTCATGGTGGAGGCAGGGTGCCGGGCCGAGGGGGTCGCAAAGGCGCCACCGCAGCAGGCGCTGCAGGGCTGCGAGGGCGTCATGCAGGGCGGCCTCAGACAGGTAAGGTCCGAAGTAGCGGCTACCGTCCGGAACCAGGCGACGCACCACCTGGACCATCGGCCATGGGTCGGACGTGATGCGGACGTAGGCAAAGTGCCGATCCGTCTTGCCCATGATGTTGAATCGGGGCAGCGCGGCGGAGATGGTCCGGGCTTCGAGGACCAGGGCCTCGAGCTCGCTACCGGTCTCCGTGTGGGTGACGTGGTGGGCGATGCGGCGAAGCTTCCGCGTGGGACGCGAATGGCCGCCGTCCTTGCCCATGTAGCTGCGTACCCTTTGGCGCAGGTCCTTGGCCTTGCCGACGTAAAGCAGGCGCCCGTCGGCGTCGCGGAACGAATAGATTCCGGGGCCGGACGGCAGGGCCGCGATCTGGTCCTCGAGTTGCGCCGGGGGGCGCTTGCGCTTGCCGCGTGGAGACACGCTGTCAGCATAGCCTCTTGTGGCCGCGGGTGGGGCACCCTTGGTGCTGTTGGCGAGGTGGGTGAGTTGGTCCAGATGGCGACCGAGAAACTTCCGAAATTGACCGCATTTGAATTGTGCCCTAGGCTGCCTTCCAAATGATCGACTCTGCTCGTCGCGCCTTGGTGCTCGGTTTGGGCCTTGCATCCGTTCTGGGTACGGGCTGTGCGGCCTTGGTGGCTGCAATGAGTCTGCCTTCACCCGCTCCTGTGCCGACGGCGACGCAGCCGCCCCCTGTGCCAGGACCAACGACTGGCAGCACCCCGTTGAGCCCTTCGCCGATGCCAGCGTTGTTCCCGACGTCCACACCGGGGCCGACGGCAACAGCCGGGCCGGGGATCAAGCCGTCGCCGTCGCAGGGGCCCGGGGGCACGCCCACGTCCTCGCCCCTCGCCACGGCGCAGCCAGCGGCAACCCCCTCGGTAATCCCCTCCCCTGACCCAACGCCGGTACCATCTGCTGAGCCTGTTGCCTCGCCCGTCCCCGATACCCAGGATCTGCGCGGAGTCGTGCGGGTGGGTGGGCTGCCCCGCGCAGGGGCGCTTCTGCAATTGTCGGGCGAGGGCTTCGTCACGCGGCAGGCGGTGAGCGGCAGCGATGGCAGCTACCGATTCACGGACGTTCCGCCCGGCAGCTATGTTCTGGTCGTCAAGGTGGATGGTGCGGTGACCGAGACGCTTGTCGTGAACGTGAAGTAGGAAGGACATTCCCTTGAATTATTCGATCCGTGTGTTGTGGGCGGTGGGTGCCGCGTCGGGCCTGCTGGCATGCAGCGTACCGGTGGCGGGTCCTGGGGCAGGCCCTGCGGTGTCCGTGTCGCAAGGGGGCGACATCCGGCAGGCGGAGGCGACCAAGGGGCGCTTGACAGGCAACGTCAGCATGCGTGGCGTGGGCGCGGCTGCCGGCCTCGAGGTCAAGGTCTACGCCGCCGAGTCCGGACCGCAGATGCCGCACTGGACGACGGTGACGGACGGGGCAGGACGCTTTGAGGTCAGTGTCCCGGCGGGAAGCTACAACGTGCTCGTGCGCAAGCCCGGCAGCAACCTGGCTGCGGCGCGCTTCGGGGTGCAGGCGGACACGGTGGTCGATATTGACCTGGTGCCGACTGGGACGGTGACGGGCAAGGTTCGCCTCATGCCCGCTGGCCAGGCCATAGGAACGGATGTCTTCGTACCCGGTACGGGGCTGTCGGCGAAGGCAGGTTTCGACGGGACGTTCACGCTTGCGGACGTGCCCGTCGGGACGTATCGCCTGGTGGCGGTTCGACCAGGGTTTGGCCTCGTCGAATCGGCGGCCGTCGAGGTCGGGCCCTCGGGGAGTCGGCAGGTCCCCGAACTGGTGCTGGCCTCCACCCGTGACCTGCGGACCCTGACGGGCCAGGTGGCCTTGACGGGTGCGGTCCGGAAGACGGCGGCTCAGGAATTGCCGGGATGTTGGCAGGTGCCGACGACAGAGACCGCGCGGTCTCCTGAGGGTGTCCTTGTGACGGTCTTCAATGCCGATGGAGAGACGGCTACGGCCTCCACGGCGGTGGATGGCAGCTACCGTATCGAGAATTTCCCGGCGGGCCTCTTGACCTACCACTTCGAGAAGCCAGGCTACTACGACCAGTGGTGGGCCACGAGCGTGGCTCCCTTCAATCCATACCCATACGGTCCGGGCCAGCAAGTCTTCAGTCCAAATAATCCCTTGGCCTTACGTGACCTTCTCATCGACCCCGTGGCCTATCCCTTGGGCCTCGGCCAGACCTACAGCTTGACGACGGGTTATGCCAACCCCCAGATGGGTGCGCAGCGCGATCCAAGTCTGTTCACTTGGACCACTTCCGCTCCCGGCGTCGTGACGGTCGACAAGGGATTGTTGTCAGCGGTGGGTACGGGAACTGCCGAGGTGTCGGTGGTCGACCCCGAGGATACCAGCCGGAAGGCTACGGTTAGCGTGACGGTGCAACCCTTCCGTGAGGATAGCGTGACCGGGCAGTTGGACCTGACGGGAATCAGTAACCCCGGTGACCTGCGCCTCGGGTGGGAGGGCTTGACCTCAGGTAACGGCCTCGTCCCATCCGCCTCGGGCCTGGTGCAGAAGGAAGGCCTGTGCGCAGGGGATTACCGCCTGACTTGGCAACGCCCCTCGGGGGGCGCCTCGACCCTCCTACAATCGTATCGCTCGGCGTTGCTCAAGGTGCCGCATGGTCCAGGTGCGGATCCCCAAGCCACCATGAACCTGACCTGGGACTGGCTGCCGGCCGGGGTAGCCACCGACGCCATCGAGGTGGTGTCCGGAGCTGCGTTCAGCGTGAGCTTCAAGCCGTATCCCGGAGCGACCCGCTATATGCTGGACCTGCTGGATGTGAACGGGCAGCTGCTGTCGAGCGTGGTGGGGACGGCGTCGCCGTTGGTGGCGACCGCACCGGCTTTCGGGAACTTCAAGTACAGGTTGAAGATGGCGCAGGGAACCTCAGAAGGATTCTCGGGGGAGACGGCTGGCAGCCCACTGCTTGTTTTGCGGGCTCCCCAGTTCGCTTCGATCGAACCCGGAACTTTCGTGATGGGCGAAGCAGGTCGGACGAATGCCACCCAATCCGTGACGCTGACCCGTGGCTTCTTCATGCAGAAGACCCACGTGACGCAGGCGCTGTGGCAGGCGCTGATGGGCAATAACCCGTCCGGTTTCCGAGGGTGTGCCGAGTGTCCCGTCGAGCAAGTGAGTTGGTTTGATGCCATCGGCTTTGCCAATGCCATGTCGCGCCTGAAGGGCCTGCCCGAGGTCTACAACGCCGACGGTTCCCTCAAGTCGGGCAGCGATATCTACGCGACCACGGGTTATCGCCTGCCGACGGAAGCTGAGTGGGAGTATGCCTACCGGGCTGGTACGACGACGGCTTGGTACAACGGCGACGATGAAAGCAAGGTCGAGGACATCGCCTGGTTCGGTGGCAACAGCGACTACCTCACCCAGCCCGTGGGACAGAAGCAGCCCAATGCCTTTGGCCTGTTTGATATGTCAGGCAACGTGTGGCAGTGGACGAACGACTGGTATGACAACTACCCGGGCGGTGCGTTGACGGATCCTGCAGGTCCACAGTCGGGCTCGAGCCGGGTGCGCCGCGGTGGGTCGTGTTACAACGACGCGTCCGCTACGCGTGCGGCGATCCGCGGCAACGACTCCCCCGGCGACCGCGTCAGCGCCATCGGCTTCCGCCTTGCCAGGTCGAGGCCGTAGGCCGAGGGCTGTCCCTTGACGCTTGAACCCTTGTTCTCTTGGCGAAGCGCGCGTGGCCCGGTCCCGGAGCCGTGCTTGCCGGCCCGGGCCGGGGCACGCGCGCGGAATTGCAGAGCGGTCGTGGTCGTGGTGCTGCAGGTCATGCCGTGAAGGTCCGGGTGTTCACCTTGCCGTGGCAGCACGACGGGTCGGGCTTTCAGGATGAGGCGGTGGTGGCTTTTCTCGCCGACCACGATGCGGTCGACGTTGCCCAGCATTTCTTCATGCACGAGAAGACCCCGGTGCTGGTGTTGGTCGTGAGCTATCGGGAGGCCATTTCGGCGGTACCTCGATTCGGGCGGACGCACGGAAGGCCTACTGCCGAGGACGTGGCGGTCGACCTTGATCCGGACGAACGGCGGCGCTTCGAGGCGCTGCGGACGTGGCGCAACCAGTTTGCCCGACGGACGGGCAAGCCACCCTATGTGGTCTTTACCAACCGACAGGCGTCGGCCTTGGCCCGGCGTAATCCAGATTCGCTGTCGGGCTTGGGCGAGATCGAAGGCATGGGGCCCTCGCGCATCGAGGACTTTGGTCAGGAATTGCTCGAGGTCCTGTGCGCCCTGACTCGGCCTGCGGGTGATGGGGGTGGCGGACCTGCCGGGACGGCGGCGCCTGTCGTTGTCGGGGCGGAAGCTTGACCAGCTTGGACGAACCCGTCCTCGTGGCTCGGTGGCAGCAGATGGTCGGCGATCTGCTCGATCGGACGGCCCGGTTCCCCAAGGTCGTGCGATTCACCTTTGCCGCCCGCATCGACAATCTGGCGCTGGATGTTCTCGAGGAGTTGGTCGAGGCCCGATATGCCTCGGGCGCAGGCAAGCAGGCGGCCTTACGCCGGGCCGACGGCCGTCTGGCCAGGCTGCGCGTGCTGTTGCGGCTGGCACATGACCGGCGTTATCTCGACCACCGGGGCTACGAGCATGTGTCTCGCGGCCTTGACGAGGCGGGTCGGATGCTGGGCGGGTGGCGCAAGGACCGGCTGGATACGGTGATGTCTGCCGGGTTTGCCGACGATGCGGCCCGCTGAAGCCACCTTTGCACAGGTGGCTTCGTTTCCTGCACTGGTGACTGCAGCCCGCAGGGCTGCGCGCACGCACATGCGCTCGCCCGAGGTCGCCGGCTTCATGCTGGAGCTGGAACCCGAGGTGCTTCGACTCGAGCGCGAACTGCTTGGCGGGACTTACCTTCCCCAACCCTATCGCACATTCTTCATTCGCGAGCCCAAGCCTCGCACCATCTCGGCCGCGGCGTTCCGGGACCGCGTCGTGCATCACTCACTTTGTGCCGCCATCGAGCCGGTCCTCGAGGTCGTGGCCGTGTCCAGCAGCTTCGCGTGCCGCAGGGGCGGTGGCGTGCTGGCTGCCCTTGGGTACGTGCGGCAGATGGTACGGCGGCATCCCTACGTACTCAAGCTGGATATTCATCACTTCGTCGAGTCACTGGATCATGGTGTTTTGAAGCACCTCCTGGCTCGGCGCATCGGCGACCCCGGCCTGCGTGAGCTGTTGGCATTGTTCATTGACCTCGGTGCTCCTGGCTCTCCACCGGGTCGAGGCCTGCCCATCGGCAACCTGACCAGCCAGCATTTTGCCAATTTCTACCTGGGACCTCTGGACAGGTTGTTCATCAAGGGACTCGGGATTCCGGGCCACGCGCGTTATATGGATGACATCCTGGTCTTCGGGGACAGCCACGAGGTGCTCTGGAACGCCTGCCACGAGGCCGATCGCTTCGTGCAGGATCGCCTCGGCCTTGTCCTGAAGCCTGAGGTGACCCGGGTCCTGCCAGTCACCACAGGTGTGCCTTTCCTTGGGTTCGTCGTGTTTCCGGGCCTGGTGCGCATGGACCCTGCCCGCGTCAGGCGATGGCGGCGCAAGATGGGATCGTTGAACCGGGGCGTGGCGCTCGGCCATCTCTTCGAGGACCAGGCCCAGCTAAGCGCCGACAGCCTGTTGGGTTGGGCGGCCCACGGCGACACGTATGCGATGCGCCGCTCGTGGGCGCGTCGACGGGGTGGGCCGGGCCGTCAGTTGAGTGGCGTTGACCATCCCGGCTGATCTGCCGGATGATGCTGGCGGCGAGGGGACCAAGGGGCTCGAACCGGGTCATCCGGGGTGGGTCGTGGAACAGCGACGCGTCGAACACGCGGGCGGCGAACCGCAACAACAACAACCCGGATAACCGCAACAACAACATCGGCTTCCGCCTGGCCAGCCCAGGGAACCCGGACCCACGGGTCCGCGGGGTCAGACTTTCCAGGGGTACGCCCCTCGAGACCGCACCGTGTCCCTGACCATCGTCCCCGAGCCTGTGTCCGGCCATGTCCGGACCGAAGACCCAAGGTCTCTTCCCGGCGATGCGGGCCACGGCCATGCTCCGGGAAGGGCAGGGGCCTGCTTGCCAAGCGCCACCCTTGCGCACCATCCCCTGCTCCGCCACGATGGGGTCATGGCGTCCCGCAAGCAACTGCCTATCGGCATTCAGACCTTCCGCGAGATTCGCGAGGAAGGGCACTACTACGTCGACAAGACGGGGTTTGCCGTTGATCTCGTGCGAACGGGCAAGACTTTTTTCCTGTCCCGCCCGCGTCGCTTCGGGAAGAGCCTGTTCCTCGACACGCTCAAGGAGCTCTTCGAGGGCAGCCGGGACCTGTTCACGGGCCTTGCGGCCGAGGACCGCTGGGACTGGTCGGTGAAGCATCCGGTGATCCGCCTGGACCTGGGTCTGGCGGCATCAGATTCGCTGGACCAACTTGAACGCAGCGTGCTTCGACAGATTCGGGCTTCGGCAGGTTTCCTGGGAGTTCCAGCTTCCCAGGAGTACGTGGCCGAAGCCTTGGCCGAGGTCATCGAAAACCTTCATCGCCACACGGGCCAGCGCGTGGTGGTGTTGGTCGACGAGTACGACAAGCCTATCCTCGACAACTTGGCCCAGCCTGATCTGGCACGTCAGATGCGTGATGCCTTGCGCAGTCTGTACGGTGTCCTGAAAGCCTTGGACGCCCACCTGAAGTTCGTCTTCCTGACGGGCGTCAGCAAGTTCAGCAAGGTAAGCCTCTTCTCCGGCCTGAACCAACTCGAGGATCTGACGCTCGAGCCACGCTGGTCGGCCCTGTGCGGCTACACCCAGAATGACCTCGAGGCGGTATTTGCCCCCGAACTGGACGGGGTGGATCTCGAGACAGTGCGACGCTGGTACAACGGCTACAACTGGGGCGGGGAAGCCGTCTACAACCCCTTTGACGTGATGCTTTACCTCAAGCATCGGCAGTTCCGGCCCTACTGGTTCGAGACGGGCACCCCGACTTTTCTTGTCGAACTGTTGGCCCGGCGGGGGTTCTTCACGCCCCGCCTCGAACGCCTGCGAACCGACCAGGACTTCCTCTCGGCCTTTGATGTCGACC
>VGJW01000023.1 GCA_016867265.1 Candidatus Tanganyikabacteria bacterium
AGTCTCTTGCCTCTGTTGTCGAAGCGACCCCCCGGTGCACGGCGAAAGCCGATGCGCCGGGGGGTTGTCCTTTTGGGGGGTGTGGGTTGTGGGTTGTGGGTTGGGGGTAAGAAGAGGGGGGTATCTCCGACAGGTACCGGCCAGACTCTTCACCGGAGGATTTCACGACCTTGCTGCTTCTTCCCGCAGACCTCGACCTTCATCTCCAGCCTCAAGCCGCCGTCACGGCTCCTTACCAGATTGCCCAGATTGTCCGCTCCGGTGGCGGTGCTCCGGCTGCTGGTTCAGACGTGGCACCGGCCCAGGGACTCGGCACGTCAATCGTCCCGCCCGTTCTGGCTGGTGGCCCCTTGGCGCGGGCCCACAACATCGGCTTCCAATACTCGAACATCGCCGGGTCCGGGCTGACCTACCGCAACTGGGCGAATCCTTCGCTGGGCTTTGCCGTGTCGGCCTTTCCGCAGCAGGAGACGGTTGGCGGCGTCACGAATGGAATCTTCAACTATGGCGGCCAAGTCATGCTGCCTTTCTACAATAGCGGTACGACCCGGCTCTATGGTGCGTTGTCGGCGGGTGTTGGCGAGTTACCCGAGTCGCGGGATACGAACCTGGCACCGGGCGTAGGCGCGGACTATGCCCTCGGTGACCAGTTCATCCTGAATGCGGGCGTCGGCCTTTCGGTCTTTAACAGTGTCCGAAAGGATGGCAATACGTCCCTCAATCGGTCTGGTCAGGTCTTCGGCTATACGCTGGGCGGTCAGTTCTGCTTCTGAGCAGCCGCTGCAGCCCGCATGCATTGACCTGCTCCCCCTAAACCGTCCCACTTGAAATCAGGATTTCCCGGGCAGAAGCCCAGAAGGAGATTCCGATGATAGCCAGCAGGTTCAGCGAGGAGCAGATCATCAAGGCCATCAAGGAGGCCGAGGTGGGCCGCAAGGTCCCGGACATCTGCCGCGACCTCGGCGTGTCCGAGGCAACCTTTTACACCTGGCGCTAGAGGTACGGCGGGATGGACGTCACTCAGGCCGGCCGGCTCAAGCAGCTCGAGGACGAGAACCGGCGCCTGAAATCTCTCGTCGCCGACCTGACGCTCGACAACCACGCCCTCAAGACCGTGCTCTTAAAAAACTGGTAGGGCCCGCGGTCCGGCGCCGGGTGGTGGACTTCCTGCAGGAATCCCTCCACCTGAGCCAGCGCCGGGCCTGCGGGCTTGTCGGACTCAGGACCGCAACCTACCGCTATCGCTCAAGGCGACCATCTCTGGAGGACGTCCGGGAACGCCTGCGGCACCACGCTGCCGCAAGACCGCGCTTCGGGTACAGGCGGCTGGGCGTCCTGCTCGACAGGGAAGGCCACCGGATGAACCACAAGAAGCTCTACCGCCTCTACAAACTCGAGCATCTCGCCGTTCGCCGCCGCAAACGCAAGAAGCGCGTCGCCGAGCCAAGGGTCACAAGACCACCCGCAAGTCGCCCCAATGCCCGCTGGTCCATGGACTTCACCGCCGACGCCCTCGCCTGCGGTAGGGCCTTCCGCACCCTCAACATCGTCGATGACTTCACCCACGAATGCCTCGCCCTCGAGGTCGATGTCTCCCTGCCCGGCGCAAGAGTCGTGCGCGTCCGCGAACGCCTCGTCGAGCTACACGGCAAACCCGAGGTCATCGTCGTCGACAACAGCCCCGAGTTCGCCGACAGAGTCCTCGACGCCTGGGCCTACGAGCAGGGCGTCACCCTTGCCTTCATTCGCCCCGGCAAGCCCGTTGAGAACGCCTTCGTGGAAAGCTTCAACGGCAGGTTCCACGACGAGTGCCTGAACATGCACCACTTCCGCTCCGTCCGGCATGCCAGAAACCTCATCGAGGCTTGGCGCCAGGACGACAACGAACAACGCCCCCACAGCTCCCTCGGCAACCTCACGCCCGAGGAGTTTGCAACCCGCCACCAACACGTGGCATAAACAAGAATCCCGGTTTTGAGTTGGACGATGAACGGGGGCAGGTCAGCATGACGTTAGGCCCCCCGGTCACGGACCGGGGGGCCTCGACGCATTTGGGGCTGTTCCCTAGTGTGGCTGCCTGAGCATCTTGCGAACTTCGTCGATGTGTTCGGTCTCGCCGCGCACCATCTCACGAGCCAGTTCTTCGAGGGCGATGTCCCCGTCGCGGGCTGCAAACTCGGCAAGCTGCTTGTACAGCTTCAGGGCTTCAAGCTCGTGGTGCAGGCTTTCCTCGAGGATGGCATGGATGGCGTGCTCATTGGTTTCCTCGACGGACTGGGACAGCAGCGGAGGGTGGCCGCCGTAGGACGTGATCTTTTCGCCAATCAGCACGGCGTGTGTCTGGCTTTCGGTCGCTTGATTGCGGAACCACGCCTGGATGGGAATCCGGTTGTAGCCCATGACCATGAAGGAATAGTGCAGGTAACGGATGATGCCCGCCATTTCGGCCTGATAGATACGATGGAGGCACGACATCGCGTCCTCCGACAGCGATACGAAGGACTTGGGATCCAGTGCAACCGTGCTCACGATGACCTCCTGTTCAGTGATGGGCGGTGAGGGACTTGAACCCGCGACATCCTCGGTGTAAACGAGGCGCTCTACCAGCTGAGCTAACCGCCCGCAATCTCCATGTTATCAGGATTTCGGTATTGGAAAGGCCCGGCAGACCGAGGCCGTGCGGGCATTGGTGAGGTTGTCGTAAGTGGGTACGACAAGCAGTTCGTGGCCATGTATTTTCTGCGCGACGGCGAGGGCCGGATCATTGGTGTCCATCAAGGCGATGCAGGCCATCCCGGCATTCAGGGCCGCTCCGGCAGCCCCGTGGTCACCGATGACAAGGTCGACACGCTCGCGACCGACCAAGGTACTATCGAGCACGCTGGTGGCGTGGGTATGGAGCGCACCGCGTCCATCACTGAGTATGGCGACTCGACCAAGGTCATCGACCCAGCCGTCCACGGCAGCGACTTGTCCCGATGCCGGCGCGACGAAGTTGCCTCCGCCTTGGACGAAGCGGCGCGCAATGGCCCGGTAAAGGCCAAGCATCGCTCCGGGATGGCCGGTGCCGATGGCAAGTGTCCCATGCAATGCTGCCAGGGCGTCCAGTTTGCGGAGTGCCCGGCACCACTGGGTTGCCGCATGCTCCGCCTCGATGGTGCCGGGGCCCTCGAGAAAAGGCTCCGTCTCGTTCTGGCCCAGATGTCGGGCCATGAGTCGCGCAAGGGCCTCGCGGTCCGGTGCCTTTCCTTGCCAGTGGTGCCCGATGCTCCGGATACCGAAGGTGTAGAAGGGGTCGCCTTCTGGCAGGCGGTCGATGGCGTGTCGATTGGCGGCGGCAAGGTTCGGTGTCTGTCCGGCGAGCTCCAGCTTCAGCAGCGTGTTCGCCAGGCTCAGGGTCATTCCGCTCTGGTCTTCAGGCGGCATGGCGGATGCATCCACGGATGGCGGCTGCTCGTGTCAACTGGCCCGCGAGCCAGCGATGGGGATCCTCGCGCAACATCCGGCAGCACATACGTTCGTGTCGAGTGTGACGCTCGGCCATCGACATGGCCAAGGCCCGCTCGAGGGCCCTCGCCATGCCGTCGGTGTCCAGAGGATGCACATCGAGGCAATCCGGCTGCAGGGCCTCCCATGCACCCATGTGCGTCGAGGCGATGATGATGCCCCCACGCCTGTTGAGCAGGGCTCCTTCCTTGGCGACCAGGTTCATGCCGTCCGCCAAGGGCGCGACCAGCAGGACGTCATAGTCCTCGAGGGCCAGCAGGGCCCGCGCGCGATCATCGTCCTCGAGGAGCGTCGCCGACAGGCCATGGCCCCCCACCGTCCCGAGGGTGGCCATGCGTGCCCGGATGGCTGCTTGACAGCGGCGGTAGGCGAGGGGTTTCGTTCTGCTCTCAGGCGCGAGGCACGGGACAGATACCCGGTTGCGCAGGTCTGGTCGACGCAACAGAGGGCGTTCGATGGCTTTCAGGATGCGGGGCAGGTTCTTGCTCGGATCTCCGCGCCCCACGATCAGGATGCGTCCACCTCGATCCGACCATGTTGATTCGGGCCCAGCGTTTGTCGCTCGTGCGCGTGCAAGGCGGGCTGTCCTGAACAGGTGGTCCGGGTCGATGGGAACTGGATGGGCTTCGACGTGGAGCAAGCCATGTCCGGGCCGATCTGGGCCCGCACCGAGTATGGCTTTCATGGGCGCGATATCTCCGGGCGTTTGGACACCAATCAGGTCCGCGCCGGACAAGCCCAGGCGCACCGCTGTCCGGATGTCGGGCGGGAGCCATCGCCACGCGCCAGGTTCGGGGACCGGCACGTGCATGTGGAACACGATGCCGCAGTCCGGCCTGAGGCGACGTAGAAGGCCCGGGACGAGAAGCAGTCGGTAGTCGTGAATCTGAACCCACGGTGATTCCTGGGGCAGGTGGCGGGTCAGCGTTTGCGCCAAAGCCTCGTTGGCCTCATGGTAGCCGGCAAATTCCTGCCGGATGGCGTCCTCGGCGGCGCTGTCCCGGGATGGGTCGAACCAGCCGTGGCAGAAGTGCCACAGGATTCGATGGCACCACGTGTCCCTGTAGCCGGACCACTGCCTGTCGTCCAGTGGCACGCGCACCAGGTTTCGACGCATGCAGGCGTCCCCTGGAAGCCGACCCAGCCCCCCAGGTTCCCGTCTGCCAGCAGTCCCTCCATCGAAGTGGCGAGTCCCCCTCCGCCAGCAGGGGCTCGGGCCGGGAGGCGATATGCCGCGACCCACGGGGCGATCGGTACGTCGGGCATCGGGAGCTCCTCGGGTCAAGCGCACACGGTGGCCGCCGCAGGATGCGCGGCGCGCTTCCGTCGCGCAAGGTCCGCGCAAGACGCTTGGGGCACCTTGGACAGCGACGCATCGTGCGGGCCGGGTGACGATGCGCTCATGTCGTCTCGCCGGGTGATGCTGTTGGGCCCGCCTTTCCTGGCCGTGCCAACCGTGGGCTATGGGGGTACGGAGCGTGTTGTCGCATCCTTGGCTGCCGCATTGCCCCGCCTTGGCTGGGGGGTCGAGGTCTTTGCCTCCGGCCATCCGGAGACGCCCATTCGGGAGCCGGTCGATCTTGCGTGCGTCGACGCCGGATCGGAACGTACCCACGTTGCGGCTGCCTTGCGTGCCCTGAGTGCGGGCAGGCTTTCGGTCGATTTCATTCACGATCACACGCGTACTGCGGCGCTCAGGGCAGGGCTCGATGGCCTGCGTCCGATGCTCACGACGGTTCACAACGATGTCGATGAGGAGCGCCGCGCCGTCTACCGTGGCGTGGCCGACAACAGGCTTGCGTTCCTGTCGCGCGCCCAGGCTGCCCGATACGATCGAACCGATGCCTGCGTCATTCCCAACGGCATGGAGATGGCAGATTGGCCTCTGCACGAGGGACCGCGGGGTGAGCATCTGGTCTTTCTTGGCCGGTTGTCGCGCGAGAAGGGCCCGCATCACGCCGTCGACATCGCCAAGAACCTGGGCGTGCCCCTGATCGTCGCAGGGGGGCAGGACCCGGCGCAGCAGGAATTCTTCTCCCGTGAGTTGGCTCCGAGGCTTTGCGGTCAGGATGCGGTCCGCTGGCTTGGTGAAGTGCGCGGGCCGGACAGGTGGCATCTGCTCGCCCGTGCCGGGGCCTTGGTGGCACCCCTCGCGTGGGATGAACCCTTTGGCCTCGTGCTGCTCGAGGCCATGGCTTGTCCGCAGCCCCTCGGAGTGGGCGCAGGCCGTTGCGTGGGCCCGCGAGGCCCGGCCCCGCGAGGTACGGGCGGCCGTGCTTCGGGCGTTCTCGGCGGAGCGGATGGCCCGGCAGTATGTCAGCCGGTATGAGGCCCTCTTGGCAGAGGGCGTTGGAAAGGAGCACGCATGAAAGCCTGGTTCATCGGTCTCGGTGCCTTGGCGGGTGTCGCCACGGGTCTGCTGGTCGCGCTGCGGTCGGGTAGGGAGTTTCGCCGTGCCGTCCGACGACAAGTCGGCGCAGGCGGCCAGGCCGTGCGTGGCCGTTGGGGACGATGGTCGGGCTATTGGGCCGGGGTATTCCATCGGGTGGGCAACCGCCTCGAGCGCGTCGAGCATGCTGCCGTTCGGGGGACGCCGGCCGAGCCCCGGGTTCGCGCCGTATTCAACCGTGCCGAGGAGCTGCCTCAACGATAATAGGAACCGAACCAGCGGTCGGCATCCAGCCCGGCGAGTGCCACGGGATCGGTAGCCGCCACGAACAGGCCGCGGGCGTCGGTCGGCAGCACCTTGATGTCGACCGACGCCGCTGCCGCGATGTCTTCGACCGTAAGATCATCCAGCAGGGTGCGGCTGCCGGGACGCAGCATGATGTCCGGCAGCCAGACTTCGCCCGTGACGGCCGCGTCCTTCAGCCCGGCAATCAAGTCCTCGCCGGTCCGCAGACCGGTGACTGTGATGCTTGGTCCCCATGTCCGTGAAGCAATGGGCAACAGCTGGACCTCGAGGCCTTCGACGGCATTCAGGCATGCCACGATGGGTTGCATGACGCGGACGGCAGCCGGACCTGTCAGCATGGTCACGTGCCGGGCCGGATGAATGCGTTCCGGCAGGCTGCGGGCCACGCGGTTCCATTCGTTGATCAGCAGGCGGCAGCCTCCCACGCCGTCGCCCAGATTGGTGTAGTCGCCGTAGTGGCGCTCCCCGGGGAAGGCACGATCGGCGAGGATGTAGAACTCGTCGGCCAGACGGACCAGGTCGTCTCCTCGCTCGGCACGGAACCGCCGCTGAAAGGGCCGTACCTGACGGATGACATCGCGACACCACGCAGGAGTCGTGGCCGCGAGGCCCGGCAACGCCAGCGTCTCCCGGAATCGTGTGGCACCGAAGGGCACGATGTTGATGGAGAGCAGGCCCACGCCCCAGCGTGTGGCCAGGTCCTCCAGCGTCCGTTCGAGGCATTCACCATCATTGCGATCGCGTACGAGCACGATCTGGGCATGGAAGTCGATGCCCATGTCGCGTAGCCGGTCGAGCTGGGCGTGCAGGCGCTCGGCAAGCGGTTGCTTCAGCATCGCCTTGCGCAGGACGGGATCCGTGGTGTGGACGGAGATGTAGAGGGGAGATAGGCGCAGGTGCTCGATCCGTTTCCAATCCCTCTCCGCGAGGTTCGTCATCGTGATGAAGTTGCCTTGCAGGAACGACAGCCGATAGTCGTCATCCTCGATGTACAGGCTGTTGCGGAACTGGCCCTCAGGCATCTGGTGGATGAAACAGAACTCGCAGGTGTTGGCACACTGCCGGATACGATCGAAGACGGCCTCGTCGAAGGCCAGGCCTAGGTCTTGGTCTTCTTCCTTGGCAATGGCGACCAGCACTTCCTGATCGTCCCGCAGCAAAGTCAGCGTGACGTCTCGTTCGGTGATGGCAAATCGGTAGTCGATCAGGTCTTGCAGCGCCTGCCCGTTGACGGCAAGCAGTCTGTCGCCCATGGAGCAACCGGCCGCCGCAGCCAGGGAACCTGGTGCGACGGCCGTGATGAGACCGCCCGTCGGGAGACGGTTAGTCCTCGTCCTCGTTGATTCCATCCGAGTCGCTGGATTCCTTCAGAGAGAGGGAGATGCGCTTCTCGTCGGGACGGAACCGCTTGATGATGGCGTTCACCATCTGGCCAACCTCGACGACATCTTCGGGACGGGCAACGTTGTCACCCATTTCGGCGGTGGGCAGCAGGGCTTCCACACCGGGCTCGATCTCGACGAACGCACCGAAGGAAGCCAGCTTGGTGACCTTGCCGGGCACCTGCATGCCTTCGCTGAACTTGGCCGTCAGGCTGCTCCAAGGATCGTCCTGAAGTTGCTTGAGAGACAGCGAGATCTTGTGGGCATCCCGGTCGACCTTGAGCACCTTGAGCGTGACTTCGTCGCCGATGTTGAGGACATGGCTGGGATGCTGAATCCGCTGCCACGAAATCTCGGAAATCGGCAGCAGCCCGTCGATGCCGCCCAGATCGATGAAGGCACCGAAGTCGGCGATACGGACGACCTTGCCGGTGATGATCTGGCCGACGTCAAGCGTCTGCAGGATCTCGGCGCGCAGCTTGCCCTTCTCGGCAGCAACGGCCTGACGATGCGAAAGGATCAGCTTGTTGCGGCGCTGGTCGACTTCGATGATCTTGAGCGGCACTTCGGTGCCGACGAGCTCGTCGTGGGCGCCCTTGGTGCGCAGCTGCGACGCGGGCACGAACCCGCGCAACTTGTAGGCGTCGACGATGATGCCGCCCTTGACGACACCCGTGACCCGCGCGTGGATGACGGCCTCCTCTTCGAAGTCCTTCGTCGCCTGAACCCAGCCACGGGCTTGGTCGACGCGGCGCTTCGAGAGCGTCAGCTGGCCGTCTTCGTCTTCTTCACGCAGGACGTAGAGCTCCAGCTCCTCGCCTTCGCGGATGTGATCGTGGGGGTTGCCGACGGGGCCATTGGCCAGTTCCTTGATGGGGATGAGGCCTTCGGACTTGCCGCCAACGTCGACCAGAACCTGATCCTGGGCGACGCGGACCACGCGGCCGATCACGATGTCCCCGGGCTGGACATCGACAAAGGTGGAATCGTAATCGATGACCTCTTCGTCGAGGTCGGCCACGGCAGTCTGATCAAGGGTGTTCATAGGGGGAGGGAAACCTGCTCTTCCAAATAGATCCGGCGCACGGCGTGCGCGTATTGCGAGCATACCATGCGGGGCGGGTCGGAGGTGGCGACCTGCTTGCGGTGCGGCCTTCAGTAGAGGGTCAGCAAGGCGTCGCGGACTTCCGCGATGCCCGCATCGGGAGTCGAGAGACCCGACGCCAGGCCGACGGTCCGGAAGCCCGAAAGCCAATCCGCATCAAGTTCTGCGGCCGTTTCCACCTGCAGCGTGGGTACGACGGTTCGGCACGCGTCGGCAATCTGGCGCGTGTTGGCGCTGTGATGGCCACCGACCACGACCATCGCCTCGACTTGGCCGGCCAGGTCCATGGCGGCGTCGATTCGCTTCTGCGTGACATCGCAGACGGTGTTGAAGACCCGGAGGTCCATCGTCTTCATGGCCAGCAGGCCGATGATGGCGCGTGCAGGGGCCGGTGGGAAAGTGCTCTGGATGACGACGCCCAAGCGTGCCTGCAGCCGCGGGTAAAGTCGATCCACGTCCTCCGCGGCCTGGCATACGGGTACTTGACCGTAGTCGCCCGCCGTCAGGGCCTTGACTTCGGGATGGTCCGCCTTCCCGATGACGACGAGGGGATAGCCCGCCTTGCGCAGGGCCTCGGCACGGTGGTGGGTTCGCGTGACGAGGGGACAGGTGGCGTCCACGACCTGCCATCCGGCCTCACGGATATCCGCCAGTTCGCCGGGCGCGATGCCGTGCGTGCGCACCACCAGCGTGCCCGGCGTCTCCGGTTGCCAGGCGGCGACGTGGCGGAGGCCTTGGGCTTCCAGGGCGGCGACCTGCTGGGGGTTATGGACCAGATGGCCGTAGACGACGATGTCCTGCTGCTCGCCCCGGGCTGTCGCACCAGCTTTCTCGGCGAGCCGGACGGCACGCTCGACCCCGTGGCAGAAACCCGTCGCCTCAGCCTCGATGACTTTCATGACGCCATGATAGCGCGTCGGGTCTCCCAGAATCGGGGATCCGAGACTCCGGCGACCTCAGGGTCGGCAAGCGCAACGGGCCCTGTGGCCACGAGGCTCGCGATGCCCGCAGCCATGGCGATGCGGTGATCGCCGTGGCTGGCGACAGGCGCGTTGCCGATCCGGAAGCCCTCGCCCGGCCCGCGGCCGTGGATGGCGAGGTCGTCTGCCGACATGGTCGTGTCGATGCCGAATGACGCCAGCATGGTCGCGATGGCTTGCAGGCGGTCGGATTCCTTGACGCGCAGCTCCCGTGCCCCGCGGATGAACGAGGTTCCGGTGGCCCTCGCCATCGCCACGGCCAGGACCGGTATCTCGTCGAGGGCCTGAATCAGGTCCTCGCCTTCGACCGTGACGGCCTGCAAGCTGGCTGGGGCATCCACCGTGACCGAGCCTACGGGGTCATGGCCTCGCGAGGCGCCGATGTTGACGGGGCAGCCCATCCGTCGGAGCACCCGTATCCAGCCCGTACGGCCGGGATTGAGGCTGATGGGGCCGAGGACCAGTCTGGACCCGGGAACCAGGGCGGCTGCCACGCCCCAGAAGGCAGCAGCGGACGGGTCGCCCGGAATGTCGATGGTATGGCCCGGTGGCCGCCAGGGCCCCCCCAGCGTGAAGCCGCCGCTCGTCCGCTCGAGGGGTGCACCGAGCGCCTCGAGCAGGCGCTCCGTGTGGTCGCGGGACGCGTGGGGTTCCCGCAGGTCCAATCGGCCGCCAGCGTGAAGGACGGCAAGGGCGAGGGCGGTCTTGACCTGGGCGCTGGCCACCGGCAATTCCACCGTGCACGTCGCGGGCCGGGGCCGGCTGCAGACCAGCAGCGGCAGGTGTCCTTTCCCCTCCGCGATCTCGAGGCCCCACGCGGCAAGCGGCTCGAGGACCCTGGCCATCGGTCGCCGGGAGAGCGACGAGTCGCCTTCGAGCCTGGCCGAAACACCCGTCCCGGCCAGGAATCCGAGCAGCATCCGCGCCGTCGAGCCCGAGTTGCCGCAATCGAGCGTTTGGCCATCGCGCCAGCCTGTTGCGGGGCCTTGCACGCGGACGATCTCGCCCGCCACCCGGACCGTCGCGCCCAAGCGGTTCAGGGCCTCCGCCGTACTTGCCACGTCACGGGCCGGACTCAGCCCGCGCAGGCTCCAGGGGGCCGTGGCGAGGGCGCCAAGTAGCAGGGCCCGATGGCTGACGGACTTGTCGCCGGGCAGTGCCGGCCGGCCGACAAGGGGGCCACGTGCCGGATGCAGGACCATGGTCATCACGGGCATCATGGTGCCATGTCGCGCTGGATGCCCACGTTGCTGTGGATGGCCACCATCTGGATGCTGTCCGCCCGGGGGCAATCCGGCGAGGACTCCGGATATCTCCTGGCCAGCCTCTTGGCCTGGCTCGGAAACCCCGAAGGCACGGACCCCTACGCCCGGCTGGTCGTGCACGCGGCGGCGCGGAAGCTGGCGCACTTCGGCGCCTTTGCCGTGCTGGCCCTGCTGGCCCTCCGCGCCACCGGCAGCGGGCGTGCGCGGCACGCGTGGGGCCTCGCGGTCGCTTGGGCGATACTCGACGAGTGGCATCAGTCTTTCGTGCTCGGCCGCTCGGGCAACCCGCGTGACGTCATGATCGACGCGGCCGGGGCTACGTGGGCCATGTGGGGACTATGGATCCATTTGCGCTTGTCTCGACCGCTTGGTCGGCCTGCTGGCCCGCACCCTGTCCGGGGTGCCGGACCATCGTGACGACGGGGCTCTGTCCCGCATGCCGCAGGGCCGTTCTGGATCCGGGGCGGACCCTGGTTGGGCCCGCGGCCCTCGAGGTCCATGCCGTCGGCCGCTACGTGGGACCGCTCCGGCGCATCCTCCTGGACTTCAAGCAGGGCGACCGTCCGGACCTCGCGCCGTGGCTGGCTGCTCTGATGGCACCCCCGGACCCTGCTGGAGGCATGATTGTCCCCGTGCCGACCTCTCCCGATCGCGTTCGTGTCCGGGGCTACGACCATGCCTTGCTTCTGGCGCGCCAACTCGGCCGTGCATGGGGCTGGCCCGTTGCCGCGGGGGTGCTGGGACGCGCGCGTGTGACACCGCGCCTGCACGCCCACGGTCCCCGGGCACGGATTCGCCTGCTTCGCGGGGCATTTGTCGCCATCGGTGCCGGTCGGGGCGACCGTGTCTGGTTGCTGGATGATCTGTGCACGACCGGTGCCACGCTGGAAGGCTGCCGCACGACCCTCGCCGCGTCCGGGTGGGGCGTTCGCGGTGGCGTCGTGCTCGCCCGTGCTCTCCCGGTGATGCGCTAGAATGAAACCGATGAGGTTCGAACCCGGCCGCTTGGCAGTCCTGCTTGCATCGTGGCTCGCCTTCGTGCTGGCTGCGGGGCTTCCGGGGCTGGCCGCCGAAGAGACCCAGGAGCCTCCTGAGGTCCGCCTCGAGGCCGAGTTCGGCCCGACTGCGCCCGAAGCCGTGGTCCGGCAGTTCCAGGTCGAGGCGGGGCGTCGTTTGCCCGGCTGGATGGGCGGCCGGCCCGAAGCGGGCGCTGAGGCCGAAGGCTGGGCTGTCCTGCTCGAGGAGACACCGCGCGGGGTCGTCGTCCGGATGGAGCTGCCGCCCGGGGCGACGGCCGATGCTGCGCCCGTGGCCGAGGCCTTCCGTCAGCCGATGGAGCTGTTGTTGCGCGAGGTCGGTGCCAGCTATTCGACGAGGATTGATGTCCAGGTCCCGTCTGTCCCGTCCCCGGGCCTGCCCGGAGGGCCGTGGCTGCCCGCCGCCGGAGCAGTCGCCGTCGTCGGGGCCGTGGCCCTGATTGTCCTGCGCTTCCGGCGCGCCAGGCCTGCCGGTGGGCCCCGCCTGTGGGGCTTGCCGGTCATTGGGGTGCTGCCCGAGAGCCTGCTGCGTCTGGGGCGTCTTTATCATCTGCAGGCAAAGCCGTGCCAGGCCATGACCTGGTTTTTCCTGCAGCGGGCAGGCGGACAACGCGAGTTCGTGCTGGTCGGCCCGACGCCCGAGGCTGCGGCTGTCGTTGCCGTCGGCATCGCGGCCAACCTCTCGCGGCAGGGGCAGTCTGTCCTGTTGGTTGACGTCGCGGGCCCCGGTGAAGTCTTCCCCGGCGTCCTCGCTCGCTTCGGCCCCGAGGATGCGGAAGCAGTCGCGGGCAGCACGGCGGCGTCCGGGCTTCCGGATGTCGACCATATGACTCTGGGCGAAGTGCCCTTGCGTGCCGGCGCACTTCCTGCGGACGTCCTCGATCGGTACAGGGTCATCCTTCATGTGCTGCCGTCTGGCCAGCGACCCGCAGGCATGGGGCTGCTCGAAATCGTTCACCGGGCCACGCTTCGTGCCGCCGTACCGTTGTGGTTCTCGCGTCGGACCCTTGGGTGGGTGGTCCTGGGAGAGTCGGTGCCCGTCCGGGTTTCCGATGCCTACTACACCCGTTACTACTACGCGCGCATCCAGGAACCGGGTGTGCCGAGCCACGCCTTGGCCTGAGGGTCGCGTGCAAGTTCCAGGGCAAGCCACGAGCGTGAGCGCGACCGCCGCGCTGGACCGTGCGCGCGCCCTCCATGCCGCTTGCCCCGTGGTCGACGGCCACGCCGATACCCTCGATCGGTCGCTGGACGGACATCTGGCGTTCGGCGGATCGCAGCCCGGCCTGCATTTCGACGTGCCCAGGTTCGCGGCCATCGGTGGTGCCTTGCAGTTCCTTTCGCTCTGGGTGCCGGGCGACGTGACCGGCGACAGGGCCCTGCACCGCGCCATGCGTCTGGTCGGCGTGCTGCGTGAGGGCCTGCGTCGCCAAGGTGGCTTCAGCATTCTGGACCGGATCAAGGACCGCATCCCGGGCGTGCCCGGCGTGATGCTGTCTTTCGAAGGCGCCGATCCGCTTGCGGACGACCCGAAGCTGCTCGAGGCCTTCCACGCGCTGGGCGTCCGCATGGTCTCCCTGACGTGGAACGGTCGTAATGGCTTCGCGGACGGCTTGCTCGTATCGGATCGCCCCAGCGGCCTGACGCGCCTCGGGCGTGACCTGCTGCGCCGCATGGCGGACCTCGACATGGTGCTGGACCTGGCCCACATCGCCGAGCCCGGTTTCTGGGATGCCCTCGACGCCTACCCGGGCCGCGTCGTCGTCAGCCATGCCAACGCCCGCGCCGTCTGCGACCATCCACGCAACATGGACGACGACCAGATTCGGGCCATCGCCGAGCGTGGGGGCGTCATCGGAACGGTGCTGTACCCGCGCTTCATCGGCGGCGAGGGGGATCTCGCCACGCTCGCCCTGCATGTGCAGCACCTGCAGGGCGTCGGCGGCCACGGCGTCCTCGGTCTTGGGGCCGACCTCGACGGCATCTCGGCCCTGCCGGCCGGATTCGAAGGCGTCCAGGACCTGCCGCGGGTCACGGCAGCCTTGCTCGAGGCCGGGTTGGACGAGACCGCAGTCGCGGCGTGGCTGGGGGGCAACTGGTTGCGGGTGCTCTCCGGGGCAGAGGAGGTAGCGTGAGCACGGTTGTCAGCTTGCAGGAACTCGAAGGCTGCGATCCCGGAGGCATGTTCGGTTGCGTGGCGGCCTGGGGCCAGCGCGCGGCAGTTGCCGACGCGCGTGCCCGCGAGGCCTTGGCTGCGTGGGCGCACGACCGGCCCGACTCCATCCTGATTGCGGGAATGGGAGGCTCGGCCATATCGGCGGACGTGGCGAGCGAGTTTCTGGCCGGACGCTGGGGCGTGAGGATGGCCGTCCACCGGGGACCCGGGCTGCCGGCGTGGGTCGATGCGCGGACCCATGTCGTGGCGCTCAGCTATTCGGGCGATACCGGGGAGACCTTGTCGGCCGTCGATGAGGCGCTTGCAAGGGGGTGTCCGGTCGTGGGCCTGACGTGCGGGGGGCAACTTGCCCGTCGCCTGGCGGCCACAGGCCGTATCTTGACCCTCGAGCCCGGCTGGCAGCCCCGGGCGGCGATGGGGGAGATCCTCTTCTCCCTGCTGGCTTTGCTGGCCCACTGGGGTGCGCCTGTCGACCCGGGTCCGGCCTTGGCGCATGCTGCGGCCTTCGGTGATGCCCTCGCGGACGGAGTCAGGGATGACCATCCGGCCCTTGGGCTCGCGCGATTCCTGTCCGCATCGACAGACGCCTGGCCGGTCGTCGTCGGGGTCGGGGGGACGACGGGAGCGCTCGTGGCGCGCTTGCGGGGGCAACTGGCCGAGAATGCCAAGTGCCTTGCCACATCGACCGTCCTGCCCGAGGGCACGCACAACGACCTGGTGTCGCTTGCCCTCGACCGCGACCGCGCGGCCGTGCTGGTGGCCTACCGCGATCCTGAGGAGGCCGCGTGGCTGGCGCTTCAGGCCGATGCAGCCCTTGCCGTGGCCGACCGGCCGGTGTTCACGGTTCGCCCGACGCATCCCGACCCCTTGGCCCGCCTTGTCGAGGGCGTCCTCATCGGCGATCTGGCCTCGGTGCTCCTGGCGTGGCTGCGTCGCGTCGATCCCTCGCCCATCGCGCCCATCGTCGCGCTCAAGTCGAGGATGCAGGCCTTATGAGCGTCATCCTTCTTGCGGGTGGCCCGGGAACGCGCCTGCATCCCTTCACCCACACCACCCCGAAGCCTCTCTTGGACCTCGGAGACGTGCCCATCCTCGGGATGCAGTTGGCGCTGTGTGCCCGTCATGGCCTGACGGATGTCGTGCTGAACATTCATCACCTCGCGGCGCGTGTGCCGGAGATCCTCGGAGACGGGGCACGTTGGGGCGTGCAGTTGCGCTACAGCGTCGAGGAGACGCCGTTGGGCACGGCGGGCCCCGTTGCGTTGGCCTCCGGGCTGTTGGATGAGGGGCCCCATGTGGTATTCAACGGCGACATCCTCACGGATACCGACCTGACGGCCCTCCTCGATGCGCACCGTCGCTCAGGCGCTGCCGTCACCCTGACCTGTACCGAGGTCAAGGATCCCACGGCATTCGGTCTCGTGCTGGCTGGCGACAGCGGTCGCGTTTCGCGCTTCCTCGAGAAGCCGACGCAGGATGAGGCAAGGGTCCTCGTGGATCGTTTCTGGATCAACGCCGGGACCTATGTGCTGGAGGACGCCATCGTGCGTCGCATACCTCACGGACGACCCTACAGCTTCGAGCGCGAGTTGTTTCCGGCGCTGCTTGCCGAAGGCGTCGCGCTGCATCGCTTCGCGTCCGATGCCTATTGGCGTGATTGCGGCACGCCCGCATCCTGGCGGCAGGCGGTGCGCGACATGCTCGAGGGGCGTCTGGCACCGCCGGCACACTGGCGCCGCGAGGAACGCGACGGCCACGTCGTCTGGACGGGCGGACGCGTCACGTGGGGGGAGGGGGCGCGTGTCGACGGCGGTCCCGTGTTTCTCGGGGATGGCGTCGTGATTGGAGCCGATGTTCGTCTGGGACGCCATGTGGTCCTCGGTCCGGATGTGGCGATCGGTGCATCGTCCCGCCTTACGGGCGTGATGCTCGGCCGCCACGCCCGGGTTGGCGAGGGGACGCGCCTGCAGGGGCTTCTGGGCGGCGACGCGTGTGAGATTGCCGCTGATTGCGTGGTCCAGACCGAGGCCCTGTTGGCCTCGGGGACCGTCCTTGCCCGGGGAACGCGGATCGCATGAGCCGGATCGCGTTTGGAACGGATGGTTGGCGCGCGGAACGCGGTGCAGGCTTCGATGCCTCGAACCTGGCACGCGTGGCGGTGGCGGTTGCCCGGGTATGGCGCGACGAGGCTCCCGCCGATGATCGCCCGGTGTTGGTGGGTGGGGATACCCGGACGGGCAGCGCCGAGGGTGTCCGCCTTGTCGCCGGGGTGCTCGCAGGCGCGGGCTTCACCGTGATGCGCGTCGAGGGACCGGTCACGACACCGAATATGTCTCACGCCGTCGTGCACGGTGGCGCACGCGGCGCCTTGGTCGTCACGGCCAGTCACAACTCGGCTTCGTGGAACGGTCTCAAGATCAAGCAGGACTTTGGCGGTTCCGCGGAACCCTCCTTCACGGCACGTGTCGAAGAGGCGGTGGCCGAGGCGCCTACGGTTCGGCCGGTCGACCCGGACGGCGTGCCGGTCCTGGACCCTCGTCCGGCTTATCTCGAGGCGCTTGCCGGGCTTGTCGACCTCGAGCGAATCCGGCAAGCCCTGGTGCGTCCCGAAGAACCCTTGAGGGTCGCATTCGATGCCATGCATGGTGCTTCCGCCGGCTACCTTGAGCGGCTCCTGGGTCCGTCGTCGCTCGTTTCTTTGCGCGCGGCGCCCGACCCGGCTTTCGGGGGTGTCCATCCGGAGCCCATCGCCCAGCACCTCGGGCCGCTTCGTGCTGTGCTTGAGGCGTGGGTCGAGCCCGGCATCGGCCTTGCCTGCGACGGCGATGGGGACAGGATTGGTGCCGTGGCCGAGGGCGGTGCGTTTGTCAACGCGCACCTCATCATGGCGCTCCTGACGCGTCATCTGCTCGAAGTGCGTCGGTGGAGCGGCGACATCGTGAAGACCCTGTCGACCTCGGTGATAATCGATCGTCTTGCCCGCCAATACGGCCGTTCCCTGCATGTCGTGCCGATCGGCTTCAAGTACGTGGCCGCCGAAATGCGGGCCCGGCACGTGATGCTGGGTGGCGAAGAGTCCGGTGGCATCGGCTTCTCTTGTCATTTGCCCGAGCGGGACGGGATTCTGAGCGCCTTGTTGCTGCTCGAGGCCTGCGCGTACGCCGGTACCGGCATGCGCGGCCTCATCGCATCGCTTCGGGAAGTGGCCGGTGCGCACGCGTACGATCGTGTCGACCTGCCCCTTATGGACCCACCCCTTGTGCGCGCGGCCATCGAAGGTCTGCATCGGCAGCCGCCGGCCACCCTGATCGGTCGGCCGGTTGCTTCCTGGGGGGCAGAGGACGGCCTCAAAGCGACGCTTGAGGACGGTTCCTGGTTGCTGCTTCGTCTGTCGGGGACGGAGCCGCTGCTGCGGCTTTATGCCGAGGCTGCATCCGATGCGGATGTCGCCCTGTTGCTGGCCGAGGGCCGACGCCTTTCCGGCGCGGCATCCGGGGAGGCTTGACGTGTCGGGGCCAAGGGTCATCGTGCTCTCCGGCGGGTATTCATCCGAGCGGGATGTGTCCTTGCGCAGCGGCGAAGCCGTCTCCCGGGCGCTTCTTGCCCGTGGCCACGCCGTTCGTCGGTTGGATCTGATGGAGGTTCTGCCGGGTGGCAGCCTCGCCCCCGAGGCCTGGCTGCCGGACACGGATGTCGTGATGCTGGCGCTTCACGGTTCGGGTGGCGAGGACGGCCTGGTCCAGGGGATGCTGGAACTGGCCGGGATGCCGTACACCGGCTCAGCCGTGCTGGCCAGTGCCACGGCCATGGACAAGGGTGCGACGAAGCGGGTGTATCGTGCCGCCGGACTTCCCGTGGCGCCGGACCTGCTCGTCCCGGCGCGGGACGTTCGTGATGCCGACCCGGCCGTCCTGGTGCCGAAGGTGGGGCACGATCTGGGCTGGCCGGTCGTCCTCAAGGCCGTGTGCCAGGGCAGCACCCATGGCATCGAGGTCGTCAGGGACCCCTTGGACTGGGCTCGGGCATGGGCCGTCGTCGCAGGCTATGGCGAGGACGTGCTCGTGGAGGCCTTTGTCCGGGGGCGCGAGTTCACGGTGCCCGTCTGGGGGTACCCGGAACCCGAGGCCTTGCCGATCGTCGAAATCGTCCCCAGGATTGCCGACTACTTCACGCTCGAGGCCAAGTACCAGCCTGGCGGTGCGGACGAAATCGTGCCTGCAGTCGTCGCGCCGGAGGTCGCCGCGATGCTCGCGGACCTGGGTGTCCGGGCCCATCGGGCCCTCGGGTGTTTCGGCGTATCGAGGACCGACGTGCTGGTGGATGCGGACGGTCGGCCTTTCCTGCTGGAAACCAATACGGTGCCGGGCATGACCGAAGGCAGCCTGCTGCCCAAGGCGTTGGCCGCAGCCGGGGTTGGTCTGGGCGACTTCGCGGAGCGCATGGTGCATTGGGCTCTTGTGCGGGGAACACGCAGGAGGGTCAGTCGCTGAACGCATCGGTCTCGATGATGGCCACGCTCCTGCCGGGAGCCGTGCCCGTGCTGGCCTTGGCGGGCATCTTCCTCGCCATCCGGGGGCATCGGGCGGGTTTGCTGGTTGTCGGGGCTGCCTGGCTGCCGCACCTTTTCCTCGCCTGGCTCGGCCACGGCGTGGATGGCCTTCTGGCCGATGGCGTGACGGCCGCGTGGACATGCCTGCTGCTCCTGCTTGGCTGGTTCTTCGAACGTGCTGCAGCGCGCCTCGGCCTGCGCCTCTTCAGACTGGACCGCCAGGTGATGACGGGTGCGGCCGTCGGCATGGTCGTGACCTTGTTCGTAGGTTCGAAAGGCGGACTCGGCTTGATGCTGCTGGGGGCCTTCCTTGGGGCGTTGGCGGGAGGCATCCTGGCTTCGGCGCCGCCCCGGCGAGCACTCGTGGACAGCCTTGGCGCCCTGCTGGCCATGTTTGGTGGCGATGGCATCCGCTTGCTCTGTGCCCTGACGGTGGCTTCCGCGGTGGTGGGTCCGTGATGAGGCGGCTTGCTTGGACCCTTGCGGCCTCGGTGTTGCTCGGTGCGGGTCCGGCAGATGCCGTCATCCTTCAGGATCCGGTCAACGCTGCTCCGGAAGATGGCGAGGCGTGGGAGTTCCGTGGGGCGTGGCAGGCCTTTGCCGAGGATGTCTTCGACAACGAGAAGCGCGCTGCCTGCTCTCCTCTTCTGGTCTCCGACCCCCGGTGCGCCAATTTCGTCACGACGCGGTCGCTTTATGTCGTCGAGGGGCGTGGGCGTTGGCGTCTTGGCGAGGGCACGGGCTTCGAGCTGCATGTGCCGGCCGAGTTCGTCCTTCAGGACGACCCCGGTAACTTTCTTCCGCCCGGGGTCCCGCCCCAGGCGCTCGGACTGGGGGACCTGCGTCTTGTGCTGGCCCGGGACTTGTTGCGGGACAGCTACCGCGGGCTCGTCACGCGTCTTCGGGCCAACTTGCCGCCCAACCCGTCGCCACTGGGCCTTCAGACGGTCAACTGCGTGCAGCGGGACGGTCAAGGCAACATCATCAAGGGACCAGACGGGCGCGAAATCGCCCTGACCTCCCGGATCGAATGGGCTGCGCCGAGCGTTGACCTGCGGATGGTCGGCCATCAGGACATTCCGGAGGCGGATCTGCAATTGGTGGGCTCGATAGGGGCCAATGTGCCGTTTCGGCGGCAGGTCACGGATACCCTCGTGCAATGGCGCGGACTCGCCTTCGAGGGTGGGGCAGGGGTGACGTGGCGACCGTTGCGTCTTGCTGCCTTTCATCTCGAGGCCCTTGGCTTCTGGTCCAATCCCTTCGAGGAAGACCGGCGGGTTCTCTGCGAGACCGGTGGCCAGCGTATCGATCTGGCTCCGGGCGTGACTTTCCGAGTCGTCGAAGGCATCGACGTCTGGGGCGTCGTCCGGGTTCCTGCCTACTACGGCGGCTACTGGCGAGAGTGGTCCTCCTATGACCTGCTCCTCGGTGTCCGGACGGCTTCCTGGCAACCTTGACCGGGACGCGCAGGCGCACACGTTCCATGTGACGCAGATCAACACGGAAGCCTTCCGTGCGACCCGATGACGTCGTGGGGTGCGTGCATCATAAGATGGCGAAGGGGTCACGCTCAAGGTCGCGGGTGAGTCGCGTCCTTCTTCGGTAGCCGGTGCCATCTGCGCAGGCTTGCGGGTGCGTGGGCAATGCGAGATGCAGGCTATCGGCGCTGCCGCCGTGAACCAGGCTGTCAAGGCGTTGGTCGTGGCCCGCGGGTTCCTCGAGGCCGAGGGGCTGCAACTTGTCTTTGTCCCTTCCTTTCTCGACCTCGATGTCGAGGGACTCGAGCGGACCGCCGTCAGCTTCCACGTGCGCTCGCGGGAAGAGCCTCGTCCGCTCTTGACTCCGGACCCCTGAAGCGGTCAATATGAAAGCCTGATATCAGGGCGCCGCTCCCTGCCGGTTTTTGATAACGCCTTTTGGCGGCCGTCCGGGGCGCGCAAGTCCGGGCTGCGGCCCGATTTTCGAAAGGACGGTTTCCCTGTGTACGCCATCATCGAGACGGGCGGCAAACAGATCAAGGTCGAAGAAGGCCGCTACATCGACGTCGAGAAGCTGCCCCTGGCCGAAGGCGAGACGATCGAGTTCGATCGCGTGCTGATGGTCGTCGGCGACGACGTCAAGGTCGGTGCGCCCGTCGTGGCTGGTGCCAAGGTCGTCGGCAAGGTCCAGCGCCAGTGGAAGGGCCCCAAGCTCATCGTCTACAAGATGCGCCCCAAGAAGCACTATCGCCGCAAGAACTCGCACCGTCAGCCCTACACCCGGGTCATGATCGAGGCCATCAAGGCCTGATCCCCCCAGAATATCCAGAGGATTATCGTCATGGCACACAAGAAGGGCGTCGGTAGCACCCGGAACGGTCGCGACAGCAACTCCAAGCGTCTGGGCGTCAAGAAGTTTGGCGGCGAGTTCGTGATCGCCGGCAACATCATCATCCGCCAGCGAGGCACCCGCATCCTGGCGGGCGAGAACGTCGGTGTCGGCCGGGATCACACCCTGTATGCGCTGGTCACCGGGCACGTCGCTTTCCAGCGCTCCGGCGCGGATCGTAAGAAGGTCGCGGTACTTCCGCTGGCCGTCGAAGCCTGATTCTTCGCACGGATCACGAGGGCCCGCTGTCCGTAAGGACAGCGGGCCCTCGCTTCGATCGACTTGTCTCGGGCGATCAAGTTGTGGCGTCGGGTCCCGGATTGTCTGGCTGCTGGCGGCGCAAGTAATTCGTGAAGTCGGTCGCCGTCACGTTCGCGACGAAGGCCTTGAAGTCTTCCTCGTTGCCTTCCTCCACCTGGGCATCGCCCAGCAGCGGTGCGACATCGATCTGGAGAAGGGCCGAGTCGGCCAAGAGGGGCAGTCGGCTGGCAAGCGCCACGTGGATGGCTTCGATGGCCGTCAGCGCAAGGCGCTGCAATTTGCCGGCGGTATCGCGATAGACCAGCGCCCCGTGGACCACGGCCCCTCCGTTCTGGACGGCCTTGATGCCCCCCAGCGGCTTGAGTTCGAGCCTGAGAGCAACCGCGCCTAGCCGTTCGAGGGCGGGCACGACACCGACGGCCATTCGGGGAGGGCCAAAGGCCGGATCGAGTAGTGCCGCCAAGGTGATGATTTGCTCGATAGCCTCGCGATTCGTTTCAAGGACAAAACCCAGCAGCTCCTTGCGCGACCCCAGGATGAGGCCCTCCCGGCGCTTGCCTTGGCTGTCCCGGGGCATTTCGAAGGCGCCCAGCAATGCCACCCGACGCAGTCTTTGCGACACATCCACTCCCGACAGGACATCTGTCCTGTCGGGAGTCATGGTAGCACGCGGTTTCCTTGGCTCCGTTGCCGGTGCGCGGGCCTCAGGCCTCTACCAGTTGCCGTCGCTTCCGCGTGCCTTCGAGCCGCTCGCGCAGATGCTTGCCGGCAATCCAGACCGCCGTGCGGCGGGCTGGAATCTGCAGGACACTTCCGGTCCTCGGGTTGCGTCCCTCGCGTGCGGCTCGTTCACGAATCTGGAAGGAGCCGAAGCCCACGAGGGTGACCCTCTGGCCGCGACCGAGGGCTCGCGTGATGGTCTCGAGGGCCGTGTTGAGACACAGGGCGATATCCTTCTGCGGCATCCGGGTCTTCTGGGCGACGTGTCGGACGAGTTCTTCCTTGTTCATGCCGTTTCCTTGGTGATGGGCTCCCTAGGGCGGCCCCGTGGTCTTGCGTTACATTTCTTAATGAACGCATGTGGATTATCGGAGCCGGGTCGCCATCCGTCAAGAAGCTGCAAGAGCTGCGCGTGCTACCATGCCCCCCACGGAGGAGAGCCTCGATGGCAGGGCATTCCAAGTGGGCCCAGATCAAGCGCACGAAAGCCAAGGTCGACGCGGCCCGAGGGGCCGTCTTCACCCGGATGTCCCGCGAGATCATCGTGGCTGCACGACTTGGCGGTGGGGATCCTGCCGGCAACTTCCGCCTGCGCGCGGCCGTCGAGGCCGCCCGCAAGGCGGGCGTCCCCAATGACAACATTCGTCGGGCCATCGCCAAGGGCACGGGTGCCGAGGGCGGCGAGATCCTGGAAGAACTGCGGTACGAGGGCTATGGACCCGGTGGCGTGGCCTTTCTGGTGCGGGCCTGCACCGACAACCGCAACCGGACGGCGGCGGACTTGCGGACGGTCTTCGGGCGGCTCGGGGGAAATCTGGGGGAGTCGGGCTGCGTGGCCTACATGTTTGCCGAACGGGGCGTGGTCCTGCTGGCAAGTGAGGACGGTGACCTGCCCGTGGAGGACGCGGTCCTCGAGGTCGCGCTCGAGTCCGGCGCCGATGACCTCAAGGCCTTGCCCGGTGCCTTTGCCGTACATTGTGCCGTGCCGGCCCTCGAGGTGGTTTCCGAGTCCCTGCGCCGCGCCGGTTTCCCGGTGGCATCGGTCGAAGTCCAAGATGTGCCTGATGTGCAGGTCTCCGTGGCCGATGGCGAACTTGGCCGCAAGCTGATGCTGCTCGTCGAACGTCTCGAGGAGTTGGATGACGTCCAGCGGGTCTCGGCCAACTTCGACCTGTCGGATGATCTGCTAGCCCGGCTGGCCGAAGAAGACCAGGCCTGACGGGTGCGGCATCACGGGCTGACGGACCTGTGCCTGCTCCTGCTGCCTTGGCTGGCGGTCCCGGCGTTGCCGATGGCGGCCGAGGCCGGGCCCAGTGGGGGTGATGCCCGCCTGACGGGGCGTGATGCCGGGCGGGTACCAGAAATTCTCGTGCGTGAGCAATCCGAGCGGGGCCTGTTCCTCGTCCTGCCCGGGGGGACTACCCCGAAACTCTTTCGGCTGGGAGGAGACCGCTGGGTCCTCGACCTTGCTGGTGCACGCTGGCCATCCGTTGTCGGCGACGACACGCATCGGGCGGGCCGAGTCCGCATTCGCCTCGGGATGTGGCGTCCTGACGTTGCTCGCCTGGTTCTCGTGGGTCACGGACCTCAGCGGCCAGTCTGGAGCGTCGTGCGCGCGTCGGAAGGCCTTCTGGGTCGCCTCGACTGGTCCGGTCAATCGGCGCGTGTGGCTACGCCGGTCCCCCATCCCGCGCGACCGGTCCCTGTGCACAGGGATACCCCCCTGCCGGGCCCGACAGGGGGGGCTTCTGCACCATCAGGCGCGCCTTCGCCGTCGCCTTCCATCGAGGCCACGTCTTCGGCTCCCCAGGAAGGCCGGGACGAGGTCCGCGTGGCACCCTCGCCCGGCGTGACGCTGCGACGCGCCGGACCCTTGTGGCTGGTGCGCCTGACGGCGGATGGTGCATCGCGATTCCGCCTTGCGCGTCGCGGCCAGCGCAATCGGGTGCACGTCGCCATCGAGGGGGGCAAGGTCCCGATGGCGGCTTCCCAGGCCTTTGCGGATGGTCCCTTTTCCCTGCGTGTCGAGGCTGCCTCCGGCTCCGTGGCCGGCACGCATGTCGTGTTGCAGTGGCCCCTGGGCTATCGCTACGAAGCACTGCAGACGGCCGATGGCCAGGCGCTCGTGCTGGGCTTCCTGGCTCCTGGACGTGCGGGTGGGCGCCAACTGCGGATTACGGTCGACGCGGGCCACGGTGGGTCGGATCCCGGTACCCGAAGCGTCCTGGGTGAGCCGGAGAAGATTGTCGCCTTCGCCTTGGCCCAAGCGTTGCAGCGGGCGCTGGAGCGCCGTGGCGTCCAGGTACAGGCTACCCGTCGGGGTGATGAGACGTTGTCGCTCCACGGCAGGGTGGATATGGGCGAGGAGTTTCGCTCGGATGCCCTCGTCAGCATCCATCTCAACCACGCCGGGAGGTCGTCGACCCGGGGCATCGAGACCTACTGGTACACCCCGGGCAGCGTGGCCCTCGCACGTTCCGTCCAGCGCCGTCTGGTCGCGGCGTTGGGTGCGCCCGATCGTGGCGTCCACCGCGAGAATTTCGTGGTGGTCAAATACGGGCGTTTCCCTGCCTGCCTCGTCGAGGTCGGTTACCTGTCCCATCCGGAGGAAGCGCGCCTGCTCCGGATGCCCGAGTATCAGCGCCGAGCTGCCGAGGGCATGGCTGCCGGCATCCTCGACGCGCTTGCACCTGCCACGGCCGCGGTGACCCCGGCTCCGGCCCCGGCCGTATCGGGTACAAGACCTGCGGGGAGGGCGATGCGACGTGGCGGACGAGCGCGATGAGCCTGTGAACGGGGGCGAGGGCGAAGACTCCTTGGTGATGCGGGTCATGACCTCTCTGACCTTGGCCGCGGTGTTGATGCTGGTTGCGCTTGGTGGTTGGGCGTGGGTGCATCGCCCGCGATCCGCTCCCGATCTGACGACAGGCGGGCCTGGCGCGCAGGTGTTCGATCAGGCCGGCGGCGGCCAGGCAGGCCAGGACCACGCTTCGGGTGGCGATCCGTCGGATCCGTCTTCGCTCAATCGTGACGAGAAGGCCCGCCGGCTTTTCGGCGGGATGAAGCGGGACTAGCCCCCGCGCCTCCTCCCACCACCATACTTGCCACCCCCGCGCTGGCTCGCCTCGGCATCCTCGGGACGGGTCTCGCTAAGGACCAGGTTCCAGCCCGTCATGTTGGCGAATCGCGACGGCACGATGGCCGTATCCACGTCGCCCCGAAGCTGGTCCATGGCCACCGTGACGGCCTCGCCCGAGCCCGAGTCCGCCACCACGGCAATCTCGCGACCCGCCGCATCCTGGCGCAGTTCCAGGATGGTGATCTGGTGCAGGACCCGCTGGCCGTTCTGCACGCCCGTCACGCTAGCCGGGACCGGATACCCTTCCTCGAGGGCCTGGCGGATGCCTTTCCAAGCCTGCTCGCGGTTTCGATCCGTGACAGGCACGGGTACGGCGCGGTCTCCGGCCACGGCTTCATAGAGCTTCTCCGCCTGCACCTCCGTCAGGCCGCCCGGGACGCTGGCCCCTTGCCGCGCAAGCGCGCCGCTGGTGCCTTCGGGTTCATAGATGCCCTCGCCTCGCCGGCCCCCGCCATAGCTGCCACCGCCCCGCCTGCCACCGCCGTACGAGCCGCCACCGATGCCCGAATCAGAGCCGTCATCGTACCGATCGGCATGGGCCATCAAGGCCTCCTGGAGCACCGCGTCCGTTGAACTGCGTCCGACGGTTTCGCCCTGCCAGTCGACAGGCGCCAGTTCCAGCAGGTCGTCGTTGGCGAGGCGCACCTTGCCTTCCCAGATGAGCCCCGTCGCCAGACGCAGGTATTCAGCCGGGTCCTGCTGGGCCATCAGCGTCTGCAGGGAGGCCACCACGCACGTGTTCGTGCCCTCCCCTTGGTAAACCTTGTCGGGGTAGGCGACGTGGTTGATCAGGTTCGCAAGCTGGCCTGCCGGTGTCAGGCCCCGCTCCCGCAGCCCGGCGGCGAGGGTGGGCGCCAGCGCCCGCGAGGCCAGAAGCTGCAGCATGGTCGGCGGAACATCGCTTGCCCGGCCGGTCGGGGCCTTGCGCAGCAGCACTCCCTCTTCCAGCAGTCGGGCAAGACCTACCCGGGTACCCTCCAGAACCTTGCTGTCGAGCTGACCGTCAAAGGCTTCGAGCACGCCCGCGAAGCTGGCCCGATCCGGCTCGGACAACTCGCGGAAGGCCTGGCGTTGCGTCGGTGACAGCGTAGCGAGGAGTGCTTCGTGCTCCGGGCGGACGGGCACGGCGGCATGCTGGGCGCGGGCCGTCCGCGCTGCCATCGTCTCGGCGGCATCGGCTTGGTTGAACTTCTGCTGGGCCTCGGCGACGTGCTTGGCCTCCTGGATCTCGGCCGCGATCTCGAGCATCTTGCGGCTCTTGCCTTGGACGCCCTCTCCGCGACCGGGGGCCGGGGCTCCGCCCACGATCCCTTGCCACAGCCGCTCCGCCCACGAAATGAGCCGCCTAAGCAGCGAGGGCTGGTCCTCGGCAGCAGCCGGGGTTGCCGGGGACGGCGGCAGGGGCGCTGTCCGCTGGAACCGGTCCGTGGCTGCGCGGGTCCGGGCCTCGACGGGTGGGGCCTGCGTCTCGCCCGTGGGCGATAGGGGCGCAATCGGCGCGGTGCCGTTGATGCGCCGGACGTCATTCAAAAGGCCCAAGATGAGGCTCCTGTCCATGTTCCGGGAGGTACTGCATGCTTCATGGGGCAATAGCGGGGCAATGCTGTCTCGGTTAACATCCAATTCATCATCTTTTGAAGGGGTGCTCCGTGGGCCCATCGGGATGTTGCCTACAATGGAAGTCCTGTCCCCGGGAAGTCAGGGAGCCTCGGGCTGCCACTCGCCTAACTGAGGTCGTGATGATGTCTTCGGGGCCTAGGGGTTCACGCGTTGATGCCCGACTTGCCTGGGTCGCCGCATTGCTGGCCGCCACTGCGGCTTGTCGTCCGCAAGCCACGGACAAGCCCGCGCCGGTCGAGGCCGATCGCCCCGTGGCCGTCAGGCAGGGACGGGTCGAGGAGCGTGCGGTCGGCGCAACTTGGATTCTTCAGGGTCAGGTCCAGGCGGGACGCGAGTGGCGTGCCCTGGCACGGGTGGGGGGCCGCGTCGTCGGAATGGCACCCGAGTGGGGCCGTCTCGAAGCGGGTGGGGTCGTCGCGCGCCTGGCTGCCCCGGAAGTGGATGGCCAGTTGGCCCAGGCCCGGGCAGCGCTCGCCACGGCCGAGGCCGGCCGGGCGACGGCGGATGCGAATCTCAAGCAGGCGCGCGACCTCGCTCGCCGGACCCAGGACCTGGCGGAGGGGGAGGTTACGAGCGAACAGGCCCGCAGCCAGGCGAGGACGATGGTCGAGGTGGCCGAAGCCCAGACGGCTCAGGCCCGATCCGCTTGCGCTCAGGCTGCGGGCGTCCTGCGGACGGTCCAGGCCCAGTTGAACGAGACCATTGTCCGGATGCCGGCTGCCGGGGTCCTTTCCCAGCGCCTCGTGGAGCCGGGGGCGGTCGTGATGCCGGGCCAACCGCTTGCGGTAGTGGTGGAGGACGGGCGCATGCATGTCCGGGTCGCGCTCCCGGAACAGGCGGCGGGGGCGGTTGCCGTCGGAGACAAGGCCGCCTTCGAGCCTGTGGCCTTTGCGGGGCGCCGGTTTCCTGGCCGCGTTACGGCGCTGGGGCCTGTGCTCGACCCGGTGGCCCACACCCGGCCCGTCCGGATCGAGTTGGTGGGCGACCACCCGCTCCGCCCGGGCATGTCCGTCGAAGTGCACCTCCGTGGTCAGGAGCGCAAGGCCTTGGTCGTTCCCTTGGCTGCGGTCATAACGTTCGAAGGCAACGATGCCGTCTATGTGGTCGAGGGCGGCAAGGCACGCCGTCGTGGCGTCACGATCGGTTGGCGGGATGCACGCCACGTCGAGTTGGTGCGCGGAGTCGATGCCGGGACTGTCGTCGTGACGGAGGGCGCCGACTTCGTGAAGGACGGTGACGCCGTTCGCGCGGGTGCCGACCGTTGAATTTTTCGGCACCCTTCATTCGCCGCCCGGTCCTGACATCGATGCTGATGCTCGTGCTGGCTGTGCTGGGCGCGATGAGCTTCGGCAAGTTGTCCGTGGATCTGTTTCCGGACGTCGACTTCCCGGTGGTAGTCGTCACGGTGCCGTTTCCCGGGGCTGCGCCTCAGGAAGTCGAGGCGCTCGTTGCCAAGCCGGTCGAGGAAGTCATGGCCGGCACCCCGGGACTCAAGGCGCTCAGCAGCACGAGTCGGGAAGGCGTGGCCATCGTCGTGGCCCAGTTCAGGCTGGACGCCGACCCGCAGGCAGCAGCGGCCGATGTCCGGGACAAGGTCGCCGGCCTCGGGACCCGCTTGCCTGCTGATGCCAGGACGCCGGCAGTCCAGGTCTTCGACCCGGCCAGCGAGCCCATCATGACCTTTGCCTTCTCCGGCGGACGGCCCGAGCGCGTCTCCGCCTTCCTGCGGGAGCGCGTCCGTCCTCGTCTCGAGGCCCTGTCCGGCGTGGCCGCCGTGCGTCCTTTCGGCGAGCGTACCCGCGAGGTCCGTGTCCTGCTGGAGCCGTCGCGGTTGGCTGCGGAGCGCGTCACGTCCGTGGCCGTGCTCGATGCCCTGCGTGCCTGGAACGTGGACATGCCGGGCGGTCGAGTCGAAGAGGCCGGCAGGCTGATGACCTTGCGAACGCTGGGTCGTGCCCGAAGTGTGGAGGAACTGGGCGATATCGGCGTACGGGACCTCAACGGTGGCGTCGTGCCTCTGTCCCGGGTTGCCCGCATCCGCGACGATCGACGCCGGCCCGTGACAGCCGCGCTCGTGGACGGACAGCCAGCCGTCGTCTTCGGGATCGTGAAGGCCCGGGGAGCGAATGCGGTTCGGGTCTCCGCCCGGGTCCGCGAGGCGCTGGCTGCCCTTGAGCCCGAGCTTCCGGCGGGTGTCGGACTCGTTTCCACTCGGGACCAGACGGAGTTCATCCGCGAGGCGAACCTGTCCGTCTGGGAGCACACGCTGGTGGGGGGGCTCTTGGCCGTGGCCGTCCTTCATCTCTTCCTGCGCAGCAGAGCGGCAACCTTCATCGGCGGACTCGCGATTCCCCTGTCCATCCTCGGGACGTTCTGGCTGATGCAGCGGGCCGGGTTCAGTTTCAACCAGCTGACCAACCTCGGCCTGTCGATGGTGGTCGGCATCCTGGTCGATGATGCCGTCGTCGATCTCGAGAACGTCTGGCGCCACATCGAGCGCGGTGAGGAGCCGATTCGTGCCGCCATCGATGCGACGGCCGAGATCCAGCTGGCCGTCACGGCCACGACGATGGCGATCGTGGCGGTCTTCATTCCCGTGGCCTTCATGGATGGCTTGATCGGGCGTTTCTTCGAGCAGTTCGGCTGGACTGTCGCCTTTGCCGTATTGGTTTCCTTGCTGATCGCCCGTACGGTCACGCCGATGCTCTCGGCCCGCATGTTGCGGCCGGCCGTATCCGGCGCGGGTGAGGATCAGGACACAGGCTTTCGCTGGGCTGCGCCCTACAGGCGCCTTCTGGGCTGGGCCTTGGGGCATCGTCGCCGGGTTCTTGCGGTTGCGCTGCTGTCCTTCGTCGCGGGCCTCGCGCTCGTTCCGTTCATCCCCAAGAGCTTCCTCGAGCAGGCTGATGCCGGGGAGTTCATGCTCACGGTCAAGGCCCCGAAGGGAAGTTCGCTCCAGCAGACGCTGACGCTGGCTCAGGGCGTGGAACGCCTCGTCCGTGCCCGCAGCGAGGTCCGTACCGTCCTGACCCAGATCGGTGTCGAGGACCAAACCGACCTGGCCCGGATTCACGCCGTACTTCGTCCGCGGTCCGAGCGCGGCTTGACCGACGTGCAGGTGGCCCACGCCGTGCGTGACGAAGCCCAAGCCTTGCCCGGCGTGCGGACCTCGGTGATGGTCATCGGCATGGTTGCGCAGGGCGATCAGAACTACCCCATCTACGTCCAGCTTCGTTCCGAGGACCTGGATGCCCTCGCCCGGATATCGTCCCGGCTGGTCTCGGCCCTGCGCCGGCACCCGGGTCTCGTGGACATCGACTCCAGCCTGGGGTCGGCACGTCCCGAGTTGCGGCTGGTGCCGGATCGGGGGCGCATGGCGGCGCTTGGCCTGAGCCCGGGGGCCGTCGCCTCGACCTTGCGGCTTGCGACCGAAGGCGAGACCGCCACCAACCTGACGCTCGACGACGAGGAAGTGCCGGTGCGCGTGGCCCTTGATGACCGTGTGCGCGGCGATGCCCTGCGATGGGCCGCCCTCGAGATCACGGGTCTGCTTGGTCCCGTGTCCCTGGGACAGGTCGTCTCGGTCCGGCGGGGTGCCGGCTACGCCGAGATCGAGCGCCTTGACCGCGGTCGCGTCGCGACGGTGGTGGGCAACCTGAGGCCGGGCATGGCCCTGGGCGATGGCCTGGCCATCGTGGCTGAAGAAGTGGCCAAGATCGACCTGCCGCCCGAGGTGACGATCTCGCTCGAGGGCCAGGCCAAGGACATGGCCGAGAGCTTCACGGGGTTGGTGCAAGCCCTTCTGCTGGCCGTCCTGTTCATCTACGTCATCCTGGCCGTGCAGTTCGAGTCCTTCATCCACCCCTTCACCATCATGCTGTCGTTGCCGCTGTCCGTCGTGGGGGCTTTCCTGGGATTGTTCCTGACGGGAACCGAGTTGGGCATCACGGCGATGATCGGCGTCATCATGCTGATGGGCATCGTCACCAAGAATGCCATCCTGCTGGTGGACGTGACCCTGTCACGGAGAGCGGCGGGCATGGCTGTCGAGGAAGCGCTGCTGGCAGCGGCTCCGGTACGTCTCCGGCCCATCCTGATGACGACTGCGGCCATGGTCATGGGGATGATGCCCATGGCCTTTCGCCTCGGCGCCGGCAGTGAGTACCGCTATCCGATGGCCATCGTGGTGATTGGCGGGTTGCTCGTCAGCACCCTGCTGACCTTGGTGGTCATTCCTGTCGCGTTCGCCGAGGCCGAACAATGGGCGGAGCGCTTCCGGCGCCGTTCGGATCCGGCGAGAATCCGGGAGGATGCGGGTAGGTTGGAAGCGGGTATCTGACCGCCAATGACCGATCGTTCTGATGACCTTGCCTAATTCCTACGCTTTGCTCGGTGTCGCCCCGACGGCCACCGAAGACGAGATATGGACCGCCTTCCACACCAAGGCCGCGGTGCTGGTTCGTGATCGTGCAAGCGAGGACTATGCTCGCCTGCTCGATGCCCTGCAGGAATTGACGGACCCCGAACGAAGAGCCCGCCTCGATGCGCGGCTGAGGGGCGAGCCCACCCCTGAGGCGCTGGCGCCGGCGCCGGCGCCTCAGCTGCCCGTCGAAGCCTCCCGGACGCCAACCCTGATCTTGCGTCTGACGATGGACGAGATGGTGGACCAGGCCCGTTTCCGGGAGATGGCCGTCCTGCTCGACGAGGAGGCCAAGGTCGCGCCTCCCTCTGCGGGTCGCCTTGCGCTAAGGGCCTTTGTCGCCTTTCGCATCGGGGACGACGCGCTCGGCTTCGTGCGCCTGAAGCAGGCGCTCGCCCTCGATCCGGCGTGCGCCTACGCGCACTATGCGCTTGCCGTCCACGTCCAGCAGCGAGGCAGGGCCGAGGATGCTTGGCGCATCCTGCAATGGGCCTTGCCGCATATTGGCGGGGATGATGACCTCTGGGGCAAAGTGATGCGCCTCGCTGCGCTGCTCGGTCAAGCCGATGGTCCCGTGCCGGCGTTGATGGTCGCGATCGATGATCATCCGTCCTCGGTCCAGATGGCGACGTTGCTGGTCGTTCGCCTGCTGGCCCACGACCAGGGCGTGGACGCGATGACGCGGGCCAAAGCAGTGCTGGCCCGGCGGCCCGATCAGCCGGACGCGTGGCTTCTTCTCGCCCGGACCCAGTCGTCGCTGGGGGACGCCGCAGGCGCCGAGGAGAGCTGCATGAATGCTCTTGACCGGGATCCGGGCCACGCAGCCGTCCTCCTGTTCCTGTCACGACTCTACTTCGACGCGATGCATCCCGGGACGGAGCGGATGCTCCTTCGTGCAGCGGCCGTCAGCCCCAGGGATCCGGAACTTGCGGGCCTGCAGGGCCTTGAGGCGCTTCGGCGCGGAGATCTCGAGGCCGCCGAACGTCACCTCGCCCGGGCCTTGGCGCTGGATCCCGCCTCCGTGCGCTACAGCGGGGCATTGGCCGAAGCCCAGCTTCGGCTGGGCAAGCCTGCGGAGGCGCTTCCCCATGCACGCCTGCTGGCGAGTCGGTTGCAGGATTCCGAGCGCGGGCCCTTCCTCGCGGGAGAAGCCCTGCTCATGCTGGGGCGCCTCGAGGAGGCCATCGTCAGCTACCAGGAGGCCCTCCATCGCGCGCCACGCCATATCGCCAGTCTGTATGCCGTCGCGCAGTGCCACGCGTCCCTTGGCCGGCCTGCGGAGGCCCTGGGTTACCTGATGGCCCTCACGGCTTCGACGGCGCCCGTGCCTGAGGTCCTTGTCCTGAAGGCCAGGATGATGGTCGCAATCGGCCAGCAGGTGCATGCCGAGGCCACGTGGCGGGAGGTGCTTTCGCTGGACCCGCATTGCGTCGAGGCCCAATTGGGCCTCGCGGGGGTCCTCGTGGTGACTGGGCGCGAGGATGAGGCGTGGGCCATCATGGACCCGTTGATGGCGACGGGTGGCGACGATCCCGACGTGCTCGACGCTCTTGCCCGGATGTGGACGGACGTAGGGCGTATCGACACGGCCGTCGCGCTCTGGCAAAGGGCGCTGGTGCTCCGACCCGGCGACAGGTCCCGCTACGAACCTTATCTCGACGCGCTCGAGTGTGCCGGCTCATGGGAGTTGCTGCAGGGGACGCTGACCCAGGCGATGCGTTTCTTCCCCGAAGACCCCGGCCTGATCCTGCGCTTGGGCCGGGCCTATGAGTCGCGCGGACTCGCCAGCGAGGCGGTTCTCGCCTATCGGCGCTACCTGCGGCTGGCACCCCGTTCGGGTGATGCCAGGCATGTCAGGGCACGCCTCGAAGCCTTGGGTGCGCCTTAGCAGGCGGCTGCCCCGTGGCTGCTCATCGCGTGACGAGGGGTTTGCGGCGCATCACCTGTCGCGCAAGGTAGCCGCGTGCGTTCGGCGCCGCCGGGTCCTGCGGCGCAAGCTTCAAGAACGTACGAAAGGAGGCTGCGGCGTCTTGGGGCCTGCCCTGCCGATGCAGGGCCACGGCGAGGTTGTAGTGTGCCGCCGTCAGGGTGGGATCGCGTCGAATGGCGCGGCGACAGGCCTTCTCGGCTTCCTGGTGCCGGTTCAGGGCAATCAGGGCGAGGGCACGGCCGACATCGGCGATGGCGGGGTTGGCTCCAGCCTTGGCGGCAGCCTCGAAGGACAAGAGGGCGTCCTGATGATGCCCCTGTTTCCACGACCGGGCGCCGTCCGCGAGCAGGGCCGAGGCACCCGACAGGGCCGGCTGCCTCATGGCGCGCGGCAGCCTTGGTGGCGTGGAGGGTCGCGGGGCATCGGCCTGCATCTGCCGTTGTGAGACCGGTATGGGTGCTTCCGGGGATGAGGCTTGTTCCGTCGTGGCGTGCGGGGGCTGCCCCGGACGGACCAGCAGGCCCCATGCCACGAGGCAGGTTGCGAGGACCGGCAGCGCCCAGGCCAAGGGTGTCGTCGGTTTCCTGCGTGTGCTTCGTAGCCTGGATGCGGCGGGGCGTTCAGCCGGCGCCGCAGGCTCAGGAGGGGCGGGGGGCGGCTTGTCGGTCGTTGTCAATTCGGGAGGCGTCTGGTCGGGTTGTGTGCCTGCTTGGGTAGCCGCATGCATCGCCGCTTGCGTCGTTCGATGGCGGCGTTCCTGTTCGTGTCGCGCGATTTCGCGTTGACGGGCCAGATCGGCAAGAATATCGAGGTCCGTGCCCGAATGCAGCGGCTCGGTCCGAGAGGGCGCGGCAGGAGAGGGTGCCCCCAGGCCTGCGGCGACCTCGGCCAGGCGATCGAGGGCGGCTTCTGCCCGGCCACGCGCCTCGGGCGTCGTCGCAACATCGCGGCGACGTTGCCAACGGCTGCGCGCGGCCTCGAGCGCGCGGCGCAACTCCGCATCCGTCGCGTGTTCGGGCAAGCCCAGGAGTTCCCACGGTTTCATACGGCGGCCCACCATGTACCGTGCAGCGTACCGCATGAGGGGCATGAGCCCTCCTCGCACGGGTCGCCACAAGCGGCGCAGGTACGCCGGCTGTTCTCGGACTCGGCAAGAACGAGCGGCGGCCAGCCCTCGCGTTCGAGCCGGGCCCACAGGGCGCCTGCCCAGGCATCAGGTGCATCGGGAGCCTGCAAGGTGCGCAACAGGCGTGCGTATTGCCGGGCATGCCGGCGTCGGGTCTCGGCATCCGCAGGTATGCAAAGACCCTCGGCGGCCAGTGCCCGCACCCGGGGCAACCATGTCGCCTCCTGCACGATCCGTCCGGGCAGATCGAGCGGATGCTGGCCGGGGGCGATGGCCTCCCATCGGCTGTCCTCGCGCAGGATCCGGAAGGCCCCGGCAGCCCAGCGGATGCCACCCGATGCCAGCGTCGCAAGTACGGCGACCGCATCCTCGGGCGATGGGCCGGGAGGTGCGGAGTCCGCTTGGCCACTCCAGCCCAGAAGCCAACCCGGGCGCAAGGTTCGTCCCCCGTGGCCCGTGAACGGATGCAGGGTCGGGTCATAGGCCCTGGTCGACCGGTTGGCGAGGGGCTTGCTTCCGGCTGGGGCCGTGGCGGCCATGGCCGTGGCCCTTACGGCGCGAGCCGTCAGGGCGCCCATCAGGTCGGCCACCTGCGGCACCACCGCCATGGCCCGATGACCGATCAGGTTGTCCACCCAACCCTGACCGCCTGCTGCCTGCAGCAGCGGGTCGTCGGGTCCCTTCTCGAGCATCGCGAGCGCCTCGCGTACGGCGTCCTCGTGCTCCTCGGCCAAGGCCGGCATGGCTTCCCGGTCGATGATCGGCCCGAGCTGGCGCAGACGTCGCAAACCCTCCCGGCCGACCATCGCACGCCACGCCTGCAGGGATCGGGCCATCCGATCGATCATGGCTCCTTGTTCCTCGAGCTGGAATCGTCGGGTCCGCCAGGTGCGCCACTGTTCCAGCAACCGCCACCAAGGCTTCAGATCCTCCACGGCAAGCAGGACTTCATCCGTGGTCAGGGCCGCGCTGCCCAGAAACCGTCGCGGTCTGTGATGCAGCCCGTTCAATCGGTCCGCTGAAGCGGCCTCGGCCGCGGGGGCCGACACCAACCAGCTTTCCAGCTGGCGGTCGACAGCCTCCTTGCGCCGGGTGATGCCGGTCTGCACCACGTCGAGCAAATCGAGCCAACAGTCGACCGCGCCAAGCGTCGGGCGCTGGGGACCGGCGGGCCAGAGATCTTCCCGCAAGGCGATCCGCAGAGCGTCGCGTGCTTCCTCGACCAGAGCCGAGTCCGGGGTCCAAGCCGGCTCCCGGGCCGACTCCATCATGTCCAGCTCGGCCTGCAGCCAGGCACGCAGCGTCTCGCCCCGGATCGGTCCTTCCGAAACCATGGTTGCCGCGACGAGACCCGGATCGACCGGCAGCTCGGGTTTCGGATCGAGGACGCGCCAGGTGGCCAGCAACTCGTCCTGGGCAGGGCGCAGGGGGTCCAGCAGTTGTTCGAGCAAGCGTGCCTCGAGGATGGCCTGAACCCTCTCCCTGTCGTGGCCGTTGACCTGTCCGGTCCACGTCCCTCGGGGCAACGGCGATTCGGGCTCCGTCAGCAAGTCCCGCAGCAGGATGCACGCCGCGGAGGTTTCGTCCGGTGTGGCCCTTCCTCCGGGCCCGACGCCGTCCACCCACGTCACGGCCAGCGGGCGCTCGGTGGGCTTCGCCCATCCGGCCAGCGTGGCGAGCAGGGTCGCCTCGGGGTCACGTCCCGAGAGGACGAGATGAATGGCGCCCCGGTCGGCGGACAGGATGCGCTTCCAATCGGTCTCGGCTTGCTGAAGGGCGTGCACGAGCGTGCGTTCCCCGGGCACGCATGCCAGCCAGGGGGCGCGGCTCCACGCAGCGGGCGGATCGGCATCCAGCAGTTGGACCGGGCCAGGAAAGCCAGACGGGCGCTCCGAGGCGACCACGGCCACGATACGAGGCTTGGGGCGCTTGTCCGGTGCGACGGCCATGGCAAGCAAGTCATCCAGCATGCCGAGGGTTCGGACGCCGGACGGGCCGATGCCGATCAGGAGCGTCATCGCTGGCGCCGCCACCACGAGCGGGCATGGCCCACAGCCAACAACTCGAGGTTCGATCCGGCCTCCTTGTCGTCCGGGCCCAGGCGGTATTCACGCAGGACATCCCCCTCGCCCCATGTCAGCCACCAGCCATCCGGGCGCCACTCGCGAAGCATGGCCGTCCGCCGCCACAACTCGGGCAGGTATGCCTCTGGACGTGGCCGTGGCCAATGTGCTCCGCCAGGGGGGGGCAGCGGGGCGCTCGTGACCGGGTTTCCGGGCATGCGCCAGTTCCGGGGCTGTCGGGATGCCAGCTCAGGCACGAACCATCGGCCGTCCTCGACGCCCCCGTGGCGCCGATGCGCGGGCGGAGGCGGGTCTTCGTCGCGCGCAACCGCCACCCGTCCGTGCGCTGAAACGGGGGGGGCGTTCCAGGCCTCCTCGAGCAGGCGCCAGAGGCTGTCGGTCCTCGGAAGATGCTGCCTGCGCAGGTGCCAACCCTCTTCGTCGAGGCGCTGGCCCAGCGGTGCGACGGCGAGATCCCTCGCCCGGACCAACTGCAGCAAGAGGCTGCGATCGTGGCGCTCGACCTCGTCCGCGACATCGGCGAGGTCGAGGGGCACCATGTCCTCATCCAGCACGGGATCGGGGGTATCCGCGGCCGCCAGGTGTCTGGCCACGATGGCGAGGGCCGATTCCGCAGCCTCGATTCCGTGTGCCCTGCGTACGGCATCGAGATGGCGTTTCAGACTGTCGGCCATCCAGGCCAGTGGCCATCGACCTGCTTGCCAGGCTCGGGCGGCAGCTTCCCTCGGCCCTTCAGCGGTCGGCTTCCAGGGCCAGAGTGCCCGCTTCAGGGCTTCCTCGACCTCGGCCGCGAGCGGAGCCGTCGGATCAAGGACGCGCCAGGGGCCAGGCAGTTCATCGATGGCGGGGGTCCAGCCCGAGGCGGAGCCCGGCGGATGGCGACGCACCGCAGGGTGCGGTCGCAGGCCGAGCGGATGGGCGGTGGGCGGTAACTCGCCGCGGGCCCAGAGGCGAAGGGCCGTGGCCAGCACCGCGGTGGCCGGCAGGCTCCCTTCGTCAACCAGGTTGCGGACACCGTCTCCGACCAGGCGCGTACCGGCCGAGACCGCCACGAGCATGTCCACGCCCGGTGCCGTCTCGAGGAAGCCTGCCGGTGCTCCGGGACGAACCTCGCGAAGATCCAATACGACGACGGTTCCGGGATGGACCTGCCGAGGCCACCCTTCGAACCCGGTGGTTCCGGTCGGCAAACTTGGTCGCGCCTGCTTCAGGGCTTCGTGGGCCGTCGGCCCGAGCACGTGGACTTCCGGAGGCCTCATCCCCGGACCCAGACCCCGAACCAGATGCTGGCGCCGATGACGATCAGGACCGTGGCCAGCAGGACCTGGGTGGTGAGCGGTTGCCCCGGGCACAGGGCCAGGATCGCACCGGCGACGGCAATCAGGCATCCTGCCCCCAGACCGGCCATGGCGGCCTCGAGCGGGCGGTCGGGAAACTGCGCCAGCAACGGGCGCGGAAGGCCCCACGCTGCCCATGTGGCCAGCAGCAGGCTTGCCACCACGATCATGATTCGGGTTGCCGTCACGTCATCCACGGCTTTCCTCCCCGTCCAGCACCAGCTCGACCGTGGCCTCCTCGAACCCCGCCTCGCGGTAGAGGGAATGGGCCGCGACGTTGGCCGTGTGCGTGAAGAGGCGCAAGCGATGGATGCCGACCTTGCGGGCTTCGTTCCGCGCGTCGTCGAGCAGCAGGCGCCCGAGGCCTTGGCGGCGATGCCCGGGATCGACCGCGAGGATGACGATGAACCACTCCCGCACGCCCGTCACGGGATGATGAGTTGGCAGCGACCAGCAGCAGGCCGAGACACCGCCTCCCGGGGCGCGGGTGACCCGGACGTGGCCGCCCTGCTCGCGATACCAGGCCCACTGGGCCTCGATGCGATCGCGGGCCTCGCTGCGTGTCATCCGGGCCAGGTCGGGATAGCTGGCCCGGACGGCCTGGCCGAACAACTCCAGCAAGACCGGTCGATCCGATTCTATTGAGTCCTCGATGGCGACGGGCTCAGCGGTCATGGTGTCTCAGGACATCGGACAGCCAGGTACGGTAGGCCCTTTGCCGATCGGGACTGGTCTTGTCCGCCCACGGTGCCCAAGGCCGGCTCCAACGCACCCCGCCGACCATATAGCGATACCTGCCGGGATGGTCGAGCGGCCACGGATCAACCAGATACCGTGGCCCGGGGGCGCTGATGTTGCCTATCATCACCCAGTGCGCGTCCTGGTCGGAGTCGACGGACCGCAGGACCACGACCTGGTCGAGTTCTTCCTTCCAGCTCAGCAGGGTTCCCGCGGGTGCGTCGGCCATCTGGACCTCGAGGGTCGTGGCTCGAGGCTCTGGCCACGAGGGCAGGGCGCCCCGCACCGCATCCTGCAGCGCCGGCCCCAGCAGCAGGGCCAGTGCGGCCGCGATGCCTGCCATCGTGCCGGCCGCACGCTGCATGAATTGTCCAAATGGCGTGAGGTGGTCGAGGGCGGGCCACAACCCGGGCAGGAGCAGCGGGGGGGTCAGAGGCTCGAGGCGACGTGCGGTCTTGAGCGCGAAGCGTGCACGCCCACGCGCGCCATCATGGGCGAGTACGAGCGGACGATGGCCCTCGGGTACCAAGGCGGGCAGGATTTTCATGGCTTGGTCGCGCTGGCGGCGGACCTCCCGGGTTCGCCACCACCTGAGCGGGTGGCGCCAGGGCCTGGGGTCCTTGCGACCTGTCGTGGCAGCAACCGGACCCGTGCCTCCTCCGGCGTGCCGGACGGCCATGTTGCCCTGTGCCGCATAGTCGTCCTCGTCGTCGAGGTTCGCGTCCTCGAGCAGGGCACGACCCTCGGCCATGTCCCCGTCGTCCTCCAGCAGGCCCCGCTCCGCAGGTGCGGCTTCGATCGGTCCCTCGTAGCCTTCCTCGGCAAGCAACTTCATCAGCAGCTCATCCTGGTCGTCGTCGAGGCCGGCGAAGGCGGGTATCGGACCGGCTGTTGCCGGGGCATCGTGCGGCAGGGGGTCGAGGGATTCCAGGCGCATCGTGACCTGGCGCAAGGTGCCGGGAAGCATCCACCCGATCAGGCCCAGTTCCTTGAGGCGCTCGAGGTCCGCGGGCGCGAGACGCCCGATAGGGACGACGGCCGTGATGCGGTGGGTCGACTGGCCTTCGGGACCCCAGGCGCAGTCGCCAAGCAAGGCCGCCTCCCCCTCCGTGGGCCACGCGAGGTCTTCCGGTACCGAGATGCGATGCTCCCCGTACAGCATCTCGAGGCTGCGAAAGCGAGACAGTGCCGTCTCCGGCAACGGCACGAGCGGGGTATCGTCGGTGGGCGCCCCGGAGGCCGTGGCCGCGGCGTCCCCGAGGGGCGCCTCGACTTCGTCGATGACATAGCGCACGGGCTCCGGGGTGGGCGCCCGGACCGGATTAAGCACGTCATCGGGCGCGGATCCCAGGATGGCACGCAGGGCCGAGACATCCTCCCCGGGGACCCCCCAGGCATCTTCGGTCGTGACGTCCGGGCCCGGGGGGGCCGGGTTTCCACCCGTCGGGTGCGCTGCGGGCGGAGCCACGGCGGGGTCGAGCGGCCCGGTGCCGAAACGCTTGAACAGCGCATCCAACTCGGGATCGTGCTCAAGGCGCGTCAGTGTCTCGAGGAGGACCTCCTCGGGCACGTCCTCGGCGTCCGGAACTTCAGGCGCCACGGGAAGGTCGTCCGGGACCGGAAACACCTCCGGTTCTTCATCTGTCCCCGTTTCCGTCCCCGTCGTCTCCTCCAGAAGGTCAACCGGCGGGAAGAAGTCTTCCTCTTCTTCCTCGACTTCACCTTCCGGTTCGGTTACGGGCACGTGTGCGCGCAGGCTCTCCGGCACCAGCTCATCCAATGTCGGGAAAGGCATCTCGCCGCTCAGGAAGCGCAGGAGCAGGTCCTCGGGCTCCTCAAGAAGGTCCAGCACCTCGAGTTGGGAGGCTTCGAGCACGAAGACCGGCTTGTCGGGAACGGGCAGGATGGTCCAGCCGCGGTCTTCCGGCGTTTCAGGAGACGCCGGAAGGTCCACGTCGGGCAGGATGGCTTCGACCTCGACCTCGGCAGGGCTCAGCTGGGGCACCGGAGGCACCGGAGGCACCGGAGGCACCGGAGGCAC
>VGJW01000024.1 GCA_016867265.1 Candidatus Tanganyikabacteria bacterium
ATCGGTCGCATCCTGGATGAGGTCCGCCAACGCCCCCTCTACCTGGTCCGCGAGCGCCACAACCTCGCCAGCGAGCTCGAGGCCCTTCGGGAAGCCGGCCGGCCGTGACCCCGGAGCGTCCCCTCCTGTCGGTCCTGATGCCCGTCTTCAACGAGACGGGGTCCATCCGCCAAATCCTGGCCAAGGTCAGGGCCGTGCCGCTGGACCTCGAGATCGTGGTGGTCGATGACGGCTCGTCCGACGGCACGCGGCAGATCCTCGAGGACGAGGGCCGCGTGGCCGGGACCCGCGTGATCCTGCACCCTCACAACCTGGGCAAGGGAGCGGCCATCCGGACCGGCCTTCGCGAAGTGCGTGGCCGCTATGTGGTCGTGCAGGATGCGGATCTCGAATACGAGCCCGACGAGTTGCCCGGACTGCTGGCGCCGCTCGAGGCCGACGAGGCCGATGTCGTCTATGGCAGCCGCTTCCTCGGCAACCCGCAGGACATGTCACTGCTGCACCTTCTGGGCAACAAGTTCCTCACGCTGGCGACCAACGTGCTGTACGGCGCCCGCCTGACGGACATGGAGACCTGCTACAAAGTCTTCCGGACCGAGTTGGTCCAGCCGATGACCATCGTGTCCGACCGCTTCGACTTCGAGCCCGAGATCACCGCCAAGGTCCTGCGAATGGGCCTGCGTGTGGCGGAACGGCCCATCCGCTATCATGGACGCAAGGCCCACGAGGGCAAGAAAATCACATGGCGGGACGGGTTCGCGGCGCTGGCCGCGCTCTGGCGCTGGCGCTGGGCCACCATGAGCACGATCCGTGGTTCCGGGGCAAACCCGACCGCAGAGAGGACGATTCCGAACCGATGAAAGGCCTCATCCTGAGCGGCGGCAAAGGCACTCGCCTTCGGCCCATCACGCACACTGCCGCCAAGCAACTGGTGCCCGTGGCCAACAAGCCCATCCTGTTCTACGCCATCGAGGCGATGGTCGAGGCAGGCATCCGGGACATCGGGATCATCGTGGGCGACACGCACCTCGAGGTTCGCGAAGCCGTGGGCGATGGCAGCGCATGGGGTGCCCGCGTCGCCTACATCCAGCAGGAGGCCCCGCTCGGGCTCGCCCATGCCGTCAAGATTGCCGAAGACTTCATGGCGGGCGACGACTTCGTCATGTACCTGGGCGACAACCTCATCCGGGGCGGCCTGCAACCGTTCGTCCGCCAGTTCGACGAGGACAAGCCTGACGCCATGATCCTGCTGGCGCACGTCGCCAACCCCCGACAGTTCGGCGTGGCCGAACTGGGGGAGGACGGCCGTGTCGTCCGTCTCGAGGAGAAGCCGCCCGAGCCGCGCAGCGACCTGGCGCTCGTCGGTGTCTATCTGTTCACCCGCCGTATCTTCGATGCCGTGCACGCCATCAAGCCGTCGCCCCGAGGCGAGCTCGAGATCACCGATGCCATCCAGTACCTGATCGACCACCAGCACCGGGTGATGCCCCATGTCATCAAGGGCTGGTGGAAGGACACGGGCAAGCTCAGCGACATGCTCGAGGCCAACCGCATCATGCTCGACGACCTAGAGACGTCCATCGAGGGTCGGCTCGAGGGCACCAGCCAGGTGCAAGGCCGCGTGGCCATCGCCCCGGGCGCCGTCCTCGTCGACACCGTGGTACGCGGACCTGCCGTGATCGGCCCCGGAGCCCGGCTCGAACAGACCTTCGTCGGCCCCTACACGTCGATCGGCCCGGACGTCGCCATCACGGGCAGCGAGATCGAGCATTCGATCGTGCTGGCCGGCAGCCGCATCACCAACCTCGAAGGCCGCATCACCGACAGCTTGCTGGGCAAGGACGTCGAGATCTGCCGGTCGGATCGGACGCCCCGGGCCCATCGGCTGATGATCGGCGATCACGGCCGGGTCGAGCTGCCCTGAGAACGGAAGCGCCTCCATGAAAATCCTCGTCACCGGCGGCTGCGGCTTCATCGGCAGCAACCTGGTCCGGCATCTGCTCGAGACCCGGCCGGAAGACACGGTGGTCAACCTCGACGTCCTGACCTACGCGGCCTGCCGCGAGAGCCTTGCCGACATCGAGACCCATCCCCGCTACCGCTTCATCCAGGGGGACATCACCGACCGCGAGGCCGTCTCGGCCGCCATGCAGGGCGTCGATGCCGTCATGCATCTGGCCGCCGAGAGCCACGTCGACAGGTCGATCACCGACCCCGAGGCCTTCGTCCGGACCAACGTTCTGGGCACGCAGACCATGCTCGACGTCGCCCGCCGCCAGGGCGTCACACGATTCCTGTACTGCAGCACGGACGAGGTCATGGGCTCGCTGGGCCCCACGGGCCTCTTTTCCGAGGAGACGCCCATCCAGCCCAACTCGCCCTACTCCGCCTCCAAGGCCGGCGGCGAGTTGATGGCCCGGGCCTTCCACCACACCTACGGGATGGAAACGGTCATCACCCGTTGTTCCAACAACTATGGCCCGTACCAGTTCCCCGAGAAGCTGATCCCGCTGTTCATCCTGAACCTGCTGCAGGGCGGCACGGTGCCCGTCTACGGCGATGGCCAGAATGTCCGCGACTGGCTGTATGTCGTGGACCACTGCCGGGCGCTCGACACGGTGTTGCGCAAGGGGACGCCGGGCGAGGTCTATTGCGTCGGCGGAAACGCCGAGCGAACGAACCTGTTCATTACCCATTGGCTCATCGAGCGACTGGGCCGGGATGCCTCGGCCATCCGCCACGTGCAGGACCGCCCTGGCCACGACAGGCGCTACGCCATCGATGCTTCGCGGATCAGCCGCGAATTGGGCTGGGAGCCCTCCGTGGGCTTCGAAGAAGGCATGGAAGCGACCGTCGCCTGGTACCTGGCCAACGAGACCTGGTGGCGCCCCCTGCATGAGCGGGGGCTGGACACGGCCCGCGCAGAGGCCAACCGGACCGAGACGGCAAGGGTGGCCGAGGGTCAGCGGTGAAGGTCATGGTCGTCGGCGCCGGCTACGTCGGCCTGGTGACCGGCGCCTGCCTTGCATGGCTGGATCACGATGTCACGCTGGTCGAAAACGATGCGGCCAAGCGCGCGCTGCTCGAAGCCGGACAATGCCCCATCCATGAGCCGGGCTTGCCCGAATTGCTGGGCGAGACCATGGCCGCGGGGCACCTGCGCGTGGTGGCCAGCCTGGATACGGCGCCGATGGCGCCCGATGTCGTCTTCATCGCCGTGGGTACGCCCCCACAGCCCTCGGGCGAGCCGGACCTGACGGCGCTGGAGTCCGTCGCCCGCGGCATCGGCCAGCATCTGGATTCCGACGCCGGCATCCTCGTCGTCAACAAGAGCACCGTACCCATTGGCTCGGGCAACTGGGTCGAGATGCTCGTGGAGGAAGGACTCAAGGCCCGTGCCGTTATGGCCGGGGACGACCCGGGCAAGGGCAGCATGGCCGGGCACCGCTTCCTCGTCGCATCCAACCCTGAGTTCCTCCGGGAAGGCTCGGCCATCGGCGACACCCTGCATCCGGACCGCATCGTCGTCGGGGCGGGTGACGAAAGGGCTTTCGCGATCCTGCGCCAGCTGTACCGACCTATCCTCGATCAGGAGTTTCCGGTCCCTGCCGGGCTGGGCCTCGCCCGGCACGGGCATCCGGTTCCCCTGGTGGAAACCGACCTCGCGTCGGCCGAACTGGTCAAGTACGCCGCCAATGCCTTCCTCGCGACCAAGATCAGCTTCATCAACGAGATGGCATCGCTTGCCGAGAAGGTCGGGGCCGACATCACCGAGGTCGCCCGCGGCATCGGCCTCGATGCGCGCATCGGCCCGCGCTTCCTGCAGGCCGGCATCGGCTGGGGCGGCTCGTGCTTCCGCAAGGACGTCATGGCCCTGCAGGCCACGGCCCGCGAGTACGGCGTGCCGACGCGCCTGCTCGAGGCCACGGTCGAAGTCAACGAGCACCAACGGCACGTCGTGCTGGTCAAGCTTCAGGAGCACCTCAAGATCCTCAAGGGCCGGACCATCGGTCTGCTGGGCCTGGCCTTCAAGCCGGACACCGATGACCTGCGCGATGCTCCCAGCCGCGCCATCGCGATGCAGTTGCTCAAGGCCGGCGCCCGCGTCCGGGTGCATGACCCCGTCGCCATGCCCCAGGCCCGGCAGCAGTGGACCGAGATGGATCTGGGCTTCGCTGACGATCCCCTGGACCTTGCGGAAGGTTGTGACGCCCTGGTGCTGGTCACGGAGTGGGCCCCCTACCGCAAGCTGGACCTTGTTGCCGTCGCCGCGCGGATGCGCGGCCGGCTGCTCGTCGACGGACGCAACGTGCTCGAACGCCAGCGCACCGAGGAAGCCGGCCTGATCCTGGTCGGCGTGGGACGCGGCTGAGGTGGCACGTACCTTGGTGGCGGGCGGCGCCGGCTTCGTGGGTTCGCACCTCGTCGACGCCCTGCTGGCGGCCGGAGAGTCGGTCGTCGTCCTCGACAACCTCTGCACGGGCCGCCGCGAGAACCTGGAGCCGGCCTTGGCCACTGGCCGCTGCACGCTGGTCGAAGCGGACATCAGTGACGGCCTGCCGCCGCTCGATACTTGCCAGACGGTCTGGCACCTTGCCTCGCCTGCCTCGCCGCCGGACTATGGCCGCCTGCCCATAGAGACGTTGCGCGTCGGGGCGGAGGGCACCCGCCACCTTCTCGAGGCCGCGCATCGCTGGCAAGCCCGATTCTTGGTGGCCTCGACCTCGGAGGTCTATGGGGATCCTCAGGTCCATCCCCAACCCGAGACCTACTGGGGACACGTCAACCCGATCGGCTGGCGCAGTTGCTACGACGAGGCGAAGCGCTACGCCGAGGCGCTGACGATGGCTTATCACCGGGCCCACGGGGTCGACACGCGCATCGTGCGGATCTTCAACACCTATGGCCCGAGGATGCGGGCGGATGACGGCCGGGTCGTGTCGAACTTCCTTTGCCAGGCACTCGCCGGCAAGCCGCTGACGCTTTACGGCACGGGCGACCAGACGCGCTCTTTTCAGTATGTCTCGGACCTGGTGGCCGGCCTCCTCGCCTGGATGGACCGGGGAGATGCCCTTCCGGCCAACCTGGGCAACCCCGGGGAATTCACCATCCGCGAGTTGGCGGACGCCGTCGACGCCTTGCTGGGGCGTCCAGCCGAGCGGGCCTGGCATCCTCTGCCCCCCGATGATCCCCGGCAGCGCAAGCCTGACATCGATCGGGCCCGGACCCTCGTGGGCTGGCAGCCCGTCGTGCCGTTGGCCGAAGGCCTTGCGCGGACGGCTGAATGGTTCCGCCACGCGACCGGCCGTCCGGCGTGACCCGGCCGCTCCGGGTCGGCCTCGATGTCCGGATGTGGCACCACACCGGCATCGGCCGCTACATTCGGGAGTTATGGACTCGATTGCCGGCGCATGACCTTGTGCTCGTGCCCTTTGGACCGGCAGCAGTCCTGAAGGACCTCGATCGTCCGGGCGTGGTCCTGGACGCCCCGCTTCACTCCCTTCGGGAGCAGGGCGCCCTCTGGCAGGCCATTCGCACGCAACCTCCCGATGTTTTCCACGCCCCGCACCTGACGGCGCCGCTGGCCTGCCCCGTCCCGCTCGTCGCGACCATCCACGACCTAATCCCGCTTCACGTCCCCGTTCTGGGCAATCTGGGCACGGCCTATGTCCGCATCATGGGCACGTGGCTGGTCCCGGCCCGTGCCCACCGGATCCTGACAGTCTCGGCCTTTACACGCGATGACCTGATCGCCCGCGGCGTGCCGGCCGAACGCATCAGCGTGACGCATCTGGGCGTGGACCCCCGCTTCGGGGAGCCCACGCCGCGAGACCGGGCAGCCGGGCTCCGGGCACGCCTAGGCCTGCCCGACCGGTACATGCTGCACGTCGGACAGTGGAAGCCGCACAAGGGTCTGGCGACGGTGCTCGAGGCGATGGCCGCCCTGATGCGCGAAGGCTTCGACGTCCCGCCCCTCGTCCAGCTGGGGCGCCCCGACCCCCGCCATGACATTCGTCCCGTCGCCGCGGCGCTGGGCGTCGGCCATCTCCTTCACAACATCCCGGGCCTGCCGGACGAAGCCGATGTCCGAGCCCTGTACCACGATGCGATCGCCTTCGTCTTTCCCAGCCGGATAGAGGGCTTCGGACTGCCCCCGCTCGAAGCGATGGCGGCCGGGATCCCCGTCATCGCCGACACCGGCTCGGCAACGGCCGAAACGCTTGCCGGGGCTTGCCTCGAAGCCCGCTGGAACGACGTGGTAGCATGGCAGGGAGCGCTGCGCGCCGTCCTTGCGGACGCCGATTTGCGCCAGCGACTCGCAGGTCTGGGCCGCGAGCGGGCCAACCGCTTCACCTGGGAGCAGACGGCCCGCCAGACCGCCGAAACCTATCCTCGGGTGCCCGCCCACCCGGAAAGCCCCACCGGAAGATCCCCGTCGTGAAGGTCGCCCTCGTCCACGAATGGCTCACGAACCTCGCCGGTTCCGAGCGCGTGGTCGAGGCCTTGGCCGGGATGTTCCCGGGCGCACCCGTCCACGTCGCCATGCATCGCGGTAATCTGGGTGCCCGCTTGGGCCTCACGGACGTGCGCACCTCGTTCCTGCAGCGTCTGCCCCTGCCGCATCAGGCGACCCTGCCCTTGATGCCGCTGGCCTTCGAGCAGTTCGACCTGCGCGCCTACGACCTGGTCCTGACCAGCACCCATGCCTGCGCCAAGGGCGTGCTGGTGCGCCCCGACGCCCTCCACGTCGCCTACTGCCACACGCCCACCCGCTACCTCTGGGACATGGCCCCCGAGTACATCGAGAGCCTGCCGGCCGTGCTTCGCCCGTTCGCAGCGTGGCAGTTGCACCGACTTCGCCAGTGGGATGTCCTGGCTGCCCGCCGCGTCGACCACTGGCTGGCCAACTCGGGTGAGGTTCGCAGCCGCATCCGCCGCTGGTACGGCGCCGATGCCGTCGTGGTGCCCCCACCGGTCGACGTGTCACGGTTCCGGCCCGCCCCCGCTGATGAGGTCGGCCCTCACATGCTCGTCGTCTCGCGCTTGGTGCCCTACAAGCGCGTGGATCTCGCCGTCGCGGCGTGCACCCGCCTTGGGGTCCCCCTGCGCGTCATCGGGGACGGTCCCGAGCGTCGCCGCCTGGAAGCGATGGCCGGTCCCGGCGTGACCTTCATGGGGGCCCTCGACGACCAGCGGGTCGCGCACGAGCTGGCGCGGGCCGAAGCCCTTCTGTTCCCGGGCCTCGAGGACTTCGGCATCGTGCCGGTCGAGGCCATGGCTTCGGGCCGACCCGTCATCGCGCTCGGGCGCGGCGGGGCCCTCGACTCGGTGCTTCCGGGCGTGACGGGCTGTTTCTTCCCCGAGCCCGAGGTCCCCGCGCTGGCGGCGGCCATCGGCGAGGCCCGGACCATCGCATGGCAGCCGCAGGCCATGGTGGCCCACGCGGCCGGCTTCGCCCCCGACCGATTCAAGCAGCGGGTCGCGACCGTGCTCGAGCCGCTGCTGGCCGCCCGCGACGCGCAGGGTTCCAAGGCGCCGAGCGAGCCGTTTCGCGGGGTCGCGGCCCTCGCGGGGGGTGCCTGATGGCCAACCAGTGGCTGGTCCACGCCACCGGCGCCGTGCCCGTCGAACCGGCTGTCCGGCCCTGGTGGGACGTCGTGCGCCGGCGGACGTTCGCGCTGGCCGTGCCCGGCGTGCTGGCGATGGACCTGCTGCTTGGCTTTTCGGCCCTGATGCTGGCCTACGCGGCCCGGTTCGTGTGGAAGAACGTGATGGGCGTGGCGATCGCGCCACCCGTGGGCCCCTATGTCTGGGGCTCCTTGGCCATCGCCGGAGTCTGGGTGGTCGCGATGGCGCTTTCGGGCATGTATCGGGACCGCCGCGGCGCTGGCCACTTCGAGGACGTCGTGCTGCTGACCGTGGCCTTGGCACTAGGCACGCTGCTGGTGCTGGCCGCAAGCTTCTTCTACCGGGACTTCTCCTTCTCGCGCATCTGGGTCGTGATGGGAACGACGGTGGCGTGGCTGGCCCTGGCCACCGGTCATGTGGTCGCCCGCAAGGCCTACCGCGCCTTGATGCGTCGAGGCTGGGGGGCCCTGAACACCCTCGTCGTCGGCTGCAACAGCCTGGCCGAGACCGTCGGTACACGCCTCTACCGCCACCCCGAGCTGGGGCACCGGCTCGTGGGCTTCGTGCCCGGACCAGCGGACGCCGTCGACGGCGATCGCTGGACCTTCCCGGCCTGGAACCGGACGGAAGGCGAGTTTGCCGGATGGGGGCATGTGCTCGGTGGCCTGGACGACCTGGGGGCGGTCGTGGTCCGCCACCACATCGACGAAGTCGTGTTTGCCCTTCCAGGCGCCAGCTTTCGGGACCTTTTCGCGTGGATGGCGACGTGCTCGGTCGTGGTTCCGGGCATCCGCTTCCGCATCGTGCCGGACTTGACGGAGCTGGTGACGGCCAAGCTCGTCATCGGCGAACTCGATGGCGTGCCCACCCTCGAGATCCGGGACGTCCCCCTGCGCAAGTGGCACCATCGCTTCGTCAAGCGCACGACCGACGTCGTCCTCTCGGGGACGGCCCTGCTGGTCCTTGCCCCTGTCTTAGGGCTGCTTGCCATGCTGGTCCGTATGACGCCCGGCCCGGTGTTCTACGCGCAGGAGCGCATGGGCCGCGACGGCCGGTTGTTCCCCATTTACAAGTTCCGCTCGATGCGCACGGATTCCGAGGACACCACGGGACCGGTCTGGGCACGCCCCGAGGACAGCCGCGTGACGCCCGTGGGCCGTGTGCTGCGGCGCTTCAGTCTGGACGAACTGCCCCAATTGTGGAACGTCTTCAAAGGTGACATGAGCCTGGTCGGACCACGGCCCGAGCGGCCCTACTTCGTGGATCGGTTCCGCCAGGAAATCCCCAAGTATATGGACCGCCACCTCGTGCGGTCGGGCCTGACGGGCTGGGCGCAGATCAACGGCCTGCGGGGCGAGGAAGGCTCGATCGAGGAGCGGACGCGCTACGATATCTACTACGTCGAGAACTGGTCATGGCTGTTTGATCTGAAAATCATGCTCAGGACCCTCTACGAGGTCGTGGCCCACAAGGCCTATTGACTCCCCTATTCGTCCCGGGCCACTCATGACCAAGTCCCTGATCCTGATCCTGCTCGCCATCGTCATCAGCGTGGGCGGCCAGTTGTCCCTGAAGTACGGCACGGGCCTGCTGGGACGCATCGACGGACAAGCCGTCTCGGGCGGCTGGGGCCTGCTGCAACGTGTAGTCAGCAATCCCTACATCGTGGCCGGCATCGGCCTCTACGGCCTAGGAGCCGCCGTCTGGATCGTCGTCCTGTCGCGGGTACCCCTGAGCTTCGCATATCCGATGCTGGGCCTGTCCTACGTGCTGGTCCTGCTGGTCAGCCGCTTCGTCCTGAACGAGCACGTCAGCCTGCAGCGCTGGGTTGGAGCGCTGCTCATCGTCACGGGTGCCGCACTCGTCAGCCGCACGAGCGGGGACGGGCAGGCCGGTTCGGTCGCGCCGGCAGTCCCGGCAGCCGCCGTCGCAGGGGAGGGGCGCTGATGGGACGGGTCCTCGTCGTCGGTGGTGCCGGGTACATCGGCAGCCACGTGGTCCGGGCGCTCATCGACCGCGGTGACGACCCGCTGGTACTTGACGACCTCTCCTACGGCCATGCGTGGGCCGTACCCGAGGAACGCCTGGTCCGCGGGGACCTGGGCGATGCCGACCTGCTGCGCCGTCTGTTCGCGGATCACGACGTCGAGGCCGTCATGCACTTCGCCGGTCTCATCGTCGTCAGCGAGAGCACACGCGACCCTGGCCGGTACTACCGCAACAACGTCTCGGCGACGCTGACGCTCATCGAGGAAATGGTCAAGGCCGGCATCGATCGCTTCATTTTTTCCTCGACGGCTGCCACGTATGGTGTGCCGCAGCAGGTGCCCATCCCCGAAGAGCATCCCCAGTGGCCCATCAATCCCTACGGTTGGTCCAAGCTGATGGTCGAGCGCATACTGGCCGACTTCGAGGTCGCCCACGGCCTGCGCTCGGTGGTGTTCCGCTACTTCAACGCCGCCGGTGCCCACCCCGACGGGACCCTGGGCGAGGCGCACGAGCCCGAGACGCACCTGATTCCCCTCGTCATCCGGGCGGCACTCGGCAAGGGCGACCTCAAGGTCTTCGGGGACGACTACGACACCCCCGACGGTACTTGCATCCGTGACTACATCCACGTCTCGGACCTGGCCGACGCCCACCTGCTCGGGCTGGATCGCCTGCGTGCCAGCGGGGCCAGCGCGTCCTACAACCTGGGCAATGGCGCGGGTTACAGCAACCGCGAGGTCATCCGGACCGTCGAGGAGGTCTCGGGACGCACGGTTCCTTTCACCTGGGCACCCCGGCGACCCGGCGACCCGGGCATCCTGATTGGCAAGTCCGACCGGGCGCAGGCCGAGCTAGGGTGGAAGCCGGCGTTCCCTGCCCTGGAAGACATCGTGGCCACCGCCTGGCGCTGGCATACCGAGGGCCATGCGGCCCGGGAGGCCGTCCTTGGGTAGGTACTTCGGCACCGATGGCATCCGCGGCCTCGCCGGTCGCGACCTGACGGCGGACCTTGCGATGCGCCTCGGCCGGGCACTGGCCGAGCGCCTGGGCGAAGGCGATACGCGCCCCTTCGTTATGGTCGGCCGGGATACCCGCCGATCGGGCCCCATGCTCGAGGCGGCCCTTGCTGCAGGTCTCACGGCGGGTGGGGCCGACGTGCGCCTGCTGGGCGTCCTGCCCACGCCTGCGGTAGCCTGGCTGGCACGCCAACAGGGAGCTGCCGCGGCCGTGATGATCTCGGCCAGCCACAACCCTGCACCGGACAACGGCCTCAAGATCTTCTCGGGCGACGGGTTCAAGCTTCCGGACGCGACCGAGGCCGCCCTCGAGGACCTGATCGACCGGGCCCACGATCTGGTCGGTGCGACAGGGTCGGCGATCGGTACCGTCACGCACGATACCCGCGCCGTCGGGGCCTATGAGGACCATCTGGCCAGCCTGCTGCCCGCCGGCCTTGAGGGCTGGACCCTGGTCGCGGACACGGCGAACGGCGCGGCGTCAGGCCTGGCCGAGCGCGTCCTGAAGCGGCTCGGAGCCACGGTCATCACGCTGGGGGACACGCCCGACGGGGACAACATCAATGCCGGATGCGGTTCGACCCACCTGGGCCCGTTGACCGAAGCCGTGGTCAAGCAAGGTGCCCGCCTAGGCCTGGCCTTCGACGGGGACGCCGATCGCTGCCTGGCCGTGGCCGAGGATGGCGCCCCGCTCGACGGGGACCTGCTCATGCTCCTCTGCCTGCGGCAAGGGCTGGCGACCGGACGCCGGGACCGGGCCGATCTGGTCGCGACGGTCATGAGCAACCTGGGCCTCGAGGAAGCGGTCGGGGCACTGGGGGGCCAGCTGGTCCGCGCTAAGGTCGGGGACCGCTACGTGCTCGAGGAGATGCGCGCCCGGGGACTCGGGCTGGGCGGCGAGCAGAGCGGGCACATCATCGACCTTTCGGCCAACACGACGGGCGATGGCCTGATCACGTCCCTGCGCCTGCTCGAGGCGCTTTCCGCCCTGGACGGACCGGCCAGCGCGGCGCGCAGCCTGCTGACCATCCATCCCCAGTTGCTGCGCAACGTCCGGGTGCCTTCGGTCAAGGGTTGGGAAACCCATCCGGACATCGGGGAAGCGATTCGCGCCGCCGAAGATCGCCTGCACGGTCAGGGCCGCCTTCTGGTGCGGGCCAGTGGTACCGAACCCCTCATCCGGGTCATGGCCGAAGGCCGCGACGAAGCCCTCGTGCAGCAGGTCGTCTCCGACTTGTGCCAAGTCGTGGCCCGGGCCCTGAACCCCCAGGGCGGCAAGGTATGGGCCTGAGGCCTACAACGGTCCCCTGACGCGGTCCACGGCCCGTGCCCAGCGTGCACGTGCGGCCGTCCGGTCCTCCGCGGCCATCCGCGGCACGAAGACCTGTTCCTCGAGCGGCCGCGGCAGGTCCCCGGGCTGCTCCCAGAAGCCTGCCCCGAGACCAGCCAGCAGCGCCGCGCCGCGCGCCGTCGCCTCGACCTTGTCGCCCCGCACGATGGCCCGGCCGCTGAAGTCGGCCTGCAGCTCCATCAGCAGGTCATTGGCCGCCGCCCCGCCGTCGACGCGCAGGTTGCCCAGACCACCGGGCACCGAGGGAGCCATGGCCTCGAGCAGGTCCGTGACCTGGTGGGCAATGGCCTCTAGCGTGGCCCGGACGACGTGGGCACGCGTCGTGCCGCGCGTCAGGCCCAGCAGCGCCCCCCGGGCCTCGGCATCCCAGTAGGGCGCCCCCAACCCCGTGAAGGCCGGCACCATGACCACGCCGCCGCTGTCCGGCACGCTGCGTGCAAGTACCTCGCTCTCGTGGGCCGCCGCAATCAGGCCCAGACCATCCCGCAGCCACTGCACGGCCGCGCCGCCGACGAAAACGCTGCCTTCCACGGCAAAGGATCGCCGAGTACCCAGCTGCCAGGCGACAGTGCCCAGCAGGCCCTCGCCCGGCACCACGGGTTGGTCCCCGGCATGCACGAGCAGGAAACAGCCTGTGCCATAAGTGTTCTTGGCTTCCCCGACATCGAGGCAGCCCTGCCCGAAGAGCGCCGCCTGCTGGTCGCCGGCACAGCCGGTCAACGGCACGCCTGCAGGCAGATCCCCCCACGCCACCGTCCGGCCGATGGGCCCGCTGCTGGGCACGAGCCCCGGCAGAACCGCCCGCGGGACACGCAAGCGGCCGCACAGGTCATCCGACCAGTCCCCCGCGTGCAGGTCATACAGCATCGTGCGGCTGGCGTTGGACGGATCGGTGGCGTGCACGGCTCCGCCCGTCAGATGCCAGATCAACCATGCATCGATCGTGCCGGCGGCCAGTTCGCCGACCTCGGCACGCTCCCGGGCACCCGGTACCTGGTCCAGGATCCATGCGAGCTTGGTCCCCGAGAAGTACGGGTCGAGAACCAGACCTGTCGCCTTGCGGATGGCCTCCTCGTGGCCGCCCTCGCGCAACTTGGCGCACGCATCGGCCGTGCGGCGGCACTGCCAGACGATGGCGCGGTGAATCGGCTGGCCCGTCGCCCGCTCCCAGACGACAACGGTCTCGCGCTGGTTCGTCAGGCCGACCGTAACGGGTGCCTGGCCGCCAGCTGCCGCCAGTGCGTCAGCCACGGCCTCACGGGTTCGCTCGAGGATCTCGAGGGGATCATGCTCGACCCAGCCAGGCTGCGGATAGTGCTGGGCGATCTCGCGATACCCCCGCCCGCGCTCGCGGCCCTGATGGTCGAACAACAGGGCGGTCGAGCCCGTCGTGCCCTGGTCGATGGCCAGGATCAGGCCTTCCTTCATCAGCATATCCCCCCGCTTCATCCTACCCGGGGTGGCACGTCGCACAGAGAGCGACCGCGAGCCATGGCATTCTGATCGCCATGCGACGCTTCCTCACCTGCACGCTGGGCCTGCTCCTGCTGGCGCGCCCGGCCCTGGCCCAGGACCCGGTGCCGCTGCCCGGCAAGGCCATCTTCCTGGGCGGGGGCCCGGACCCAGAGGCCCTGCTCGCCGAAGGCCTGAACCAGGCCGCGGGCACGGCAACCCGCGTCGTGCTGCTGGCGATGGCTTCGGCACGGCCGGAGACGGCGGCCCTCGCCTACGAGAAGGTGTTTCGGGACCTGGGCGTCGTCTGCGAGACGCTGCCCATCCGGCAGCGCGGCGACGCAGCCAAGCCCGGTCTGGTCCGGACGTTAGCGGCCGCCGATCTGGTCTTCCTGACGGGAGGCGACCAGAACCGTGTGCGCGAGGTCCTCGCGGACACCCCCTTGCAAGGCGCACTCGCCGCGTCCTGGCGGCGTGGCCAGGTCCTGATGGGGACGAGCGGCGGCGCCATGGCCTGGGGCAGCCGGATGCTGACGGGCGGCAGCTCCGCCGAGGCGCTCGACGGCCAGCCGGCCTTCGAGACCAAGTCAGGCCTCGACCAGTTACCCGACTGGCTCGTGGACACGCACCTCACGCAGAAGAACCGGCTCGGTCGCCTGGTGATGGGCTTGGCGCGGGGGGCAGATCGCCAAGGGCTCGGCATAGATGAACAGACGATGGCACGTCTCGACATTCAGGGCCTGACGGTCCACGGCGCAGGTGCGGTCCACATGTTGCGTCCGGCCGAGACTTATCCGCCGGTCGCGACCCAAGGGCGCTGGACGGCGCTGGGTCCTTTCCGCTGGCATCGCCTGATCGGGGGCGAGTCGCTGAAGTGGTCGGAGGAACCCCGTGGACTCGCACCTGCCGGTCCGGCCCCGGGGACCGGCGGAGGCTTCCTTGGCTTCGGCGGTTCCGCGCGTGAAGCCCGTCGGATCGGGTCTTCGGGACAACCTGTCACGCTGCTGGGGGTGGCACCGACTTCGGGCCGCCTGCCGGGGATCGCCGGCTTCGTCCGAGACGCCGGTGGCACGCAGGCGAGCATCCTGCTGCTCGCAGGCCGGTCCGAGGCGCCCGTTGCCGAGCACTGGAAAGAGCACCTGCTTCTCGCCGGAGCGCGCAAGGTGAACGTGCTGGTCGCCGACCTGATGACCGAGGCGACCCTGTCCCGGGAACTGACGCAAGCCACGGGATTGTTCCTTGCCGACGACGGCTCGGCCAGCATTCTCAAGCGTGCCCTGCAGGATGGTGGCCGCCTTCGTGCGCTGATCCAGCAGTACGGGGAACGCTTGCCCCTCGCAGCCAGCGGACCTGGCCTGCGCAGCCTGGGAGACTGGTGCGTCCAGGGCGTGCCTGGCCGCGAACCACTCCGCGTCGACGAGGGCATGCGGCTCGTACGGGGCATGGTGGCCGAAGGCGACATGCCCGAAGCCGCTCCACTTGAACGCCTGACGCACGGGGTCCTGAAGGGCGAGGGCCTCCTGGGCCTGGGCCTGTCCCCGGGCATCAGCCTGCGCCTCGACCACGATCAGGTCCAGGTCATGGGTACGGGGCAGGCCTGGTTCGTCGACGGCCAAGGCGTCGTCCGACGGACGATGCCCCCGGTGGACGGCACGCGACCGGTGGCGGCGATCGGCCTTACGCTGAGCCTTCTGCCCCCTGAGGGCGTCTTCGACGTGGCCCGCAGGCGCCCGAGGCGCTGACGCCCCTGACCGGGCCGCGACAAGCAAGCGGATACTCACGGCGACAGGGCCACGTCCCCCTCGGCGGAACGCAGCAGCACCGTACTCCGTGGTCCCCGCGTGGCCCGCAGCCAGACCATGCGCCTTCCCGCGGGCAAGCGGGTCGTCGCCTCGGCCTCGGCCTGTCGGGACGTCCGGTCAGCCACGACCAACCAGCCCCCCGACCAGCGCAGGCAAGCGACGCCATGACGGCCGCGGCGCAATCGGCCTTGGCCGCCGAGGCCGCCCGCGCCACGTCGGACCAGGCGATCGAGAGGCCACGGCCCAGGATGGACCTGTCGCCCCAACACCACGACGGAGACTCGGCGCAAGCCACGTGCCTGAAGCGCTTGCACGGCAGCACGCCCCAGGCTTGCTCCGGTACGCGGGCTGCGGGGCAGCAGCCACAGCAAGGGCTCGGATGCGGCACCCGGCAGCAGCCAGGCCGTGCCGGACCCGGACGATGCCACGATCGTCGGCAGCAGGATGGGCGCCGCAGGGGAGAAGGCAAGCGAGGCGACCAGCGGCAACGCGAGCGCGAGCGGCAGGGCCCGCGGCCGCAGGCGACCGGTGACGGCAGCCCCCATGAGCCCGCCCAGCACGATCGCACAGCCTGGCTCGGAGGCGAGGGGCAGCAACCATGGAGCACCCGGAAGCTGCGACAAGGGCTGGAGGACCCGCAGCACCAGGCCGGCAGCGAGGCCCAGTGCGGGCCCGGTCCATGTGTACGGATCCAGGCCCGTCACGCCCAACACGCAACGCAGGAAGCCGCCGAGGGTCAGTAGCGTGACCCCTATGTCAAGAAATGGTCCGGCCAGCAAGCCCCAGGGAGACACGGCCCCGAAAACGGCCAGTTGCAAAGGTAGGCACCAGGCCTGGGCCCAGAGCCCGGGCCACCACCACGACAGCGGCCGCCACGGGCACGGAGGCGCCGACAGGATGCCCCAGGTCGCCAGCGTACTGAATGCGAGGCCGAGCGATGTCGCGAGACCGGGCGACATGACGAGCAGGCCGATGACACCCAGCAGCAGGGCCGGAGCCGGGGCCGGCCATCGTCCGGTGGCCCGGGCCAGCACCATGGCCGTGGCCATCGCGGCTGCCCGGGATACGGCGGCATCGAAACCGCACAGGCCGGCATAGACCCAAGTTCCGAACCCAAGAAAGAGGCCCGCGAGCCACGGCGCCGCGGCCAAGGGACGAAGCAAACGGGCAAGCAAGCCCACGAGCAGGGAGACCTGAAAGCCGCTGACAGCAAGGATATGGCTCAGCCCCAGGTCCCGGAAGCGACGGATGTCGCCCTCGACCATGGCCGGGGTCCCGGCACCGAAGAGCAGACTGCGCAAGAAGCCCGCCTCGCGCTGCGGCATGGCACGGGTCGCTGCTCGGACCACCTTGGCCTCGAGTCGCGCACGAAGGAAATCAGGGTCCCACAGGCGAGGCAGACCGCGAAGCATCCATGTCCTGCAGGCCAGCCTCGGGAGGCCTCGGTCCGCACCCGCCAGCAGGCGCCCCCGAACGTGCAGGACGCGTCCGGGCCAAGGTCCTGCCCCCGGGTGGCGAGCCAGGACCACTTGGACACGGGGCCCCGGGGGGAGGATCTGGCGAACCTCGAGCGCGACCTGGCCCCACGGAAGCATCCGGGGCTCCTCAAGAACCCGCACGAGACCCGTCCAAGGCCCCGGCAGGAGAGGAGGGTCGGGCCGCGGAGCCACGAGCAACCCGGTCAGGACGCCGCAGGTCACGAGCAGCGATACCTTGCCCACCTCCCGCGGCCGCATCGGCTGGAACAACGCCGCAGCCACCAGCGAGGCGGCGACGAGCAGGCCTGCGACGACTCCCACGGCAGGCCAGGCGAGGGTCGCCCACAGCCCCATCAGTACGAACAACTGGGGCGCCCGCAGGACCTCCGCATCAACGGTACGAGACAAGCGGCCCGATCCGTTCGAGGCGACGGGGACCGAGGCCCTTGAGGCCCTGTAGATCTCCCGGACCGTGCAGCCGTCCGCCCCTGGCACGCCTCCTGTCGAGGATGGCCTTGGCAAGCCCCGGTCCGATGCCGGGCAGGCGGTCCAGAGCGTGGGCATCGGCGTGGTTCAGGTCGAGTGGCCAGCCCGGCGGAGGCGACGAGGCTCGCCGTTGACGTCCGGGACGTCGGGGTCGTGCCGGTTGCCGCAGGGCTTGGGGGCGCACCAGGCGAACGGCCATGCCATCGGCCAGGACCGTCGCCAGAGGAGGCACGACGACCCAGCCGGTCGGCACGGGGGTGCGCTGGCTGCGCAGCAGGTCGGCGACACGCGCACCGGGTGCGATGCGCACAAGACGGCCGGGTCTCCCCTGCGCCTCGAGAACGACGGAGACACGCGTGTCGAGGATTTGCGTCAACAGAACGAAGGCAAGCACGGCGGGCACGGGAACCTCCTGGGGATGGCCCATGCTGCACCCGAAAACCACACGTCGTCCATATGTCAACCATAAGGATTCGTGGTATGATCCGATATCCCTTTCAAGTCAGGAGTGCCCTGAGATGGTCCAGTCCCTGAATCTCCGCCGGCAAGTCGTCATCAAGACGATCGTGACCGAATCCTTCAAGCAGCAGGCGATGGCCGAACTGCAGCAGGCACTCGGCCAGCTCGACGAGCAGGCTCAGGAGCTCGAGTTCCAGGCCAAGCGGGCCGTCGAGGAACTGCAGAAGCGCCAGCCGGAAGCGCTGCCGCAACTCGAGGCCCAGATCAACGAAGACCGCCAGCGCCTGTCCGCGAACAAGGCAGAGTTGCTGCAGCGCCTGCAGGTCTTCGGTCAGCTGTCGCTGGGTCAGGAATTCGTACAAGGCAACGTCGAGAACTTTGTCGACGTGTCCGTGGGCGATGCCTTCTACGAGAAGATGGCCGCGCCGGAGATCGTCATCAAGGACGGCGTGGTCATCGAGATCCGGACCTTCGAGAGCGGTCGGATCGCGCGCGTCTGATCAGCGCGGCATGGCGGATCGCTTCGTCGTCGGGCGCATCCTGAAGACCCATGGGGTCCGGGGCGAGCTCAAGGTGACCTCCGTGGCCGGACTACCCGGTCGCTACAAGCCCGGCATGGCTGTCCGGGCCGCGTGGCCTGATGGTCGGACACGGGATCTGGTCATCCGTACAGCCCGAGCGGCCGGGGATCTCGCCCTCGTGGCCTTCGAGGGCTTCCCGACGCCCGAGGAAGCCGCCATGCTCAGAGGTGCCGAACTCACGGTCCCGCAGGACCAGGCGCTTCCCGTCCGCACCGGCGGCGTGCGCTTCGGGGATGTCGTCGGCTTCACGGTCCGCCATGTCTCGGATGACCGGCCTCTCGGCACGGTGCGTGCCGTCGTCACGGCCGTCCAGGACCTGCTCGAGGTCGATGCCGGTCGTGATGAGCCCGTACTCGTGCCGTGGGTCCCTCCTCTGGTCCCCCGGGTCGATGCAGGCTCCCGCACCCTGTGGGTCGATCCGCCCGGCGGCCTGTTCGACGACGACGCCATCACCGTGGACTCCGCGGAGTGACACAGCCGCCGGTCGTTCCGCGCCTCGACGTGGTGACGCTCTTTCCGGGCATGTTCGCGGGCCCCTTCTCCGAGAGCCTCGTGGGCAAGGCGCGGGAACACGGTCGGGTGGACCTGCGCGTCCACGACATGCGGGCCCATGCGACCGACAGGCACGGCACCGCCGACGACCGGCCCTTCGGTGGCGGACCGGGCATGGTCCTGAAGCCCGACATCGTCTTCCGTGCCGTCGAGTCCCTGGACTTCGCGCCGGGCACACCCGTCATCATGCCCTGCCCCCAAGGCCGCCGGTTCGACCATGCCACGGCCGTCCGCTGGGCTTCGCTGCCCCGCCTCGTCTTCATCTGCGGCCACTACGAGGGAATCGACGAGCGCGTGCGGGAACATCTCGTCACCGAGGATGTCTCGCTGGGCGACTACGTCCTGACGGGTGGCGAACTGGCCGTGATGGTCATGGTCGATGCCCTGCTGCGCTTCGTGCCGGGGGTGGTGGGCGACGAGGCCTCCCCCCATGAAGACAGCTTTGCCGACGGGCTTCTGGACTGGCCACACTACACCCGGCCGTCCTCGTTCAGGGGGTGGGACGTCCCCGAGGTACTGCGCTCGGGCGACCACGGGGCCGTCGGGCGCTGGCGGCGCCAGCAGGCGATCCTGCGGACGTGGGCGAGGCGCCCCGACCTGCTGGCCCATGCCCCGCTCACGAAGGCGGAGCGATTCTGGCTGGAAGACCTCGTCGAAGCCGGAACCACACCGGAGGCGGCGTTACGAACCCTGACCGAGGGGTACGATGGCCGGGTCGCGCGGTGTCCGCCCCGTCCGCCCGAAAGCCATCCGTGATCAACAAGATTCTGACGAACTTCGTCGTGACCGAGGACGGGATCCAGAGGATCCAGAAGCTCCTGCAAGGTCTGGTCCACGACGTGGATGCCGTCGCCGCGCTCCTGATCGAAAAGTCCGGACAGGTGCTGGCGACACAGGGCGACACCATGGGCCTCGACTGCCAGGCCATGGCCTCGCTCGTGAGCGGTGCCTTCGCCTCGACCCGTGCCGTGGCCCGGATGATAGGCGAGACCGAGTTCCAGGCCATGTTTCAGCAGGGCGAGACGGCCTCGGTTTTCATGTACGCCTTGGGTACCAACGACATCCTTGTGGTGGTCTTCGATGACCAGACCAAGACGGGCCTCGTCAAGGTCCAGGCCCAGCAGACGGCCGTGGCGCTGACCAGCGCCATCAACCAGATGCACCACGCGGAGTAGGACGGCCTCTCTGGCCCGGGATGCTATGATGGCGCCCGGGCAAGGGGGCCTTCCGACACCGCAGGGGCCCCCGGGGGAGGCGCACTTGGCGACAGTCTACATCTCGCTGGGTTCAAACGTCGGGGACCGGGCCGACTTCGTGACCCGGGCCATCATCAAGCTCTCCAAGCATCCCCAGATCGAGGTCCGCAGCCACTCGGAGCTCTACGAGACGGAACCGCTCGAGATGCCCGATCAGGAATGGTACGTGAACGCCGTTGTCCGCATCGAGACCCAGCTGGCGCCCATGTCGCTGCTCGATGCCCTGCAGGGCCTCGAGGCCGAGATGCAGCGCGAGCAGACCGTCACCTGGGGACCAAGCGCCATCGACCTCGACATCCTGCTCTATGACGATCTGCTGGTCGCGGAACCGCGCCTGATCATCCCGCACATCCGGATGCATGACCGGGCCTTCGTGCTCGTCCCCCTGGCCGAGATCGCACCGGACACCGTGCACCCCATCCTGGGCCTCTCGGTCGAGGACATGCTGGGCGGGCTCAAGACCACGACCGTCGTCCGGCCACTCGCCCACTCCTGATCCTCAGCCCAGCCGGGCCCCCGCGACCAAGGCGGGCAGCCCCCGTGCCGCCTCGACGGCAGGCATCGCCTTCCTGCCCGGGATCTGGACCCGCGACAAAAGCAGCATCCCCGTGCCGCACGCCACCCACCACCCCTCCGCATCGACACGCACCACCGTGCCGGGGGACGCGTCCTCGGCAGGCAAGAGCTCGGGCTGGGCGGCATGGACCTTGATCTCGAGCCCTGCGAATCGGGTCCGGGCCCCGGGCCAGGGCAGCAGACCCCGGATACGCGCGTCGAGGACAGGCGCGGCGAGCGACCAGTCTATCTCGGCCTCAGCCTTGTCGAGCTTGGGCGCAAGTGTGGCGCGAGCCTGATCCTGCGGCTGCTCGGGCCGTTCCCCGGCCAACCAGGGCCCGAGCTCGCGGACGAGCAGATCCGCCCCAAGCAACGCGAGGCGCTCCGCCAACTGCCCTGCCGTCTCGCGGACCCCGATGGCCGTCCGCGCCTCGGCAATGACAGGCCCCGTGTCCATGCCCTCGTCGAGACGCATCAGGCTGATTCCCGACTCGGCATCACCGGCCATGATGGCTCGGGCCACAGGTGCGGCGCCCCGATGCCGGGGCAACAGGCTCCCGTGAATGTTCAGGCAACCATGTGCGGGCATCGCGAGGACATCGGCCGGCAACAGCTGACCGAAAGCCACCACGATGAAGGCATCCGCTCCCAGGGCCTGCAGGTGCGCCTTGACGACCTCGTCCCGACGCAGGCGGTCGGGTTGCAGCACCTCGAGCCCCGCCTCGAGCGCGCGGACCTTGACCGGACAAGGCTGCAACTGCTGGCCGCGCCCGCTCGGACGGTCCGGCTGGGTCACCACGGCCAGCACGTCGTGACCGGCGGCCAGCAAGGCCTCGAGGGCGGGCACGGCGAAGGCCGGAGTCCCCATGAAAACGAGTCGCGCCATCACCACCTCCGATTGCAGGTAAAGTCGAGCTTAAATCACGTCAGTCCTTTGGGGAAATGGGCGATGATACCTTTGTGCGCCTGCTCTCCAGCCTGCTGATTCTCCTGACCCTCGTGGTCCAGGGGTGCGGGACCGTGCTGCCCGCCTTCCGGGGAGCGCCCACGGGTGCACGGCTGGCCACGCGCGACGCCCGCGCCGACGCCATGATGCAGGCGTTCGGCCAGGAGCTGGCCCGCAAGCCATCGACCGACAACGACATCCGCCTTCACCTCGACGGCACCGAGGGTTTCGCCGCCATCCACGATCTGGTCCGCTCCGCCAAGCGTACGCTCTGGATCGAGACCTTCATCTGGCACAACGACGCCACGGGCATCGCCCTGGCCCAGGCCCTGCGGGAACGCAAGCGTGCCGGCGTCGACGTCCGGGTCATCCTCGACACCTTCGGGTCGCGGCACTGGGACACGGACCGCGCCGTCACGACCATCCTGACCGATGCGGGCATCCCGGTACGCCTGTACAACCGCAACCTCGTACGCGCGGCGGACCTGCACCTGACCCACCGCAAGCTCTACCTTGCCGACGGACAGCGGGGCCTGACGGGCGGGATGAACATCGGCGACGAATATGCAGTCTCCTGGCATGACCTGCTGATCGACGTGCGCGGCACGGCAGCCCTCCAGATGCACCAGGAGTTCCAGGCGGATTGGAACGGCTCCGGCGACGGACCTGCCGAAACCTTGTCCATGCCTCAGGAAGCCGAACCAGCAGGCACCCACGCCGCAGCACTGGCCATCACCAATCCCAACGACCCCAGGCGGCGCCGCGAGATACACGGCGCGCTCATCCGCTCGATTCGGGCTGCGCGCGAACGCATCCGCATGTTCCACATCTATGTCAGCGAGGATACGCTGATCAACGAACTGCTCGCGGCACACCGCCGGGGGGTGTCGGTCCAGGTCATGCTGCCGGTAGCGAACGACTCCAAGATCTTCCGCACCGTCAACAAGCACTACGGACGCATCCTGCGCGACGTCGGCGTCGAGGTCCGCCTTTTCGACCGGACATTCAGCCACGTCAAGTACTGGTCCTTCGACGACCGGATGGTGGTCTTGGGTTCGGCCAACGCCGACGCCCGCAGCATGTACGAGAACCTCGAGGTCTCGCTTGCCATCACCGCCCCCGATGTCGTGGCTGAGGCCGAGAGACGCGTCTTCGAGGCAGACTGGGCAACGTCCCGGCTGCCGAACGACCATGACCTCGAAATCCACCCCCGGTCCTACATCTCGGTCCTGCTGGCCGAGTGGTTCAACGACTACCTGTAGGTCCCGGCCAACCGCGCGAGGCGTCTTCGATACCCGCTGCCCGGTAGCGCGCGGCGTTCGCGACGTAATGGCGGGCCGAGCGCCTGAGGCCCTCGCGCTCCTCGTCGGACAAGGCACGCACGACGCGGGCAGGCATGCCGAGGACGAGCACGCCGTCCGGAATACGCTCGCCCCCGGTTACGAGTGCACCGGCTCCGATCAGGACATCGTTGCCGACGACGGCCCCGGACAGGATGGTGGCCCGGATCCCGACCAGCACATGATCGCCGAGCGTCGCCCCGTGGACGACGGCACCGTGCCCGAGCGTGCATTGGTTGCCGATGGTGCAGGGCGCATCTGCATCCACGTGGACCACGGCACCATCCTGGATGTTGGTTCCAACACCAATCCGCACCGGCGCAACGTCCGCCCGGACCGTCGCGTGAAACCAGACGGAGGCACCTGCGCCCAAGCGGACATCCCCGACCACTGTCGCCCCGGGGGCTATCCAGGCATCGTCGGCCATCTCTGGACGCATGATGGGTTCCGTCACGGCACCTCCGGCGACATGGCGCAAGGCGAGGCTGGGAAGCGGGCCATGCTAGCATGCCGCCCATGACCCTCCGCGACTGGTTCGAGACTCGCAAGAAGGAGCGCTCCCTGGTCGACACGGAGCGCATCCGCCGGGATATGCCCGACGGCCTCTGGACCAAGTGCCACTCCTGCGGGACGCCCATCTACAACAAGGACCTCGAGGCGAACCTGCACGTGTGTCCGCATTGCGGCCATCACTTCCGCCTTGACGGTCGCATGCGCCTTGCGCAGCTGGTCGATCCGGGCACCTTCAAGGAGCGTGGCCGTGAACTGCGCTCCGAGGACCCGCTGGCCTTTGTCGACACCAAGCCCTATGCACGCCGCCTCGCCCAGGCCCACGCGACCGATTCGGCTGCCGAAGCCGTGCTCACGGGCATCGGGCACATCCACGGCCATCGTCTGGCGCTTGCCATCATGGACTTCAGCTTCATGGGCGGGTCGATGGGATCGGTCGTCGGGGAGCGCGTGGCCCGCATCATCGATGCCGCCCGAATCGAGCACCTCGACTTGCTGATCGTGACGGCCTCGGGCGGTGCGCGCATGCAGGAAGGCACGCTCTCCCTGATGCAGATGGCCAAAACCTCGACGGCCATGGCGCAACTGCATGAAGCCGGAAGGCTGGCCATCTCCCTACTTGCCGACCCCACGACAGGGGGCGTGTCGGCCTCGTTCGCCACGCTGTCGGACCTGATCCTGGCCGAACCCGGGGCGACCATCGGCTTCGCCGGTCGTCGCGTGATCGAGCAGACCATCCGCCAGAAGACGCCACCCGAATTCCAGACTGCCGAGTGGCTGATGAAACACGGCCAGATCGACATGCTTGTCCCGCGCCACAAGTTGCGTGAAGTCATCGCCCAATTGGTCGCGATGCACCGGGGGGTGCCGGCATGAGCATCCGCCCACGCCTCGTCCTGGACTTCGAGCGTCCCATCCTCGAGATCGAGGACGAACTGGACCGCTTCCGCGAACTGGCGGCGGCCAGCCCCGTCGATCTGGGCGCCGAGGTCCGGCGCATGGAAGATCGGCTGGCCCAGGTCCGGCTCGCCGTCATGCGCAACTTGAAGCCCTCCCAACGCGTCCAGATCGCCCGGCACCCCGCGAGGCCCACGACGCTCGATCACATCCAGGCGATCACGACATCCTTCCTCGAGTTGCACGGCGACCGCCAAGGTTTTGATGACAGGGCCATCGTGGGCGGCCTTGGCGTTTTCCGGGGCCGGACGGTGATGTTCGTCGGCCACCAGAAGGGCCGCGACACCAAGGACAACCTCGCCCGAAACTTCGGCATGGCCCATCCCGAGGGCTACCGCAAGGCGCTTCGGCTATTCCGGCACGCGGCCAAGTTCGGCCTGCCGATCGTGACCCTGATCGATACGCCCGGGGCCTACCCCGGTATCGACGCCGAGGCGCGGGGCCAGTCCGCCGCCATCTCGCGAAACATGATGGAAATGGCCCGCCTGCCCGTCCCCATCGTGTCGATCGTCATTGGCGAGGGATCCTCGGGCGGTGCGCTCGGGCTGGGTGTCGCCGACCGCATCCTGATGCTCGAGCACGCCTACTACGCCGTCATTTCCCCCGAAGGCTGCGCCGCCATCCTGTGGAAGGACGGCAGCCAGGCCTTGCGTGCGGCCGAAGCCCTGCGCATGACGGCACCGGACCTGGTGGAGCTGGGCATCATCGACGGTATCATTCCGGAACCCCCCGGCGGCGCCCATCGCAACCCGGTGCAGGCTCCGATGCTGCTGGCCGAGGCCCTGGACGAGGCCCTGCTGGATCTGGTCCGGCAACCCGGCATCAACCTCATCGAGACGCGTGCGGCGAAATTTGCCGCCATGGGGCGTCATGCCGAGATGTTCTAGCCCGTGTTATAAAATCATCAAGACAAGGAAGGCCCTTCACCGGTGAAGTTTCTCGAAATCGTGCTGACCGCCCTGCAGCTCACGCTCTCGCTCGCGCTGATCGTGGGTGTCCTGCTGCACTCCGCCAAGGGCGAGGGACTTGCAGGCATCGGGGGTTCAGCCCACGTGTTCGGCAGCCAGAAAGGCGTCGAGGCCGGCCTCAACCGGGTCACGGCCTTCATCACCGTAGCGTGGTTCCTGACGGCCATCGGCCTCGCGGTCCTGGCGCGCCCGACCCTCTGACGCGGTCGCTTCATCGATCCGCTCGCCGCATCCCCACCCACGCCGGAGTCGCAGCCATGACCTCGAACCGCCTCATCCGGGGCCTGCTGGCCGCCAGCACCGCGTTGCTCGTTGCCTGTACGGGCACCGATCGCAGTGGGTCAACGACGCCCAAGGGCGGTACGCCCGACTGGCCCAAGGACGCCACGACCGTCACGCCGGCCCGCGTCGAAACGCCGCCGACCGATGCGCTCAAGGCAGGGGTGGGCACCTATGGTGGCCGCCTGATGGCCGCCATGATCTCGGACCCCAAGACGTTCAACCTGGCACTTGCGCAGGAAACCTCTTCGACCACGCCCCTCAACTTCCTCTTCGAGGGCATGGCGGAGACCAACGCCCTCACGGGCAAGATGCAGGAAGCCTTGGCCGAAAAATGGGAGGTTTCCAAGGACAACCTCACCTACACGTTCACGCTGCGCAAGGGCCTGCAGTGGTCTGACGGCAAGCCCCTCACGGCGGATGACGTCGACTTCACCTTCAATCAGATCGTCTTCAACCCCGACATCCCGACCGATTGGCGCGACATCCTGACGATCGGCGACGCGCTCCCGACCGTCCGCAAGTTAGACAACCTGCGCATCCAGGTCCGGACGCCCAAGCCCTTTGCGCCCTTCCTGCGGACCTTCGCGGCGCTGCCGATCCTGCCGAAGCATACCCTTGAGGCGTCGGTCAAGGACAAGGACCCCAAGACCGGCAAGCCCAAGTTCAACGAGATGTGGACCATCGCCACGGATGTCACGACCATCCCCGGCTCGGGTCCGTTCGTCTTTGCCGAGTTCGTCCCCTCACAGCGCATCGTCTACAAGCGCAACCCCTACTATTGGCGCGTCGATGGCAAGGGGAACCGACTGCCCTACCTGGACGGGATGGTCATCTTCATCGTCAAGGACCAGAACGCCGGCGTCCTCAAGTTCACGAGCGGCGAGACGGACGTCCTGTTCGTGGACGCTCCGCTGCGCGGTCAGGACTTCGGCGCCCTGCAACCCAAGCAGAAGTCGGGCAACTTCACCATCTACCAAGCGGGGCCAGACTTCGGGACACTCTTCCTGACGCTCAACCAGAACCGCGACGTCCGGCCGGACGGCACGCCCTACGTCGACCCCGTCAAGAGCGCATGGTTCCGCGATGTCCGTTTCCGCCGCGCCCTGGCCCACGCCATCGACAAGCAGAGCATCATCAAGAACGTCTACCTGGGTATCGCGCAGCCGCAAATCTCGTGCGAAAGCCAGACCAGCCCCTTCTACTCAAAGGACGTCACGGTCTACCCCTTCGACATTGCCAAGGCGCAGCAGATTTTGGCTGAAGCCGGCTACCGCAAGGATGCCTCGGGCGTGCTCAAGGATCCCAAGGGCAACAGCGTCAGCTTCACGCTCAACACCAACTCGGAGAACAGCGAACGCAAGCAGATCGCCCAGATTCTCAAGACGGACTTTTCCAAGCTGGGCATCGACCTCAAGTTCCAGCCCATCACCTTCAACGTGCTGGTCGAGAAGACGTCCGGTTCGCTTGATTGGGAAGGCGTGCTGATGGGTTTCACGGGGTCGCTCGACCCGGCCAACGGCCGCAACATCTGGAACTCGCAGGGACGCTTGCACATGTTCAACCAGAAGCTGGCCAAGAGCACCAAGTGGCAGGCCGAGCCTTGGGAACTCGAGGTCGACAAGCTCTTCGAGAAGGGCGCGACGACGCTCGACGAGATGAAGCGCAAGGATATCTACCACGGCTTCCAGCGCCTGATCTCGGAGCAGGTGCCCTACCTCTACATCGCGAACCGCATCCAGCTCTACCCCGTCCGCAACAAGTACGGCAACCTCAAGGTCACGCCCATCGGCGGTCCCATCTGGAACATCTGGGGCCTTTACCAGCTCGACTGATCGCCGGAAGGCGACGAGGGCTACCCTCAGTGCGGGCGAGGAACGGGCACGGGCCCGATCCTCGCCCGTTCGTCGTGGCGTGTTGCGTGCGCAGGCCGTACAATGGCCCGCATGTTCCGATACATCTTGCAACGGCTGCTGCAGATGCTGCCGAAGCTGCTGCTGATCTCGGTCATCACGTTCGGCATCTCGAAGCTCGCCCCGGGCGACTACGTCTCGAACAAGATGATGAACAATCCCACGGTCAGCCAAGAGGCGATAGACCGCGAACGAGCACGCCTCGGCCTCGACAAGCCCATCCCCATCCAATACCTGAAATGGGCGCAGAACTTCGCCACGGGCGATCTTGGCGAGTCGTACGACTACCGCGAGAAGGTCTCGACGCTCATCAAGATGAAGCTCCAGGCCACGCTCGTGCTGGGCGTGGCGGCGTTCCTCTTCACCTGGCTCATCGCGCTGCCCTTAGGCATCCTGATGGCCGTCAGGCAGTACTCTTGGTTCGAGAAGGTCTTTTCCTCAATTACCTTCTTCTTCCTTGGCGTACCGGACTTCTTCCTCGCGATCCTGCTCCTGATGGGCGCAGCCTGGTGGAACCAAAGCCACCCGGGCTTCTTTCCCATCGGTGGGATGACGAGTCCGGACTACGCACTGATGAATCCCGTTCAGCAGGCAGTCGACCACTTGTGGCATCTGCTGATACCGGTTCTGGCCGTGGGCATCGGATCCATCGCCATCCTGCAGCGGCGCATGCGCGGCAACCTGCTGGATGTGCTGGGTGAAGAATACGTCCGCACGGCACGCGCCAAGGGTCTCCCCGAGCGCACCGTCATCTACCGGCACGCCGTGCGCAACGCCCTGAACCCGATGATCACGTTGCTGGGCTTCGAGTTCGCGAGCCTGCTCTCGGGCTTTGCCATCATCGAGAACATCATCTCCTGGCCCGGCTTGGGCCAGATGATGCTGGACGCCCTGCTCAAGCAGGATGTGAATCTCGCCATGGCAGGTGTCATGACGGGTGCCCTGATGCTCTTGCTGGGCAACCTGCTGGCCGACGTCCTGCTGGCCCTGTCCGATCCCCGCATCAAGCTGGAAGCCTGACCCGATGTCGCAGGACACCCTCTCCACTACCCCGCCATCCGCACGCCCCGCGGCTGATGCGCTGCCGCCGCCCATCCCGGCCCGAACCCGTTTCTGGCGCCGTTTCCGCAAGCACCGTCCGGCCTTCATCGCCCTGTGGCTGCTTCTGGCCGTCTACCTCGTGATGGCGCTGGCCGACGTCTTCGCCCCCTACTCGCCCCTCTCGGAAGACCGCAACCGGGCCTTTCAGCCGCCGGCCGAGATCCACTTGCGTGATGATTCGGGCAACTGGCACGCCCCGTTCATCTACGACCGCAAGAAGCAGGACGACTACTCGGCCATTTTCGAGGCGGGCGCACCCGCCACCATGACGCTTGGCGAGTGGCAGGAGGACCGAACGGTCCGACACAACTTGGCCTTCTGGGTCAAGGGCGAACCCTACCGCATCCTTGGCCTGGTTCCGGGCGACCGCCATGTCTTCGGCATCGAGGGCCAGGCGGCGCCCATCTACCTGCTGGGTGCCGACAATGCCGGACGGGACCAGTTCTCGCGACTGCTCTTCGGCGCACGCGTCTCCCTGACGGTCGGCATCATCGCGCTGCTGATCGTCATCCCGGTGGGTACGCTCGTAGGGGGTGCCGCCGGGTATTTCGGCGGCTGGATCGACACCGTGCTGATGTGGCTCGTCGAGACGGTCCTGGCCTTCCCTACCTTCTACCTGCTGCTGGCGCTTTTCGGCGTCACCTACAAGTGGGACATCACACCCACCCAGCGCTTCTACGTCATCACGATCATCCTGTCCTTCCTGGGCTGGGCCGGCCTCGCCCGCGTCATCCGGGGCATGGTGCTGTCGCTGAAGCATCAGGAATACATCGAGGCCGCACGTGCGGCGGGTGCCGGCCACCTCTGGATCATCACCCGCCACCTGCTGCCCCAGACGGCGACGTGGGTCGTCATCTCGGTCTCGCTGTCCATCCCGGGCTACATCTACGGCGAGAGCGTGCTCTCGCTGCTGGGTCTGGGCGTGCAGCCGCCGGATGCCTCGTGGGGCAACATGCTCGAGCCGGCCCTGAATGTCTCGGACCTGGTCACGCACCCATGGCTGCTGGCGCCCGGCGTGGCCATCGTATTCGTGACCGTCGCGTGGAACTTCCTTGGGGATGGCCTGCGGGACGCCTTCGACAGCAAGCGACGGGTCTGACAGACACCAGCGAGCCTCGTGCCCGGGAACAACGATATCATGAATATGGCAAACTCACGACTGGGCAGATGGGTCGCGACGACGGCGCTGCTGGCGACGAGCCCCGGTGGCATTTGGCGGGCGGAAGCCCACGAGGGTGAAACACGCAGCCGCTGGGGGGTCCCCGTCATCCAACGCGGGGCAACAGGCTGCTACACCATCAGCCGCACGCAGTTCCACGAACGCCTCGTCTACGAACTGCCCCGAATCTTCATCTATGCCCGGGCCGACAACAGCACACAGCGGGACCGATGGAGAGAGGGCTACCGCACGCCTCGGCAGTTGTTCTTCGGCAAGTGGTTCCAGAACCAGCGCGGCCACAGATATGCCGAGCACATCGCGACCGCACTGCGCCGCAACTCGGAACTGCTCGATACCGAGTTGCCACCGGGCTCCGCGCTGGTGTTCACCGAGCACGGCCAGATCGTCGGTCGGGTGCCCACTTCGTCCGTGGCCAACCGCGGCAGCTACAACGCCGCTGCGGGCGCCGGCTACTACCACTACAGCGAAGGCTTCACCGTCAACGCCAATGGTCGCGACCTACCCGTGGTTGCCATGGCACTCTCGAGTCCCGTCGCCCTCGATCTGGACCACTCGGGCCGCATCGAGGTCACGGGCAAAGCCTCGGGCTACATCCGCTTCGATACCGCCAAGGGCTTCAATCCGACGGATTCCGTCCTATTCGACCTGAAGGCCGTCGGCAAGCCCGGACGCTTCGAATGGCTCAAGGGTGGCGGCGACGGCTTCCTCGTGGATGACCGCGAGGGTCGCGTGACGCGCAGCGCGGCCGAGAGCAAGCCCCTCGACGGCAACGACCTGTTCGGCGGCCAGCGATTCGGGAACGGCTATGCCAAGCTGGCAGCCTTGTTCGATCGCGAAGCCCGCGTCGCCAGCGCCGGCAAGCGCCTGCCCCCGGGGCTGGGTGTCCTGAAGGGTGCGGAGCTGGATGGGCTCAAGGTCTGGCGGGACCTCAACCACGATGCCCTGCCGCAAGCGGATGAGCTCTCCGACCTGGCGAGCCTCGGCATCACCGAGTTGGGCTCGCGCATCCAGTGGGTGGAAAGCCGCGAGGACCTACGCATGACGTCATGGTTCGTCCAGAACGGCAAGCGCCACCTGACTGAGGACGTCTGGTTCGCCGAAGGACCGGAGCCGTCGGCGTCGTGAAGCCGATGGCAGGCAAGACGGCGCTCGTGACGGGGGCATCCGCCGGCATCGGGGAGGCCGTGGCCCGCCACCTGCACGGCCTCGGGGCACGCGTGGCGCTCGCTGCCCGGCGCGCCGACCGCCTCCGGGCCTTGGCGGCCGATCTGGGCGGCGAGGTTTCCATCCATCCCTGCGACCTCGGTGATCCCGGGCAGGCCCGGGCGCTGGTACCCCAGGTTCTGGGGCACTGGGGGGCACTCGACATCCTCGTGGCCAACGCCGGCATCATGCCTCTGGCTCCCGTTGCCGAGGCAGATCTGGACGCATGGCGGACGATGATCGAGGTCAACCTGACGAGCGCAATCACCGTTGCACAGGCGAGCCTGGCTCCGCTTGAAGCCGCAGGCGGTGGCGACATCATCCTGGTGGCGTCCGTGGCGGGCTTGGCCGCGGCACCGACAGGCGCCGGATACTCGGCGACCAAGGCCGGGCTCAGGGCCTTTGGCGAGGCCCTGCGTCGCGAGACGGCACGCCTCGGCATCCGGGTCACGCTGATCTCGCCTGGACTGGTTGCGACCGAGTTGCAGGCGGGCATCCCCCACGAGGAGACACGTGAGGCCCTCGCGCGCTGGGCCGGCACGATGACGCCGCTGGAACCCACCGATGTCGCCGAAGCGATCTCCTGGTGCGTCACCCGACCCGCGCACGTCTGCATCGGCGAAATCGTGCTGCGCCCTACGGCGCAGGATCGCTAAAGACAGCTATGGGGTCGCCGGACGGCTGACGGGATTGCAGGCCTCGACGGCCGCAGGGTCCAGCTTGCCACGCTCGAGCAGGGCCAGGCGGCGATCGACGGCCTTGCGCACTTCTTCGCCCTCGGGGAAGTAGGACCGCGCCTTCAGATACTCGTCCCGTGCCTCGCTGCGACGCGACAGGCCCTCGTAGAGACGGCCCGTGTAGTAATGCAGCGTGACGTCGTCATAGCTGGTCTGGGCGCGCAGGAACTGTTCCTCGGCCTTGGTGCAGCGACGGGTCATCATGTAGAGGATGCCCAGCACCAACCGAGCGTCCCCCCGCTCGGGGTCCCGCGCGACGGCAGACTCTAGCCGGTTCAGGGCCGTGGCATAGTCCCCCTGCTTGTACAGGTCCATGCCGGCCTTGGTCAGCATGTCGGCCTCATAGTGGCGCAGGACGCCCATCCCGCTCGACAGGGCGAGGCCCGCCACGACACCGCTGGCGATCCAGGCAGGCGTGCCGGTCGTGGCCGAGGCCTCGACGGCAGCCGTCGTCCCCGGCAGACCAGGTTCCGAACCCTCCGAGACCACCTCGGGCGCGGCTTGTGTCTGAAGCCGGTCCCGCCATTGCGGGGCAAGCACGATACCGACCAGCGTTGCGAAGACGGCCGACGAAGCCGCGATGTGGAAGGGGAAGCCCGAGACGGCAAAGACCGCCATGCCAAGCGTGCCCAGACCCGCGCCCAGCACAAGCAGGGCCTCGCTGGCCTCCGGCTGGCGTCGCCACAGCCACCGGGGAATGCCCGTCCAGAAGATGCCCAGCACGCCAAGGCCAAGCAGCAGGCCGATCCATCCGGCCTCGCCCGCAAGCTGGATGAAGTCGTTATGGGCCTGCACATAGCGATGGTGCATATAGACGGGGACGGGCTTGCCGTCGAAGTGCCGGGCCAGAAACTTGAAGTAGTGGATCTTGTAGGTGCCCACGCCCTGACCCACGACCGGCTGGTCCTTGGCCATCTCGGCTGCCACCTGCCAGGCCACGAGGCGCTGCTTGATGGTCCATGTGTTGCTGAGCTTTTCCTGCAACATCCTGGGCGTGACCCCCGCGGAGAAAGCGAGGCCCGTCAGCAACACCACGAAGGCGACGAGTCCGATGCCCACGCTGGCGCGTTGGCGACCGGGCACCTGCTCGATGCGCTTGCGGAAGAATGCGGGCACGACGAGCAGGCCCACGGCAAAGGTGCCGGCCACGCCCAACCAGGCGCCACGGGTATCGGTCGCCAACAAGGACGCAAACGCCAAGCCGGCATTCACGAAGAGGAATCCGAAGAACGCGAAGACCGGAAGACGTGCTCCCTCGCCCCCGAGGCCCGGCCACGTCCGCGCACACCAGCGGCAGCAGTCCTGCCAGCGGGCCAGAACCACGAGAGGCATCAGCGTGAACAGGGGCACGGTGGCCGTCAGGTAGCCGCCGAGCACGTTCTGGTTGCCCAGAGTGCCCGCTGCCGAGCCAAGACGCGAAGGGGCTTGCAAGCCCGCAAAATAGTTGGATACCCCTTGGCCCTTGAAGGGCCACAGCGCATAGAGGCCGCTGTAGCCGTCCTGGGTGGCGCCCTGGAACAGGTAGCCGCGGTGCTGCAACACGGCCGTGATGTTGTTGAAGAGGAAGGCAAAGCCGATGGGGACCATCAGGCGCCACAGGAAACCGGGCACGCGCGCCCCCAGGTCCGCGACGATGAACGCCCACGCCATGTAGAGCATCAGGTTGAGCAGGCTGAGACCCGTAATGGGCAATGAGGGGGTCTGCAGAGCACCCGTGGCGGCAATCCAAGCGAAGAACCCGGCCAGTGCGGGCCAGAGCGGCATCCTGCGCAAGGCGGCCCAGCGGCCGTCAATCGTCACCTTGGTGATCCAAGTGGCCGCGATGACCAGCAACAGCATGGTCGAAGTCGTGGCCTGCACCGTCCGGTAGGCGTCGACGTTGTAGACGTTGATCAGCAGGGGTGCGATGCCCAGCAGGATCCATGAGAGGCCCTCGATGATCTCATCCGGGCCGGGCAGCGCGATCGAGACGCGGCGCGAGGGCTGGGCTTGGGCGACAGACATGGCGGACAGGCTCGTCGGACGGGTATCAGGGATGAAGCGCGGCGGGACCGCTGCGGATACGTAGCATCGCCTCGATGGCCTCGATGAAGCCCTCGGCCTGCATGCACATGGCGGGCGTCCGCAAGCGCGCGTGAAGCAACCGGCCCAGCGTCAGGTCCTCGGCCAGTTGCCGCGAAGACGCCGTAAGGGCGTGTACGCGCAGACCCCGCAAGGTCTCGAGCAGGAGCGCCTCGGACCGGGAGCCGGAGGCTTCCGGTTCGCGGGCAGTGGGACAGGTCGGCGACACGCCTAGATCGTACATCACGCACCTCCGGCACGCATGGCGGCCGGAGAAGAGTTTTAACCGTTCATTCTCTATCCCTTTACCGAAAGCCGAGAGGCCGGAGGCGATAGACCATCAGGGCCGAAAAGCCCCAGCGGAGGTTTCCCGATGACGACCGTCGACGATTTCTCGGCCCGTGTCCGTCAGATTCTGGCGCAGCGCCCCGCAGTGCCTGCGGGGGGGCAGCCGGTGGCCAGACAGCCCGGACAAGTCAATCCCGGCCTGACGTGGCAGCCGCTGCAGGCAGGCAATCCCCAGCGCCTGACCCTGGCCCAGTTCGTCCAGCAGACCTACCGCCTCGATCCGGTCCGCGACGCGGCCGAGGTCCAGCGCCTGGCCGACTGGATCGCGCAATCCAACCGCGTCATGTTGGTCAACTGGCCTATCCCGGGTGAGGTCCAGGGGCTCTGGATCCCGACGCCCCGCGTCCAGGAACAGCCCGGTGCCCCCAAGCCGAAGAAGGACAAGGTCACGGACCTCGAGAAGGTCACGCAGGTCGTGTCCGGAGTCGGTGCCGCGCTCGCGACCATCGGCACCCTCGTCAACGGCTTCAAGAACGGCATCCCCGCGACCGGCCCCGCCGGCCAGCCACAGCCCCAGCAGCCCACGCCACCGGTATTCCCCACCGCGCCCTCGTGGCCCCAGCCACAGCCTCAGCCTCAGCCGCCGCCCGTCTGGTCTCCCGTCCCCGTGACCAGCATGCCGGTCCAGGGCGGTAACTATGGCGTCGGCCTGATGCCCCAGTCCCAGGACCCCTTCGGGAACCAGGTCAACCAAGTCGTCAACGGCGTGCAGTCCCTGGCCGGTGCCATCCAGGGCATCATCGGCATCTTCAACAAGAAGTAGATGTCGCTCTTCGAGCGGTCGCGCGACGCCGAGGCGCCGCTGGCGCACCGCATGCGCCCCCGTGCGCTCGCGGAGGTCGTGGGGCAAGACCACCTGCTCGGGCCCCGGGGCGCCCTCACGCGCCTGGTGACGGCGGGCCGACTACCCAGTTGCATCCTGTGGGGACCGCCCGGCTGCGGCAAGACCACCCTCGCCATGCTGCTCGCGACCTCGATTGAGGCGCGCTTCATCGTCCTTAGTGCCGTGGGCGGAGGCGTTGCCGACGTCCGCAAGGCCATCGACGAGGCGACGAAGGCGCGACGCCTTGGCCAGCGCACGGTGCTGTTCATCGACGAGATCCACCGCTTCAACAAGGCCCAGCAGGATGTCCTGCTGCCGCACGTCGAGCAGGGGACGGTGACGCTCATCGGCGCCACCACGGAACACCCCGGCCTCGAGGTCAATCCGGCGCTGCGCAGCCGCGTGGCCATCCACCGACTGGAAACCCTGGACCCGGAGGCGCTCGCGGCCTTGCTGCACCGCGCCCTTGCGGACCCGGACCGGGGGCTGGGTCAGCCGGACGACGTGCTGGACGACAAGGTGCTGGCCGCCATCGCCCGCTGGAGCGGCGGCGATGCCCGGGCTGCCCTGGGGGCTCTGGAGGCCGCCGTGACGGCCGGCATCCGCGAGGTCGACGAGTTGCCCAGATTCCTCGATCAGGCCCGCCTCGCTCAGGACAAGCGTGGTGACGGCCACTACGACGTCATCTCGGCGCTCATCAAGTCGATGCGGGGCTCGGACCCCGATGCCGCCCTGCACTGGCTGGCACGCCTGCTCGAAGGAGGCGAGGACCCCTTGTTCGTGGCCCGAAGGCTCGTGATCTTCGCGTCCGAGGATGTCGGCAACGCCGAGCCGATGGCCCTGCTCGTCGCCATGGCAGCCTTGGGTGCCGTGCAGCACGTCGGCATGCCCGAAGCCCGCATCAATCTGGGCCAAGCCGTGACGTGGCTGGCCTCCGCACCCAAGAGCCAAGCCGCCTACGCAGCCATCAACGCCGCCATGGCCGACGTGCGTGCAGACGCAGGCGGCACGGTGCCCGGCGCCCTGAGGGGTCTCGCTGCTCGTGATGCGGCCGACGCCTACGCCACGCCGCACGGCATGCCGGGGGCCTTTGACCCGGTGCGCAACTTCTGGCCGGTCGGACGCAAGCCTGTTCGGTATTACCGACCCGAAGGCCGGGGTCAGGAGTATCGGGTCCTGCAACGGCTGACGCACTGGAACAGACTGCGCCGCACGGCAGGCACGGTGCTGCCGGAGGAAGACCTGCCACCACTGCCGGCCTCTTGAGGCGCATGGGCCCGGACCCGACCGGTGCCAGAAGTACCGGCCCACTTCGGCAGGCTCCCACGCCCGAGGCATCCTGCCGGGCAGCCGAACGGAAGGCTCCCGTGGGTGCGGACATGACGACGACAGGCTTGCCAGCCCAAACGCTTGCGCACCCTCCCTCCTCTCCGCCACGATGGGGCCATGGCCACCCCCCGGCAACTGCCCATCGGCATCCAGACCTTCCGCAAGATCCGCGAGGAGGTTCTTTACTACGTCGACAAGACAGGCATGGCGGTGGATCTGATTGAGGCGGGCGGTTGCTTCCTCCTGTCCCGCCCGCGTCGCTTCGGGAAAAGCCTGTTCCTCGACACGCTCAAGGAGCTCTTCGAGGGCAGCCGGGGCCTGTTCACGGGCCTCGCGGCCGAGGACCGCTGGGACTGGTCGGCGAAGCATCCGGTGATCCGGATCAGCTTTGCCGGGGGACAGGCCTTCTCGCGGGATGACCTCAATGGCTGGGTCAACAGGCAGCTGGAGGACGTCGAGAAGGCACATGGACTTCCGGCACGGGCCGCGGATCCGCGCGGACGCCTGCATCAGCTCATCCAGAGCCTGCATCGTCAGACAGGCCAGCGCGTGGTGGTCCTGGTCGACGAGTACGACAAGCCCATCGTGGACAACCTCTCGGAACCCGGCCTCGCCCGCCAGCTGCGGGACACGCTGCGTGACCTGTACGCCGTCCTCAAGGACGCAGACGCCCACCTCAAGTTCATCTTCCTGACGGGCGTCAGCAAGTTCAGCAAGGTAAGCCTCTTCCCGGGCCTGAACCAACTCGAGGATCTGACGCTCGAGCCACGCTGGTCGGCCTTGTGCGGCTACACCCTGAATGACCTCGAGACGGTGTTTGCCCCCGGACTGGACGGGGTGGACCTCGAGACGGTGCGACGCTAGTACAACGGCTACAACTGGGGCGGGGAAGCCGTCTACAACCCTTTTGACGTCTTGCTTTACCTCGAGCAGCGGGTCTTCCGACCCTACTGGTTCGAGACGGGCACCCCGACTTTTCTTGTCGAACTGTTGGCCCGGCGGGGGTTCTTCACGCCCCGCCTCGAACGCCTGCGAACCGACCAGGACTTCCTCTCGGCCTTTGATGTCGACC
>VGJW01000025.1 GCA_016867265.1 Candidatus Tanganyikabacteria bacterium
CGTTGGCGCGAGGCCAAGCCCCTTCCCCCGATGGCCTTCGCTGCCGCTTCCCGCTGGGAACAGGTGGCTGCGCGCGCGTTGATTGGCTTGGCGTGGCGGGATCATGAATTGGTTGGAGCTGCTTTGGCCTTGCCCCGGGCAGGAAACCACTGGAGTTTCGTTCACTTGGTACGGGCACCCGATGCGCCGCAGGGAACGGTCGAGATGCTGGTCCTCGCCTGCATGCGCCACTTCCACGACCAGGGCGTCCGATGGGCCACGCTGGGCCTGATGCCGCTCGAGGGACCGGTGCCCTTGCTGCTGAGGCTGGTGCGCCCATGTTTCCGCAGGTGGTTTGACTTTGAGGGACTGGCACGCTTCAAATTGAAGTTCAGGCCTCATCTGTTGGTTCCGCTGTTGGTGGAGCACCGAGGCCTCTCGTCGCCAGCGAGCCTGTATGCTCTCCTCAAGGCCTTTGCCGGCGCCAACCCCGTGGGATTTGCCTCGGCCGCCTTCCACCGGATGGCTAGTACCCGTAGCCTCGCCTTCAGAGGCCAACCCATCACAAAAGCAGGTTTACCCTTGGAGCATTCAAGACCGTGAACGATGGCCAGTCCCCAGCTGTCCCCGGCAGTTCCAGCGGTCTCCTCGTCGAGGGTGTTTCCAAGACCTTTCCAGCGCGGGCCGGCAGGGCCCGCCATGACGCCGTGCAGGACGTGTCCTTCCATGTCCGTCCGGGCGAGATTCTGGGGTTGCTCGGTCCGAACGGTGCCGGCAAGACCACCACGCTCAAGATGATCGCAGGCTTGGTCCGGCCCACATCCGGCCGAATCTTCATCGAAGGCCTCGATGTCGGGACCCAGCGGATGCGGGCCGTGCGCGGCCTTGGTGCGGTCCTCGAGGGCAATCGCAACCTCCATTGGAAGCTGACGGCCGGCGAGAACCTGGACTACTTCGGGGCGCTCAAGGGGGTGGGCGCCATCGCCGCACGGCGAGATGAGCTCATCAATCTGCTGGGTCTGGGGCCCCATGTTCGCAAGCGAGTCGGTGAGCTGTCCCGAGGCTTGCAACAGCGGGTGGCCATCGCCGTGGCCCTGATGGGCACGCCACGGACCTTGCTGCTGGATGAGCCCACGCTCGGGCTCGATGTCGAGGCGGCCGTGGTGTTCCGGGAGGTGGTCCGGGACATCGCCCGAGCGGGCTGTGGCATCGTCCTGACGACCCACCAGATGGAAGTGGCGGAGTCCTTGTCGGATCGCATTGCCATCATGGCGGGTGGACGCCTGAAGGCCCTGGACGGCCTGAAGACCCTGCGGGATGCCCATCGCTCGCCCGGCCACGCGCTGGCTTTCCGGGGGCAGCCGTCCCCGATGCATCGCGAGGCGTTGGCGCATGCCGGGCTTGCCGGCCTCGACGAGCAGGACGGGCTTTGGCATGGGGTGGTCGAGGCGGTGGATGCCCTGCCGCCGCTTCTGGCGATGCTGCGGGCTGCCGAGCTCGAGCTGGTTTCCGTAACGGAGCGGGCCATCGATCTCGAGGCGCTTTATCTCCGAATCGTGACGAGGGACGTCGCATGAACCCCGGTCGCCTTTTCTTGGCCGAGCTGCGCCGCGAGGCCATCTTGCTGGTGCGGTATCCGCTCGAGACCGTCTCGAGGCTGGTCTGGAATCTGGGCTTCGCCTTGCTGATATTCTTCGGCTTTTCGGCGGCGGTCGGCAGTCAGGCTTCCGGGCTGCCCGGTTTCGAAGAAGGCAACGTCGGTCGCCTGCTGGGCCTGCTCACGACCTACATCGCGATCAACGGCCTGGGCAACGCCGCGGAACTGATTGCCGAGGAGGTCCAGACCGGTACCTTGGAACAGGCTGCCTTGTCACCGCCGCCCCTCGTGCTCGTCGTGCTGCTTCGCGATCTCGCCAGCTATGTCGAGATGTTGCTCAGATTCGCATTGGTTCTCGCGATTGCCTGCCTTGTCACCGGGGTGCGCCTGCATCTGGATATGCCGGCTTATGTCGTGTTGCTGACCCTGATGTATCTCGGCATGGAGGGAATCGGCCTGATGCTGGGCGGGGCGGGGCTCATCGCCAAGCGCATCACCACGCTTGCACAGTTCGCCGTGATGCTGGTCTTTGGTCTCGCCATCGTACCGTTGGATGGCCTGCCTGCCTGGGCGAGGCCGTTCGTGACAGCGTTTCCGTTCACCAACGCACTCGAGCAGCTGAGGGCCGTGGCCGTCGGGGGCACGAGTCTGGGTGTCCTCTGGCAGGACGGTCGTCTGCCCATCCTGCTCTGGGGGGCGTTGGCGTGGCTGGCGCTGGGGCTGATGGTCTTTGGCTGGGCAGAGCGCAAGGCACGCGACCTGGGCACCCTCAACCAGTACTGAGTCCCGGGCTGGTCTCGACGGTCCACTCATTGACGAGAAACCGGTCCTTGCCGCGCAGGCCATAGGCCCTTGCCTGGCGGGTCGCCAGGTCGACCTCGACGACCAGGTCGTGCCGGCCATCTGATTCCAGCATTCTGAACGAGCCTGCCCCCCACACGGCAAAGACCAATTGGCGGCGCAACCTGATCCGGAAGGCAGGAGTCCGGTCATCCGAGACAGCCAGCCACGTCGCCTCGTCCTCGATGACCTTGGTGATGCTGCGTGTACCGGCCATGGCGTGTCTCCTTCCCGAAGTGCCTTGTCTCTGATGGGGCCATGTCCGCGGCCTTTCAAGGCCCCCAACGCCTTGACGCCTCACGGTCGCTTTGAGATACTGAGAGCCTCAAGGCCGTGGCCCCATGGTCTAGTGGTTAGGACATCGCCCTTTCAAGGCGGTAACACGGGTTCGAACCCCGTTGGGGCTACTCTTGAGTCAGGCCCCCTTCGTCTAGAGGCCTAGGACGTCGCCCTCTCACGGCGGTAACAGGGGTTCGAATCCCCTAGGGGGTACCATCAGGTGGTCTGCTCCGGCAACGGGGCGGGCCACCTGCCCATTTGGGGCTCCGTCGTCCCCAAGAAAAGCGGGGGAAGCCCCTGCTCGGTGGCTTCCCCCTGAAGGGGTTCGCGTTACCAGGCTTTGGCCTGCGTGCCAATCAAGCCCCGCAGGATGCCGATGCCCGGGCGGTTTTCCCATTGCACCCCACCGACGATGGCAAACTGATCGGAGAGCCGCCAGTCGGCCTGGAAGCCCGCTGCGGCCAAGAGGCCCACGGCGGGCCCGGCGACCTCGAGTGGGGCGAGGTCCGTCTGCACCTGCAGCCCGAGGGCTTCCCTGCGCCAGTACGCAAAGCCGCCAAGGGTCGGCAAGGCCAGACTCATATCGACGGATCGGCTGACCCTGAGACCTGCATACGGCTGCAACTGCAACTTGCCGCCCAGCACGTCATCCAGCAGGGCTCCTTGAGGACCCGTGCCCGCCAGCAGCGAAAAGCCGCCCGCGACCGGGCTCAGGCCGATGCTGGCGTCCACGTAGCCGAACCACTTGCCGAGCGGCCCGAGCTCGCTCGGGTAAACGGCCGCACGAAGGAGCAAGTCCATCGCAAGCGAATCGATGGGGGTGCTGGCCCTGCCCACTGCCGCACCGCCCTGAACCGCGAGGCGCTCCAGGAATCGATCTGTCCGGGTCTTTTCCGTGAGCGCGGCGCGCTCGACGGCCGAACGCCGGATCAGCTCACGGATCATCCCGAAGCTCGCCGATCCGATGGCCGCGAACTGGAAGCGATCCAGCAGGCCATCAGGCCGGAAGGTGATGTCGGGGAATCCGACCATGACCCGGTAGCGCTGATTGTCCTCGAGGATGGCATGGAAGGCCCACTCGGACTCACGCACGTCCTTGAAGGGATTGTCGGGCGAGCGCGGGTCCCGGGGCAGCACGACGCCCCGTGCTTCGCCCACGGCCAGCAGGTTGCGGACCACCATGGCGATCTCGGCACGCGTGACTTGGGCCTCGGGGTGGAATCGGTCGCCCTCGATGCCGGGGACGCCCACCCACAGGCCATAACGGTTGGCAAGCTTGAGAATGCCCGCCGTCTTGGCTTCGCTGCCCCGCAGGTCGATGAAGGTCTGTTCTCTCGACTTCTCGAGCGTCCACGCCGTCTTGGAGAGTAGTTCGAGCTCCTGGACGAGGTCTTCGAGCGCCCACGCCAGGTCCGCCCGCGAGAAGGCAGCCTCTCCCCGAAAGGTGTTGTCGTCGAATCCCTTCATCAAGACGCGCCGGATACTCATCTCGGCGACGGCATCAGCGGCCCAGTGCCGGCCCGGGACGTCCCGATAGGCTTCTTCCACGACGTGGGCGCGGGCGGGCAGGGCGACGAGGCTGGACGCGGCCAGCGTGGCAAGGCCGTAGGCAAGGCGTCGTGAGCATCCGTTGAACATGCCCATGAAGGTACCATGGGGCCGCGATAGCCACGGTCTGGACGCGACCGCTCCGTCATGGTTGTCTGGGGACTGGCGTCGGACGAGGGTTGTCCGATGCGGCTTCCCAGTCCACCTTGCAGGAGCCTCCAGAAGTCATGAAGAAAACCTTGGCTGCGGTCGCCACGTCGGCGATGGTCGTGTCCGGGACCCACGCCCCGGCGTCTGCCCAGGTCGTGGCAGGTCCCATCGGCTCGGCTCCGACCCTGGCCCCGGGCGTGGCGGCCTTGGTACCCGTGGCGCAGCCGGACCGACCCGGGGACATCTGGACGGGTGGCGGCCTCCTGTTCGCTCCCCGCTATCTGGCCCAGGGCGGCCTGGAAGTGGGCCTCGGGGGCATGTCCTTGCTGACCGGTCCTGCAAGTGTGCCGCCCAACAGCGTGGCACCCGTCGCCGGTGTCCGCGTGGCGCCCCAGGATGGCGTCGAGGTGGCGGCCCTGCTCGGGCCGGTCACCCTCGCTGGCGTACGGGCCCGGATCAGTCAGTCGATATGGGGTTCCACGGGGATCGCGATGCTTTATCGCAGCGATGTCTACGCGACGTCCGCCGCAGAGCAGGCGCAGCGTCCCGAGCTTGTCCCGCCGTTCTTCGGGCTGGTGGCTGCGCCCGGCTTTCGTGCCAGCCAAGGCGTTGAGTTCCGCGTCGACCTGATGCAGAATCTTGCCAACATGCATTTCTATGCCGTGCCCAGCTTGCGCATGATGGCCCACGGCACCCGCGTCGGCCTCGGGGTCGGGTCTGATCTTGATCTGGGCCAGATCGTCCTCGGCTGGAACTACAACGGCGGGCTTGCCGTCGCCTCGCCCGCGGGGTCGAACCAGAATCCGCTCGAGAGCCAGTGGGGCCTCGGTGGACGCCTGGTCCTCGGTCCGCAGGCGTACGTGACGGGGACCTATATCGTCGTTCCGGGCGATGCGTACGGCCAGCGCAGCCAGGCCGTCATGGCCGGTATCGGCTTCACCCCCTCGATGGGCGCGGCCAGCTACGCGGCCCCGGTCTTCGCTCCGGCCGCGCCGATGGCGCCATCGGGCCCCGCACCTGCCGAGCCATCGGGTGGTCTGATCCGGCGCTCACGTTAGGCAGGCGGAAAACCAGCGATGCCGTCTCCCCTCGCTTCCCTCATTTGCCCGGTGCTGCGCTTGCCCGAGGACGGCGATGCCACGACCCTCGTCGAGGCCCAGAAGCGATTCGGCTGGGGGGGATACATTGTCTTCCGTGCCACCGACGCATTGCCTGATGTCGTGCGCAGCCTGAATGCCGTCAGCGAAAGACCCCTGCTGGTCGCCTCGGACATCGAGTACGGCGCGGGCCAGCAACTGGCGGGTGCCACGGTCCTGCCGTGTGCCATGGCCTTGGCGGCAACCGATGATCCGACGGCCATCCGGGATGCTGCGCGGCTGACGGCCGTCGAGGCGAGGGCCCGGGGTGTCAACTGGGCTTTCGCACCCGTGGCCGACGTCAACAGCAATCCCCGCAACCCCATCATCAACATGCGCAGTTTCGGCAGCGAGCCGGATGCCGTTGCGGCGTGCGTCGCCAACTGGATTGAGGCAGCCCGGGAAGCCGGGGTGATGGCCTGCGCCAAGCACTTCCCGGGACACGGGGATACGGAAGTCGACTCCCACACGACGCTGCCGACGCTTGCCGTGGACCGGGCACATCTGGATGCAATCGAGCTGCCCCCCTTCCGCGCTGCGCTCGCTGCCGGCGTCGACAGCGTGATGATCGGTCACCTCGCCGTGCCTGCCCTCGACCCCGAAGGTCTGCCCGCGACCCTGTCTCGGCCAGTCGTGACGGGCTTGCTGCGCGACGAGATGGGCTTCGATGGCCTTGTCGTCACGGACGCCCTGATCATGGGTGGGGTAACGGAGACTTGGTCAGAGGAGGACGCCGTCGCGGCTGCGCTCGAGGCCGGTTGCGACGTACTGTTGATGCCTCCTGACCCGGAAAAAGCGCTGGCGGCGCTCGAAAGCGCCGTGGCCTCGGGGCGCGTCAGTGCGGTGCGTGTGGAGGATGCCCTGCGGCGCGTGGCGCGGTTCCGGGATGGCTTGGCCCGTTTGCCCGAGGGTGCGGAGCTCGGGCCGGAAGTCGGGGCGCGGCTTGCCGAACGAATCTCGAGACAGGCCCTCACGCTTGTCCGGGGGAAGCCGGTTCGGCCTGCCCCGGGCAAGTGCAGAATCATCATCGTCGACGATGATGGCGAGATTGGCGATGCCTCACCCCTTGTCCAGGCGGCGAGGTCGCAGGGCCTCGAACCGGTCTTCGTGCGTCCCGGCCTTTCGGACGGGGACAGGGCAGCCATCGTGGCAGCCGCCCTTTCGGAGGGGGCTGCCTTGGTTGCGATCTTCTCGCTGGTCAAGGCTTGGAAAGACCGCAGCAACCTGGGACCTGATCTCGCCGCCGTCGTGGCTGCGGTGACGGAGGCCGTACCGACGACGGTGGTGTCCTTCTCGAGCCCCTACTTGCTCCAGCAGTGCCCTGCGACAACGGCCTATGTCTGCGCGTATGGTGCCGGCCCCGCCGAGCAGCGCGCGGTCGCAGACACCCTGTGGGGCGAGGGTCGTTTCCCGGGCCGGTTGCCCGTCCGGCTGGACTGACGTCCCGATGGGCCTGTGCCGGCCCTCGTCAGTTGTCCCCGCCGCGGAACAGGCTGGCCTTGGCGTTCGCCTTGGTCTTGGCACGAGCCACCCAAGCATCAGCGAGGGATTCCGCCGACGCCGGCGCAGGCGCGTGCGCCAGAGGCGATGGCGGGTCGATGGGACCGGCAGCCCGAACCATGGCCAAGCCGGCATCCGTGACGCGGTAGGGCTGGTTCATGCCGCAGCAGCCCTGCTCGAAGGCGAGTGCGGAGCCTCCCAACTCGTCGTGCACGTCGGAGACCTTCTGCTGGGAGGAACAACCGCCACCCGAGCAGTTGCCGCAGGAGCCGGCGTCGGCTTCCGGTCCCAGATGATGGCATGTGCCCAGCACCGGGTCGTTCAGCCACCCCGCATCCTGCAACTGCACGACGAGGGCGCCGGCCATCCAGGGGCTGAGCCCGAAGGCGCCGCGGATTTCCGTCATCCGCGCCCCGTCACGCCCGGCGACCCAAGAAAGGACATTCATCAGCACGGTTCTATCCTAGGCATTCGGCAATCACCCGGTCAAGGGATAGAATGGGGTCCCATGCCCGACCCCTCCGTCTCACGGGCCCTGCGGGCGCTGCCCGCCGTCGGCCGCCTGTTGCTGGCTCCGGAACTGGCCGAGGCCCGGGCGCGTCACGGTGAAGAGGCCGTCGCCGCTGCCGTGCGTGAAGTCCTCGATGATGCGCGTGGGGCCATTCTGGCCGGCGAAACGTCCGAGACGGAGCCCATGGATTGGGCCGGACGCGTCGCGACCTGCCTCGCCAGGACGTGGGCGCCGCGCCTTCGGCGGGTCGTCAACGGTACCGGCGTCGTGCTCAATACCAACCTCGGACGTGCACCGTTGGCGTCGGATGTGGTCCGGGAGGCACTCGAGGAGGCCGCCGGCTATTGCAACCTCGAGTTCGATCTGGCCTCGGGCGACCGCGGGGATCGCCATTCGGTCATCGAAGAGCATCTGCGGCGCCTGACAGGTGCCGAGGCGGCGCTTGTCGTCAACAACAATGCGGCAGCCGTCCTGCTGGTCGTCGACGGCCTGGCCCGGGAGGGCGAGGTCCTGATCTCGCGCGGCGAATTGGTCGAGATCGGAGGGTCCTTCCGTATCCCCGAGGTCGTCGCCACCTCGGGAGCCATCCTGCGCGAGGTCGGAGCAACCAACCGCACGCGCCTCGCTGATTTCGAGGCAGGACGGTCGGATCGGACCCGCCTTGTCATGAAGTGCCACACGTCCAACTACCGGATGGAGGGCTTCGTGGCCGAAGTCCCGCGGGCTGATCTCGTGGCCTTCGGGCGAAAGCACGGTTTGCCGGTTGTGGAAGACCTGGGTTCAGGTTCGTTGATCTCGCTTGCCCCGTTCGGGCTGCCCGACGAGCCGACCGTGCCCAGGGTCCTTGCCGAGGGCCTCGACCTCGTGACGTTCTCCGGGGACAAGCTGCTGGGGGGACCGCAGGCAGGCATCATCGCCGGCCGACGAGACCTGGTGGATCGGCTGCGCCGGAGGCCGCTCCTGCGCGCCTTCCGTTGCGACAAGGTCACGCTGGCCCTCCTCGAGGCGACGCTCCGGCGCTATGGTGCCGGACTGCCGCCCGAGGCCACCTTGCCCGCGCTCGGGATGCTGGCGGTGCAGGCCATTGCCCTTGAGCCCCGGGCGCTCGGGCTTGCGCATCGCCTGCTGGCCGAGGGGTGGCCTGCCGAGGCCGTCCCGACGGTGTCGATGCCCGGCGGGGGCGCGCTGCCCGCGACCGAGGTCCCGAGCTGGGCCGTACGTCTCACTTGTCCGTGGGGACCCTGGACGGAGGATACCCTCGCGACCGCCCTGCGCCGCTTGCCTTGCCCGGTCATCGGACGTCTGCGCGACGGTGCATGGTGGCTGGATGTCCGCACGCTGCTTCCCGGTGACGAGGACAGGGTCGTGGCAGCTTTCAGGCAGTTGGCGGGGGGGGCAGCGTGAGCGGGCTCGTGCCTGTCGTCATCGGCACGGCCGGTCATGTCGACCACGGCAAGACGTCCTTGGTGCGCCGCCTGACGGGCGTGGACACCGACCGCCTCGTCGAGGAGCAGAGACGGGGCCTGACCATCGACCTCGGCTTCGCCGCCTTTGCCTTGCCGTCCGGTCGCGTTGCCGGCGTCATCGACGTGCCCGGTCACGAGCGCTTCCTGAAGAACATGCTGGCTGGCGTCGGGGGCATGGACCTCGTGCTGCTCGTGGTGGCGGCGGATGACGGCGTGATGCCCCAGACGCGCGAGCACCTGGCCATTCTCGAACTGCTGGGCGTGGCGCCTGGGCTTATCGTCATGACCAAGGTCGACGTCGCCGGTCCCGACCTGGTCGAACTCGCCGAGGCGGACATCCGTGAGGGCCTCACGGGGACCTCCTGGGTCGATGCCCCCGTCCATCCCGTCTCGAGTGTCACCGGAGAGGGTCTGGATGCGCTCGTCGCCGCGATAGATGCCCGGACCGCCAGTCCCTCCGTGCGCCCTGCGGAGGCACCCGTGCGCCTGGCGGTGGACAGGGCCTTCGTCCGTCAGGGCTTCGGCACGGTGGTGACGGGCACGCTGACGGCCGGAACCTTGCGTGAAGGCATGGCGCTGGTTCTCGAACCGGGTGGCTACAAGGCGAGGGTGCGGGGCCTGCAGGTTCATGGCGCGTCCGTCGGAGACGTCGTGGCCGGTCATCGCGTCGCGGTCAACCTGGCGCTGACCGGCAATCCCGGCGTGGATCGCGGACATTGGTTGCTGGCCCCGGAAACGCTCGCTCCATCCGATGTCCTCGATGTCCGCCTGGCGACGTCGGGCCACGAGGTCCGACATGGCCAGCGTGTCCGGATTCATCACGGCACCCGCGAGGTCCTGGGTCGCATCGCGCTCGCCGCAGGCGAGGTTCTCCCCGAGGGGAGCGGTTGCCTCGCCCAACTGCTCCTCGAACAGCCCCTCTGGGCGGATTTCGACGATCGCTTGGTCCTTCGCCACTACGACCCGGGCTATGTCGTGGCCGGGGCCACGGTGCTCGCCCCCGGGGGCCATCGCCTGCGTCGCCGCGATCGGTCGGGCTGGGCGCGCATGGCCGCCGCAGCCGAGGGGCGTTGGGCGGATCGGGTGGCCTCCGCCTTGGCGGAACGGGGCTGGGAACCGCTGTCGCCGGCAGAGGCCGCAGCCATGGTTCCGTCCCGTGCGCGCGAGGATCTGGTCGCCAGCCTTGTCTCGGCGGGACGCTGGTTGCCCGTCGCGTCCGGCGGCCTCGATCCGGATCGGGTGCGTGTGCTGGGGGAACGGGTCGAGACCTTGTGGCGGGACCTGCCCGCTCATCGACGCCTCTTGCGGCGCGAGGAAATCCAGGCCTGCGTGCCGGCGCGTGCGGGCATCCTGGGTGAGTTGCTGGCACGCTTGCCGAGTTGGACGTCGGTGGGGCGCTGCCTGGTGCCTGGCGAAGGCCCTCGAACCGCGTCTGCTTGGGTCGCGGAGGCGTGGACGATCATCCACGAAGTCGCCTCTGCGCACCATGGCCTGCTGGACAGGGGAGAGGTGCTGCGCGACAGGCCCTCGGCGTGGCAAGACCTGCTCGACGAGGCCATCGTTCTGGGCGAGTGGCTGGATCTGGGCCAGGAGATCCTGGTCCGCCCGGCGGACTGGGAGGCTTGGTGCGTCCGTGTCCGTGCCGCCATGCCGGGCGAGGCCGGCGTGTCCACGGCCTCGATTCGCGAGACGCTTGGCCTGAGCAGGCGCTATGTCGTTCCCCTGCTCGAGGCGATGGATGCCCGAGGACATACGCGGCGCCAAGGGGAGTTGCGCTTGTGGCTGGCTTGATGGACCGTGTCGTGCTCGTCCATCCGACGCTGCCGGACAATGTCGGCATGGTGGCCCGGGCCATGGCCGCCTACGGCTGGTCCGACCTGGTGCTGGTCGGGGGGGTCGCCCCGCTGCATCCCCTCGCACTGGCGGCCGCGCCCGGCGGCGAGGCTGTCCTGCAAGGCGCAAGGGTCGTGACGACCCTCGTCGAGGCGCTCGAGGGGACGGGAAGGGCCTTCGGGACGACGGCGCGGGTCTATGCGCGGCCAGCCGGCGTGACGATCGGTCCTGCGGAGGCCCTCGCGATGCCGGTCGTGCCCGGTCCCACCGCCTGGGTCTTCGGTAGCGAGCGGACCGGCCTCGGCAAGGTCGAGCGCACACGGCTGCCTTGGCTCGTCCGCCTGCCCGCGCCGGGGCCCAGCCTCAACCTGGCGCAGGCCGTGACGGCGCTCATCACGGTCGTGACCCTGGACCGAGGCCGTGGCGGCCCGGCGCGGACGGATGCCTCCGAGGCAGGCGTGGCCCTGCCCGTGCCCGACGAGGCGACACGCCGCACGCTGACGACGGCGCTCGCCCTCTACCTGGGGACGACCGAGGAATCAGCCCGTGCCAAGACCATGCTGTTGTGCAGGATGCTGGACCGACTGCCGTTTGCCGCGGACGAGGCCGGGCTCCTCTCTGCCCTCGTGGGTCGGACCCGAACCCTGAGGGCAGGGGCGCACGAGGCGTGAATCAGTACCAGTGGTAGCCCTGGCGCTGACGCAGTTCACGGACGGGCCGCGGCTCGTCCAAGGGCATCATCATGTCGTCAGGCGCGCAGCTGGCAGGCGGTTCGTCGTGGCCGGCGCGCGACAGGTTTTCGGGCGTGAGCAGGAGTTCGAGCCCCGTGGGGGCCGGCAGCGGTGCAGGCGACATCGGCTGGACCTCTCGATAAAAAACGGTCAGGCAACAGCATCTTGACAGAACGGCGCGTGGCCGCAAGCGGGGTCAGGCTTGACCGGGCCCGAGCAACGAGCGGTCCCCATGGATGGCCGTCACGATCGTCCGGATGCCGCCCCGGACGGCAAAGTCGCCCACCACTTGCATGGCGCGCGGGGCGACCGTTGCCGCCAGGTCATCCAGGATACGGTTGGTGACGGCCTCGTGGAAGGCGCCCGTGTTGCGGAAGCTGGCCATGTAGAGCTTCAGGGACTTGAGCTCCACGCAATGCCGGTCGGGCACGTACGCGATGGTGAACGTAGCAAAGTCGGGCTGTCCCGTGATGGGGCACATGCAGGTGAACTCGGGACAATCGAAGCGAATCGTGTAGTCCCGTCCGGGCCTCGGGTTGTCGAAGCGTTCGAGGATGTCGGTCGAGGGTTCGGTGGGTGTCGGGACCTGCTTGCCCAGTGCGGAAAGTTGCGTCATGACCCCATGGTCGCACGAACTGGCGTCAAGCGGGAGGCCGGGGACCCGTCATCTGCTCGAGCAGGAACGAGGCGGCGGCCAGCGTTCGGGGCAGGGCTCCCCCATCCATTCTGGCCAGAAAATCGCGGAAGGGCAGGGGATCGGGGGGTGTTTCCAGGAGTGTTGCGACCTGCGTCGCCAAGGACTCCCCGAGGTAGGCAAGCGGATCCCGGAGAACCGGGTGCCCCGTCGTGTGCAGGAAGTCGGGCGTGTAGGGGGCATCCGGTGGCACCAGGGCAAGCGCGGGCACGCCAAGTGCCGCTGCCTGCAGTCCCGGCGTGTGGCCCCCGGTCAAGAGCATCCGGCTGCCGAGAAGCCAGGTGCCCAGGGGCAGGCTGGACAGCACGCGGGGCTTGAGCACGGGCAAGCCGGTCGGAACGATACCCGTGGCCGCCTCCCGGTACAGCCGCGCCACCGTGGCGTCCTCGCCCGGGGTCGGCCACACCACGGGCTGGAGGCCCTTGTCACGCAGGGCCGTCAGGATGGTGACCATCAGCGTCTGGATGCGCGCCTCCGGCCACCAGTGGGGCTTGAGACCCAGATGCAGGAGGGCGATCGGGCTCCGGGGCGCGAGCCCGAGGGCGCGATTGACGGCCTGGGCCATCTTGAAGCGAAGTTCCTTGTGGAGGGCAGGAAGGCCATCCCCTTCGGCGTCCACTGCGGCAAGAAGCTCTTCGAGCGCCAGAGAACCGGTGACGACGGCGCGGCTGCCCGGGGGCAGCGCCTCACGGAAACCCTCGCCCCAGATGGCGATCGCATCCCAGGTGTGAGCGGCAGGCAGGGCCGAGGGCGGGGGTACCTGTCCTTCGACGACCCGATCCGGGTCAACGGTCGCGTGCGCCGGCGGATGGAAGCACCCGCGCTGGACGGCAAGCACCAGCGCGCCGCGAGCGCGTTCCCGATCGACCTGCGTCTGGGCCCAGTCCGGCAGGGGGTGGCCGGGGTCGGCGTGGACCAGCAACAGATCGGGCCGCGGCCCGGCGGACCGCAGGAAGGCCGACCTCAGCAGGGGGGTCGGACCTGACGGGATACCCCTGCGGCGGCCCCATCGGGTCAAGCTGACAATCTCGGGACGGATCCGATCCGGTGAGAGGCCGCGCAGGACGGGGACGAGCACGGCGGCAGCCGCCTCGTCATGGCAGATGGCCTGGACCGTGGCCTTGGGCAACATGCGCACAGGATGCCATGAAGGACGCCCGCCCGGCGGTGTCGCCTGCACCTCTTGGCCGCCGGGATCAGGTCGCTCGCACGGGAATCAGCAACATCGGGCAAGGCGCATGCCGGATCAGATGGTCGGCGACGCTGCCGAGCAGGATTCTCTCCAGCCCCTTGCGCCCGTAGGTGCCCACGATGGCCAATGCCGGCCCGGTCCGTCGCAGGTGCTCCGAAAGGACATCGGGTACGCTGCCCAACAGCAGGTGGGTCGCGGTGCCGGGGCCCCAGGGCCGGGCGACCGCCTCGAGTTGCGCGAGGGCCTCGGCCCGTTCGACGGCTGCCATCGCCTCCCAATCCACGAGCGGGTGACCCAGCGCTTGCCCCGGGAACGGCCCCGGTGGGGGATGGAGCGCCATCGCGACCTCCCGGGCATGCTTCCCGGGCCTGAGCAGTCGGTCGGCTTCTTCCCTCAGGTGCTGACCGGTTGCCACGCCGTCGATGAGCAGGCTGACGGCACCCGTCTCGGGTTCAAATTCGGTCTTGCCGGGCAGAATCAGCAGCGGGCAGGGCGCATGCCTGGCCAGGTGATCCGCCACGCTGCCCAGCAGCAGTCGGGCAAGTCCGCCACAGCCGTGGGTACCGAGGACCGCCAAATCCGGGCGCTGCCTTTCCAGCCAGGAGAGCAGGACCGTGCCCGGATCCCCGTGCAGCAGGGTGCCTGCCAGGACCGGACGCTCCGCGGGTGCTGCCTCACGCGGGATGACGACACCCTCGTCCAGCGTCCCCCGCCCCTCTTCTTCCGCAGCTTCGAGCAGCGCTGCCTCCGGCAAGTAGGGACTGCCGAAGGTCGTGGTCCCTGCGCGCGTCCTCGCGCAGCAGTCCCGGCAACTCGCGCAGGTAGCGCATGGCTGTCGTGCTGCCGTCCGCGCACCACGCGATGTCCATGGAGCGAGGTTAGCGCAGGCCCGGACCGGGTACCTTCATTCGGGAGGGACGGCAAAGCTTGTCCAGTGCGACGGAGTGGGAAGGACGCGGCCTCAGTGCCCCGGTAGTCCAAGCCATGGAGCGTGCCCTCGTACTGGCCGAGTTGGGCCGTGGGTGGACCTCGCCGGCCCCCTTGGCTGGTGCCGTCGTCCTGCGCGACGATGCCCCGGTGGCGGAGGGTTTCACCCAGGATGCCACGGGGCGACATGCGGTCTTCCATGCCTTGGTTGGCGCGGGTGAGTTGGCCCGAGGAGCGACGCTGGTGCTCACGACCGAGCCGGGAGGGCCCCCGAGGGCCGTGGTCGATGCCGTGGTTGATGCCAAGGTCGGGCGCGTCGTCATCGCGGCGCCAGACCCCAACCCTGCGAGCCGGGGCCACGTACGGGATGCCCTGCTGCAGGCGGGAATCCGGGTGGACGATGGGCCGTGCGGTCCTCTGGCGCTGCGCCTGAACGAGACCTACGAGGTCTTCCTGCGCACCCGGCGTCCTTTCGTGACGGTCTTCTCGGTGATGAGCATCGATGGCAAGACCGCGACCAGCATCGGCGAGCGTCCTCCTGCACCGGCGAGCCTGCTGGACGACCTCCGCGCCGAGCACGATGCGGTGCTGCTGGGCGTCCAGGACCTGGTTGCCGAGGACCTCTTGCCGGAGACCTCACGTGAGCGGGGGCGCAATCCCTTGCGGGTCGTCCTCGACGGGATGGCGCGGATGCCCCTTGGATCTCGTGTACTTGCCCGCCCTCAAGTCGCCGCGCAGCGTTCCTCGACCTTGCTCGTCACGACGCGGTACGCCCCCAAGGATCGTGTTGCCGCCTTGCGGGAAGCCGGTGCCGAGATCCTCGAGGTCCCCACGACGGGTGACCCGCTGGCCGTCAATGTCGATCTTGACCGGCTGCTGGTCCTGCTGGGGCGGCGCAACCTTGCGTCGGTCCTCGTCGAGGCGGGCGGAACGCTTGCGGATGCCGCGTTCGAGGCCGGGCTCGTCGACCGCCTTGTCCTGTTCCTGCACCCCACGCTGCTGGGCGGTGCCTCGTCCCCGTCGTTGGTCGGCGGTGTCGGCCACGCCTTCCTCGAATCGGCCCCCCGCCTGATGGACCTCGAAGCCCGGATTGCGGGCGAGGGGCTCGTCGTGACTGGACGGGTGGGCACCTCGGGCTGAACCCGACGAGCCGGCGTCAGGTGACGGGCGTCGTGGGCGCTGCCATGGCCCGTCCTGCAGACTCGGCAGCGGTCGGCAGCTCCTCCATCAGCCGACGGAACGCTTCCAGATCCATCGATTGGGGCCCGTCGCTCAAGGCCATGCCCGGTTCGGGATGGACCTCGACAAGCAGGCCGTCTGACCCTGCGGCCAGTGCCGCGCGCGCCATCGGCCCCACGAGTGAGCGCCTGCCCGTGCCGTGGGACGGATCGGCCACGACCGGCAGGTGGGAAAGCTCATGCAGGGACGGAATGGCGGCCAGATCGAGCATGTTCCGGGTGTAGTTCTCGAAGGACCTTACGCCTCGCTCGCACAGAATGACCTTCATGTTGCCCTCGGCCAGAATGTACTCTGCCGCGAGCAGCAGCTCCTTCAGCGTGGCGGACAGGCCGCGCTTGAGCAGGATGGGTCGCGAACTGCGGCCGGCACGGCGAAGCAGGGGGTAGTGCTGCATGTTTCTGGCCCCGATCTGGACGATGTCCGCCACGGCCTCGACCGCATCGAAGCTGGCGACATCGACCGCCTCGGTGACGATGGCCAAGCCCGTCTCGCGGCGGGCAGCCTCGAGCATGGCGAGGCCGGCCTCTCCCAGACCCTGGAAACTGTAGGGGCTTGTCCGAGGCTTGAAGGCGCCACCCCGCAGGATCGTGGCCCCGGCCGCGCGCACGCCTCTCGCGGCGGCCAGCAACTGGTCCTCGTTTTCGACGGCGCAAGGGCCGGCCATCACCACGACGTCGCTTCCCCCAATGACCACGCCCGGCACGACCTCGATTCGGGTGGTCCCGCTGTCGATCGCTCTGCTGGCGAGCGGATGCGGGCTCGAGACCCGCACCAGATTCACGACGCCGGGCAGGCTGGCGAGCCGTCCGGAGGGTTGTCCGTCGGGACCGCCCCACAGGCCGACCGCGACGCGTTCACCCTGCACGACCTCACGCGTTTCGTACCCCAATGCTCTTGCGTGGGCGATCACCTCGCCGATTTCGGCAGGAGTGGCGTGGGGGCGCATGACGACAAACATGAGTGTTTCTCCAGTCTAGCCCCAGCGGCCCGCCGCGGCAAACGGACCGCCTGCGGCGTGTCTTGGTATGATGATCAGCATGCTGCACGCTGCGGTCCTGCTGGCAGGCCTCGCGATCGGGGACGTCGCTCCGGATTTCACGCTGCTGGCCGAGGATGACAAGCCCGTCCGGCTCTCGGCGCTGCCACGCCGACCCATCGTGCTCGCTTTCTTCCCCAAGGCCTTCACCCCTGGCTGAGAGGCCGAGATGAAACTGCTTTCCGGCCTGTATCCCAGGCTTCGGGCGCAGGGGGCCCAGGTGCTGGGCCTTTCCGCCGATGACAGCGCGACGCAGGGGCGCTTTGCCCTGCATTGCGCTACGCCTTTCCCGCTGCTCTCCGACCCCGGGGCTCGCGTGGCGGGCTTGTATCGCGCCCGCTGGTTCGGCTTCTTGCCAGTGGCCGATCGCGTCACGTTCGTGCTAGATGGAGAGCGGCGTATTCGACACGTGCTTGAGGGCATGCCGGATCCCGGGGGCCTGTTGGCCGCCATCGGCTCCGTGGTGCAACCCGCTGCTGCGGCGACCCCTTCCCTTCGTCCTACCCCCGATTCGACACCTGCGAGGCAAGATGGCCGGTAACGTATCCACCCCTTCCCAGCTTCGCCTTGCTCTGGCTTGCGGCAGCACGGCGTGGCTCGAGCGCGAGCCTGCACGCCAGGCTTTCCGGTTGGCGCGATTCGAGGCGAGCCCGGACTTCGGGCGGCGGCGTTCCTTGCCGCCGCTGGGCATTGCGCTTGCAGGGTTCGGACCCTATCCCCGCTGGGACGCCAACCGCATGCTGCGCGTGGCCTCGGTGCCTGAGGCCGGCGGCATGATGGAGGGTGAGCACGCCTTCATCCTCGTCGGCCAGTTCCTGTTCCTGGACGCCGCGGGCACGATCGAGGCACTCGGCCCGATTCGTGGGGCTCAGTGGGAAGCTGTCGCAGCGGCATCCTGATCTTGGGTGAACCTTGGGCCGTTCTTAAGAATCCCGACTGGCGGAGCAGGCGATGACTCTCTTGTCACCCGCCATTCGCAGGAAGAGGAGTCCCGAAGATGGCTGTCCAGAGCTTGAAGCCCGTCGCCGCACCCAAGGCCGTTCGTCCGGCCGTTGCGCCCAGGGACCTGACGCGGCCCGATCCCTTGCTTGAGGACATCAAGGCCATCGTGGTGCCAGGTGTCGTCGCCGTGGCCCGCGAGACCGGCAAGGCCGTCGCTCAGGGCAGCTTCTGGAAGGAACTGGGCCTGAGCACGCTCAAGGGTAACCTCAAGGGCAATCTCATCTGGAGCGGCGCCGGTTCGGCGGTCCGGAACGTCGTGGCCTTGGCCAAGCACCAGCAGACCCCGGCCCGCGCCGTGGGCAACGTTGCTGCCGATCTCGCCGTCGGTACCGCCAATGGTGTCGTCACGGGCTTGGCTGTCACCGGTGCCACGATGGCCATCACGGCCATCGGCCTGACGGCGGCCCCCGTCCTGCTCGGTGCGCCTGCCATCATCGGCACCATAGCCGTCAGCTGGGGCGTCAACCGCGGGCTCAACAAGCTCGACGAGAAGTACGGCTTCCGCAAGGCCATCAGCGACAACGTCGCGAAGGTCTTCGGCGAGAAGTAGGTTTCCCCTCCGTCGCGCGCCTCGGGCAAATGCCCGGGGCGCCGCGACTTTGGGGCCATCAGCAGGTCGTCGTGTGGAGGCGCTGCAAGGTGTCGCGGACATGGGGCGCCAGCACGGCGAACAAGGCCGCGTCTCCCGCGTCTAGGCCCGCGGGATCTATCTGACCGAGGCGCTCATGGAGCCCGTAGCATCGGGCCTGCCACAGTTCGAGGCCTTCCTCGAGAATGGCGGGCCAAGGCGGTTCCGGCAGGACGGGGGTTCCCGACGCATCTCGTGGCACGGTGCCGGGCGGCAGGCCCAGGGCGCGCAACCATTCGTCACGAACGAGAGACAGACGCGTGGTGTCGGGCAATCGGCTCAAGGCTGGTTCCCCTCGGCCGGCACGAGGCCTTCGAGCGTCCTGACGCGCCACCACCAGTCGAGTCTGGCGGCCAACTGGCGGACAAGGACCTCATCGCGGGCCTGGCGTGCCCTCCGGATACCCGCCAGGGCGTCCACCGTATCCCGGACCGTGGCGAGTCCGGTGCCCAAGGCGCCGCGCAGCAGATGTTCCCGATGCTCGGCATGGGCGAAGGCCTCGCCTGCACGCTGTCCCGCCATACCGAGGGCCTGCGCCTCGGCAAGGCGCGCCTCGAGGTCCGCAGCCAGTTGCAAGGTAGCCGCCTCGAGATCGCCTTCGGCTGCCCGCAGTTGCGCCTGGCTGCGTTGCTCGACCAGGCTCTGCTGCACGGCCTCGCGGGGTTCCCACACCAGGCGCCCGCCAAGCGCATAGAGGGGGGCTTGCCCCGAGACCCAGCGGCCGCTGGATAACTGCCCCGCATAGCTCATGGCTTGCCCCCGCGCGAAGAGCTCCGGCCTGGGCCAGATCCGGGAACGGGCGACTTCGCTCTGGGCCTCGGCACGGCGCCTGCGGGCGAGGGCCTCGAGGCGCTCGGGTGCAAGGGCCACGACGCGCGGCACATCCGCCGTCGCAGGAAGCGTCAGCTCGGCTGCCCATTCGGGGCCCGGCCAAAGGTCCGAGCGGGGGTCGATGCCGGGAAAGGCACGCACCCGGGCTTCCTGGCGCCTGACCTCGGGTTCGGCCAGCAACCGTTCGGCCCGGACCAGATCACGGGCGGTCTCGACCTCGAGGTGTTGTGCCGTCGTCGCCAGGCCTTGGCGCTCCAGCACGGCGACCGCGTCCGACAACTCGCCCGCCCGGCGCTCCGCATCGGCGAGCGCGGCGAGGCGCACGCGGGCCACCCCGAGATCCAGGAAGGCCTGCGTCAGGTCCCGGCCGACGGCGCGGACATCCATGGCCCAGCGCGCCGTGGCGACGGCAATGTCGCCCGATGCTGCGGCCAGCGTGCCCGAAACGGTCCAAGGCAGTGGCAAGGGCAGGTCGAGGTCCCCCAGCGGACCCCACATCCACTCGGCAGGGCCGCCGTGGTGATCGTCCGGGGTCGCCCAGCGGACATCGCCGCCCAGGCGAAGCGCAGGCAACAAGGCCACGACCGATTGCCCCGCGGCGGCGCGGGCCTCGTTCAGGCGTTGCCAGCCGGCACGCACCCGTCCGTGACGCCTCACGGCCTCGTCCAGGCTGTCGTCAGGCATGGCTACCGCCGGCATCGGCACGAGCAGGCAGGCGAGGACCAAGGCGGGTCCCTTGGCCCACCCGCTAGTAACCTGACGGTAGGTCATGCTGCGTCCTGAGTATCTCCAGCAGGGCGGGCCAGCCTCGGGTCTCGACGAAGCGCCGGACCCTGCGGAAGCCCGTGCCGTAGGTCGGATCGTCATCATAATGGATCATCTCGAGTCGCTTGGCTCCTTCCGGGCTGCCGGCCTCGGCCAGAATGACGGCCTCGACGTAGCGCGCCGCGCCTTCCTCCAATTGGGGTTGCCTGCGCTGGCTACCGGCGAGGTGCCCCCACGCGTGCATCAGCTCATGGCCTATGACGCTTGCGAAGACCTCCTCGGGCAACCCTGCAAGGGCATAGATGGAGAGGTCCACGCGGCGATCGAGGACTTCTTGTCCACGGACCCTCTGGCTCACCACGGCGCGGGTCAGACCTACGGTTTCCCCCCCGAAGGCAAAGCTGCCCTGCCGCTGCACCTGCTGCAGCCACGGCCTCATGCCCAGTTGGAGCGGAATGGGGGGATAATCGAGTACGACGCCCCAGTCCGCGAGGCGCTTGCGAATCCGTCGCATCACCTTGACCCCGGCCTCGGGCGTGTCGATGGCGGTCTTCCGGCACAGGTTGCAGACTGCGCGCCCGTCGGTGTAGGCCACGCCGCCACCGGTGCTGCCCGCCCCGATGATGCGGCCGCAATAGGCGCACTGGTTGATGCCCTTCCCGTGCTCGACGTGGGCGTGGAAGCCCCATCGATCCACGCGGGAACTGCCCATGACCGCCTGGTTGCAGACCACGCAGCGCGGGGCGACGTGCCCGGCATAGCAAGCATGGTGGTAGGCCCTGCCCTGGTCCTGCAGATAGCGCCCTTCGATGGGACGACCGCAGTAGGTGCAAGAAAGGGCCTGGGCCGTTGCCGGTGCGGATGGCGCTGCCGGACCGAGACCGGGCCCGCCGATGGCAAGGCAAGCCACGGCGGCGACGAGGCGCCAGAACGATCTCATGGCCCCAAGATACCCTTCCGGGACGGCAAGGATTGGTTCAGGTTCTTGCCGCGAGCGCCAGGGCCCCCCGGACGGCGACATCCTCTGCCTGGACGACAGCGATGTGGAGGTCCGCGATCAGGGGACGCATGCGCCCCTTGTCCTGCATGGTCGCGAGGAAATGCGGGTTGCTGGCCAGGTGCCCCGAGAGCTTCTGGGCGACGCCACCGGCCAGAAAGATGCCACCCGTAGGCAGCGTGGTCAGGGCCGCGTTGCCGATGGCCGACGCAAGGGTCGTCACGAAGCGTTCGAGGAGGCTGGCCGAGGTCGCGCAAGAATCGGCCTCAGCCGCCCGGACCACGGCTGCAGCCACGCCCTCGCCCGACGCCAGCGCCTCGCGGACCGCTATCTCGAGCGGCCTGCCCGTCTCCGCTGCCCACGCCGCCGCCGTGGCCAGTCCGGTCCCCGAGACGACGCGCTCCAGCGAGACGTGGCCATGCTGCGCCGCAAGCCAGGCGTGGAGTTCCCGGTCTTCGGGCCCGAGCGGGGCCCATGTCGCGTGGCCGCCCTCGCCGGCCAGGTAGCGGTCCGCCGCACCGTCGAGGCCCGGAACGAGCAGGCCCGTACCCATGCCGGTGCCGACGCCCACGATCAGAATGGGCCCCCCGGGCGCGCGATGCCCCTCCTGGAGAAGGGTTGTCTCGCCGGGCACAAGTGCTGCGAGACCATGGGCCACGATGGCCATGTCATTGGCCAGGACGACCTCGGCCCCGCCGGCGGCGTCGGAGAGGGCATCCGCCTCGAGGGTCCAACCTACGTTGGTGACGTGGGCCGTGCGGCCGCGCACGGGGCCGGCGACGCCGACGGCAACCGCCCCGGGAATCTGACCCTCCAGCGCCTCCTGGATCATCTCCTCAAGGCTGGGGTAGTCCGCGGTCGGCATCCTGCGGTCGAGCAGGATGCCCCCGGGGCCCTGGAGGCGAAGGTGCACCTTGGTGCCACCGAGGTCGATGCCGAGGAGGGTGCGGGGGGCGGACATGGAGGCGTGACTCCGACAGGCTGACAAGGGTTATCTGGCGGTTAAGGACAAACCTTTGTATCATGGAGTGCCCTCGATCACGTCCTATCCAGGAGGCGCTCGCTGCGATGACCACGCTGTCGAAGCTCATTCAGCCCCTAGTCGCGGAGGGACCGTACTTCAAGTTGGTTTGCGGCGCGACCTTCGAGGACACGTCCGAACTCGCGCACCTCGCGACCATCTTCACGCTTGCAGGTGCTCGCTTGGTCGACGTCGCGGCGCAACCCGATGCCGTCGATGCCGCCCTCTCCGGCGTCCGGCGCGCCCGTCGCCTCGGATCGGCCTGGTTGCCCCAGGCACCCGTGCCCCTCGTAATGGTCTCGATTGGCCCCGAGGACGATCCCCACGTCCAGATTGCCGAGAAGGTCGACGCGCTCTGCACGTGGGAGTGTCCACACTGTCTGAACGCTTGTCCCCACGGCGCCATCGACGCCCAGCTCAAGATCGTGGCTCAGCGGTGCGTGGGCTGCGGGCAGTGTGTGGCCGCCTGCCCCGAGGAGGCCGTCCGGATGGTGCCGGCCGCGCCGCCTGCGGCCCTGGATGAGTTGTGGGGGGCGGGTGCCCGGGCACTCGAACTGCACGCCGGCACCGGAGCAGGCCTCGGGGCCTACGAAGGCCAGGTGAGGGCGTGGTCGGCCAAGGGTGGCGTCTTTTCGCTGTCCGTGAATGCCGTCCAGATGACGGTCGCGCAGGCGACGGACGCCTGGCGCACCGTGTCGCGCTGGGTGGAAGGACCGTTGCTGCTTCAGGCGGATGGCAAGCCCATCAGCGGCACGGCCGGCGAGGCCTCGACCCGGCCGGCCCTGTCCTTTGCCTGTGATCTGATGGCGGCGGGGGTGCCGCACGTCCAGGTTGCCGGCGGGACCAACGACCTGACGGGCAAGATGGCCCGCGAGATGGGCCTTGGCCTTGCAGGCGTCGCCGTCGGCAGCTTCGCCCGCCGTCTCGTTCGCGACATTCGCGGATTGGGTGATCCCAATGCCGGGATGTCCGAGGGCCTGTCCCGGGCGCGCAAGCTGGTGGCATCCGCCCTCGAACCCTTGGAGGCAAGGTAGTTGTCTACCCGTGAACAGAAGGTCGTCGACAACCTCGAGGAACTCTTCGGCATCCTGCCGATCCCGGTGGTCAAGTATCTGAAGCACCAGCTTGACGTCGAGGACCTTTTCGAGGTCGTGCTCGATCTGGGTCGCCCCCCCGAGTGTCGGTTCCCCGGGCGCGCCGTTGACCTCGACCTGACGGTGACCCGCGAGGACATCGACTTCGTGGTCCAGCGGGTGGGCGCCTTCTCGGACGACAACCGCGCGGGCATCGAGCGCACCTTGCACCGTATCTCGTGCATGAGGAACCGCCAAGGGCAGATCATCGGCCTGACGTGCCGCGTCGGGCGTGCCATTCAGGGCACCATCGACCTGATTCGCGACTTGGTCGAGAGCGGCCGCAGCATCCTGATCCTGGGGCGTCCGGGCATCGGCAAGACCACCAAGCTTCGCGAGATCGCCCGCGTCCTGTCGACAGACCTGCGCAAGCGGGTCATTGTCATCGATACGTCCAACGAGATTGCCGGCGACGGGGACATCCCGCATCCCGGCATCGGTCGCGCACGCCGCATGCAGGTGGCCCGGTCGGCCGAACAGCACGCCGTGATGATCGAGGCGGTCGAGAACCATATGCCCGAGGTCATCATCATCGACGAGATCGGGACCGAACTCGAGGCGGCCGCCGCACGGACCATTGCCGAGCGCGGGGTCCAGCTCATCGGCACGGCGCACGGCAACTCGCTCGAGAATCTGCTCGTCAATCCGACGCTGACGGATCTTGTCGGCGGCATCCAGAGCGTCACGCTCTCGGATGAAGAGGCCCGCCGTCGCGGGACGCAGAAGAGCATCCTCGAGCGCAAGGCGCCTCCGACCTTCGACATCTGCCTCGAGCTGCAGGATCGCGACCGTATCGCGGTTCACCCCGACGTGGCCGAGGTGGTGGATCACATGCTGCGGGGGCTTGCACCCAATCCGGAGATTCGCCAGATGGACGCCTTGGGCCAGATCAAGGTGGTGCAGGAGGCGACTGTCGAGACCGGTCGGACCGTCGAGACGGCCCCTGTCCATACCGGACCCCGGCTGCGCATCTATCCGTTTGCCGTCAGCCGCAGCCAACTCGAGCGGGTCATCCGAAGCATGCGCATGCACGCCGAAGTCACGCGCAGCATGTCCGAGGCCGGAGCCATCCTGGTCCTCAAGGCCTATCTCAAGTCTGCCGGTGGCATGCTGCACGAGGCCGAGGCCCGCGGCATCCCGGTTCACGTCGTCAAGAGCAACACCATTCCCCAGATCCAGAAGACGCTGCGCGAAGTGATGCAACTGGACGGTCCGTCGAATGGCGACGAGGATGCCGCCATGCGCGAGGCCCGCGAAGCCGTGGACCTCGTGCTCAAAACCGGCAAGGCCGTAGAGTTGATGCCGCGGTCTGCCGTCGTCCGCCGCCTGCAGCACCAGGTCATCGAGAAGTACGGACTCGTCAGCGAGTCGGCAGGCGAGGAGCCCCATCGCCGTGTTCTGATTCACCCGCTGGTGCCCGCGGGTATTGAGGCCGTCTAGCGTGATGCGCCGCAGCCCGGGCCAGAAGGCCTTGGCCGGGGTGGTTGCCGGGATGGCCCTCTTGGCCCTGCCCTTGCCTGGTCAGGCGGCAGATAGCCTTGCCGACCTCCTGCGTCCCTTTCCCGGCCCGCCCTCGGTGCTGCGCGACAGGACCGGCAGGGTGTTCGGCGAGGTTCGCGGCGATCGCCATCAGCATGCCGTTGCCCTTGCCGATGTGCCCGCGAGCCTCAGACAGGCGCTGATCGATACCGAAGATTTCGGTTTCTACGGGAACTCGGGGTTCGACCCCAAGGGGCTGGCCCGTGCCATGTTCAAGAACCTGCTTTCGGGCGAGGCGAGGGAAGGGGGATCGACGATTACCCAGCAGTTGGCCAAGACCCTGATTCAGGATCGTCGCAAGACGCTCGACCGCAAGGTCCGGGAAGCCGTGGTCACCGTGCAGTTGACGCGCGAATTGACGAAGGACCAGATACTCGAGCGGTATTTGAACGAGGTCTGGTGGGGGCGTGGCGCCCACGGTGTGGCTGCCGCAGCCGAAGTCTACTTCGGCCAACCCGCCAGCCGTCTCGATGCTGGCCAGGGAGCGCTGCTTGTCGCGATGTTGAAGGGGCCGTCCCAGTATGACCCCTTCACGGATGATGGCCTTGATCGCCTCCTGCACCGTCAACGCTTCGTCCTGGGCCGGATGATCGATGCCGGGCACCTGTCCGGCGTTGCTCTCGAACGCGAGGCTCGGGGGGAGCGCGTGGCCGATTGGCGTGCCAAGCGCATCGGCGCGCAACGCATGCGGCGAGCCTTGGGCCTGAGGACTTCGCCAAGGGATGACCATGGTTGGTTCCGGCGACGGTTGCAGGGAGTTCTCGAGGCGCGCTTCGGTCCGGCACGCGTCCAGGAAGGCGGCCTGGTGGTCCAGACGACGCTCGATGCCCGCCTGCAGGCCCTCGCCGTGGCGGCTGCCGAGGAGGCCGTTCGTACGGACGGGCAACGGATGGGCTTCGGTCAGGTCGCGATGGCGGCGGTCGAGCCCGGAACGGGCCAGGTCCTGGCGCTCGTCGGCGGTGTCGGGGCGACGGATTACGACCGGACGATGGCCAATCTCCAGCCCGGTAGTTGCATGAAGCCGTTCGTGTACCTCGCGGCCTTTGCGGCGGGCCGCAGCCCGGAAGATGTCGTCGTCGATGCGGCTGCCCGCTATCCGGCCGGGCAGGGCCGCTGGTATCAGCCACGCAACGATGATGGCCGCATCTATGGCCCACTCACGTTGCGCGCGGCACTCGAACAGTCGGTCAACACCATTGCCGTCCGGACCTATGCGGATCTGGGCCGTCAACCGGTCGATGCCATCTTGAGGGCAGCCGGCATGCGAGGGCCCCACCCCCGGGACCTCACGCTGGCGCTGGGTTCGGGTGCGACCAACCCCATCGAGCTCGCGGCGGCGTATGCGGCTTTCGCCAACAAGGGCCAGTGGGTCCAGCCTCAACTGCACACCCGTGTGGTCGGAGGCGGTCTCGATGAGCGGCCAGCACCACGGCGGGCCGAGGTCGCGCCCGCCTACGCCGTGTCGCAGCTCGTTTCCGTCCTGTCGGGCGTCCTCGAGCGAGGCACGGCCAAGGGGCAGGGCATCGGCAGGCCGGCTGCAGGCAAGACAGGCACCACCAGCGCTTTCCGTGATGCGTGGTTCGTCGGCTTCACGCCGCAGCTCAGCTTGGCCGTCTGGGTCGGCAACGACGATCGAGCCCCGATGAAGGAAGGAGCCTTTGGTGGGCGGGTGGCTGCGGGTATCTGGCGGAAGGTCATGAAGGAGTGGCACGCGGGCCTGTCCATCCGGTCGTTTCCCGCGGCACCTCCCCCGGCGCAGACGCCCTCGCCGGGACCGACGTGGGATCCGCTCGGGGACGAGGCCCCGGTGGTCCTGCCGGGTGCAAGGGATGTTGATGAAGCTGTCTCTTCCCCGTCGCCCCTGACTGCGGGGACACCGTCGGTTGTCGGGACACCCGAGCCTGCGGCCACGCGCTTCGACGCGCCGACCAGGCCTCGATTGCCCGGAGCGCTGCCGTGACCGATTCAGGCAGCACGCCTGTGCCGCGTGGCGGACATGGACGATTCGTGACCTTCGAAGGCGGCGAGGGCGCGGGCAAGACGACCCTGATTCGGGCGCTCGTGACCGAGTTGGGACAATCGGGCCGCGAGGTCGTCGTCACCCGCGAGCCGGGGGGGACGCTGCTGGGGGGGGAGATCCGCAGGTTACTCCTGTCACCTGACCAGCACGTTGAGGCCGTGGCCGAGTTGTTGCTCTACGGTGCCGATCGGGCACAGCACCTGGGCGAAGTCGTCAGGCCGGCACTGGCCCGGGGGGCTTGGGTCCTGTGTGATCGCCACGTGGATTCGCTGGTCGCGTATCAGGCCTTCGGGCGTGGCCTGGACCGGGTGATGGTCGAGCAGGTGAATGGCTGGGCGACAGGAGGCCTGGTGCCGGATCGCACGCTCTGGCTGGATGTCCCTGTGGCCGAGGGACTTCGTCGCGCCGGCCGCGAGCGGGGTCCGGACCGCCTCGAGGGCGCGGGTTTGGCCTTTCACGAGCGGGTGCGCGAGGGTTTCGTCGTGCTCGCAGGGGAACACGCGAGCCGGTTCAGGCGTCTGGACGGTACACGCGCACCCGGAGATGTCTTGGCGGACGCCAAGATGGCCTTGGCCGACCTCGAATGAGGGACGTCAGCCCTGCAGCAGGGCGCGGCCCGAACCTTCGGTGAAGAGCTTGCGGAGGTCCTCGAGGGCAATCCAGACGTGGCCATCCTCGGTTCGCGTCCGGTCCGGCAGGCCGTCCACACGCAGCAAGGTACCCTCTACCTCCTCTGATGGCCCACCGGCCAACGGGTC
>VGJW01000026.1:0-22500 GCA_016867265.1 Candidatus Tanganyikabacteria bacterium
GGGGTCCGCGAGGATGCGGGCCACGGCCTCGTTGTGCTCGGCGCGCAGCAGGAAGGACACGTCGCGCAGCGCCTCGTTCGCGACCAGCGTCAGGACCGCCGGATCAATCTTGAGCACGGGCGCGCCGTCAAAGTCGACGACCCGTACCCCTTCCTTCGTCACGAGGCGGTAGCGGGTGTGGTCCTCGCCCAGGGGGAAGGGGTCCTGATACTGGAATTCGGTGGTGGCCATGATCCGGCCATGGTACCCCCGCCGCGGCCGGTGCACCAAGGATCACGTCAGGAACGGATAGTCCGTGTAGCCCTCGGCGCCGCCGCCATAGAAGGTCCGGCTGTCGGCCGGGTTCAGGGGAGCCCCGCGCCGGATGCGCTCGGGCAGGTCCGGGTTGGCGATGAAAGCCTTGCCGAAGGCGATGGCGTCGCTCCGTCCTGCCTGCATATCCTGCGCGGCCTCCTCGGGTCTGAAGCCTTCGTTGGCGATGAAGGGTCCTCCGAACTGCTCCCGGAGCCATGGTCCCAGGCGATCCGGGCCGTCGTGCTCGCGGGCGCACAGGAACGCGATCCGACGCCGTCCCAGTTCCTTCGCCACGTGCCCGAAGATCCCCCGGGGGTCGCTGTCGCCCATGTCGTGGGCGTCGCCGCGCGGGGCGAGGTGCACCCCGACCCGGCCGGGCCCCCACACCCCGATGCAAGCGTCCGTCACCTCGAGCAGCAGGCGAGCCCGATTCCCGACGGTGCCGCCGTAGGCGTCGGTCCGCCTGTTGCTGCGATCCTGCAGGAACTGGTCCAGCAGGTAGCCGTTCGCGGCGTGGATCTCGACACCGTCGAAGCCCGCGGCCCGGGCACGCTCCGCACCTTCCCCGTAGGCCGCGATGATGGCCGGCAGTTCGTCCAAGTCCAGGGCCCGCGGCTCCGGATAGGGTTCCTTGCCGTGCGGCAGTCTCACGTGGCCCGCAGCTGCGACGGCGCTCGGGGCGACGGGCTGGGCACCGCCGAGGTACCACGGATGGGAGATCCGACCCACATGCCACAATTGGCAAACGATCAGCCCCCCTGCGTCGTGGACGGCCCGCGTGATTGCCTGCCAGCCCACGACCTGTTCGTCGGACCAGATGCCCGGCGTGTCCGGGTACCCCACGCCCATCGGCGAGACGGCCGTTGCCTCGGACAGGATCAGGCCTGCCGAGGCCCGCTGGATGTAGTAGTCCCGCATCAGCTGGGTCGGCACCCTGCCCGCGCCGGCCCTGCAGCGGGTCAGGGGCGCCATCACGACGCGATTCCCGAGCGCCAGGTCGCCGAGGCGGAGGGGGGTCAGGAGGGGGTTGATGACGGCCATGCGCCATGCAACCGCCCGGGCGTCGTCCTGTCGACCTTGACCCATCCAGCGGACAGGCCGAGGGTGCTTCCGGGGCCTGCGCGTTCCGCGGTATCCTCGGGCGTGACTGCAACGCAACGACCCGACGACAAGGCTGTCGTCCCGGATCCCGAACTGGCCGAGGCCGCCCGCGTGGCGACCGCCTTCCATCCGGCAGGGACCCACTTGCGTTGCCGTGCGTTCGGGTCCGGCAACATCAACCGTACCTACCTCGTCGAACCCGAGGCCGAATCCGCGCCCGCCTTTCTGCTGCAGAGCCTGAACACGCGTGTCTTTCGCGCGCCGGAACGCGTCTCGGCCAACATCCGGGCGCTGCTCGGCCACCTGGGCCAACGCCTCGCCTCGGACATGCCTGCTGGTCTCTCCCGCTGGGAACTGCCTCATGTCCTCCCGACCGGGGAGGGCGCGGACCACGTGCGCGGCGAGGATGGCGCGTGGTGGCGTGCCCAGCGCTTCATCCCGGGGACGATGACCGTCGACCTCGTCACCGATGCTGTCGTCGCGCGCGAAGTCGGGCGCGGCCTCGGAGCCTTCCATGCTCTGGTGGCTGATTTGCCGGTTGCGGAACTGGCCGATACGTTGCCCGGCTTTCATGTCACACCCGGCTATCTCGCCCGCTTCGATGCCGTGTTGGCGGAGGCGCCACCCGGCACCGATGATCCGGATGCCGCCTGGTGCCTCGCCTTCGTGGAGGCCAACCGTGACTGGGCCACCATGCTCGAGGATGCCCTCGAGGCCGGACGCCTGGTGCCGCGGATCATCCACGGCGATCCCAAGGTCAACAACATCCTCCTGGACAGTCGGACGGGCGAGGCAGTGGCCATGATCGACCTGGACACCGTAAAGCCCGGCTTGCTGCACTACGACCTGGGGGACTGCCTGCGATCCAGTTGCAACCCTGCGGGCGAGGAGCCCGAGGACCTGGGTGCGGTGTCCTTCGATCTGGATTTGGCGCGTGCGGTGCTCGAGGGCTACATGGCAACGGCCGGGGCCGTGCTGGGCCCGGATGACCTGGAACTGATTCCCGGCTCGGCCCGATTGTTGCCCTTCGAACTGGGCTTGCGCTTCCTGACGGACCACCTCGAGGGCGATACCTACTTCCGGGTCGCCCACCGGGGACAGAACCTGCGCCGGGCCCTCGTCCAGTTCAAGCTGGCGGAACAGGCCGCCGCCCGACACGATGCGCTTGCCGACATCGTGAGGAGCCTTGCGTGAGCGGGGCGTGGCAGCTGCTGGTTCCGTGGCCCGACGCCGCCGTGCCGGACAGGGTCCTGGTGGCGGCCCGTGTCCGCAGGGAAGGGGCTGTGCTGGTCCTGGGCTGGAAAGTCGAAGATGTGCGGGGCTGCGTGTCCGTTCCTGAGGCTGCACCCATCGGGGCACGCCGCGATGGGCTCTGGGAGGCCACGTGCTTCGAGGCATTCCTTGCCGGGGAGAATGGCCCGGGTTATCTCGAGATCAACGTGGCTCCTTCCGGAGATTGGCAGTGCTACGGTTTCTCGGGCTATCGGGAGGGGCGCCTTGTGCTGCCTGAGGCGACGGCTCCGGAACTCCGCCTCGTGCGGACAACGGCGTCGCTCGAGCTCGAGGCACGCTTCTCGGCAGGCTTGGAAGCCCTGGGTCCGCAACCATGGCGGGTCGGCTTGACGGCCGTGATCGAGGACCGTGCCGGCAGCCTGTCCTACTGGGCCCTGGCCCATACCGGTCCCGAGCCCGACTTCCATCGCGCGGACTCCTGGTCCTCCGCGGTCTGAGCGCCTGCCGTCCCGTCTTTCCGGACGAAATGGCCCGGCTACCGGGGGACTTGTCAGCGCCCTGCCGCGGAGTTACGGTGTTAAGAAGAAGTTATGAAGACTTGGTCCTTGCCCCTGTCCGTCGTGCTGGCCTTTGCCGGCGTGGTGGGCTGCGGTCGCGTGGGCCAAGGGGCGCCCTTGCCGGAGCCCGTCGTGGCGCCCACCGCGATGCCCTTGCCCCAGCCGGATGCTCCGGGCCCGGGTGACGCCCAGAGCGGGCAGGCCCTGCTTCAGCGGCTGCGGCAGCGGATGCAGCAGGCCACCGGGGTCGAGGCCATGGTGCGCTCCTTCTCGGAGGGGCGCTTCAAGGCCGGCAAGCCCGTGCAAGAGTTGCGCCGTAGTACCTACCGGACCCGCCTGCTCTGGCAGAAGCCCGCGCGGATGCGGGGCGATGTCCTCGATACGGACAACTGGCTCGTGTCCGGGGCCTCGATGGTTACGACCGACGGACGCCATGTCCGGGTCAAGGCCAGCGGTTTCCTGGGCCTGTTCCCCATCAACGTCAAGGTGGATGACGATCTGCTCGCCAGCAACCGCAACCACAAGTTCGGCGACCTTTCCCCTGATGCGATGTTCGGGCGCCTGCTGGGGGCTTCGGCTACCTGGATGGTCGTCGGTCGGCAAGCCATCTCCGGTCGGATGATGGAGGTCGTCGAGGTGCGTGGCGTTCCGCCGGTGGATGCAGGCATCCGACGCGAGGTGCTGGCCCTGGACCCGCAGGACATGACGGTAGGCTTCTTGCGGATGTTCGACGCCACGCACCTCGTCGTCGACTATACCTTCCTGTCTTTCCGCTGGGACCCGCGGCCGGCTCCGGACGCCTTCAAGCTCTGAGGACCGGCAAGGCCCCGCACGTCACGAGACGACCGGGTAGGCCGGGCTGCTCCACGACTTGCGGGGATGGTCCATCATCAGCGACAGCGTCAGGGGAACGAATCGGGCGAGGAATCGTGCCGCATCACGGACCTGATCGCGGTTGACGCTGCCGTTCCACGTGGCCCCGCCGTGGACCAACTGATTCCGCAGGGTGTAGACCCGCGACAATACGATGGCAAGGACCCGCTCCGTATTGCCGTCCCCGAGCGACCTGTGTGCCGTGGCGCGGGCTTCCTCGAACGCCTTCTCCCACGCAGCCTCCGACAGGAGGCCCTTCTGGAACTCCCAGAACGGGGGAAAGACGTAGCGATTGTCGAGCAGCAGCCTGATGCTGCCGGGAAACTCCGTCCAGACCAGCCGCTCGAGGTGACGCTCCCGCGCATCGAGGGACAACAGTGCCGAGATGAAGGCTCGGAAGCTGTCCTGCTCCGACAGCAGCGCCCGGTCGTCGATGTCGGTGGCGTAGGCGGCATTGAAGGCGATCCACAAGAAGATGACCTGGCCGTCCGTGTCATCCTGCGCGGTCAGTTGGCTGGCCCGGTCGAGCCAGCTCAGCGCGCGGTGCACCCGCAGGTTCAGGCCGGGATCGAAGCTGTCACGCTCGGCGCGGTGGCGCGCCTTGAGGGCGGCGTACGAAAGGGGGTCTGCGGGGCTGCTTGCGGGCAAGGTCGGACCTCGGATGGGATCTGCCCTTGCATGGTAGCGGGTGGGCTGATCCCTTGGCTGTCTGAGCAGGGATTCTCCCGTAAGTCGAGGTGGCCGGATTCGAACCGACGACATCCTGCTCCCAAAGCAGGCGCTCTACCAAGCTGAGCTACACCTCGCCAAGGACACGTTAGCGATTCGGACGCCCACGGTCAAACGGTCTTGGAGAAAGCTTCAGAAGGGCTTTCCCGTCCCTTAAGAATCCGGCAGGGGAATCGGGCGACAATCCCTCAGGTCACCCTTCCATCGAGAGGTCGGTCCCCATGCTCGCTCCCATCGGCAATATGCAGGTTGCCCGCGCCCAGGTCCGGGCCGGCGGCATCCAGCCTGCGGTGGCTGCGCAGCCCTTCGTGGCGGCCCAGTCGACGCCTCCGGTGCAGGTGCAGCAGCAGGTCGATCCGGCCAGCCAGCAGGGGGTCTACGACATGTCCCGCCTGGTGGGGAACCTCGACCACCTGTCCAAGCTCTTCGGCATGGGCATCAAGGGTCCCGGCGCGATGCGTTTCTGGGGTGGCGGACCGATCCGGCGCTTCGTCGCGTCGCTGCTGACGGGTGTGCCCAAGGAGAATCTTCGCCAGTACGCCCAGATGGCCGACCTGATGCGCGTTCCCGGCACCAAGGCCGATTATGCCCGCATCATGCACGCCGTCGGCATCACCAACCCCGTCCAGCTTGCCCAGTACGGCGGCAACGACCTTGGCGCGACCATCCAGCGCGGCGTCCTGTTCGCGACGATGACGGCCAAGTCCATTGAACTGGCTGTGAACGAGTCCAAGAGCTTCGAACTGCCCACCATGGATGAACTGGCCCGCATCAGCACCGCCGCCCGCGGCGTGACGATCGGCGTCCAGCAGGATTGAGTCCCGTCCTGGCCCTACCCCCCCTCCTTCAGGGCCAAGGACGAAGCGGCGTTCCCACCCCCCTCCTCACCGGGAACCCGCCAGGCGACACCGGAGCGACCCCCCTCGCTCCGGTGTTCGGCCTTTGGGGGGGGTGCCTGCACCCAATTCTTGCCTCGCGCCACCGTGATCGGTAGCATGGCCCGTCCGCAACGTCGAAAGGGGCATCAGGCGCGTGGAGATCCGGCAGGCGATCATCCTGGGCGTGGTTCAGGGCTTGACCGAGTTCCTCCCCGTATCCAGCACGGCGCACCTCGTGCTTTTTCCCATCTTCCTGGGTTGGCAGCCCAACGGCCTGGCCTTCGACGTGGCCCTGCACATCGGGACCCTGGTCGCTGTCTTTGGCTACTTCCGCAAGGACCTGCTGGCCATCCTGAAGGGAGGCCTTCGCAGCCTGCGCAAGCCTGACCTGGCCGGGGACCCGGACCAGCGCATGGCGTGGTTCCTCGTGGTTTCGTGCCTGCCCGCCGTCGCCGCCGGGTTGTTTTTCGAGGACCAGGTCAAGACGGTGCTTCGCCATCCTCTCGTCATCGGCGTCGCGATGCTGGTGTTCTCGATTGTCCTGCTCTTGGCCGAGCGCGTCGGCGCCCGCGCGAAGGACCTGCGGTCGATGGGCTGGCGCGAGGCCCTGATGGTCGGCTTCGCGCAAGCGCTTGCGATCATTCCCGGGGCAAGCCGCTCGGGAGTGACCATGACGGCCGGCCTCTTCGGTGGCCTTGAGCGCGAGGCAGCGGCCCGCTTCAGCTTCCTGCTGGGGTCGCCGATCATCCTGGGTGCCGCCATCCTCGAGGGCCGGCATCTCCTCGAAGACCCCAACCTCTCCTGGTCGGTGGTAGGTGCCGGCATCCTCGCCTCGGGTGTCAGCGGCTACATGTGCATCCGCTTCCTGCTGCGTTACCTGCGCGAGAACTCGACGATGGTCTTCATCGTCTATCGTTTGGTGGTGGGTGCCATTCTCGTGGCCTTGGCCGTGATGGGCCGGCTGCCCGAGGTTGTCGCCTGAAGCGGCCGAGGCAGTCCTGTTGAGCGATGCCCACCTCGTCGTCTGGCTCGAGGACCGCGCCTATCGTTTCTTTCCCGGCGCGACGGTGAGGGACCTTGTGGGTCGCCTCCCGGCCGTGACACGCCGGGATCTCGAGGATGGCAAGGCCTTGCTGACGGACCGGGATGGCTACGAGGTCGCCGAAGAGGGCGCGCTGTCGCCCGGCGCTGTCTACACGCTGGTGCGAACCGCCTCGCCCGCGACCTGACCCGCTCGCTGGGCGCTACCAGACGTCGAAGACGTTGCCGAGGCCGTTACGGCAACCGTTGAGGCCCGAAACGGCCAAAGCCAGCAGCGACAGCCAGATCACGCGACGCATGAAGCATCCTCCTGGTTGGGCATGTACCCGTAATGGCCCCCGGGGATTCAGTCAGGCGGCCGAGCTGGTGGCCCATGGGGCCTGGACGACCTGCCGTCAGGCCTCCTGGCTGCTGTCGTCGTCGCGACCATCGCGGCGGTTATCCTGGCCCGCGGTGCGGCAAGCCGTCGCGCACGGGCGCGGCTGAGGCGCACCGGAGTGGCTCCCGGCAGCGGCGCGTCCGTCCGCCTGCCGGGAGCGGCAGGGCGCCACGTCGAGGACCTGCGGTGGCGCGCGGGCCATGACAGGCTGGGGCGGCGTGAGCTCGCTGCCCTGATTCTGCTGCCTCTGCCCTTCTGGCTGTTTGCCCGCATTCGGGCCGTCCGCCGGTCGGCCAAGCTGCGATCCCAGTTGCCCGAGGGCATCGAGATGCTCGTCGAGGGGTTGCGTATCGGCGAGGGCCTGCGGGCCTCGTGGCAGACGGTTGCCTTGCAGTGGCCCGATCCTCTTTGCAGGGAATGGCGACGTGTTCAGGCCGAGATGGTGCCCGGCTTGGCTTGGACCGAGGCCCTTGCCGGTATGGCTCGGCGGACGCCCTTGCCCGAGCACGACCTGCTGGTCCGTGCCGCGGCCTTGCAGCAGCGGACGGGCGTGCCGCTGGCTGACGTCCTTGCCCGCATCACGGAGACCATGAGGCATCGGGCCGAGCTCGAGAGAGAGCTTGCAGCCCTGACGGCCCGGGGTCGACTATCCGGCTGGGTCCCGGGCATCCTGCCCTTCGGGGTGGCTGGCCTGATGGTCGTTGTGGCCCCGGGGCACATCGGCGGCTTCCTCGCGCATCCGGTCGGGCGGCAGATGGCCCTCCTGGCCTTGCTGGCGCAGGGACTCGGCGTGCTCGGCACGCGTCGCATTCTCCGCCTCGAGGACGGGTAGCGGGCGACCCTCGACGAGGGGAACCCAGAGGTTCCGGCCGATCTCGAGCAGTACGGCCGTCAGCGGGACGGCGATGAGGGCACCTTGGAGCCCGAGCAGGCTGCCGCCGAGCAGGATGCCCAGGATGAGCAGGGAAGGCGGGAGATCGACCGCACGGGCATACAGCCAAGGTCCGATGAGGTTCTGCTGGATGCCTTGTGCCACGACGAAGACGAGCAGGGTCTTGAGGGCCATCGCCGGGCTGCCCGAGATGGCGACCAGCAGGGCGAGCAGGCCGCCTACCGCTCCGCCGAAGGGCACGAGCTCGAGCAGGCCCGTGACCACGGCCAGCACGACGCCGAAGGGCAGGCCGATCAGGCTGTAGCCCGCCGCCAGCAGCGCGGCAAGTGCGGCCAGTGTCAGCAGCATGGCGCGCACGTAGGCGCCCAGGCGCAGGGCAATCGGTTCGAGCTGGGCACGGACCTGAGGACGCCGGGCTGGCGGGAAGCAGGCAAGGACGCCCCGCTCGAGCAGTGGGGCATCGATGAGAATGAAAAGCGCCGTGACCAGCACGATGCCGGTATTGGCGACGGCGCCGAGGACCGTACCCGCAACGCTGACGCCGGACCGGATGGCACCGGCCGCGCGGCCGGCCACCCAGCCCGCCAGATCGGTCTCGCCAAGCGGCATGCCGACGCGTACGGCCAGCCGTCGCAGCTCCCCGAAGTGTTCCCGCCACGTCTCGGCGAGTCCCGGGAGGGCGCTGGCAAAGGCCTCGGCCTGACCCAGGATGCTCGGGACGAGGGCAGCTCCTGCGGCCAGGAACAACAACAGGCTGCCCGCGAAGGCGAGGACGGCCGCAGGTCCCTGGCCCAGCCCGGTACGGCGCCGGATGCCCGTGACCGCGGGTTGCAACGCGGCGGCGACCAGGGCGGCGAGGAAGACCAGGACGAGCACGTCGACGAGGCGCAGCAGCAGCCAGATGCCGAGGACGAGTGCCGTGATGGCGGCGAGGGAAACCGGGGCGATTCGGAAGGTCGGGCGTTCCATGGCCGTCAGGATACCTCGCCCGGATGCGGGTTGCGTACCGTATCGACCCGCGCGCCATTTCACCGTCACGCGCACGACATTCCCCGGGCGCACGCTCGGCGCGTGCATCCTTGGTCCCTTCTCCTGGTGACGCTGTCCGGCTCCGGCCTTGCGTGGCTGTTGGCGAGGCCCGCACCCGGCATGCGTGCGGCCGAGCGCCTTCTCGGCGAGCGCCGGTCCGTGCCGCGTTCGGCCCGCACGTCACGCCTCGGGCGATTGGCTCGGACGCAGGTCGCCTCGGCCCTGCCGGATCTGCTGGATCTGACGGCGGCGGCGGTCGGGGCCGGAATGGGTCTGGATGCGGCCTGGGCGCTGATTCAGGAGGGGCCCCCGACTGCGCCCGCACATCCCTTGCACGATGCGATGGCTCGCTATCTGGCGGGGATCCGCCTCGGGGCCTCGCGCGCCGAGGCACTGGCGGAGATGGCCACGCGAACGGGCTTGCCCGAGGTCGGACGGCTGGCTGCCGCGCTGCCGCAGGCCGATCGGCACGGCATCGCGCTGCAGGGCGTGCTGCAGGCACAAGCCGCGGCCATCCGTGCCACGCACCGCCAGCGCGCCCGAAGGTTGGCCCTCGAGGCACCGGTCCGCCTGCTCTTCCCGTTGGTCTTCGGGATGTTTCTTGCCTTGCTCGTCATGGCGCTCGGGCCGCCGGCGCTCAAGTTGCGGGAAGCGTTCAGCCGACCGGCGGGGAGCTGACGGGCTGGCGTCCGGCGAGGAGGTGCCGGCGAATCCACCACCCGGCACCGACGACGAGGATCACGCCGATGACGAAGTCGAAGCGGTGCATCCAGTGGCGGAGTGGCTCGAGGTTCTCACCCAGCCGGACGCCCACCCACAGGAACAGGTAGGACCAGATCCACGATCCGAGGAGCGTGTAGACCGAGAAGGGCAGGAGCGGCACGCGCGAGATGCCCGCAGGCAAGGAGATGAACGTGCGGACCACAGGCAACAGCCGGCCCCAGAACGAGGCGGCATGGCCCCAGCGGGCGAAGAACCGGTCGGCCAGCTCCAGATCGTGGGCCGACATGAAAACGTAGCGTCCATAGCGCTCGAGGAAGGGACGACCGCCATAGGCGCCGACGGCCCACGCCAGCCAACTCCCCACCAGGTTGCCGACGCCCCCGGCAAAGGCCGCGAGGTGGAAATTCATCTGTCCCTGCGCGACGAGGACGCCCGCAGCCGGCATGATGACCTCGCTCGGCAGGGGGATGCAGGCGCTCTCGATGGCCATGGCAAGCACGACGCCGCCATAGCCGAAGGCCTCGAGCAGGCTCTTCACCCAGCCGGCAAGAAACGCGATGATCTCCGTGAACATGGCCTCAGGATACGGGTCGGACGGCCTTGTCGTCGATCCGTAAGCCACTTGTAAGCATCGCCGGGCATGATGAAGGCATGAACGCCCGATTCGGCTCCCTTGTCGCCACGCTGCCTGTGCTTGCGACACTGCTCCTGGTGGCGTGCCAGCAGGCCCAGGCACCCACGGCGACGACGACCGTGTCGCCCGTCGCGACCTTGTCTCCCGATGACCTGGGGGAGACCGTGGAACTGGGCACGGATGCCGAGGAACTGGCGTTGCTGGGGCGTACGCTGGGTGCGGATGCGACGCTCGAGGACCTTGCGGGTCTCACGCCGCTCATCAATGACGGCGGCGCCGTATTCCTCGATCAGGCCGCTTCCGCCTTCAGGACGGCCTCGCTCGGGGTGCTGGGTCGCCCCTACGATCGCGATTTCGACGACATCCCAAGGTTGCGCGTGCTGCCTATGGTCCGCAAGGCCACAGGCAAGGCGGATGCCGTTGCGCTGTCGTGTGCCCAGGATGCCGCGGACCCCGGCGAGGTTCGGCGCCGCTCGATCTGTCTGGACCGCGGTCGCCGGACAGCGGCCGTGGTGTCGGTCGAGCGGCTGGAGGGGCGCCTCGCGATTGATCTGCCCCCCTACTCGCCGGGTCGGTTCTCCGATGTCGGCGAAGGTGAGTTCGGGGAGGGCGTCGGCCTTCCCGTTCGTTCAGGTCGGGCCGAAACCCGTATCGAGTTCGTGCGCCGGCGCACGGGCTGGGACGTGCTGTCCGTCTCGTCGACGCGATTTGTCTCGGATGCGCTGCCGACGACGGCGCCGCGCATCAGCTGGATCGACGGCGTCTACGGCGAGATGCGCCGGGTCCCCGAACACGAGCGCTTCGACAAGTTGATTCGTCGGGATCGTTTCCCCGGGATGCCGCCCAACAGCCAAGTGCTGTTGCGGGTCAAAATGTCGGCGCCGGCGCCCACCCTGGTGATGGCCGCGGGACTGCGCCCTGCGCCCATCCGGCTCGTGGATGACGGTACGCGGGGGGACGACATCCCGCGGGATGGCCTGTACTCGGCACGGGTGCCCACCCCAAGGCAGCCTCAGCGGTCCTTCCGGTTGACGGTGACCGCCGTGCCGGCTTCCTTCCTGGCAACTGAGTCTGTCTCGGCCGTGCCGGAGGAGACGTGGATCGTTCCGTTCACCGTCCAGTAGCGTTGGCGACGAGCGCCTGATTCCCACAGCTGGGTATAGGAGCGAAAGTGGGGGTTCGGCCGGTGGCGTTGGAACGTGCAGGTACGCAAGGGGGCAGCAAGCCCCTTGGTCGTGCTGCGCACGGGGTTGCCGCGAGTGAGGAGCGCGACCTGCCGCCCCTGCCCAAGGATGCGCTTTCCGTCCTGAGGGGGGGCGTTCCCGAGTTTCTCCGGGGCCTTGGCAACTTCACGTTCCACGGCCCCATGAAGGCTTCCGTGCGCGAGGTCATGCTGCAACGCGCCGATGCCGCTTCGGCAGGTCCCGACACGTGGGACCCCGCGCGGCCGCTGCACGAGGCCCGCAGTGCCCATCACACCAACACCTTTCAGGACTTTGCCCAGGCGCTCGAAGGTCCGTGGGACTGGATGGAAGGGGACGTCTGGCTCGAGGGGGCCGCACGTCGGCTGGGACCGCTCGAGCGTTTGCGCGAGCCGATCATGGCGCACGATCCGACGGAACGCCCCACCCTGCGTACGTCCGAGTGGCTCGAGTTGGGCATCCGGTCCGGCAAGGGCCTGAAGCTCGACTTGAAGCACGCGGCGGCGGTGCCGGACATCCTCGACCTCCTCAGGCGTCATCCCGTCCCCGCGGGGCGCCTGATGCTCAACATGGACGTCGTCGACGGTCCAGGTGCGCCTTCGGGGTGGAAGCAGCGACTCATCGAGCTCGTGGCCGACCGCATGCCGTCGCGATCCACCTTGGGGCGAATCCGCAAGGAGCAACCCGACGCCATCATCGGTCTGGGTATCGCGACGCGCGGCTCGCGGCCGGGCGATCGGTACACGGAATCGCACATCGACCGTCTCATCACCATGGCCAAGGCCGCGGGCAACCCCGTTCACTTTGCGCTCAGGGCCGACTTGGTCACGCCCGCCATCGTGGCTCGCTTGCAGCCCTACGGCCGGGTCGGCGTCTGGAACGATCCGGGGGTATGGGCCCCAGACCATCCGGAACAGGCGCGCCTGGAGTTCCTGGCGATGGGCTGCACGGGCATCATGGATCTTCGCGGGGTCAAGGGCGCGACGGCGGTTTGACGCAGCCAGACATCTCCAGGCGCAAGCTCAGGCCTGTACCTGTCCCATCGAGGGCGATGGCCCGCCCGCGCCTTGCAGCTCGTCTCGCGGAGGGGTTGCGCGAGGGGTGTTTCCTGACCCTGCTCTCCGCAGGACCCGGCTACGGCAAGACCACCGCGGCGGCGCGGCATGCGTCGGCGTTCCCGGGTCGGGTCGCCTGGTATCGTCTGGACGGGGCCGACCAGGACCCCGTCAAGTTCCTCGGGCACCTTGAGGCTGCGCTCTCGGGGCTCGGCGTCACGCTCGGCCAGTCCGTACTTTCCGGCCTTGCCCAGGCCAAGGACCGGAGCCAGGCCTTGGCACAGGCGCTGGAACGTCTCTCGGATGCGTGGGCCAGCACCTTGGCCGAGCCTGCCCTCCTGGTGCTGGATGATCTCCACGAGGCAGCCACCATTCCGGGCATCTGGCAGGCCTTCGCGGCTTTCCTCGAGGGGTTGCCTGCGCGCGGCCATGTGCTCGTCACGACCCGGACCCTGCCGGACTTGCCGGTGCCGCTCTGGCGCGTGCGGCGTCAGGCCTTGCACCTTTCGGCAGAGGACATGGCGCTCGATGAGGATGAGGTGGCCGAGTTCCTTGCCGACCGTGCCGATGGTCGTTCCGAGGTCTTCCTGCAGCGGGCGGCGGTGCGGACGGAGGGTTGGCTGGCGGCCTTGCTGCTCGCCGTCGAGACGGGCATCCTGCCTGAGGTGGGAGATGACCCACCAGGTGGCCTCGCGGACTATCTGGTCACCGAAATCGTCGAACGTCGCGCGCCCGAATCCCGGAACACCCTGCTGTTGCTGGCCTTGCTGCCGGACCTCATGCCCGAGACCGTGACGCGCTTGTCGGGGGCCGATTTCCATTCGGCAGCGGAAGCGTTGACGGATGCCTGCCTGCTGGTTCGGGTCGCGGACGGAGGCTGGCGCATGCATCCGTTGCTGCGTGATGTCCTTCGGTCCCGGGGGCCGCGCATGTTGCTCGAGGCAGGGCAGGGCGAGGCCCTTGTGCGAGCGGCCGGGATCTGGGCCGCGGAAGACCCGATGGAGGCCTTGCGGCTCTGGCAGATCGCACTGCCTGCCGAGGAGGCCGATCGCCGCGCCATTGCCCTAGGCTGGGACCAACTGCGCCGTCGTCACTTCGCCACGGTCTCGAGATTGCTCGATCGGGTCTCGTCGGCCGGGCGTGAGTCCGCACCGTGGAGGATGCTGGCCGGAGAGCGGGATCGGCTTGAGGGACAGTTCGACAGGGCAGCAAGCCACTTGGCCCGCGCTGCAGACATGGAAGAACGCGACGGCCATCTTGAGGCTGCGGCCGAAGCCCTGGCGCACCTTGCTGCTGTCGAGGCGGCGCGCGGCGAGGCGGGGGCATCCCGGACGGCACGTCGTGCGCTGCGGGATCTGCCGCTTGACCGACACGCCACTCGGGGTCTCGCCGAGACGGTCCTGGGCGTCCAGGCTCTGTTCGCCGACGACGAAAGTCTGGCACGCGAGCATCTGGAGCGGGCCCTCGAGGCCGGGCGCCAGGCTGCCGACATGGCGGCGCAGGCGCGCGTCCAGCACAACCTCGGGCTGCTCCATGCCCGGCACGGCCGGTTCGGCGCAGCCCGTGCCTGCTACGAGGATGCCATACGCCTGTCGCGGTTGGCGGGTTTGTTGCCCATGGCCATGACCGCCAACAACCTGGGTGCACTTTGCCTGCATGCCGGCGACCCCGAGGCAGCGCGGCGGCACCTGGACGAGGGCCTGGAGCTGGCCCGAGTCTCCGGCGGGCGCAGAGAGGCCCTATACCTCATGATTTCCCTCGGGGACTGGGCGTTGCGCCAAGGCCACGTGCTCGAGGCGCGGACGGGCTTCGTCTCGGCGCGTGACGAGGCCAGGCAACTCGGAGATCGGGTCCAGGAGGCGGCTGCGCATGCCGGCCTTGCCCAGGTCGCGCTCGCCGAAGGGCAGCCTGCAGAGGCCGAGCGATTGATTCGTGAAGCCATCGAGTTGCGTGCCCCTCGAGAGGATGACCCGACGCTCGGTGATCTGGTCTTCACCTTGGCCAGGGTCCACGCGGCACGCGACCGTGCAGCCGAGGCGCGCACGCTGTTGGTGCAGGCCGTGCCTGGCCTGCGTCGGCTTGGTTACCGCTACCGACTGGCTCAGGCGCTGGCCTTGCTGGGGGCCCTCGGGGATGAGGCCGCCGGAACGGAAGCTGCAGAACTTGCCGAGACCCACGGCTATGCCGGGCTCAAGGGCATGGGCACCCTGCCGGCGCATGTCGAGGAGGCCCGTGTGCCCGCCCTCGCCATCAGGTCGTTCGGCAGCCTCGAGGTCGAGGTGGCAGGACGTCTCCTGACGGCCAGGGATTGGCAGGGCCACAAGCCCCGCGTCCTCCTCGCCTACCTGCTGGTCCATCCCCGGGGGGCCACCAAGGAAGAGTTGGCCGAGCACCTTTACGGAGAGCGGGATACGACGCGGTCCGCCGTGCACGTGGTGGTGTCGCGCTTGCGCCAGGCCCTCGAACCGGGGCTTGCACGACCGCAGGACTCGCGATTCCTCAAGCTTGAGGAGGGGCGCTACCGAATCGCCCTCGAGCAGGATGTCACTTGGGATGCGGCCACGGTGCGCCGCTGCCTGGATCGTGCGGCTGAGCCCGGGCTCGAGGCGGGGATCAGGCGCAAGGCGCTCGAGGAGGCCTTGGCCCTCGAGACGGGCCGATTCCTCGCGGACATGGATGGAGAGCTCTGGGCCGTGATGGCCCAGGAGGCCTGGCGTCGGCGCTTGCGGGAGGCCTTCGTGGCTCTCGTGGCCGTGCTGGGGGCGTCCGGGGAGGACGAAGGTGTGCTGTCGTGGGCGGACCGGGTGCTGGGGCACGATCGTACTTGCGAGGAGGCCCATGTTGCTCGCATGGAGGCGCTTGCCCGGACGGGACGGGCCGATGCGGCCCGGCGGCAATACCGCTTGCTGACGGAGATGCTGGAGCGTGAACTGGGCGTGGTGCCGGCTGCGGCAACCGAGGCGGCATGGCGACGCATCTCTTCGCCTGCGTCCTCGCACGAGGCCCGCCCGTGAGCGAGGATCGCGCCATGACGCCGGCTTGGTACATCGTGGGCAGGGCCGGACAGCGCATCGGGGGCATCCGCAAGCTGACGCTGCGGGGCGTGCCCTATGTCATGTTCACCGGGGCAGACGGCCGTGCCGCCGCCATCCTCGACCGCTGTCCCCATCGCGGCGTGCCCCTGTCTCTCGGCAAGGCCCGCGGGGGGCGCCTGGCCTGCGCCTATCACGGGTGGGAGTTCGACGGGGAAGGGCGCTGCGCGCTGATTCCGGCACTGGGCCCCGGGGGGATGCCGCCGCGGGGGGCGTGTGTGGAGGCCCTGGTCCTGCGCGAGCGTCAAGGCTGGCTCTGGGCCTGGCAGGGCTCGGGGGAACCGGAGGGCGACCCTCCGGAAGTTCCGGGGCACGGTTGGCGTGGCTGGGGGCACGGTCGTTTCAGCCGGATTCTCGAGGCCAGGGTGGACGAGGTGATCGAGAACTTCATCGACTGTCCGCATACGGGCTATGTACATGGAGGGCTGTTCCGGACGCCTGCGGATCACGAGGCGGTTCATCACGTCCGGCAGGACCCGTCGGGGGTGACGGTCGACATCGAGGAGGAGGCACGACCGCGCAGCCTGCTTGGGCGCCTGCTGGTGCGCAGCGGGGTGCGGGTCGAGCACGTCGATCGCTTCCTGCCTCCGGCTACCGTCGAGGTAGGCTATCGCTTCGGGACGCGCTGGGAAGTGGTGGGGCGGCAGACCTGCACCCCGATGGGCCCTTGGCAAACGGCCGTCCATGTCGATGTCGCGTGGCGCCTGTCGCCGTTGACGCCCGTCCTCGCGCCGTTCGTCGCGCTGGTCGGTCGCCTGGTGCTGGGTCAGGACCGTGCCATCCTCGAGCACCAAGCGCGTCACCTTCGCAAGTTCGGCGAGCAGTTCTGCTCGACCGAGGCGGATGTGACCAACCTGTGGATCCAGGGATGGCGCAAACGTTGGGCCAAGGGCGAGCCGCGCGGGACCCGGCACGGCAAGACCGTGCGGTTCAGGCTCTAGGGCCCAAGGAACAACGCCGCCCGGAAGATCGGACGGCGTCGTGGAGTGCCGAGGACGAGACTCGAACTCGTACACCTTTCGGTACACGCCCCTCAAACGTGCGCGTCTGCCAGTTCCGCCACCTCGGCAAGGGGTTGTCATCATCGCCGCTCGGCTTCATGGTGTCAAGGGCGTGCTACGATGCCAACCGTGTGGCTTGCCGCTGCCCCCGCCACGCCTCCGGTCGTTCCGCCGGCGGCCGTCGTGGTGTCGCCTGCACGTGAGACGCTGACGCTTCCCGGGTTGCCGCCGGACGATCCGTGGGTGGCTGCAGGACTCTCGTTTGCGGTCAACGGACTGGGGCAGGCCTACAACGGGGACTGGGACAAGGCCTGGTGGCTCTTGGGGGCGTGGGGACTTTATCCGGCGGCGTGGGCCCTCGATGCAGGCACGGGGTCCGGCACGGCGCGGACCCTCGTGACGGTTGGCATGCTGGGAGCCAAGGGATGGGCCTGCTGGGACGCGTGGCAGGGCGCCACGCGCCACGCCGGCCAGACAACGGGAGGAACGAGCCGATGATGTCGCGACGCCAGAGGCTCGCCGCCTGGCTGCTTGCCGGGGCCTGCGTGCATGAAACCGCTGCAGCCGCCTCGCTCTGGGGCTACAGCGGCGAGGGCGTGCTGCCGGGGACCCGTACGCTCGAGGCCGGCGAGATCGGTCTCTCCGCCTCGGGGCTCGTGTTGCCGGGCGGTGCGTCGATGATGGCGCCGCTGGGCCTGGCGGCCGGGGTGCTTCCCGGCCTCGAGGTCGCCCTGACCGCTCCAGTCGGCCAGCCCGGTTACTCGGGGGTCGTGGCCCACGTCAATGCCCGCCTCTCCCGGCCCGAGGACGCAACCCGCGTTGTATGCGGCGTCACGAACCTGATGGGCCAGGACCTGCGGCTTGCCGTCGGCGAGGCGGCCGAGTCGCCTTCCTTTGTGGCGGCCAACCAGTTGCATCTGCTTGTCGGCCGTGATCTGGCGCTGCCCATCGAGGGCAAGGAGGTCGTGGCCGGTTCCTGGTCGATGGGCTTCACCGGCCGCATGCAGGCCCAGGCCCAGTTCATCCGGTCCCGATTCGTGGCGGCTCTGACCGTGCCCGTGGCGCGTGGCGGGCAGGTCTTTGCCGAGTATCTGGGCAGCAGCCAGACCGACGACGACAGCTCGCTCAATGTGGGCGTGGGCTGGCAGGTTTCCAGGGAGTTGGCCCTGAAGCTCACGACCTTCGGGCATCCGGGGCGCCTCGTCGACTTCGGTGCCCGCGCGCTGGCGCTGGGTGTGACGTGGCGCGCGCCCTTCGCGCCGGCGACCGAGGCCTCGCGAAACCTGCAGGGTACGTTGGCCAGACTGGACCCCGCGCCTTTGGCCGGCCTCGTACACGCGGGCCTGAATGACCTCGAGGCGGCGCAGCTTGTCGTGGCTTCCGACTCTGTCGTGCCGCCGTCGCCTCCCGCCGTGGCCGTCTGGGGTCGGGTACGCGACGGGTCGGGCGTGCCGCGTTCGGGTGTCGCCGTTCGTCTGGACGGGGCGTCGCGTCCGATGGCCCGGACCACGTCGGCCAAGGGTGTCTTCCTGCTCGCGCCGGTCGAGAAGGGCACCTACGATCTCGTGGCGTCTGATCCGACAGGGCGCCTCGTGGCGTCGCGCACGATTGAGGTCACGGGCTCGGGACCGCTCGAGGTCGACCTCGCGGTCAGCGGAAACCCTTGAGGCGCCCGCTCTCACCGCCTGTCCGGCTGTGGGCGGCGGCCAGCTACCTGTTGCCGGTCGCCGTGGTGGCGCTGTTGCATCCCGAGATGGCCCAGGTGCGCCTGGTGCGTGAGCATGCGGCCAATGCGCTCGCGCTGGGCCTGATGCTGCTCGGGCCGATGGTGGTTCTCGGCAGTGGTCGGGGAGGGCCGCTCGAGTGGCTCATGCTCGTCGGCTTGCTGCTCACGCTCTGGTTGGTCGTGGTGTTCGGCTTGGTGGCCTTCGAAGCCGTCCGGGCCTGGCAGGGGCGACGTCCGTGGGCGCCATGGGCACCGCGTGTCGCGTCATGGTTGCCGCGTCCGCGCGTGGCCTCAGCGCCAGGGCTCGGGGCTGCCGGTGTCCGCCCAGCGGAGCTCGGCGACGTTGGCGGCGGGCGTCAACGTCAGCAGGACGGCCTCCCGCCCGGTGCCGAGGGTCCGGACTTCCCCCTGTAGCTTGCCGTCCTGCAGGGTGATGTCGACCTTGAAGTTCCTCGAGGTCGCCATGCCGGAGAGGTTCACCGATTGTCCGGTGCAGAAGAGTCGGGTCACGGACAGGGGCACCCGGGTGCCACCGTCCGGCGTAAAGACGATTTCCCCGGTCATCTGCAGGCCGCTGCCCTCGAGGCGCCCCTTGAGGGTGGCTTGTACGCGCGGCAACGTGACCTGAAGGTCGAGGGTCTGGAGGGCCCCACCCGGCACGCCCGGCAGCGGCGCAAAGGTGCCGGTGCCCGAAATCAGTGACTGGCCTTGGCGGTCAAGGCGGCCCGAGACCGTCACCGAGGTCGGGGCGAGGCACTGGAAGTGCCGTCCCAGAACCAGCGCGCGACCGGAAGCCGAGAAGGCCACCGGTTGTCCGGGCACGGGCTGGATCTGGGGCAGGGCGCGCCAGACCCCGACCGAACCCGCCCGGGTTTCGACGTCCATCCTGCCCGAGAAGCCCTCGGGATGCCGTTCCAGTGCCAGCGCGAAGGGGACCTGCGGATTGCTGATCGTGGTCGCACGGTTGTTGAACAGGTAGGTCAGGATCCTGCCGTTGTCCAAGCTGCGCAGTTGGCTGATTTCGTCGGTCGTGCCGTCCGGAATGGCGACGAGGCCCTGCAGGGGCGCGACCGGAATCCAGGGTACGGTGCGAAGGAAGGGCTCGAGATCCACGCCGTAATAACTGGGCAGGCCCATCTCGAGGACGCTGCGGACCGCCCGGGTCGCCAACGCCATCTCTCCGCTGGCGGTCGGACTGACGGCACGCTGGATCAGCCGCAGATCCTGCAGAATCCCACGTTCCGTGGGCGTCGGGCCCAGGATGCCCAAGATGGGCTCGCAGCCGCTCCCCGCGAGCGCTGCTGCGGCCACGAGGGGCATGAGGGCACGACGGGTTTCCATGTCGTTCCCTGTGTACCCGTGCGGTCGTCTGCCTCTCATCGTCCGGGGTGGTGGCAGTCGGGCGTGCTAGCATGAACCCTGCGACGACGGGAGGGGAGCGTGGCGAAGATCCGCGTGATGAGCGGCATGCGGCCGACGGGCACCCTGCACCTCGGTCATCTGGTTGGCGTACTTCATAATTGGGTGGCCTTGCAGCAGGATTACGACTGCTACTTTTCCATCGTCGACTGGCACGCCCTGACGACCGGAGCCAGTGACACCTCCGGCTTGCGCGACAACGTGCGCGAGGTCCTGCTCGACTGGTTGGCGGCGGGTGTGGACCCGGAACGATGCACCATTTACGTGCAGTCTGCCGTCCCCGAGATCGCCGAACTCGCGCTGCTGTTCGGGATGATTACGCCCCTGACGTGGCTGCAGCGGAACCCGACCATCAAGGAGCAGATTCAGGATCTGGGGCTGGACGAAGAGCGGGTCGGCTACGGCCTGATGGGCTATCCCATCCTGCAGGCCGCCGACATCCTGGCCTTCAGGGGCGCGCGCGTCCCCGTGGGCAAGGACCAGTTGCCCCACCTCGAATTGTCGCGCGACATAGCCAGGCGCTTCAACAACATGTATGGCGAAACCTTCCCCGAGCCCGAAGGCCTGCTGTCGGAGACGCCGCTCATTGTCGGTACCGATGGGCGCAAGATGAGCAAGAGCTATGGCAACGACCTGCGCATGGCTGCCCCGGCGGAAGAGGTGGCGCAGCGCGTCATGGTCATGGTGACGGACCCGGGTCGGCAGCGACGGGATGATCCGGGCTATCCGGAGGTCTGTACGGTTCACGCCTACTGGCGGGCGCTTGCACCGGAACGGTGTGCCGAGGTCGAGTCCGGTTGCCGTGCCGGCACGTTGGGCTGTGTTGCGGACAAGCGGGCCATGGCCGAGCAGGTCGCGTCCTTGCTGGCGCCGATGCGGGCCCGACGTGAGGCCTGGGCGGATGACCCGTCAAGGTTGGATGCCATCCTGGCAGAGGGAAATAGGCGCGCGCGGGCCGAGGCCCGGCGTACCCTCGCCGAGGTGCGTTCCCGCATGCGCTTGCCTGCTTTCGATGATGAGGGACGCCCCGTTGCGGCTTCAGCGGGCACTCGCTGAAGCGGGAGTTGCCAGCCGTCGCAAGGCCGAGGACCTGATCCTGGCCGGGCGGGTCGCCGTCAACGGCAGCGTGGTCGACGTGCTGGGCACGCGTGTGGACCCGGCTCAGGATCGTGTCACGGTGGATGGGCGGCCGGTCGCGTTGCGTCCGGAGAGGCGGATCTTCCTTCTGCACAAACCCGTCGGGCGCGTGACGACCCGCGAGGACGAGGAGGGGCGACCGACGGTCATGGACCTGGTGCCCGCCGTGCCGGGCCTGCATCCGGTCGGGCGCCTCGACATGATGACGTCCGGCTTGCTGATCCTGACCAATGACGGGGCGCTGACCCACGCGCTGACCCACCCTTCCCGCGGTGTGACCAAGCACTACCGTGCGGTGGTCGACGGCGTGCCCGATGCTCAGACCCTGCGCAGGCTGTCGACGGGTATCCTGCTCGAGGACGGTCTGACCGCCCCGTGCCGGGTTGCGCTGTCCGAACATGCTGCGGCGGGTGCCACGGTCGATCTCTGGTTGCACGAGGGGCGCAATCGCCAAGTCCGGCGCATGCTGGAGGCCGTCGGGCATCCAGTGCGTCGTCTCGCGCGCCTGGCCATCGGTCCGGTTCGGCTGGGTGACCTTGGTACGGGTTGCTGGCGGGAACCGCAGGCGGGGGAGTTAGAATGGCTGCAACGCTGCACGGACGGGAGCCAGTCGACGTGAACCCTAGCCTTGCCGAACTCGGGGCTCGCCTTCGCGAGGTCAGGGACGCCAAGGGCGTGAGCCTGGATGTCCTGAGCGGGCAGACACGGATCCATGTCCGCCACCTGCGGGCGCTGGAAGAGGCTCGGGAAGACCTGCTTCCCGAACCCTTCTACGTCAAGAGTTTCGTCCGCAAGGTCGGTGACGCCCTGGGGCTCGACGGTGCCGACCTGGCCCGCGTCTATTGGGAGCATCGTCCTGCACAGGCTGTCACGGCGCCCCTGGAGCCAACGACCATCGAAGTCGTCATGCCGTGGTGGATCTGGCCCCTGATGGCCAGCGCCGTCCTCGCCGCCATTGTCGGGACCATGGCCGTGACGCGTCCGGACGGGGTGCAGACCCTGCTTGGGGGCACGGGCGGAGAGCCCCTGCCGGCAACGGCATCCTTGGCGCCGGACGCGAGTCCCGGACCCTCCGGGCTGGCCGCGACGGGAACGGTCCAACTCGCTTCCGACGCCGTTGCCGAGGTAACGCCAAACACCCTGGCCGATGCGACCGCCACCGTCGTGCCCGGCTTGTCGGCCCCGGCGAGTCCTGACTTCGCTACAGCGTCCGAGCCCGTCGCGACGCCAACGCCCCAGGTTGCGGCCAAGCCGCTGCGCTTTGGCGTGCGGCCCGTCTCGCCAAGCTGGATGCGCATCCTGGCCGATGGGCAGTTGGTACACGAGGGCATGGTCCCCGGCGGCAGCGACAGGCAGTGGGGGGCGGAGCGCCAGTTGTCGGTGCGTATCGGGCAACCGGGACAGGTCGAGGGACGGCTCAATGACGCCTCGCTGGGGCGCCTCGGGTCGCCTGGGTCGTCGGTCTACGCGATGGCGTTCCGCGTCACTCCCCAGGGTATCGCCCG
>VGJW01000027.1 GCA_016867265.1 Candidatus Tanganyikabacteria bacterium
GTTGGGCTCGTTCTGGCTCGATCGGCGCTGGCTCCGGCAGCCAGCGGTCGAGCCCGGGCCGCCGGCCTCAGGCGAGGCCTGAACGACGCTGCCCGAGGCGTGCCAGCCACCACGGTGCCAGGGCCTGATTCTCGCCAAGTTCCCACGCGGTATCGAGTTGTCTCGCCAAGACCAGCCAGGCCTCCAAGGCAGGGCCTTCAGGCCGGGAGGCCATCGCCCCGGCCAGCTTGGCTGCTGCCTGCCAGGCCGCGTCATCTGTCGGCAGGGGCAGGTCGGCGAGACGTGAAGCCGGCAGGCGGACGCAGTCGGCGGACAGGCCGGAGCCTGCGGATTGCCTGAGTGCCCAGACTGTCGCCGCGGGCGCCAGAATGGCGGTGACGACACGCCACAAGGAAATGCCCGGCCGGGGCAGCACCGAGATGAGGGGAACCCCCGGAACCCAACGACCCTCGTGGTCGACAGCCGCCTCGAGGGTGCGGGTCTGGCTGGTGACCAGAACCTTGGGCCGAAGCCTCGCCGCGAGCCAGGTCGCCAATGGACCGCCGGCGAGGCCCAGGCCCACGCCATCCACCACGGGAGCCTGCCACGTCCGACGCGCGTAGCGAATGGGGCGTTTGCCCCAGTGGCACGCGAGCGGGTCCACCAGCCCGGTCGTGACGAGGGGCAGGACGTTGTCTGATTCCCGGGCGCCGGCATCCTGTTCGCGCACCCACGGTATCAGGCCGTAATACTGTTCGCGGAAATCTGCCGTGGCGTGGGCGATGCTCCCGAGGACCGCCCGGTCCCTGACGCGGATGTCGGGCACGCGCTCGGCGTCCGCCAACCATCTTGACCACGCTCCATCGCCCTTCGGCGGGCCAATCGTGGTGCCGGGCAAGCCTTCGGGGCCTTCCCAGGTCGTCATGGGGGAAGGAGGCACACCCTTCGTCCCGTAGACGGCAATGATTCGGACCTGGGCCGTGAACCCTGCGTGACCGGCACGCCATAGGCCCGTCGGGGTGACCAAGCCCTCAAAGGCTCTGCGGGCGGCCAGCCCGTCACGCGTGGCTGCCGTCGATTCGGGCAGCAGGATGCCGAGCCGTCCCCCGGGCGCTAGGGCACGGGCGCAGGCCGAGGCGAAGACAAGGGCCTCATCCACATGGCCAAGGGCGGCATCCTGCCAAAGATGCCTGAGTGCCGCCTGCCGCCGGGCATCGCGCGCCGTACCGCGGTGCATCTGGCTCATGAAAGGGGGATTGGCCAGAATGGCCGTGAAGCCCGCGGGTCCGGGATCAGGCCACGCCTCGAGCAGGCTATCCCGTCTCGCGATGCGGGCTCCGGTGCCCAGATGCAGGCGTGCGAGCCGGACGGCCCAGGGATCGATGTCCACGCCGACGAGCTGACTGCTTGCCCGCGCGAGTGCCTCCGCAAGGGACAGGGATGCGTGGGCCTGCCATGCGTCGACGAGCAGGCTGCGGGCCGCCGCGAGCAAGGCACCGTGGCCGCAGGCGGGATCGAGCACCGTGATCGCGCCGAGACCGGCCGCCTTGTCATCGGCCTCTTCCGCGGCGTCGATCAGGGGTCGCAACACCGTTTCTGCCAACTTGCGGGCCGTCGCGGAGGGCGTTGCCCAAGAGCCCGTGACGTGCTTGCCCTTGCCTGTAGCGCGAACCGGCTTGCCGACCCCGGGGCGCAAGCCCAGCGTCTGCTCGCGCCAGAGAGCCACCGTCGCGGCATCGGCCGGCACGGGGAGCAGGGTCGTGATGGTGCGACGAAGCTCAGGCGGAAGTTGGCCCAGCCACCCCGGGCCGAGCGGTTCGTCTGCCGGGCTGCATAGCCCCAGGATGAGATGGTCGAGCAGGTCGTCGCGCGCGCCAGCGAGCCTGGCTTCCGGACTGCCGAGCTGCGTCCCGAGCGCAAGGACAAAGGCCTCGAGCGCGGGCGCGAGGACGCAAGGGGGGGCGGAATCGGGAGCCATGGCAGCGTCGACTTCCACCATATACGATGCAGCCATGGCGAGGCGTGTCACGGCGGGGTCGGGGGAAGCCGACCTGGCTTTGCATTGGCCGGGACGTGATCACGCATGGGCGATGGCCGGGCCGCCTCTGGCGCCGGACATGAGGCCTCGCGAGTCCTGGCCCGGTCTCGCGGCCGGGACGCCCGGGAAGCTTTTTCACGGCGCCAATCGGGACATGCTCGCCTGGGTCGCGGCTGCGCAGCCGGCCAGCATCGACCTGGTTTATATGGACCCGCCTTTTGCCGTGGGGCAGGTCTTCTCCTATGCACCTCCCGGCTCTGCCGAGCGTCGGGTGCCTGCCTATGACGATCGCTGGCGGGGTGGCCGGGCGGCCTACGTTGCAGAGATGGCACCGCTGCTGCCCTTGGTTGCGCGGGCCCTCGTGCCGGGCGGCTTCCTGGTCGTCCATTGCGATTGGCGTACGGATGCCCTCTGGCGGCTGCTGCTGGACGAACTGCTGGGGGAGTCTTGTTTCCGCAATGCCATCATGTGGCGTCGTGCACCCAATCTGGGGCGTCAGGCCGCCAGCAGGCAGTTGGGCCGCGTGCTCGACACGCTGCTGGTTTATGCCCGGACACCCGACGCCTCGTTCCCGGGTTCGCCCCCGACCCGGTTCGTCCAGGTCCCGGTCGATCGCGAGGGACGTCCCCGCGGGGCCCAGTGGGACGAGATGAGGGGCGCCTGGTTCGTGACCGCGCCCCGTGGGGACTATACGGATGCCAGCCTCGAGCGCCTCGCCTCCGAGGGCCGTGTCCACCGCACCCGTACCGGCAAGGTGGGCATCAAGTACTTTCTCGAGCCGGACGGCGACGGCGGCTGGGGCCGCAAGCAGCGGCTCGATACCCTGTGGGACGACGAGGGCGTCAGGCCTCTGCGTCATGCCCCCCGAAGCGAGGTCGTCGGCTACGAGACCCAGAAGCCCGAGGCCTTGTTGGCGCGCATCCTGCAGTGGATGGTGCCGCCCGGTGGCACCGTGATGGACCCGTTCGCCGGTTCGGGCACGACGCTGGCGGTGGCCCAGCGGCTGGGTCTGCGTTGGCTGGGAGCCGATTCGAGCATGGTGTCGCTGCATGTGACGATACGTCGTCTGAGGCGTCAGCAGGCCGCCTTCACGGTCTGGACACGGGCGGGGATAACCTGGCCCAGTGGGGCTGGCCGGCTGGCCTGGGGGGACGCTGGGGCCACGTTGCGCGATCCGGACGACTTCGGGCCGTCTGGCATTGCAGGCTGGGCCGTCGGTTGGCTGGATGGGGACGGGTGTCTCGAACTGGTTGAGGTTGCGGAGCGATCGGCCGTTGCCGCTGGCTTGGCCGCATGCCTGCCGATTCCTGCCCGTGCAGCCGGACGCCGCGCCGGGCTCTTCTGGACTTGGGTGGGTGACCGATTCCTTGTCCCGGAGTCTTGAAGGCACGGGGCGCGACAACTTTGCCCGGGGTGGGTATGGGAAGCGGGGAAACGTCTCCGACCATCCCCCCTGGAGGACTCGTGCATCGGACTACGACCCGTCGTCAGCGGTTGCTGGCGACGCTTGCCGTCTCTCTGGCCGTCGGTTGCTCTGCCGATGACTCGGTCAGCGGAACGGGCACTCGAAGCACGCCCAAGAGCGGTTCGACCGCGACCAAGGCGACCGCCACGCCTGCAGCAGGTCCGACAGCGACGCCCGCCGGATCGATACCCGCCCAGCTGCAGCCACGGCTCTTCCAGCCCGGATCGGGGAGTTCCGCGACGGTCTCCGATGCCCAGAAACTCTACGAGGCACTGCTGACCGGGGCCTACTACAGCTTTATCGAGACGGCCGAGAACGGTCTGCAGTTCGTTGGTCAGGTGGCCACCAAGCAAGGATCCGTTGCTACGGCCATCAGCGTCAGCTATCAGGACGCGTCGGGTCGCAAGGCGGCAGCGGATGGCCAGGTGCTGACCCGGTCGGGCATCGCTTACGTGCAAGTCGAGTTGACGGCGGCATCCGGCGAGAAGGCCATTTACCGCATGGCGCGTATCGGCAGCGATCTGCGCGGGACGCTCGAGACCCGCACGGCCAATGGCACCAAAGTGGTCCTCGGGGCGGTCTGGCGTACGACGCCGCCTGCCGCGACGGAAACACGCTTCGCTCCCTCGGCGGGCGGTACGGGCAACGGCACGGGTGCCGGGGCTTTCGGTTTCGGTGCAGGGACCATCGTCCAGTCCGGTGCGGCGGGACTGCCATCCGTGGCCTTGTTGCCGGGCGTCAACGCGGGGATCCAGATCGATGCCCAGACGCCTACGGGTGGCGGCGTGGCCGGCTTCGTTCCCTCGACAGGGGATGGCGGTGCCGTGGCTGATGCCCCCGGCACAGGGGGTGTCGTGACCGTCGCCAACCCCTCGCCAGCGCCAACCGCGCCCGCCTTGCCGCCCAACCTCGCTGATGAAGTCATTCCCGCAGCACTTGCCCCGGCTCTGGCGGAGCAGAACAAGGATGTGCTGGTTTCGGTCTTCGGCTTCATGCCGAACGCGACCAAGCTCTATGCCTATGCCGAGACGGCCTCGAACGGCCTGCAGTTCTTCTCGGAAGTGACGGCCACCTATGATTCCACCGCCAAACAGTATCGCCTGAATACGAAAGACCAGAGCGGCCGTGAGGGCAGCGGTACCGGCAAACTCGTGACGCGTGACGGGTTCACCTTCCTGGAGTTCGACATTCTCAGCGTCCAGACTGACGAGCGGGCCATCTTCCGCGTGGCGAAGTTCGGCAACGAATATCGCGGCACGATGGAGACGGTCGATGCCCAAGGTCGCTTGGTGGTGATAGGTGTCGTCTGGAAGGCCGAAGCTCCGTTGCCTTCCCAGACTGTCTTTGCGCCCACGCCCGGTACACCAGGAAGCCCGGTAGGAGTTGTCCTGGACGGGGATACGGAGCGGGACCCCGGATCCTATGGATTCGGTGCTGGAAACATCATCAACAGCACGCAGGTCGATATCCCGAGCACCGCGCTCATCCCGGGCGTCAACTCGGGCGTGACGCTGGATCCCAATACCTCGGACGGTGGCACGGGCGGGTTCATCCCTTCGACGGGTGCCGGTGGTTTCCAGCAGGGGCAAGGGACGACCGGTGGGTCTTACACCCAGAATCCCCCGAGTTCGGGTACGTCCACGGGCGGCATTTCCGGCAGCGAAAGCAGCACGACCCTGCCGGGCAACATGACGCCGGCCCCCGGCCAGGTCACCCCGGCACCGATCCTGACGCCGATGCCTATGCCGTTACCGACCCTGCCGCCGGCCTTGGCGAGCAGCGACCCCGATATCCTGACCCCAAGCCAGATCCAGCAGCAGGTCGATCCGACCCCCGAGGAAGTGCTCCAAGGCTTGGGCACGGTTGCCGACCCCGGTCATTACTTTGTCTTCGTCGAGACCCAGTCGAACGGCCTGCAGTTCATCGGCGAGATGGACACGGCCTTCGAGGGCAATCGCGTGGCTCTTGGCTGGACCGATCCCAGCGGCCGAAAGGCCTCGGGATCAGGGATCATCAAGCCCGGTGTCATTGCCTACCTCGAGGGCGTCATGGGATCGTCGCTGGGTGATGGTGCGACCTTCCGCGTCGCACGCTTCGGCTCCGAGTATCGCGGCACCATGGAGACGGTCAACGCGAAGGGCGAACGCGTCATCGTTGGCGTGGTGTGGCGCACCCAAGGCCCCGTCGAGTCGGAGCAGGTCTTCAAACCCGACGCGGGAACCAACGGCAATACTCAGGATTCCGGCAGCTACGGCTTCGGTTCCGGTGAGGTGCTCAACGCCGGTCAGGCGGACGTCCCCACGACCGTGCTCATCCCGGGTGTCAACGGGGGGCTCGATCCGGGCTCGACCGAGGTCAAGGATGGCGCAACAGGTTCGGATGGGTTGCTGCCTTCGGTGGGGCCCACTCTTGCGCCGGACTTCCCGCCTTACGTGCCCGGGGATGCCCCGGCCGGGACAGGTGCCTCCGATTCACCGGTGCCGACGCCCCTGCCAATTCAGACCGCCCCTCCGAACTTGGCGAGCGCCACCATCATTCCGGTCAACTCGGCCGGCATCATCAGTGACTTGGCCGCATTCCAGAATGCCCTCGGCACGCCGCAGAGCCCTGCCTCCTTTTATGTCTATGTCGAGTCCGTCCCCAATATTTTCTTGGGTCAGTTGCGTGCACAGTTCCTCAACGATGACGTGACTTTCGGCTATCGCGATACGGCCAATCGCCAAGCCACCGGTATGGGCAGGGTGGGCGAGAATCGCCAGGGCATTGACGTCCTGGAGACGCGCCTTGTCTCCAACTTCGGCGATTACGGGACCTTCAGGATGGTGCGCTATAACGACGAATTCCGGGGTACCCTCGAGGTCTTGGCCAACGATGGCACCCGGGTGGTCGTGGGTTGTGTCTGGAGCAAGGTCGCACCCGTTGCATCCAGTCCTTACTCGCCGGTCTACGGCAAGGACGGCAATGACGATCCGACGGACTGGGGCTTTGGTGCCGGTTCGGTCATCCTGAGCAGGCAGGTCGCGGTACCCTCGACGGTTCTTATCGAAGGCGCCAATGGCGGCATCCTGATCGACAACTCGACCACGACGGCGCTCTCCAGCGGCTTCGTGGCCACGGATACGGCCGGCGGCACGACAACCGATGCACCGGGCGTCGGCGGGGTCTACGTGCCGGGTGCCCCGGCGCCGACGCCGACACCTGACCCGTTCTACCAGACTGTCACGCCGGAGCCCTTGCCCAGCTACTCACCTGTTCCCGGCCTGCAGCCTACACCGGCCCCGACCAATGCACCCGTTGCTTCTCCGACGCCAGGCAGCGGTGGCGGTGTCGCCACCCCGACGCCGGCTCCTTCGGTCGCCCCGACTCCGGGAAGCGGCTTTGCTACTCCGACGCCAATGCCCAGCTCGACGAGGATCCCGGGTCCCGGTGAGCCTGGCTTCGTATCCCCGACACCGTTCAATCCGGCGACCCCGACACCGGCGCCCAGTTCGACGAAGATCCCGGGTCCCGGCGAGTCAGGGTTCGTGCCTGCGACGTCGCCCCCGTCTGCGACCCCGACACCGGCGCCCAGCTCTACGAAGATCCCGGCCCCGGGTGAATCCGGCTTCGTGCCGGCGACCTCGCCCCCGACCGCAACGCCTGCGCCTACTCCATCCGGTGGTATCGCCGTACCGCCGGGTGATGGCGGGCCTACGCCCTCTCCGTTGCCGACGGGCGGAGGCGGGGCTTCTTCGCCCGTGCCTCCGGGCGGTGGTTTGCCTCCGGGCCACGAGGGTGGCATGGGCACTCCTGCTCCGACGCCCGCACCTTCGGGTGCGCCGATGGATCCCGCCATGGGTGGGGGCATGGGCGGTAGCAGTTCGCCCTCTCCCACGGCGTCGCCTGTGCCCACTCCGGACGTTGTCGCGCCACCTGCTGGCGGTGGTTCTTCGGCATCGCCTTCCCCGACTCCGCCGCCAGCACACGGTGTTCCGGGCAGCCAGTCCGCTCCCAAGCCGGACTGGCGCTTCGTGCGCCCGCCCAAGGTTTGGTAGCGGTCTGATCTCGAGGCGGCCCCCGAGCCCTGCATCAAGCAGGCTCCCGGGGGCCGTTTCCTTTGCGCCGATGCAGCCGGACGTCAGCTCGCCGCGACGGCCCCGCCTTGCGCCGCGGCTGCTTGCGCCTGCTCCTTGCGCGTCTCGTGGTACTCGGCTTCCGTATTGACGGCCCACAGGGCGGATCGGTCAAGCGTACCGGCGACGATCTGATCGACCAGGGTCATGGCGCAAAGCATCGAGTGGTCCTGATTGTTGTACTTGTGCATGCCGTTGCGCCCAATGACGAACAAGTTGTCGAGGCCATCGATCCAGCGGCGCAGGACGTCGATGCGGTCATAGCTGCCGAAGTAGGCCGGGTAGGCCTTGGGGGCCCGCAGCACGGTGCGATCCAGGATGTCGTCGGCCGAGACGATGCCCATCTTGACCAGTTCGCGCAGGCCCAGGTCGGCCAGTTGCTCATCCGATTGGCTCCAGAGGTCGTCGCCCTCGTTTGCGAAGTACTCCATGCCGAGCCAGACTGTGTCCGGGTCCGCCACCATGTAGGGCGACCAGTTGTTGAAGACCTGCAGGCGTCCCACGCGGACGTCCGGCTCCTGAATGTAGATCCAGTTGTCGGGCACGATGTCGTTGACCGTCGGGATGCGGCCATCGTGTTTGAGGGCCAGCTTGCGGACCAGCACGCCCACCGTGAAGAAGTCGCGGTAGCGCAGGCCGTCCGCGATTTCCCGGACGTCCGGAGGGACGGCCTCGCCCGACGCCCGGGCGAGGTGCTGCAGCGGCATGGTGCTTATGACGAGGGCGGCCTCGATGAGCCGCGTGCCTTCAGGACCGCGGACGTCCACGCCCGTGACACGCGTCCCGTCGAACTGCAGGCCCTCGCACGACTGCCCGAAGAGGATGCCCCCCCCCATACGACGGATATCGTCCGCGACGACCTCCCACATCTGTCCGGGACCCAGTCGGGGATACATGAAGCGGTCGATTAGGCTGGTCTCCACATCCTTCTGGGAGAGGGTCGCCTTGGGCTTGGGAAGCATCTGCCGGATGGCGTGGGCAAGGACTGCCCGGATCGACAGGCCCTTGATCCGCTGGGCGCCCCACTCGGGCTTGATCTCACGGCAAGGCACGCCCCAGACCTTCTCGGTGTAGTCCCGGAAGAACGTCTGGTAGAGCTCCACTCCGAAGCGGTTGATGAAGAAGTCCTCGAGGGAGCGTTCCTTGCGCGGGGGCATCGCGCGCATCCACAGGTAGCTGAAGCCGATGCGGACCATCCGGACCAGGCCCAGGTTCAGGATGGTGTCCAAGGAGAGCGAGACCGGATAGTTGAAGAACTTGCGAAGGTAGTAGATGCGGGACAGGCGGCGCCGCACGAGCATGACCGCTTCGTCGCGCTCGGGGTCGGCCGGACGCGCGGGGTCGGCAGGGGCATCGTCCATCGCGTCGACGGGGCGACCAAGATGGATGTCATCGCGGGCGGGGGCGGTCTGCACGGGCATGCGGTCCCGCCACCAGGCCATCACCCTGTCGTCCTTCGAGAAGAAGCGATGGCCGCCGATGTCGATGCGGTTGCCCTTGTAGACGACGGTGCGGCTGATGCCGCCCACCATGTCCGATGCCTCGAGAACCGTGACCTTGGCCTTGGTCCGGCTCAGCAATTCGTGGGCAAAGGTCAGGCCGGCAGGGCCCGCGCCGATGACGACGACGTGCCCGGGTTCGGTGGTCAAAGACCCGTCAGACGCCATGCCGTAATCCCCCAGACCTGGATGAAGATTCCGAAACCGAGCACGGCCCTGTGCCAGCGGCCGAACGCTTCGCCGGACGCGAGGGCGATGGCCGCGAAGGCCAGAGGCATCCAGTCGGTGGCGTAGCGCATGCCGAATTGGGCGGCGCCGGTGCCGATGAAGGACAGATAGAAAGCCTGCGTTACCAAGATGCCCAGCAGGGCGAACCTGAATTGCCAGGAGCGCCAGGGACCCCTTGCCAGCAGGATCAGGAAGGGCATCGTGATGAACAGGGACAGGCCGTTGTAGCCGGGCGACCACCAAGGAAAGTCCGGGATCGCGACCGGGCCCGACAGGAAGTGGAGCGGCAGGTGGTCCGTGAAGTGTTCCCAACTGTGCGTGGGGATCTTGCCGAAGCCGCTGATGGGGTCCTTGAGGATGATGGCCCGGTAGCCGTTGTCCAACACGTCACCAAATCTGTCCCAGTTGGCCCAGGCTTGCACGGCCAGCATCAGGCCGAGGCCGGAGCTGAACCACGCGTAGGACGGCCATTTGCGGCGATCGGCCACGCTGGACCACCACGCTCCGATAGCGCCGGTATCGGCCACGGGCCCGGGCTGGGCACCTTGCATCCAGGCCGGGACCGGACGGCTGCCTTCCGCCACGAGAAGCAGGACGACGGGCACCGCCGCGAGCGTGGTCGGCCTGCATACCGCTGCCAGACCCAGCGCCAGCCCGGCAAGGCCGGCACGACCCGTCCGCGCCATCCAGAAGGCCGCAAGCACGGCGCTGACGGCGCAGGCATGCGTCAGCAACCAGTTGTCTCCCCGGTAGGCGGCGTTGAAGAAGTGGGGCGACCCGAACGCCAGCATGGCCGTCAGGCCGTGGCGTCGCCAGCCATGGATGCCGGAAGCTCCCAGAAACATGAACCACGCGCCGACGCCTAGTGCGCCCACCAGTGCGCAGAAGGTCGATTGCGGTGCACCGGGACCCAGCAGGGCGACCCACGGCAGCATGAGGAGGCTGGGGCCGATACCGTAGGCCACCAGCTTGCGACCATCCGGCGTCGTGATGAGCTCCGACGTTCCGTAGGGCGGGGCGAGGTCCCAGCGCCCGTGGAGGATGGCGTCGGCCATCAGGGTGTGCGCGTTCCACTGGGTCTGGTGCCCGATGGTCAGGAACGCGTAGGCCAGCAGCGCGGCCACGGTCCATGCCAAGGCAGGCCGACGGTCGGGAAAATCTGGCAGCACGCCCCATGCTAGCAGACACGCTCCCGGCGGATGGTACCCTTGGGGGTCCGTCACACAGGAGGGTCGCACGTGCTTCGCGCCGGCATCGTCGGGTTGCCCAATGTCGGCAAGTCCTCGCTTTTCAACGCCCTCACGCGGGCGGGGGCGCAGGCCGCCAACTATCCCTTCTGCACCATCGAGCCCAATGTCGGCATCGTCACGGTGCCGGATGATCGCCTGGGGGCCCTCGCCGGGATCTCGCGGACCCAGACCATCATCCCGACGGCCTTCGAGTTCGTCGACATCGCCGGTCTCGTCCGCGGGGCGTCCAAGGGGGAAGGACTGGGCAATCAGTTCCTCGCGCACATTCGCGAGGTCGACGCCATCGTTCACGTCGTCCGGTGCTTCGAGGACGACAATGTCACGCACGTCGACGGCAGCGTCGACCCGGTTCGTGACCTGCAGACCATTGGTCTCGAGCTGGCCCTTGCCGACCTCGGCACGGTCGAGAAGGTGCTCGATCGCCATCGCAAGCAGGCCAAGTCCGGCCAGAAGGAGAGCGTGGCCCTGGTCGAGGCGCTCGAGCCCGTGCGCGAGGCGCTCGATGCCGGACGCTGGGCCAGAACAGTCTCGCTGGGCGATGAGTCCCGCCAGACGTTGCGCCAGTTGTCGCTCTTGACGATGAAGCCCGTCATCTACGCGTGCAACGTCGCCGAAGAGCACCTTGCCAACGCGATGGATCATCCGCTCGTGCAACGGGTCGCGGAAGTGGCCCGCGAGGAGGGGGCCGACCTGGTGCCCGTCTCGGCCGCCATCGAGGCCGAATTGTCGCAGCTGGATCCTGCCGAGGCCGCCGAGTATCTGGCTTCGCTGGGTGTCACGGGTTCGGGACTCGACAAGCTGATCCAGGCGACCTACAGGACGCTCGATCTCATCACCTACTTCACGGCAGGCGAGAAGGAGGTCCGGGCGTGGACCATCCGGCGCGGCACCGTGGCGCCCGGTGCGGCCGGCGTCATCCATTCCGACTTCGAGCGGGGCTTCATCCGGGCCGAGGTCATCGGCTATGACGATCTGGTCCGGGCGGGGTCCGAGTCGGCAGCCAAGGATGCCGGCGTGATGCGGCTCGAGGGCAAGGCTTACGAGGTGCGAGACGGAGACGTCATGCACTTCCGATTCAACGTCTAGATGGGTCCGGCGTCGAAGATTAAGGGAGCCTTAGCCTCCCCTTGGTGCCATTGGGTCCGTTGTCGGCGATGAGTTCCTTGAGGACCTTCGACCATGTTGCCTGTGCCTGCCCAGCCCCCCATGCCAAGCCGTCCGGTCGCCGGACCGGTTGCCGACCGTCCCGTCCGTCCGGAGCCGTTGCAGCGCAGGCTGCCCCGGACCTTCGTCGACAAGGCCGAGTCGTTTCTTGGGGGCGATCGCTTCAACAAGGTGATGACCCTGCCCACGAAGCGGGACTTTGCCATCGATCATCTCGAGGCGATCGTCCATCCCCGCATCACCGTCACGTCCGATGAGTTCAAGGCCTTCAAGGCCGTGCTCAAACCCGGGGACATCATCCTCTGCGGCAATGATGACAGCTTCGTGCATGCAATCGTTCACCTGGGCGAGGGGCGGATTGTGCACGCACTCGCCCAGGAGCACTGGGATCGCAAGCCCACTTGGGTGGATCGTGCCGTCGAGGGTGCGGCCGATGCCATCGCTCGCTTGCCCGTCGGCAAGGAGGCCCGTGGCCGATGGGCCGACGCCGTCCGCGTCACGCCGCGCTCGATGAGCGGGGGCATCGGCGTCATCCAGGAGACGGTCGACAGCTACTTCGCCCGGTCGGCACGGGACAACATCGTCGTCCTCCGTAATCCCGGCCTGACGCCCGCTCAGCTAGAGGCGATGCGCGGGAACGCCCTCTCCCACGTGGGCAAGGCCTATGACTATGCCTTCTCGACCTTTGATGGCAAGCGGATGTACTGCACCGAGGTCGTGGCCAATGCGTTGGCGGCATCGGGTGTTCGCGTCCCGACGATGATGGGTGCATCCGGATCTTTCAAGCGCGAGGTGGTGCTGAACGAGACCCTCGTCAAGGCTCCGGGCTTCGTACCCGTCTGGCATGCACGCAGCTATCCGACGACACCTTTCGGCAAGGCCAACCCGATTACGCTCGCCCCGGGCCGATAGTCGGCACCCCGGGGGTACCTGACCGAGCGTGGACCCCATCGATGCATTGATTCGGGCCTTGGCCGTGCGGGAGCATCGCGAGACCGCCTACCGGGCTCTGCTTCAGGCCGGTGCCAGGGCTGTCCCCGGTTTGGCGCGCGCTGCCGCCAACGAACCCGAGATACTGGATTCGACCTACTCCGCAAGAGGCGTGCTGGCCGTGCTCGGCAGTCTCGCCATTCTTCGCTTATCGGGAGTTTGGCTGTCCGGGAACACGGAAGGTGTCCGGCGTCGGCGGTCTTGCGCACGCTTGGGGGCGTGGCTGTCCCCTATCATCGCCAGGCGCTCGACCATCCTGATCCGCTGGTCCGCGAGCAAGCCGCCGTCACGTTGGGTCTGATGCCCGACGTGGGGCCGCAAGCTCTTGCGACCTTGGCCGACCGGCTGGGCGATGGGGACGAGCGCGTCTGCCTGGCTGTGACCGAGGCGCTCGAACTGCATGAGGATCTGGGGTTTTTGCCCGATTGGAAGCGCCTCGTGCCCGTCGTGGGGCGCGTTTATTCGACGGCAGGCCTCCGATTGCGCGCAGCCCTGCTGCGGCTGTTGTCTTCCGCTGGGCGCGAGGCGAGTCCCCTGATGCAACAATTCCTCGCGATCGTCCTCGACGGTCGCGAGGAATTGCGTTTGCCTGTGGTTCAGGTACTCGAGGCCACTGGGTCCGATGCCGTCGCGGCCCTGCCGCTGCTCGAGCGGCTCAACCGGCACAGTACCGGCCCCCTGCGGATGGCAGTCGAGGACGCGATTTCGGCGCTGAACGGGCGTTAGGGTAGCGACAGCCCCGGGCTTCCGGTGGTGTCAGACCTGAGCCGTGGGTTCCGGCCCGCTTCGCGCCATGCGGACCCCTTCCATGAAGGCAATGAACGACTCGCGGAACCGGCCGCGCATCATGATGGCGAGCGCGAGGCGGAATTGTGCCTGAATGTTTTGCGCATCGACAGCCAGTGCCCTGCGGAACCAGGCTTCGGCCTCCGCCCAGTGTCCGCGGTCTGCATCCAGCCTGCCCCGCCAGATCAGCGAGGGGACGTGGTTCGGATCCAGAGCGAGGACCTGGTCCAGCGTCGGCAGGGCCTCATCCATGTTGCCTTGGCGTGCAAGGGCTTCGCCCAGCCCGAAGACGGCGAACATCTCGGCCGGGTGCTCGGCGACCACGGGCCGGAAGGCCTGCACGGCCTCGTCGACTCGCCCGAGGCGCAGCAAGGTCCAGCCCAGACCGGTCCGCGCACCGAAGTCGGACGGCGCGTGCGTGATGGCCTGGCGAAAGGCCTTCAGGGCTTCGGTCGGCTTGTAGGTCCTGAGCGACCAGCCCAGCGAGACCCAGGCGTCAGCATAGGTGGGAGACACCTCGAGTGCGGCACGAAATTGGCGAATGGCCGCATCGACATCGCCTCGGGCCTCGAGGACCCTGCCGAGGCCCAGCAGGACTTCCGGATGGTCGGGGGTTTCGGCGACGAGGGCCTCGAAGGCCTTGAGGGCCTGATCCAGGTCCCCACGCTCGGCGAGGATGCTTGCGAGGCCGATGCGGGCCTCCGATTGGCCGGGTTCGTAGAGCAACGCCTTGCGATACTGCGTCGCCGCAGCGTCGAGTTGGCCCGTGTGGTGCAGCACCCGGCCCAAGTCCCTGGCCGTGCCTGCCTGGCCCGGTTCGAGCATCGAGGCCTGCCGCAACTGGGTCAGGGCGGCGTCCTGACGCCCGCGCTCGAACTGCACGAGGCCCAGCGCATGCCGGCCTTCGGCGCATTCGGGATCCAGTTTGAGCGCCTTCTTGAGCTCCCAGTTGGCCTGGTCGAGGTCGCCGCGGTCGTAGAGCAGCGTGCCCAGCTTGCAGTGGGCGCAGGCGTAGTCCGGATCGCGCTCGATGGCTTCCTTGAAGCAGGTCTCGGCTTCGTCGAGCACCCGCACGGCCATCAGGGCGCAGCCCAGGTTCAGCCAGGCCTCGGGGTCGCCGTCATCGAGCCGCAAGGCCTCGCGGTACGAGGCGATGGCGAGGTCGGTACGCCCCTGGTCGTGGAGGGCAAGGCCCAAGTTGTAGTGGGCATTGGCATAGCCGGCATCGAGGGCAATCGCCTCACGATAGGCGGCAACGGCGCCGTCGAGGTCGCCGTCCTCATGCAGGCGCACGCCTCGGTCATTCAGGGCAACGGCTTCCTGTCGCGGTTGCGGGGAGAACGGGACGATGGTCACGCTTGGCTCCCGCGGGGCGTGGCCGGATCCTCGAGGCAGGCGACATGCTGCGCATGGAAGGCATGGCCCCGATCGTGCGCTGGTGTCGGTTCGACGACGAAGCGGCGCAAGTAGCCATCCAGCAAGTCCGGAGGCACGTGGGGCGCGTGGGTGGCCAGGGCCTCGGGAGAGAGCGGATGGGTCCTGCGGAGCATACCCCACGCCTCGGCAAGGGACGCGATGCGGGCGGGCGGGGTGTCGACCCGCATGGCCCATTGCAGGTAGGTCAGGGGGGTCTGCGTCAACTGCCACCAGGCCTCGCCCAGGTCCCAGATATGGATGCCCTCGGGGGCCCGGGCCTGTGCCTCGAGGGCAAAGTCCTGGAAGAACAGTACGCCGTCGACGTGCGCCAGGCTCTCCACGAGGTCGCCGGTGCGGGCCACCAGGCGCGGGGACAGGCCGTACCACGCCGTCAGCAGGTAGCGCAGTAGCAGGACGGCTTCCGGTTGGCTCTCGGGAACGGCGATGCGCCCTTCGCCAAGGCCGTAGGCGGGTTGGTTGGAGAACAGCAGGATGCAGCCGGAACGCCCCATCGAGGACAGGATCGGCGCTGGCAGCAGGCTGAGGCGATTCTGATGGCGCAGGACCTGCAAGGGCGTGACGGGCGCGATGTCGAGGTCGCCGCGCAACAGCATGGGCACCATGTCCGGCATGGCGGCAGGCACGAGCGAGAAGCGACCCTCCGGGTCGTGCCGGAGCGGGTCGCATAGGGACAGCGTGCTCAGGTAGGGAGGCAAGCCGACAAGACAGGTCACCTCCGGATCGTAAGCCTTGACGGCGGCTATAATCAAGCTTTCCGGGCCGTTTGGCCCGGAAGGTCGCGACCCGGGGGGCGATGGGCATGATTCGAGGCGGCAAGGTGGCACTCAGGGCGCTGGAAGAGGCCGACCTGCCGCATCTGCAGGCGTGGTTCCAGGAGCCGGAGCTTTGCCTCGCCCGTGGCAGTCGCCGCGTGGCGCGGGGCTCTGCCGCCATGCTCGAGTGGCTGGACGCCGTCATCGAGCGTTCGGTGGATCCTGCCGGCGGGCTCAGTCTCGGCATCGTCGACGGTCGCGGGCGGCTTGTCGGCTTGGCAGAGTCCGGCCCCGTCGATCCGGTGGATCGGCAGGCCGAGATCAGTCTCTTCATCGGTCGCGCAGACGACCGCGGCAAGGGCCTGGGCCGCGAGGCCATGTTGCTGCTCCAGCGCCATCTGGTCGAGGACCTGGGTGTTCACAAGATGCGGACCCTGGTCGTGGCCGAGGACGTGCGGGCGGTTGCCTTCAACAAGTCGGCCGGCTTTGTCGAGGAGGGGCGCTTGCGGCAACATCGCTTCCTTCAGGGCGCATGGCGAGACCTGCTGGCGATGGGCCTGCTGGCCGAAGAGTTCCGCTCCCGGGTCGGGGGACCTTGAGCGCCTTTCGCCCGATGTCCCGGGGCACGGGCCTCTACGTCCATGTCCCGTTCTGCCGGATCAAGTGCCACTATTGCGACTTCGCCTGTTATCCAGGACTCGAGGATCGCATCGGCAGCTACGTCGAGGCCGTCGGTCGCGAGTGGTCGTGCTATCCCGGGGACACGGAAGTGGCGTCGCTGTATGTCGGCGGCGGGACCCCCTCGCTGCTGGAGCCCGGGGATGTCCACAAGCTGGCCGGCCTGCTGCGCGGACGTGGGAACTGGACGCAGCTCGCCGAGGCGACCTTCGAGGTCAACCCGGGCACGGGTGGGCCCGAACTGTGGCGTGCCCTGCGTGAGACGGGTTTCCGACGGATCTCGATGGGGGTCCAGGTGATGGACGATGCCCTGCTGTGTGCCATCGGCCGTGATCACGGTGTCGCCGACGTCCTGCGGACGACGCAGGAGTTGCGCGCCGAGGGCCTGTCGGACCTGTCGATGGATCTGATCTACGGCCTGCCCGGGCAGGAACCCGAGCACTGGGCAGAAACCCTCGAGCAGGTCATCCGGCTGCAACCTCCCCACCTGTCGCTCTATTCGCTCCAGATCGAGGAACGGACCCTCTTCGGGGTCCGGGCGGCACAGGGACGGCTCGAGGTTCCCGACGAGGACCGCGTGAGGACGATGCATGATCACGCCGTGGTCCGTCTTGCCGCTGCCGGGTATCGGCGGTACGAGATTGCAAGTTGGTGCCTACCGGGTCACGAATCCGTCCACAACCGCATCTACTGGACGCATCGACCGTTCATCGGACTCGGGGTCGGCGCCCATTCGTGGGACGGTGTCCGGCGATATGCCCATGACCGGTCCTTCCGGACCTACATGGCGGACCCGATCCCCCGTCGCGACGTCTCCCCCGAGCCGGATGACCTCTCCTTCGACACGGCCCTGATCATGGGGCTGCGGCTGGTGGAGGAGGGGGTAGACCTCGAGGTGTTCACGGAACGTTTCGGGCAAGATCCCTTCGTGGTCCACGGCAAGGCCCTCGAGGGCTTCCTGGCCGAGGGGCTTCTCGAACGTCACGGCAACTGCATCCGGCTTGCGCCCGAGGCCATACCCGTCGCCAACGGGATATTCTCGGCCCTGCTTCGGGACAGTTAGCGGGCGGTTGGTGTGCCGCCAGGCACCGGTCGTCTGCTTCCCAGAGGCACGGCTGGGCGCGACTCGATCCTGAGCCGCCAACGCAGGATGCGCCGTTCGAGCGCGGCCAGGACCTGGTCCATGCGTTGCGCACGGCCCTCGGCTGCCAGGTGCCGTGCTTCCCGCAGGGCGATGGCCCAATGGGCCAGTTGATCGGCCTCGAGCGGGTCCCGCGTCAAGAGGCGGGCGTCCTCGAGCGCGGCAGCCGTCCTGTCGAGGTCACGTGCAGAGGGGACACCGGACAAGGCCGCCAGATTCTGCTTGTGCGCGAGGACCTGCATCCGGGAAGCCAGCAGCGCTGGCCCGGAGGGAGGAAGGTCACCGGTCGCGACCCACGTCCCTATGACGGCGAGGATGCCCGGGATGGTATGCATGGGGCACCATGCAACCCGAAACCCGCCTTTCCGTCGATGCCATGCACCCCCTCCTGCTCGACCCGATCCTGTCGGCCTTCCTCCGGGAGGACCTGGGCTGGGGTGACCTCACGTCCAGCCTTGTCCTGCCTGCGGATGTGCCTTGCCGTGCCGATGCCGTATTTCGGGAACCGGGCACGGTAGCCGGCTTGGCGGTGTTTCGCCGGGTCTTCCACTTGATCGATCCGGCCATCCGGGTCGAGGATAGGGTTGGCGAGGGCGATGAGGTGACTGCCAGCACCGCCGTCGTGCGTCTCGAGGGTCCTGCACGAAGCGTGCTGGCTGGCGAGCGGGTCGCGCTCAACCTGTTGCAGCGCATGTCGGCCGTCGCGACGCTGACTCGGGCCTATGTTCGCCGCCTCGAGGGTTCACGGACGCGCCTGCTCGACACGCGCAAGACGACGCCCGGCTTGCGGACGCTCGAGCGCCACGCGGTCCGTGTCGGTGGCGGGCGCAACCATCGGTTCTGTCTCTCCGATGCCGTGCTGATCAAGGACAACCACATCGCCGTCTGCGGATCCATCGCCGAGGCCGTCCGTCGTGCCCGGGAGGGCCTGCCCCTCGCGGCTCCCATCGAGGTCGAGGTCGAGACCTTGCCCGAGTTGGAGGAAGCCATCGCGGCCGGTGCCGACATGGTCATGCTGGACAACATGTCGGACGACCTGGTGGCTCAGGCCGTGGCACTCGTTGCCGGGCGCGTGCTTCTGGAAGCATCGGGCGGCGTCACCCTCGAACGCCTTGCTTCCCTCGGCCGGACGGGCGTCGACCACGTATCCACCGGGGCCATCACTCGGCAGGCCGGTTTCCTCGATATCGCCCTCGATGTCGTCACGTCCTGAAGACGCTTGGTGGCTTCTCCCGTTGCGTGGTATAGGTAAACGAGTGTGATTCTCCGGAGGCATCCATGCTCTTCACCATCGTCGCCATCATCGGCTGGATTATTCCGCTCCTGCTGCTCATCGTCTCGACCGGGGCGCTGACCGTGGTCCTGAGCGGCGTCATCAGCGTGGCGGACCAGGTGCTCAATCCGGGGTCTTCCCCCATCAAGGACGAGCCAGCCCACAGCTAGGGCGGCGTCTCCGGCATTCGGCCTCGCCTGCGGGCGAGGCCGTGTTTCTTTTGGGCGGGCAGGTACCGAGGCGCCGTCGGCGCCGGGTCAAACAAAAAAGAACCCCCCTTCCACATTTGGAAGAGGGGTCGGTAACAGTTGCGGGGGCAGGATTTGAACCTACGACCTTCGGGTTATGAGCCCGACGAGCTACCGGACTGCTCCACCCCGCATATTCAGTTTAGCACCGGCCTTCTCCGGGCGCAAGATCATCGGAGAGATAAAGGTATATTTGTTTCATGTTTCTTGCCATGCATGGCCCCGGCCGGGCTCGTTGCGGATGCTGCTTGCGCGCGTGCCCAGGCGGGGCCGCAGGCGCGCGACGTAGCGCTTGATGAGCGCGTTGGCCTGGCAGTCCTGATCCTCCCAGATCCGCCAAGCAAGCGTGTCCTGTGCCACAAGGCGTCCTCTGCCCGCCATCAGGGTCGCGGCGAGACGGGCCTCCGTTCGCGTCAACCTGCGGCGGAAGCCATCCTCGTGCCCGAGCAGGCCTTCCTCGAGATCCAGTTCCCAGCACCGTGGTGAATCCGTACCGGTGGCCGTGGCGTCGCTAAAGGCGGCCGCTCGGCGAAGCAGCGACGCAGTCGGACCCTGTATGCATTCGGCGCGGCGCGAACCCGATCCTCGGCCATGCCATCCCGGGCCCCTGCCTCGAGGAAGCGGGCGAGGCTGCCCGTGCCCGGTCCGATGACGAACGAGGCTGCATCGGGTACGTGTCCCGGTGCCATGCCACAACGGACCTCGAGGACGCCGCTTCTTGGCGCTTCTTGCACCCCGGGTGCCTGCCAAGCCATGCCCTCCTGCTCCAGCAGGGTAGTCAGCAGCCAACGCAAGGGCCCGGGAGAGGCGACGAGGATGATGGGTGGTGCATTCATCCGGCGTCTTGCCCGAGGTGGATTAACTCGGATCGCATCGGTCCCGTCGACCCGTCCTTGGTTCGCAGCAGCCCCAGTTCGGGATACACCCAGCCTGTGAACGCCGGAGTCGGGTCGGGGCCTTCCGGTAGGAAGGAGACCTGGCGGCAGGGCAGGCGACGATCCTTCACGATCTGCTCGCCGTAGGCTTGTGCCAGAAGGCCCCGCAGTCGGGGGCTATCGCCCGGTCGCAGGGCGCGTTGGGCGATCCAGCGCTCCGAGGCAAGCGCCGGCAAATGGTCGAGCACGAGGGGTTGCTAGAAACCGGGTTGCTCCGTTGTTTGCCACGCGAGCGCAATGCCGTCCTGCGTATGCACCGTGCGCAGGCTGTCGGCGTGGTCCCCTGTCCTGATGGAGAGCTCTGCGACGTGTCCGGGACCGGCCTGGCGAACCGCAAGGCAGGTCCACTTGCTGGTGCGGCCGTCCGCGAGACGGTAGATCAAGATCGTCTCGACCCTTAGGGGGGTGCCTGGCCCTGCGCCGCCGCGACGGACGTGCCCCGCGGCGCCAGAGCCTGTAGCAGGAGGATGCACAAGGTTCGCTTGCGCTGCATGGCCCGAAGATGACCGGCGCCCCCTTCGCCGCCGTCGTCCGGTCTCGACAGGAACGGGGGATATCGCGGGCCACGGGCGCCTGCCCGGTGCCCTGCTACCATGGGCTCATGCGTTCACCTCGCCTGCGCTTTGCGCCTTCGCCCACGGGCTTCCTGCACGTCGGCGGTGCCCGTACCGCCCTGTTCAACTGGGCCTTGGCCCGTCGGCTCGGGGGCACGTTCGTCCTGCGCATCGAAGATACCGATCGCCAGCGCTCCGAGCAGGTCTACGTCGACGCGATCTTGGACGCCATGCGTTGGCTGGGCCTGAATTGGGACGAGGGGCCCGAGGTCGGCGGTGCACACGGACCGTACTTCCAGATGGAGCGTTTGGACAGCTATCGCGTGGCCGCGGAAGCCTTGCTGGCCAGTGGCGCGGCCTATCGTTGCGTCTGCCCCGCGCGTGAGGATGCGGATACGACGGCGCCCGTGGCTTGCTCCTGTTCGGTCGAGGCCGTGCCGCCCGGAGCCGGTGGTGCTCTGCGTTTTCGGACGCCTGCCGACGGTCACGTCACCTTCCGGGACCTGATCCACGGGGCCGTGTCGTTTCCGTGTGCCGACATCGAGGACTTCGTGCTGCTCAAGGCCGATGGCGTGCCGACCTACAACTTCGCAGCCGTCGTCGATGACGCGGCCATGGCCATCACCCACGTCGTCCGGGGGGACGACCACCTGTCCAACACGCCCAAGCAGGTTCTTGTCTACCGGGCCTTGGGTCATGATTTGCCGGACTTCGCCCACATTCCCATGATTCTGGGTCCGGATCGCAAGCGTCTCTCCAAGCGGCATGGTGCGGTATCGATCCAGCAGTTCCGTGAGGACGGTTACCTGCCCGAAGCGCTCGTGAATTATCTGGCGCGCCTCGGCTGGGCGCACGGGGACATGGAGCTGTTCGGCCTCGACGAGATGGTCGCCGTGTTCGACCTCGAGGGCGTGGGCAAGGCCCCTGCGGTCTTCGACTACGACAAGCTGGCTTGGGCGCAGGCTTCCTGGCTCAAGCGGCTCGCCCCGGATGAGCTCGTCCGTCGCACGGTACCGCTCATGGCAGCTGCCGGCCTGCCGGTCGACCTGGATGATGCCGTGCGCCTCGAGGGGCTGGTCCAGACCTTGGTGCCCCGAAGCGCCACGTTGCCGGAGCTGGTGGAGCAGGCACGCTTCTACTTCGACGTTCCGCTCGCGTGGGACGAAGCTGCCGTGGCCAAGGTGCTCATTCCCGGTGTGGAGCCCGTGCTCGGCGCTCTGCGGGAGCGACTGGCCGTGCTCTCTGCCTGGGACCATGCCAGCCTCGAGGAGGCCTTTCGCGGCCTTGCCCAGGACTTGGGCCTCAAGGCCGGTGCGGTCATCCAGCCGGCGCGTGTCGCCTTGACCGGCCGAACGGCTTCTCCGGGCATGTTCGAGGTCGCGGCGCTGCTGGGCCGAGACTTGGTCCTGCGGCGGTTGGATGAGGCGCTCGGTCGCGTCTCCGGAGCTGCCTTGCCCGGATGAGGGTGTGTGTTGTTGTAACTTGATGTGAAGTTTGATGATGTCTTGATGCTTGGCTGTGGTCGGGCCAAGGTCATGTTTTTTCTGTGTTTGTTCTTGAAAGGCGGGTGTCTCCGGGGCGAATAAGGGGAGTGTGGGGCAGGCGCGGCGTGTGTGACGCCCGGTGTCCGTAGGGTTCG
>VGJW01000028.1 GCA_016867265.1 Candidatus Tanganyikabacteria bacterium
GCTCGGACCGGGAGATGCCAGCATCTGGCCCGCTGGAGCCGTGTGCCTGGAAGCCCGCATGGAGCACCTCGTCGCCGGATCGGTCCCGGCGCTGCTGGTCCTGACCACGGAGCCCGACCCACGCGCATGGCCCGGCCCCGTCGCCCTCTCCGTTGCCCTGGCCCGTTCTGTCGCGCCCGAAACGCCCAGGGTCCAGGCCTGCCTGCTGACGCCGGGGGAGCGGGCCGTCCAGCGCCACACCCACGCACTGGGGCAGGATGTGCACCTGCTGGCCACACGCCTTGGTCACCTGCTGCATGACTTCCGCGAGCACCCTGCCCTCGCGAGCCGGTCATGGCGTGTACTGTGCTGCGGCCACGCTGCCGCCGCTGCCCTCGTGTGCGCCGCAGCCCTGCCCGGTCGCATCGAGGCCATCGTGTCGTGGCAGGGACGACCCGACCTCGCAGGTGCCGCCCTCGATGGCGTCCGATGTCCCGTCCTGCTTGCCGTAGCCGAGGATGACACCCCGATGGTCGACCTCAACCGTCGCGCCCAGCGCCGCACGCCCGGTCGCTGCCAACTGGTTCGGGTCCGGGCAGGGGCGGAACGCGTTCCCGCGCTGCTGCGTGCGATGCGTCCAAGGCTGACGCCCTCCTCAGGCGGCCTCGGGCGCGTGGCCTGATGACCGCGCCTCGCCCAGCAGGTTCATGACCTCGACGTCCGTCACCTCGGGAAAGGCCGCGTAGGCCATGCCGACAGCCCAGAGTTCACGGGGCTGCTCGGGCACCCAGATATCCTCGAAGCGGGCCTCGAGCAAAGCCACCGTCTCGGGTGGTGCCACGGGCAAGGCCAGCAGGACGGCCGCGGCCCCTTCGCTCCTGAGGCTGGCGACAAGCGCCAGCAGGGTCGCACCCGTCGCCGCCCCGTCATCGATCAGCAAGACCCACCGACCACGAACGGGCAGGCGCGCCGCGACCGTCCGGTACAACGCCTCTCGCTCCCGCGCCTCGCGCGCCAGGGCATCGGCCAGGACGAGCCGGGCGGCCTCCATCGGCATCGGCCACGCCCCCTCGAGCCAATGGGCCGTGCCGTCGGGCAGGACGGCACCGAGGGCACGCTCGGGCTGTCCCGGTGCCCCGACCTTGCGGACGACGCGGACATCGACCGGCACGCCAAGCGCCTTCGCCACGGGACAGGCGACCAACACGCCGCCCCGCGCGGCGCCAACCACCATGTCCACCGCGCCAAGCCGCGCACCTGCTGTGCCGGCAAGGCGCCGGCCTGCATCCTCGCGGCTGGCATAGCAAGCCTCATAGCCTTCCATCCGACGACCCTCCCGTCTGGCCGCAGGCTTGTCCCGACCGGGGGCCTTGTGCCCGGGTCGAACAGGACAAAGTTCCCCTGTCCGGGCATGCTTGGGGGGTGGACACGAATGCTGGCCTCAACGGCACGCTGGACTGGGACGCGGCACTGGGCTGCCTGACAGTCGCCGTCCGAGGCGAGGGCTTCAACAAGGTCCTGCCCGTGGTCAGGGGCCTTCCGGACCGTCAGTTCGACAACGTCCGAAAGCTCTGGACGCTGCCCGCGGCCCAGGCCGACATCATCCTCGAGATCCTGCAACCCCTGGGAGTCGGTATCTCGCCCGGCCTCGCCGCGTGGCTCTCCACCCGCAAGGCACCCCCTCGCCCGGCAAGGGAAAACAACGTGTCCCCGGCGTCCTCCGGCCCCGGAGACACGTTGCAGGCCGTGCCCCAGACAGGACCTCCTCCGGAACAGGCCTCGGGTGACCTCTCGGTCGCCGAGGTGCTACGCCGCATGCAGGCCGCAGTGGCCGCGGCCTTCGGCAACCGCGCCCACTGGGTCACGGCCAGCCTGCGCGAGTGGCGCGAACAACCGCGGACCGGTCACATCTTCATCAAGCTGGTCGACGACCCCACGGCAAGCGGCGGCGATGAGATCTCAGCCGTCATCTGGTCGGGAAAGACCGCGGCCATCCGCAAGGCGTACTCGGACAAGGATATTGTCCTTGCGCGAGACGACAGGGTCCGGCTGCGGTGCCGGTTCGAGTTCCGGCGCGGGCAACTGCAGCTCGTCGTCGAGGAGGTCGATCCGTCCGTGACGGAAGCCGGCGATCGCGTCCGGGAGATGCGCCTGCGCGTCCTCGAAGAACGGGGTCTGGCCACGAGAAACAAGGTCCTGAGAATGCCGCCGCTGCCGCTGGTGGTTGGCATCGTGTCGGCACGGGGCGCCTACGGCTACGAGGACTTCACCAAGGTACTCAGGGATTCCGGACTGCCCTTCACCTTGATTCTTCACCCCTCCTCGGTCCAAGGTGCTGGCGCCGAGGCCGAGGTACCCGCTGCCATCAGGTCCCTGGGCCTTGCCGGCGTCGATGTCGTCGCCGTCATCCGGGGCGGGGGCAGCGCCCATCATCTGGCCTGCTTCAACGCGCTCTCCGTAGGTGAGGCCATCGCCCGCTGCCCCGTACCTGTCGTGACCGGCATCGGCCACGAGCCCGACCTGCACCTCGCCGACCTGGTTGCCGCAAGGCCGTGCAAGACACCGACCGATGCCGCCAACCACCTGGTCCAGCAGGTGCTCGGAGCGCGAGACGCCGTGCTGAGGCGCGCCGCAAACCGGCTGGTCCTGGCGCGAGAAATCGCGCAGCGCCATCAGGCACGACTCGTGCAGACGCGCCAGCGGCTGGGTTTCGTCCTCGACCGCGTGCTGCGTGACAGGCGTCGCGGCCTCGAAAGACTGCACCCGGCTGCAGGGGTGCGGCGTGGTCTGGACCAGGAACGCCAGCGGCTCGATAGCCTGGCCGCCCGCTGGCGCAGTGCCGATCCCGACCGCCCCCTGAGGCTCGGCTATGCCCGGCTCGTGGCGACGGACGGACGCGCCATCCGCCACATCGACCAGTTGGCCGCGGACCAGGCCTTAGTCCTGCACCTGGCCGATGGCCAAGCCGACGCCGTCGTCACCCGAACGCGACCCGATGGAGACCGACCGTGACCCAAGCTGCCGACTCCCGCTCCTACAAGGAGGCCCTGAAGGAACTGCATGACCTCGTGCAACAGCTGGAGACAGCCCAGGACATCGATGTCGATGCCTTGCCCGCCATGACGGCGCGCGCTGCGGAACTGTTGCGGTTTTGCCAGCAGCGTCTGGCCACCGTCGAGAGCGAGGTCTCGCGAACCCTGGCCAGTCTCGATCCCGACGACGCGGGACAGCAGACAACACCCTAGGAAGCCGACCCGGCGGATGCGGATGACGGGCCCGGTGGCTCCGACCACGGATCGCGGCAAGGCAACGACGCCATCCAACGGTCCGAACGGGATGATATCCGGATTGATAGGATGACCCAGCCCGGGGAACCCACCTATGGACAAGTCATCAAGCGGTCGGCAACCGCTCCGGTCCTGTTCCGTTTCCGGAACGGGGGGGCATACAGACATCAGGATGCAACCGCCATCAGACGGAGGCCCGGGGCAAGATGATCCAACCGAGCGGCAAGGCAGCAAAGACCACGAACCTGCAGAAGGCAGCCAGTGCCGATGCGGGCGGTGGCCAGGCCAAGGCGGACAAGCCGGCGGAAAAGCCGGCGCCCAAGCCCAAGCCGACCCGCGCCGAGATGGAGACGTTCGGCGTGAAGGGCAATCGCAGTGCCATGAAGCTGGATGATCGCGCCTTTGCCCGGATGGACAAGAACAAGGACGGCGTCCTGTCCGGCAAGGAAGTCAGCAAGAAGGTCGCCGGCATGGACATGAACGGGGATGGTTCCGTCACCCGGGAAGAGTTCGGCATGGGTCGGGGCCTCAAGCGTGCCGAGGTGCAGATGCAGCAGCGGGACCGCAACGGTGATGGCGTCTTGTCGGGCAAGGAAATCCACAAGAGCATCGCCGGCGCCGATGAGAACAAGGATGGCCGCATCACCAAGGCTGAGCTCGAACGGTTCCACACCCGAGAGATTGACCGCGAGAAGCTCTTCGATGGCATGGACGGCAACAAGGATGCCTTCCTTACGGGCAAGGAGGCGGAAGCTTTCAAGGACAAGGGCTGGGACACCGATGCCGACGGCCGCATCTCCAAGGCAGAGTTCCTCGCCGCCCAGGACCGGCTGGACCGGGAAGCCCGGTTCAAGGATGCGGACGGGAACGCGGACGGATTCCTGTCCGGAAACGAAGTGCCCGCCGACAAGCTGGCCGGCATCGACACCGACAAGGACGGCCGCGCAAGCCTGCCGGAATATCTGGCAGCCCCCGAGGACCTGATCCGGGGGAGCCTCGAGGGCGTTGCCAAGGGCCCCGACGCAGGTACCGATGACAAGGCTGCCGCCGGTGCCGGCACGGCAGGAACAGGCGAAAGAGGTGCGGGCAAGGTTGCAGGTAACGGTATTGGCAAAGGCGTCGGGAACGGTGCGGGCAATGGTGTTGGTAACGGCACGGGCAATGCCGTTGGCAACGGCGCAACGCCCCGGGGTACGACCGGAGGCGTGGCTGGCGGCGGTGCCAACCCGAACATCGGTGGTGCAGGCGACGTCTTTGGAGACCCTGCGAACGAGGCGGCCTTGCAGCGGGTTCTGGATGCCGTCCGCAACGGCACCCTGTCCGGGCTGGACCGGACGGAAGACGCCACAGAAACCGGCAACGCGCCGACAGGCGGGAGAACGGGCCCTGCGGAACCCGCAAAGAACCCGGTCGGGGGTGGCGTGGCCAACGCCGAAGGCTCGGGTGGCCTTGGCGCGTTGGACAAGAATCAGGACGGCTTCCTCTCGGCCGACGAGATATCGAATGAGGTTCTGGCGCGGCGAGACAACGACAAGGACGGCCGCCTGAGCGCCGGGGAATATGCGGCTGAGCAGTTGCTTCCCGCATCGGAAGAGGTCATCCAGCGGCGCCCGCCTTCCGAGGACCTGATCCCGGTCAGCGGCTAGAACACGGACTGGTCCAGAACCAAACGGGACCCTCCTCGGCTGCGGCCAGCACGTGATGGCTGCCGGGCACGAAACACACGGCCTCGATTTGCCACGGCCTGTCGTCGTGTCCTGGCACCAGGGCACAGTTTGGCGGCGCTGAACGCAGCGCATCCGACAGGGACACTTCGGGCCTCACGTCATACAGCCACAGGCGACGACGCCCGGCCGCGATGGCGACCGACCGCCCGTCGGCAGCGAGGGCAGCACCCGTGACAAGACCGCCGAAGCCACCCTCGGGGGGCGTCAGTGCCCCTTCACGGACCGCCAATACCCCGGACACCGTCGCCTCCTTCATCGGCAGACGGTAGAGCGGATGGCCCTCGGCCTTGGCGATCAACCAGCCCTCGTCCCCACGAAAGAACAGGGCCTCCGCATTCCAGGATCGCCCCGTAGCGGGCGCATCGGGATACCGCAGAGGCAGGCGCCGGATCAGGCGGGCCTCCGCGTCGCGCCACGGATCCGGCTCTTCGAGCTCAAGCAGGGCAAGGTCCCCACGCAGGCCACGGTTATTGCCGATGTCGGCAATCCAGAGATGGCCCCGGCCATCCACGGTCACCTCTTCCCAATCGTGGTTCACGGCTCCCCTGACGGGCACGGTCCGGACCCACTGCCCATCCGGCCACGGCCGCGCCACGCCGCCAGCGATCCGCACGGCAAGAAGCACATTGCGGGGCTCGGGCCCGGAATCCTGGATGGCCCAGAAGACACCCGGGTAACGAACCGAGGGCGCAAGTCCCGAGACCTCGGGCTCGGCAAAGCGCATCACGGGGATGCCGTTGTCCGAGGCCGGAGGTTGCGCCACGGCTCCGGTGAGCAAGGCGGCGCCGATGAGCAATCCGGCCTTCAATCGCGCCGATTCATCACGCGACACCACGACCACCCGATCCCCCCCCAAACGCAACCGGTCCGGAACAGCTTGTCCCGGACCGGATGAGCCTACGCCCGCTGAGGGACTCGAACCCCCGACATCAACCTTAGGACGGTCGCGTTCTATCCAACTGAACTAAACGGGCCCGGGACCATCCTACGCCCCGCGCCACGCCGTGCCAAGGGGCCTCAGGCGGACCAGCTGCCGAGCCGCTCCAGGTCCTCGGGCGAGCCGTGGCGGATTTCCTCGAGTTCGCCCTCGGGAATCTTCATGAAGATGTCGACCACCTCGGGGTCGTACATCCGACCCGACCACCGCTGGATCTCCTCGATGGCCACGCCATGCGGCAGGGCCTTGCGGTAGGCCCGGTCCGAACACATGGCGTCATAGGTGTCGGCCACCGACAGCACACGCGAACCGTAGGGGATCTCGTCACCCGCCAGGCCCTTGAAATAGCCGCGACCGTCAAAGCGCTCGTGGTGATAACCCGCGACATCCGCCAACTCCTCGAGGCCCGTTATCGACTGCAGGATGATCCGGGTCTTGCGCGGATGCTCGCGGATGACGGCCCATTCCTCTTCCGTCAGCTTGCCGGGGTTGTCCAGAATCTGGCCCGGGACACCGACCTTACCCGCGTCATGCAACAAGCCTGCGTGGTAGATCAGCCGGACCTTGTCCTCGGGCAGCCTTGCGTACTGCGCGAGCAGGCGACCATAGGCGGCCGTGCGCCAGCTATGGCCATGGGTGTAGGCATGCTTGGCATCGATGACGCTGGCGAAAACCCTGAGAATGCTCTCGACGAAGGCCTCGGGCGGCACGTCGATCAAGCGCGCCAAATCCAGCACGTCCAGCTTCAGGGCGCGCCAGTGCCGGTCGGCAAAGGCCGTAATCGACCAAGCCCCTTCCTTCTGTACCTCGAGATAGGCATCGCCGACCTCTTCCGTAACCTTGCGACCCCGCCAGCGCCATGCGACCTCACGCAGCCGCTGGCCCGGATCGACATCCAGCCTCGGGCTGGTCAGAAAGACAATCTCGTCCAGCTCGTTCACCAGGCCCAGTACCTGCGCTGCCGTCGACAGTTCGGCACCTTTCAGGCCCTCGGGATAGCCCGAACCATCGAGCCGCTCCTTGTGTTGCGCAATAAGCACGGCAGCCCCTGCCAAGGTCGGAATGCGCGCGCAGATCTGGGCGCCCACGACCGGATGCCGACGCAGCAGTTCGGGCACCGGTCCACCGTCTGCAAGGCGCATCAGTTCGAGCCGCTGGGCCTCCTCGAGACAAATCTCGCCCAGGTCATGCAGCAGGCCGGCATAGAACACGTCCCGCAGGACCTCGGCGGACAAGCCCAGCTTCGCGGCCGTCTGCACGCTGGCAATCGCGACCCGCAGCGAGTGCTGCTGCTTGTGTCCCAGCGCCATGTCCAGAATCAGGGACAGCGCCTTGAGCAAGTCCTTGAAGAGTTGCTGGCTGCGATCCGAGAGGATTCGGGAGATGAGGTGATCGTTCATGGAGAAGGGGCAGCACCCAAGCGTCCATGTTCCCCGTCAGTGGCCGATTTCACCATCTCCCGGGCATCGCTTCCTGATGGCAACGGTCGTCGCAGGGTCAATGTGGTGGCTACGGGGGCACAATCGGCGAGCAGGCCTTCGCGCAAGTGGCCCACGACGAAGTGAGCCTCATCCCCGGGCATCATCCGCAGCCACGCCCACGGCACCGACCACTCGACGGTATCGAGCCCACTCGCGGCCATCTGGACCGGCAGGAGCTGCCAACGGCGGAACTCGCCGGCTTCCTCGAAATGCACCGTGCCTTCCTCGGGCGTGATGCGCACCAGATGGGAGAAGTGGAATTTCGCGACCGGAGCCTGGATAGCGACGGCCTCGGCCGGCAAGGGGGCATTGTGTCCGGTCCTGCCGGGATGGAACCAGGCCACGAGCACCTGGTCTCCGGCGGCCCGGGCAAAGGACGGCCCTAGGTCCAGGCGCATCGTCACCACGGTGTCCGACGACCACCAGTCGAGCCGGCCGAGGCCATGGTCCGCCCCTTGATGCATGGCTCCCTGGCCCGCCGCAGGATCGTAGGTCCCTTGGCCGTCCGTTCCAGGCAAGGTACGCGGGGTGACGGGCTCGTCGAGTACCTCGGGCACCGGCAGGCCCATCGCCCGCCACGCAGCCCGCAAGTGCGCCCGGAACTGCGCATCGAAGCGCTCGTCCTGACCTGAGTCATGGCCCGCACCGAACCACCAGAACCAGTCGCTGCCCTCAGCCGCCAGCAACTCCTGGAAAGCCTCGTCCCTGCCGGGTCCCTCATGGTCCTGCCAGGCTGCACGCACGTCAGCCAGCAGCTCCCACGCCCGGTTCTTGGTCGGTTCACCGATCCACGTCGTGTAGTCGGACCCGATCCACGATCCGCAGTGAATGGGCGGCAAGGTCACGCTGGGCGGGTGCTTGGCCAGATATTCGGCCATCGTGCAGGCCTCGATGTCGGGATCGGCGGTAATTCGCCGGTAGAGGGCCTCGAGGAAGGGCCGACCGTCGCCCGGATAGTGCTCCCAGCAATTCTCGCCATCGAGGGCAAGGGTCACCAGCGGCTCCTCGAGCGGTGTCCGGCGCGCAATGGCCGTCAGGCGCGCATGCAGGTCCGCCGCGGCAGCTTCAGGCTCCCACGTGGCGTAGGTGAAGCCGATGCGATCCGAGAGCACGATGTCCCGGAAAGCCATGGCCACCGAGCCGGCCGTCGTGCGCGCCACGTAGGGCCGGTAGAGCAGTTCGGGGCGCGTCGGCAGGCCGTGCCCGTCCCGCTCGAACCGCACGCCTAGCGTGTGCGCGAGCACGCCCTCGTCAGAGAGGGTCCACTTCACGCCCTCCCGGGCCAGCAAGGCGAGTGTCGCGGGCGAGACCGACTGCTCGCTGGGCCACATGCCCTGGGGCCGAAAGCCCATCCAGCCCGCGAAGCGATCCAACCCCGAACGCACGTGATGCCGGGCATCCTCTGGCCAGGCGAAGCGCCGACGCGGCAACGGCAGGTGCGGGCGGGCCTGGCGTGCGACTTGGGTATCGATGAGCAGCGGGAGGATGGGATGGTAGTAGGGCGTCGTCGTGAGCTCGACGGCGCCCCGGGCGACCATGTCCCTGTACGCCGGCACGATGCGTCCCATCAGACGCCTGTGCAGATCGGCCAACTGCCGGGCATCGTCGGCATCGAAACCGCGGTCCTTGGCAATCAGGCGGTTGAGCAAGGGCTCGGTCGCCCGCCACGACGGGTCGACCCAAGCCAGGTTGAACCACACGGCGAGGTCGGTCCAATCCTGATGCGTCAGGGCCCGCACCGCCTCGGCGGGACTGAAGGAGGACAGCAATTCCTCGCGCTTGGCCAGCAGCTGCGCATAGCGGGGGTACGGCTTGGCCATATGATCCCAGTGCAGGTCGAAGAACCGCTGAAGGGCATAGGTGCGGTCCTCGTGGGACCACTGCGATGCGGGCCGCTGCAACAGGTCCAGCGCCGCATCCGTCAAGCTGCCGTCGGCATAGGCCAGCACTTGGTCCAGCAGCGAGGGCACCAGGTTGAAGGTCTGACGGATTTCGGGATGGTCCTCGAGCAGCAACAGCATGTCGAGGTAGTCCTTCACGCCGTGCAGTCGGACCCACGGCATGTGGGCGAAGCCCGTCCCGCGCTCGCGGTAAGTGGGCTGATGCATATGCCAGACAAATGCGACGTGTAGCACGGAATCCTTGCGGCGGATGATTTAAGCAGGGAAGGTACGCTTGGCGAATCGGGCGTCCAAGACTCCCTAGGATACCCGCCCCGGCGAGCGCAATCCATACCATGCCTGCCATCCTGCTTCATCCGAGCACGCCCCGCGCGGCCAAGGCCTCCTGCCCACGGCCTGGATGCTAGGCATGCTCGACTGGCTGCTGGTCCCGGCGGTTGCGGCTCCCTTGGCCGTCGGTGGCTTGGCCTTCGAGGTGGACAAGGGTGGTCTCGGGCCAGCGGCAGGCAACGAAACCGTCCTGTGGGCCAATGCGCCCGATGCCTCGGTGGTGGTCCGGAACCGTCAGAACGGAACGTGGACCGGACCTTTGCGCTGGACCAACGTCATGCCCGACTCGGTGCTCATCAGCCGCGGTGGCGTGGGCGAAGGCACGGCTGGAAAGTCAGGCGGCCTCTCCGTGCCCGTAGCCCTTGCCGGCGGCGGTATCGGGGCCTGGTCGCTCAGACCGCCCCGCTCCCCGGGGGGCAAGGCAGCCTTCGTGCTACGCGTGGGCCAGGCCTGGCGATCGCTCGGGTCTTCGGGGCAGGCCACCCGATTCGCGCTGGTGCTGGGGGGTACGCCCAGTGGAGCCGCGATGAATCTGGTCCGTGGCACAGGCCTGCCGACCTACCTGCTTGCAGGCCTGAAGGACGACGCCGCGACGGTTCGCCGGCGACTGGGACAACCTTGGCAGGCGTTCACGTGGCAAGAACAGCGCTTCATCGTGCTCGACAACCGGGCCCACAAGCTGGGCAAGGCACAATTCGCCTGGCTCGAGCGCCAGGTGGTGGCGACGCGGACCTCCGGTGCCCGCCGCACGTGGGTCCTGATGCATCACCCGCCGGTCATTCCGGGTGGCCGCGGTCCCGACGGCCTCGATGACAGGCGCGAAGCCCGCAAGGTCGCTCGCCTGCTGCGCGGCCTGCCCGGGCCCCACCTGGTGGTCGGCCATGCGGGTCGTGGCGCACGCAGGCGCTGGAGCGGCCTCGATGTCGCCTTCGTCGGCCCGGATGACATTCTGCTCGCGGATCTCGGGCGCCCCATGGCAACTCCGGTGTTTTCGGGCACCCGCAACAGCCGTCGCTGATTCTTCCCGGACCACCCCCGGACGAAAGCCCCGCCCCCGTCGGGGGCAGGACTTCGGATCACGCCGCGTCCTAGCGGACGAAAGGCAAGCGGATCTTGGTCTCGCGGGCGCCTTGCAGAGTGCCTTCGGTGGTCCACTGACGCATGGGATGCTCCTTCGGTATATGGGAACGGCCTTGCAGCCGGCTCGTGTCGCTTGGGGGTGTCACCGGACGCCGAGGGCGGCGTCGGCCTGGACGAGACCGTGGCCGAAGACAACGTCGTGTCCCTTGGGGCCAAGGTCGAGGGCGGTCTGCTCGACGTGCGTGCGGACCTTCTTCCAGTCCCAGTCGGGGTGCACCGACCAGGTCAGGGCGCAGGTGGCCGCGACGACCGGGCAGGCCATCGAGGTCCCCTGCAGAGGGGCGTAGAACTTGGGGTAGCCGAACTTGTTGAGCGGCACGTCGTAGGTCGGCGTCGTGGCCACGATGTTGGTGCCCGGCGCGCCGACACTGATCTCGGGGCCGTAGTTCGAGAAGTTGGCCTTCTCGTCCTTCTCGCTGATGGCCGAAACCGCCATGTAGTACTTGTCCCAACGGGCGGGGGTCCCCACGGCCGTGTTGCTGTTGCCGGCAGCGGCCACCAGGAGGGCGCCCTTGCGGGTGGCATACCAACCCGTGGTGTAAGACACTCCATCCACCGTCGCGGCACCGCCGAGCGACATGTTCACGACAACGTGGACCTTGTTTTCCACGCCGTAGTCGGCCGCGTACTTCACGCCCTTGGCGATCTGGTAGAGGCTGCCACCGCCCGTGGCGGCCAGCACCTGCACCGGCAGGATGCGGGCCTTGGGCGCCACGCCCGTCACGCCCTCGGCGTTGTTCTGAACTGCAGCGATGGTCCCGGCGACGTGCGTGCCATGGCCCTGCTCGTCGAGGCCGTCCGCCTGGTTGTTGACGAAGGAGTAACCCTTGCTGACGATGTTGGCCACCAGGTCTGGGTGCCCGTGATCCACGCCGGTGTCGACGACGGCGACGACGACGCCTTCACCCTGCGTCCGGCTCCAAGCCTTCTGGGCACCGATGCGATTGACGTACCACTGCTGGGCGAAGAGGGGGTCGTCGACGGACAACGCGCCGCGGAACAGGTCGAGGGCGCGGGGCTTGTAGGCCGGCACCTCGAGTTGCACGCGACGGTTGGGTTCGACGTTGACGACTCCCTTCACCGACTTGATGGACGCGAGCAGGGCGGGCCCTTCGGCCTTGACCAGCAGGAAGCTCCCGAGGTCGCCCAGATCCAGCGTATCCACCACCTTGGCACCGGCCGGCGCGACGAAGCGCGCGCCGGGCTTCACCTGAACCACCTGCTCGCCGGCGATGGCCTGCCCCGTGACCGGGGCATCGACGGGCTGGTTGCCCAGCGAGGGAACGACGGCCCCACAACCCGCCAGAACGACGGTAGCGGAAAGAATCCCAGCAAAGCGGCGCATCGGCGAGGCTCCCGTCTCTGACCTCGACCTAAGCCAAGGTGAATGTGTAGTTAAGAAAGATTTAAGTAACAGCTCTGCTAAGATAGCTCCACAATCGGCGTGATGCAAGCCCCCTTGCAAAAGTTTTCAGTCTGGAGAAGACGATGGCGCGACATCTGCACGTGACGGGCATTTCAGGCATGCTGGGCCACGACCTTGCCGCAGCCGCCGTCGCCAGCGGATGGACCGTTTCCGGGGTCGGCACCCACGACCGCTCCGCACTGGCATTGCCCCCCGAGGTGCGCTACACCCGCTGGACGTGGGACGGCACGGCCACCGCCGCGGACCTGGTCGAACTCGGCGTGGGCGAGGCCGACGTTGTCCTGCACGCCGCCGCCTACACCCAGGTCGACAAGGCCGAGGAAGACGAGGCCCTCGCATTGTCGATCAACGCCCACTGGACGGAACGCCTTGCCGAGGCGTGTCGCGCTACGGGCAAGCGGCTCGTCTACATCAGCACGGACTACGTATTCGACGGCAGCCGGACGACGCCGTGGGAGACCGGGGACCCCATTGCCCCGCTCGGCGCCTATGGCCGCACCAAGGCAGCCGGAGAGGCCGCCGCAGCCACGGCACCCGACCACCAGATCGTGCGCACCAGTTGGCTTTTCGGGCACCACGGCCCGAACTTCGTCGAGACCATCCTCAAGGCCGCTGCCGCCCGACCCGAGCTATGGGTGGTCGATGACCAGCACGGCTGCCCGACGGCCACGACCGACCTGGCCGACGCGCTGCTGCGGCTTCAGGACCACCGGGCCACGGGCATCTTTCACTTGACGAACCAGGGACCGACGACATGGTGGGGCTTCGCCCGCGAAATCGTCCGCCTCGGTGGCCTTTCGACGCCCGTGCTGACGCAGTCGACGGCCGAAGCAGGCCGGCCCGCGCCCCGGCCCGCCCGGAGCGTCCTGTCGGATGCCGCGTGGCGCGCGCTTGGAGAAGCCCCGCTGGCCCACTGGCAAGACGCCCTCGCCCGCTACATGGCGCACCGGCCCGTTTCGACCGCCTCCTGATCAGGGGCGGGGTATCGGGGCATCCGCCTCGGCCACGTCCGGTTGCGCAAGCAGCAAGCGACGCCCCAGCGCCCGCCAGAAAGCACGGTCCCGTCCCGCGAGGCAACGCGGCAGGATCACGGCGGCCAACCGTAGGCCGAGCAGGAACCGATCCGCCCGACCGTTGAAGCGCCGGTAATAGCGCACCTGGCCCTGGCGTCGATACCAGGCGAGGCGATGACCCAACGATCCGGTCACGGCGCCACGGGCGTGGCAGACGACCGCCCGGGGCAGGAAACATATGCGGCCGCCCCACGCACGCAACCGACGACAGAGGTCGGCGTCCTCGTAATAGAGAAAGTAGCCCGGGTCGAATCCCCCCACGGCATCCCAGGCTCCCCGCCGCACGAGCAGGCAGCACCCGCTGAGCCAGGCGACATCGCGTGCCTCGTGCGGGCGCTCGGCAACGGTCCGACCCTGCCGACGCTCGGCCCACTCGGCCCTGAAACCGGGGTCCTCACCCCATGTCCGCTCCCACATACCGTCCGGTCCCCGGACCGCCGGACCGACAGCAGCAATCCCGGGGTCGGCATCAAGTGCCGCGCGCAGGGTCTCGAGCGCCGCCCCGTCCAGACGTGCATCGGGGTTGAGCAGCAGCACGTCGGCTTCCCCCAGGGCTGCCGCACCGAGGTTGCACGCCTGCCCGAAGCCCAGGTTCCGACCCGGCACGAGCAGGCGGACATCCGGACGGACGGCCTGAACCCGCTCGGCCAGGCCCGTCTCGCCCGCATTGTCGACCACCACCACCGGCACTCCGTCCGGCAAAGCCTCGAGGGCGTCGCACAGCATGGCTCCCGCCTGCCAGCTGACGATCACGACACCCGTGGCAGCCAACGTTCAGGCCTCTGCGATCGCCGCCGGCCGCTGACCGAACAGCCAGCCGGCGAGGGTCACCAGCATGGCCAGGATCGCGGTCGCAACGCCTTGGCCGGCAAGCCCCGCAAGTCCGGACGGATCATGACGCAGTTCGACCCGGTTCACACCCGATGAGACAGGGACGGCGACGAGGCCACCGTAGGCCGGCAGGGGAGCCATCTCACGGACAATCTCGCCGGACCGCACGAGCACGCGCCACGCCGGGTCGAAGCGCAGAGCCGCCACGGCATGTCCCTCGCCCGTGGAAGACACCCTGAAAGACCAGAAGCCCGGCTGCCGCACCAGGTCCGTCACGAGGCCCGCCGCACCCACCGTCACGGGACCGGGTGCCACGCCCTCGGGCAACCACAGCGCATCAGGCCCGCCCGGGGACGCCTTGGCGAGTTCCATCCGCAAGGCCCCGGCCGGCAGGATTCGGACGGGCTCCCCGGTGAAACGCACCCAAGGTCGCGCGAAGGCGCGCACCGCCACCCGCATGTCGGCGCCGTCATGCCCCAGCAAGGCGCCTTCGGGAATGGAGGCGCCCGGGGGCAAGGCCGTCTGGCGCACGGCCAGCATGTCGCCGACCGGTCCCCCTATCTCGAGGAACTGCCGGTGCGCATCCGGCAAACCTTCGCCGCCCACCTCCTCGAGTCCGTACAAGCCGGGCAAGCTGCCGGGCATCAGGCCGCCCTTCGTCTCGATGCGTCCCTCGTCACGGAGGGGCTTCATGAAGCCGATGCCGGGCGTCTCGGGCGGATGCCCCGTCCACGGCTGCGCCGGCATGGTGCCGAGGTGCAGCAGCACGGCCTCCGTGGCGACCAGCACGGGCAACCAGCGCGACAGTCGGCCCGAGAATCCGGCCTCGGTCGCTCGCCCGGACAACCATGCAAGGGCCGGCAGTGCCACGACGGCCAGAGCCGGCACCCAAGGCACGACGGCCACGACCGGCAGCAGCAACCAGCGCCCGCGTCCGGGCAGCCCGATGAAGCCTGCCGCCGCGGTCACGAGCACGACAATCCCGGGCCAACCCGGCCCGCGCCCCGCAAGCGGCACGCCGTTCCATGCGATCCAGCCGGGCACGGAGACCGGCACGATCGCCATGGCCAGCAAGCTGCCGCCCACCAGGACCAGGCCCGCCCGCCGCGACGACCGGGACAAGCCGAGTACGGCAGCCAGCAGGGCCGCCAGCACCACCGCCGCCGTCCAAGGGGCTGCCGTCAGCCAGGCGAGCGCCGCCAGCAGCGCCACCAACCCCGCGCCGCGCCACCAGGCGCCGCGCCGGACGGTGTCAACGGCCAACACCAACCATGGAGCGGCAGCCACGGCACCATCGAGCTCAAGCAAGTGCGCGTGCCACGCCCACGGGGACAACCCGGCCACCAGGCCCGCAACCAGCGCCCCGGAGGGGCCCAGACCTGTCCGTAGCCCAAGCAGGACCATCCCCACGGCAGCAAGAAGGCTGCGCAGCATGCCGAGCAGGAGCGTCGCCCTGCCGGGCCCTGCCGGCAGGGCCGCATGCAACAGCGGATCGAGCACGATGCCCGAGCGGCCGTGCGCGACGCCCCCGATGCCACCCGCGGCCAGCGTCGGTTCAGCCCATGGCCAGCGGCCCGCGGAGAGGGCATCGATTCCACGCAGCCACGTCGTCCTCGGCCCCTGCCACGCACGGCCCTCAGGCGTCGCAGGCAAGGTCTCCGGAGCGCCCGCCCCCCAAGGAGCCACGGCCAGCAACGATGCTTGGGACCACGGCAGGGCGCCAGCCCTGAGCGACGGTCCCGCCACCGTCAGCATCGTTCCGGTCCACAGCAGCAGCAAGGCCAGCAGCAATCGAACCCGGCCATTCCGGGGCAACGGGGGAACAACGGACGACATGGCGCATTCCTTAGGGAAAAGGCTATGCTTCACAGGATACACACTGGTCCAGACTTCCCCTCTCCCGACCCCGTCCCGAGCGAATGACCCAGGCCGCCCGGCCCCGTCCGGACGCTGCGCACACCCGCGTCAGTGTCGTGGCTCCTTGCTTCGACGAACAAGAAGGTCTGCCGGCCCTGCGGGCGCGGCTGACGACGGTGCTCGACGGCTTGGGCTGCCCGTGGGAACTGGTCCTCGTCGATGATGGCAGCCGGGACGGCACCCTCGCCCTGATGCGCGCCTTCGCGGCCGAGGACCCCCGCATCAAGGCCGTGGGCCTGTCGCGCAATTTCGGCCATCAGGTGGCCGCCACCGCCGGTCTCGATCACGCAACGGGCGACGCCGTGATCCTGATCGACGCCGATCTTCAGGATCCGCCCGAACTCATCCCGCAAATGCTCGACCTCTGGCGCGAGGGCTGGGACGTCGTCTACGCTCAGCGGCGCACCCGTGTCGGGGAGACGGTCTTCAAGCGTTGGACGGCCCAGGCCTTCTACAGGGTGCTGCGCAGTCTGACGCAGGTCCACATCCCGCTCGACACCGGGGACTTCAGGCTGATGGATCGCCAGGTCGTCGATGCCTTGCATCAGTTGCCGGAGCGCCATCGCTTCCTGCGCGGTCTCGTCAGCTGGGTCGGCTTCCGGCAGACGGGTCTGGTCTTCGACCGGGCCGAGCGCTTCGCGGGCACCACCAAGTACCCGTTGCGCAAGATGCTTTCCTTTGCTCTGGACGGCATCACGGGCTTCTCGTTCGTTCCCCTGCAGGTGGCCTCGTGGCTGGGAGTCTGGGTCTCGATCCTGGCCTTCCTCGCGATCTGCTGGGTGCTGTGGGAAACACTGGTCATGCACGGCACGGTCCCGGGCTGGGCCTCGCTGATGGTGGCCATCCTCTTCATCGGCGGCGTCCAACTGCTGACCATCGGCCTCATCGGCGAATACATCGGTCGCATCCTGGATGAGGTCCGCCAACGCCCCCTCTACCTGGTCCGCGAGCGCCACAACCTCGCCCGCGAGTTCGAGGCCCTTCGGGAAGCCGGCCGGCCGTGACCCCGGAGCGTCCCCTCCTGTCGGTCCTGATGCCCGTCTTCAACGAGACGGGGTCCATCCGCCAAATCCTGGCCAAGGTCAGGGCCGTGCCGCTGGACCTCGAGATCGTGGTGATCGATGACGGCTCGTCCGACGGCACGCGGCAGATCCTCGAGGACGAGGGCCGCGTGGCCGGGACCCGCGTGATCCTGCACCCTCACAACCTGGGCAAGG
>VGJW01000029.1 GCA_016867265.1 Candidatus Tanganyikabacteria bacterium
TCGCGGGCCTCGCCCGAGGTCAGGCTGCCGTCCTTCTTGCCGGCCTGGATGCGGGACGAGATGTTCTGGGTGATCGAACCGATCTTCATCTTGGACTCCTCTTCAGCGTGCCAGGCGGTCCCCCGACCACCTGCCTCACGAAAGGGTCATCCGGAACGGCGCTCACCACGCGCTCACCAAGCCGTTAAGGCCACGGCACCAGAGACGACCAGGATCCTGGTGCCGGAACGGTGACCGGTCCCTAATCCCCTTCGTCCATCAGCGTCAGCGTCTGGTCCGGTGTCCCGTCCTCGTCCGTATCCACGTGGATCGTCATCGGCCCCGTACCGTTCCAGGCGGCATAATCCAGCCAGAGCGTCGCCGCCTTGTCGAGGGTGTTGGTCGTGTTGCGGAACACGTGGTCACCCTGCTCGTCGATGCGATGGATCTCGAGGTCGAAACCCGTTTCACCCGTGACGCCCCGGGCCTCGACGCGGAACTGGCCCTTGACCTGGTCGATTTCCATCTCGACCTCATGACCGTCGCTGTCCCCGCCGGCAATGACCTCGAAGGCAAAGTCCGCGGCCTCGGTCTGCAGGCCCATCGTGAGGAACGGCGTCTCGGCGGTCTCGGTCGTGTAACAAAGGCGCCGCCCGTTCGCGTGGAACTTGACACGGTCCTGCTGGCCCGGGTCGAGACGAATGTCGTCGACGCTCATCTCGTAGCCGGGACCGACCACCGTCATGCTCGAGTCCTCGTCATCCGTCAGCGTCCGGCCATCGAGCGTCACCGTCAGATCTCCCTCGCCCGGCACCGTGAACACCGGCGGGACATCCTGGCGCCAGAGGTCCCCCCCCTTGGGCGTCATGACCCGGCTGCCCGGAAAAGTATTGACGAACTGGCCATCGACATAGCCCACGCGGTGCCCGGCACCATCCGCCACCAGCGCCTTGCCCCGGCCCTGGGTGAACACCTGACGTCCCCGACTGGCCGGCGGCGTCTCGCTGGCCCCGAGATCCTCGCAGACGGGGCAGTCCTGCTGCTGCTGCCGGACCGACAACGGGGTCAAGGTCAGGGTGCCGGTCGTGGCATCGCCTTCGTAGGTGCTGTCGGGCTCGTTGGGGTTCGTGGCCGCGACGTAGGACCAGGTGTTGGCGGCGGTATCGACCGCGACGCGACGCTCCTGGCCGGGATGGTTGTTGTCGTAGACCTGCAAGTAGCGCACGGCCCCCGGTCCTGCGGACACCCCCCACGGCGTGATGGCGTGCCCGGCCTGGTAACCCCGCTTGTAGATGCCCAGCGTGTAGGCCTCGCTGGCCCCCGGCTTGAAGCTGTCGAGCAGGGCCCGCATGACTTCCACCGGCGTCAGGTCCTTGCGCTCGGCAGGCTGGGTAGGGCTGACGCCCTGCTGGGCGAACCAGTAGGCGATCTCGCGCTGCAGCGCGGCATTGTCGGCAAACGGCAAGTCGTAGGTCGTCTGCCCGCTCCCGAATTCCGTCGGGTTGGCAAGGCCCTTGTGGAAGAGCAGGCTGAGAACGGCCATCCCTTCGCAGTGTCCCCCCGACATGCTCTGGTTCGTCTCGTCCATCCACGACTGGGCAGCAGGCGTCAGGACACAGGCCTCGCCCGTGCCCGAGGCGCAGACGCCCGCCCCGAAGAGCCTCACCATCTCGGCGGCCGTCAGGTTGATGGCCCCGGAATCCCCGCCATAGTTCTCGAAGCCGAAGCCGTCCCGCCCCGGCAGGAAGGCGAGGGCGCCCACCATCGGATCGCCGGCAGGAACCGGTGACGTCGTCACACCGGGCGTGGGCGTGGCCTGTCCGGTCGGGGTGGCCGTGGCGCCCGGGGTCGCTGTCGCCGTGGCGTCCGTCAGTGCCAGCAGCGTCTGGGCCGCAGGCGCGCACGCCACGAGGGCCAGGGTCGCCGCCACGGGCACGAGGCCCGGAATGATTCGTGAAAAGCGCTGCATCCCGGAATGCTACGCCCGGATCAGAAGGCCTGTCCAACGCCGGCCCGGCAGGTCAGGGGCGGATGCCTTGCAACACCCGTGCATAGGGCCCCCCGGGCCCGGTCCACGCACGAACGTCCTCCCGTGTCGCCGTCCGCGCGGCCACCACCAACTGGCCGTCCGTCTGCACGACGACCCAGCGCTCGCCCAGCTCGCGGGCCATCATCCAGGATCGGCCGTTGACGGCGACGAGGTCCGGCGCGTCGACCGCTGCGGCAAGCTCCTCCAACAGCAGGCGCGGCTCCTCCGCACGAATCCTGCGCCAACCGAAGCCAGCCGCCATACCGGCAGGGGCGAGGCCCAGTCGCAGCACCAGCAGGTCGCCCATGGCGCGGTAGCCGGGTCGCATTGCCGCCACGTACCGATCATCGGCAGGCAAGGCAGGCAGCATCGCGACGGCCGGTTGCGCTGAGGCGACGCCAGCCTGCGCAATGCCCTGCGGCAAGGGAGCCGGCTGCGTCGTGGGCCGGGGCAGGCGCGGCTTGCGACCGGGCCCCGAAAGCGAAATGTAGGCAATCTCGCCCGGGGCTGGCGGCGCAGATGGACGCGGACTCGGCGCGACCAAGGGCCCGGGCGACTCCGGTGCCCGGATGGCGACGCGCGGCCGTGGGGCCGAGGGCGTCGCGCCCGGCTTGTCCGGTCGACGCGTCGGGCTGGCCACGGGCACCGGCGTTGCCACGGGGATGGGCCGGGTCACGGAAACAGGCGTTGCGGCAGGCACCGACGTTGCCGAGGCTGCCACCTGCGCCCCAGCGCGATCCCGGCCAAAGGCCACGGTAGTCGGCGAGGGCAAGGGTGCGCCGATCGTGCCTGCTGTCCGTCCCCGCCCCACAGGCAGGGGTGGCACGAGAGGCCCCGTGGCAATCCTTGGCGCAATTACAACGTCGCCCTCGAGCAGGATGGCGGCTTGGCGGAAAGGGCTGCGGGCCTCGCCCAGCACGAGCAGGCCGGGCCGGGTGCCCTTGGGCAGGAAGAACGAGACCTGCCAGGACGCCGTCGCAAGCGGCGCCAGCTGGCGGAAGTCCGTCGAAGGCGCCTGGCGGTTCCGGGGCGGCAGAAACGTGTAGGTCTGCGGGTCGCGCTCTTCGGGCGCATGGTGCACGAAGAGACGATCGCCCTCGGACAGGTTCTCGACCTCGACCCGGACCGTCAGGCGATCCCCGTCCCTGGCCATTTCGAGCAAGGTCGCACCCAAGGCATCGTTCCCGAAGGACCGCCAGACGGCATCCGCCCACGCAGGGGCCGCCACCAGGCACCCCGACGCCAGCCCGATGACCACGCCCCAGCGACACCACGCCATGGGTCCATCCTGCCACGCGAAGGACAGGCGGCACCGTGACGCCGGTCCCTGTCGATCGAGCACCCCTTCCAACGGCGGCGCCCCCACCCCTACAATGCTTGGTATGGACGAGACGCTCGCCGTCGCCCTCGCGGCCGCCAAGGCCGCCGGAGCCCTGCACCTCGAAGGCCTTGGCCGTGTCCGGCAGGTCCGGACCAAGGGTCACAACGACCTCGTCACCGATGTCGACGTGGCGGCCGAAGCCGCCATCAGGGCCATCATCGGGGAGGCCTTCCCCGACCATGCCATCGTCGGCGAGGAGAGCGGTGGCACACTGACCGACGGGCCTTGCTGGGTCGTAGACCCCCTCGACGGCACGACCAACTACGCCCACGGCTTCCCATTCTTTGCCGTGTCGATTGCGTGGTGCATCGACCGCAAGCCGGTGCTCGGCGTCATCCACCAGGCCACCAGCAGGGAGACCTTTTGGGCCCTCGAGGGCCGTGGCGCCTTCCTGAACGGCCAGCCCATCCACGTCAGCGCGGTGCCCGAGCCGTCTGGGGCGCTCGTGGCGACGGGCTTCGCAGCTGATGTCGGCCTCGACCCCCGGAACACCACCGAGTTCCTCGCCGCCCTGAAAAAGGTTCAGGCCGTGCGTCGCCCCGGCTCTGCGGCCCTCGACCTCGCTGCCGTGGCGTGTGGCCGCTTCGATGCCTTCTGGGAGTATGGACTCGCCCCATGGGACGTGGCCGCCGGCGCCTTGCTGGTCACCGAGGCGGGCGGGCGTGTCTCGGCGGTCGACGGCGGATCGTTCGCGCTCGAGGCACGCACCATCCTTGCAAGCAACGGCTTGCTGCACGAGACCTTCAGGGACGTGCTGACGGTCCCGGCGGGAGATCAGGCGTGAAGTCGCAGCGTTCCGGACGCCGCAAGGCAAGGGGCAAGGCGCGCCGTCGGGTCCTCGGCGGCTGGCTTGCGGGCTTGCTGGCCTTGGCCGGCGTGGGTGCCGGGGGCGCAGCCTTGCGGGCGCAGGCAGGACCGGGTGAGCCTGTCAGCCCGGGGACCGTCGTGGCAAGCGAGGTACCCAGCGACCCAGCCGATGCCCTCGAAGCCTTCCACGCCCTCAGGCGCGACCTCGCGGAGATCGGGCATGCGGGGCGTGGTCGCCTCGAGGCGCTGGCGCAGCTCTCCCCGGGTCGGGCGCGGACCCTTGCGCGGCTCGTCCTTGCCGAGCAGGACAGACGGTCGGGACAGCCCGGCGCCGCGCGCTGGCTGGATGATCTCGCGCGGGACGAACCCGATCTTGCGGCGTGGAAAGCCATGGTGACCGGGGGGAGCACGCTCGGGGAGATGGCCCGGCGCATCGAACCCGGTGCCCCCTTGGCCACCGTCGTCTGGCTGGAGGCGGCGCGGGTGCTGGTCGACCAGCCCGCCGCGGATCGGCTGGCCTGGCTCAAGCGCGCCGCTGCCGGCGGGCCGGGAGACCTTGCCGGCGCCACGCTGGCACTGCGTCTCGAGTTGGGCGATCCGGACGCAGTGGACGAGGCCCTCGGCCGACGGGACCTGGCAAGCCAATGGGTGCCGCGCCTGACGGCGATGGACCCGGCCTCCCGCTCGTCGGAGGACCGGATGAAGGTGGCGGGCGCCCTGATGGACCAAGGCCATTACGGCCCGGCGTCGCGATGGCTCGAAGGCCTGCCTGACGCGCTGGCGATCTACCGCAAGGCCCGCTGCGCCTGGAAGACGGGCGACCTTGCCGGTGCACGACGCGGTCTGGCGAAGGCCGGCCGCCTTGACCCCGATCTGGCCCCGCGGGTACGGATGACCGAGGCGGAGATCCGCGCCGGCGAAGGCAAGGGCGACGAAGCCGTCAAGCTGGTCCGGGAGCTGGCCAAGGGCTCGGGCAAGACTGCGCGGGACGCGCTGGTCTTCCTGCTCAAGGCGCACCTTCGGGCGGATCGCACCGACGAGGCCGCCCGGGTCGATGCCGAACTCATCCGCCGATTCCCGGCCGAGGACGTCGCCGACGATGCGCGATGGCGCTCCTTGTGGCGGGCCCACGACAAAGGACGCCCTGACGAGGCGACGCGCCTCGCAGGGGTCCTCGCCGGCCGGCAGGGCGGTTATCAGGTCCCGGCGATGTTCTGGCTGGGCCGCATGGCCGAGGATGCCGGCGAAGCGGCAACGGCCCGGCGCCATTACGCCGCGACGGCCCGCCTCGCCCCGACCGGCTACTACGGCTGGCGCGCCCGGATGCGGGGGCTGGCGCTCGATGGAGGCACGGACCCGGGCTTCCGGATGCTGCCGGGCCCGATGCGCGACCTGCCGGACCCGCTCGCGACCTGGGTGCCGGCGACGGGCACCCTCATGGCGCCCTCGGGACCCGACCCTCGGGCGGCTCGCGGCTGGCCGGCCAGCGTTCGCCTGCTCGCCGCGGCAGGCGTCTACCCGCCGGGCCTGCTGCCCGATGGCCCCGACCGGATTCAACTGGCCTACGCCAGGGGCCAGTGGGCCGAAGGTGCTGCGTGGGCCAAGGATGCCCCGGAGAGCGGTTACCCCCTCGCCTACGCGACCCCGTTGTTCCGCGCGGCAACCCGGGAAGGCCTGGACCCCCTTTACCTGCTGGCCCTCGTCAAGCAGGAGAGCGCCTTTGACCCGCTCTCCCGGTCGTGGGTGGGCGCCATGGGCCTTGCGCAACTGATGCCCTTCACGGCCGAGTGGGTCGCCCGCCAACTGCCGGGACCGGCCAAGGCGCTGACGGATCCGGACTGGAACCTCCAGCTCGGGGCGTGGTATCTCGCCCACGCCGGACGCGAGCTGGCGGGCGACCGTGTCCTGCAGACGGCCGCCTACAACGCCGGCATCGGCGCCGCCAAGCGCTGGCGCGGGATGCTGCCGCGCGACACGGAAATCCGGATCGAGCACATCCCCTACAAGGAGACCCGCCACTACGTGAAAAAGGTCTTCGGCTACTACTGGACCTATGCGGCCCGGTACAGGCAGCCCGACCTTGCTGCGTGGCCCGCGCGGGAGCCTCCCCCGGAAGCGGCCCGCTGACCTGCGCCAACGGTTGCCCGGACGCGGCATAGCCCGTATCCTTGACTCATGTTGTCCGTCGCAACGCGCGCCAGGCTCGGCGTTTCAGCCGGCCCCGACGTGGCACGCCGCTGGGACCGGGCCTTGGCCGAACATCCCGCCCTCCTGGGCAGGATGACGACGGCCGAGCGCCTGTTCCTCTCCGAGAAGTTCGTCGCCGCCGCCCTCGAGCTTTCCGACATCCCCGAGTCCGAGGTCGCCGACGCCTGGCTGGCCACACCGGAAGTGGCCGCCCTGCAGCATCTGGTGTCGGACTGGCGCGACCGCCTGCCGATCGACCACTTCCACCTGGCCGTCTCGACGCTGCAATTCGCCGTCCGGACCCATGTGGCCGAGGACCCTGCGACTCAGCCCGAGGAAGCGCTGTCCCTCTACGAGGCCATCAACCGCATCCTCGATGCCGTGATGCGCGAGACGGCGCAGGAATGGGCCTTCCAGCAGTCCGAGATTCGCCGCCTCAAACTGGAGCTTGAAGGCCTTTACCGCATCGCGGACGCGGCGACGGGAGACGTCGATGCGGACGGCCTGCTGCATGTCGTGGCCCGCGAGGTCGCGACGGCCCTGTCGGCCGACCTGGTGGCCATCCTGATGCCCGAGACCGACGACGACGGCTCGGCCGTCGCCCGGGCGAACACGCTGACGATCCGCGCCCTGCAAGCCCCCGAGGGCATGGACCGGCTGCTGGCCGGCATGACCTTCCGCCTCGCGGACGGCGGGGCGCTGGCCGAGGCCTACCGGACCGGCAACCTCGTCGTGGGCACGGCACCCGCGACCGACCTGCACGTGACGATTCGCCGGCGACAGACGCTCGAGACGCTGGGCTTCCACCACATGCTGGTGGCGCCCCTGCGCATGCAGAACGAGGTGCTGGGCTTGGCCTTTGTTGCCAACCGGGCGACGGAACGCAGCTTCGACTCGGAAGCCCGCCACCTGATCGGCACCATGGGCGCGCAGGCCGCATCCGCCATGCGCAATGTCTCGCTCATTGCCCGGAACCGGGCGCTTTCGCGCGACCTGGTGTTTGCCCTGTCGCAGGCGCTTGATGCCCGGGACTCTTACACGCACAACCATTCGGCGAACGTGGCCACCTTGGGTCGGCGCATTGCCGAGGAGATGGGCCTGCCCACGCAGGAGTGCGAAGACATCTACATCGCCGGCCTGCTGCATGACATCGGCAAGATCGGGATCGCGGACTCCGTGTTGCACAAGCCCGGGCCCCTCAACCGGGCAGAGCGCCAGTTGATGATGTTGCACCCCGTCAAGGGCGCGGACATCCTGGCCCCGGTGCGCGGCCTGGGCCACCTGGTGCCGTGCGTCCGCCACCACCACGAGCGTTGGGATGGCAACGGCTATCCGGCGGGTCTCAGGGGGGACGATATCCCCTTGGGCGGGCGCATTCTCGCCATGGCAGACGCCTACGACGTGATGAACAACCACCGCGTCTACCGGCGCAGCCGCAGTCCCGAGGAGATAGTTCGGGAGATCAAGGCGATGAGCGGCAAGCAGTTCGACCCGCATGTCGTCGAGGTGATGTTGCGCCTGGTCGAGCAGGAGGGCATCACGAACCTGACGCCGAACTCGGGTGCCGTGATGCCCGAGGACGGGACCTACTACCCGGTCCGCACCAGCGAGATCGAAGGCGACCATGACTTGCTTCCCGTCAACCGCCTGCTCGAACAGATGACGCGCCTTGGCGCGCCGGACATCCGACTGGAAAGCCGGGGCAACGGTACCGAGGGCCCGGAGGATGCCTGGCGCAAGGTGCCTCTGACGCTGGGGCGCGAGTCACTTGGCGAGATGTGCGTGCCCCGTCACCTCGACAGCGCGACGGTCGAGTCGCTGACGCACACCGTCCAGGACCTGGTGGGCCGCCACGGCAGCCTCGAGACCCAGTTGCGCCAGTTCCGCGAGTTGGCGGCGGTCTCGGCCCGGATGAACTCGGCCTCCTCTGCCGATCAGGTGCTCCAGTACGCCGTCGAAGCAGCCAAGAAGCTGGTCGGTGCGGACACGGCCGCCTTCTGGGAAGCCCGCGACGAGCACCACCTGCAGTGCGCCGCCGCCGCAGGCAAGAGCCGCTGGTCATGGCAGGGCACGGTACCCCTCGGCCATGACGGGGGCATCGAGGCTTACGTCGCCTACAGGCGCATCACGACGGCCGTCGTCGATTACCTGACGGAGGACCGCTTCAAGGTACCGTCGTGGGTGCAGGAGGACGGCATCCGATCGGCCCTGGCGACACCGGTCGAGCTCGGGCTCCGGCTCATTGGCATCCTGTCGGTCATGACCTACGAGGAGACGGCCTTCTCGAACGAGGAGATCGAGTTGCTCAACGCTCTGGGCCATGCCACGGCCTCGGCCTACGAGAACGCACGCCTGCGGAACCAGGCCCGCCACCTCGAGGCCAGCGACCCCCTGACGGGCTGGCTCAACCACCGCGGGCTGCAGGAGCGTCTCGCGCGCGAAGCCGCACAGGCCTTTGACCACGACGCCAGCCTCGCCTGCGTGCTTTTCGACGTCGACCACTTTGCCGGCCTCAACCTGCAGCACGGCTTTGCCGTGGGGGATGAACTGCTCAGGCAGGTGACGGGCATCGCGGCCCACCACGCCCCACCCAAGTCGGTGCTGGGTCGCGTCGGTGGCGTCGAGTTCGCGATGGTGCTTCAGGGTCGCAGCCGCGGCGAGGTCATCGAGGCCGCCGACAAGTTGGCCGATGCCTTCCGGCAGTCCATCGCCACGAGCCACTTCCCGGGCCCGCAGTCCTCGGCCGTCCGCCTGACCATCTCGCTGGGCATCGCCATCTGGCCGGATTGCGGGGCGGACATCCAGTCGCTGCTGCTCGCGGCGCGCTCGGCGATGCGCCTGGCCAAGGCCAGCGGCCGCAACCGCACGGCCCGTTGGCAACCCCGGAACTGAGGGTCCCATGTCGGTACCGCAGGTTGAGCTGCATCTCCATCTGGACGGGGCGCTCCGGCCCGCGACCATCGTGGAGTTGGCTGGCCCCCTGGGCCTCGATGGCGAGGCCATCGTCGAGGGCCTGGCCGCCATCGGTGCAGGCCGCCTCGATGCCTATCTCGCCCATTTCGATGCCGTGTTGCCCCTGCTGCAAACCGCTGGCGCCCTGTCCCGTGTCGCCGAGGAAGCCGTCATCGATGCGGCGGATCAGGGTCTGGGCCACGTCGAGGTGCGCATCTGTCCTTGGCAGCACCAGAAGGGTGGCCTGACGCTCGAACGCGCGACCCGCGCCATCCTCGACGGGCTGGACGCAGGCAGCCGCAAGGCCGGCATTCCCGCCCCCATGGTCGTCTGCCTGCTGCACGGCATGTCCCAGCAGGAAGCCGAAGACCTCGCGACCCTCGCCGTGCGCCTCCGCCCTGAAGGCGTCGTCGGGCTGGACCTGGCCGGCAACGAGGGCGGCGGCTTTCAGATCGAGTGGTTCCGGCGGGCCTTTGCCATCGCGATGGAAGGTGGCCTGCGTCGTACGGTCCACGCGGGTGAGGCCGGGCCCGGCCTGCACGTCCGCAGGGCCATCCTCGAGCTTGGGGCCGAGCGCATCGGCCACGGCACGGCCATCCTCGAGGACGAGGAAGCCGTGGCGCTGGCACGGGACCGCGGCGTCCTGCTCGAGTGCTGCCTGTCGAGCAACCTGCATACCGGAGCCATCGCCCGCCTCGAGGACCATCCGCTCCGCGCGATGATGGCGGCAGGGCTCAAGGTCTCCCTGAACACCGACAACCCGACCCTGTCGCGGACCACGCTGGCGCGCGAATGGGAGCTGGCACGCACCCACCTGGGCCTGACACCTGAAGAAGAGGACACGATTCGGCAGTGGGCCTGGAATGCCCGCTTCCCTGCCGTGCCTCGGCCGCATCGCACGGGTCCCCTGAATGAGGCCTGACCGTGGAACGCCTGAACCTGACGGAATACCAGTGGCGCGCGCGGCTTACAGTCGAGCAATTCGACGTCCTGCGCCGCGCCGGCACGGAGCGCCCTTATGCGGGCTGCTTCGTCGGCACCAAGACGCCGGGCACCTATGTCTGCGCCGGCTGCGGCAATCCGCTGTTCCTGAGCGGGACCAAGTTCGAGTCCGGGACCGGCTGGCCTTCCTTCAACCAGCCTGTCGCCAGCGACGCCCTGACCACCATCGAGGATCGCAGCCATGGCATGGTGCGGACCGAGGTGCGCTGCGCCCGCTGCGACGGCCATTTGGGCCACGTCTTCCCGGATGGACCGCCGCCGACGGGCTTGCGGTACTGCATGAACTCGGTGGCGCTGGCCCACGTCCCCGAGGGCCAGCCGCTGAAGCTTGCCCAGGCCTGATTCCCGAGGAGCCCTCGTGACCCGTCATCTCGCCCCCGTCCGGTCCCTGGCCCTTGCCAGCCTGCTGCTGCTTCCCGGCTGCCCGGGCGGTGGCGCGACCGTCTCCTCCCCCACGGCGGCACCGGGCGGCGAGGTCATCGTCACCATGACCAACTTCGCCTTCTCGCCGGAGTCCGTCACCGTATCGCTCGGGCAGTCCGTCCGCTTCATCAATCGCGACTTCATGGCCCATACCGTGACCCCGCTCGACGCCTCGGCCTTCCCGATGGAGGACAATGTCCGCCCCGGCGAGGAACGGGTCGTGACGCCCCGGTCAGCGGGCAACTGGTCCTTCCGCTGCGACTATCATCCCGGCATGAAGGGCGGTCTCGTCGTGACCGGTGCGGCAAAGCCGACGGGCACCCCTGAGCCGGCGCCATCTACCGGTACGCCGGTCCCGGCGACGCCGAGCCCCACCCCCTTGCCCGCACCCTCTTCGTCGCCCTCGGCCCCGGTGGCGACGCCGACACCCGAGGCCGTCGTCGAGGTCGCCATCACCGGCTTTGCCTTCGTCCCGTCGACCATTGTTGCCCGTCCCGGACAGACCCTGCGGTTCACCAATCGCGAGGCGGGTGTCCCCCATACCGTCACGTCGGTCGTGACGGGGACTGTGGCCAAGGTGCTGGATTCACCGCGCCTCGAGGCCGGCCAGACCTACACGCTGGCGATAAACGCGATGGGTAGCTATCCGATTTTCTGCAAGTTCCACCCGGGGATGAAGGCGACGGTCCGGATCGAATAGTCCCCGGGCAGGGATTGACAGGTCAGGCGCGGGCTTCCAGCAGCGCCAGGCGGCCGCCGACGTCATGCAGGCGCCGTGTCGCCTCTGCGGCATCGGTGCCCAGGATGCCCATGGCCGCTGCGAGGCGAACCTTGCCCGAGGCTGCGTCCAGCAGGCGTTCGGCCTCCGCACGGTCACGTCCGACGATTTCGGCCACGATGCGAATGGCCCGGTCCCGCAACTTCACGTTCGACACGCTGACATCGACCATCAAGTTGCCCCAGGTCTTGCCTGTCAGCACCATCACGCCCGTGGACAGGGCGTTGAGCGCGACCTTGGTGGCGGTGCCGGCCTTGAGCCGGGTGCTGCCCGTAAGCAACTCGGGCCCGGTCAGCAGCGTCACCCCGTGATCGACGGGCGGGTCCCCGCCCTCCCACCGTCCCTGCTGCGGCACGCACGTGACAAGGCCCGTGAGCGCGCCCACCCGACGGGCATGGGCCAACCCCTCGCGCACATAGGCCGCCCCACCCGAGGCCGAAAGGCCAATCACCACATCGTCCGGCCCCACGCCGCAACCCTCGAGGTCGGCGACGCCGAGGGCGCCCTGATCCTCGGCACCCTCGACGGCCCGAACCAGGGCGGCAGGCCCACCGGCGATGAAGGCCAGCACCCGATCGGGGGGCGTCGAGAAGGTAGGCGGGCATTCGGCAGCATCCAGCACGCCCAGGCGCCCCGAGGTCCCGGCCCCCAGGTAGATCAACCGGCCGCCCCGGGCAAATCGCTCGGCAGCGGCCGCGACCAGCCGGCCCAGATCAGGTGCGGCATCCCGAAGTGCCTGCGCAACGGCATCCTCCTCGACGGCGAACAGTTCGGCCAAATCACGGCCCGACCTGCGGTCCAGATCGTGGGTCGCCGGATGCCGGCGCTCCGTCATGGGCAGGCCGGACGGCGCGGCCTGCCAGGGCATGGCAAGGAGCACCCGCTGGTAGTTGGCTCCGGGGGCCACGGTCCCGAGCAACACCGGTCGGTGCGCCCCGGTTGCCGCCGGTGCATGGTTGGCGCGGCCCAGCACGGCCTCGTAGGCGAACAGTGCGAAGGCGACAGCCTCGCGGGCCTCGGCATCGGGCAACACCTCGACAGCGATGCCGAGTTTCGCAAAGGCCTGCCCCAGGCCGGCCATCAGGGTCACGTTCCGGACGCCACCGCCTGCGACCCTGAGGCGCCGCGGTGCGAAGGCCGATGCCTCGGGCCGACGGCGCCAGGCCTCGAACCCGAGCACCACGGTCTGCACCGTCAGCGCCGTCGCCGTGGCCAGCAAGTCGTCGGTGGACAAGCCAAGGGCCTGCCCCTGACCGATGAGGTCCCCGACAAACGGGGCTCCGAAACGTTCCCGCCCGGTGGACTTGGGCGGGGGCGCCACGAAGTAGGGATCCTCGAGCAACCGCGCCAGCAGGCCGTCATGCACCTGGCCGCGCGCCGCGGCCTCGCCGTCACGGTCGCAAGGCGTCCCGAGCAGCGTCATCGCCAGCCCGTCGAGGACCATGTTGGCGGGCCCCGTGTCCCAGCCCACGGCGGGACCGCCCGCAGGCAGGACCGTCAGGTTCGCGATCCCCCCGAGGTTGAGCAGCAGTTCATCCGCATCGGGGGAACCGTAGAAAACTTCGTCCGCGTGGGGAACCAACGGGGCACCTTGCCCGCCCACCGCGAGATCCGCCGTACGGAAGTCGCCCACCGTCGTGACACCCGTCAAGGCCGCGATCCGGGCCGGCGTCCCAATCTGGATCGAGGCGAGGCCGGGCAGGTGCAGGACAGTCTGGCCGTGGCTGCCGATGAGATCCACGGTACCGGCGTCTGGCGTGCACCACGTCGCCTGCGCCTGACGAACGGCAGCAGCCAGGCTCTCGGCAACCGCGACGTCCAGCCGGGCCACCTCCTCGAGCGGCGTCTGCGGTCCGGCGGCCCGGATGCGCGCCCCCAGGCCTTCCGGATGAGGCACCGTCAGGTGCGCTTCCAGCTTGTGGCGGATGCGGCCATCCTCGGTCCAGAACAGCACCCGGGCCACATCAACCCCGTCGGCAGAGGTCCCGGACATCAGGCCCAGCACACGCAAGCGATTCAACATGGGCCAAGCATAACCTTTTCTTATTCTTCAAACATCCGATCCGTGGGAAGATGGTACTGGCCCGCTACAGCTTGTTCGTTGCCGCCACCAGCCGGGCCACCCCCTGATTTGCGATGAGCACGCTGCGTACTTTCGACCTCGAGCTGAGGCCCCTCGATCGGGCCCAGCGCGAGGGGCTGCGCCGTGTCCGCAACCAAATCGAGGCCTTCTCGTCCCTCTGGCGCGAAGCCTTGGCCCCGTTGGGCTGGATGAACCTCGCCGAGTCCGTCAGGGACGAGGGTGTGGCACGGGCCCGCACGATGCTCGACAACGCCCGCGCGGGCGTCGAGGCGTTGCCCGAACCCTTCCGCAGCAGCCTTCGCGGTGTCGTCCAGGCGCAATACCGTGCCTTGACCGCCGGGATGTCGGCTGCAGGTGGCGAAGGCTGGACCTGGGCCATCTTCGCCCCCGGGACCTGGAACCTGAGTCCTGGCCCGGATGAAACGCTGCGCCTGCACCTGCCCCTGCTGGGCAAGGAACTGCCGGTCCGTGCCCGCCTGCCGCGCGACATGGACATGGAAACCTTCCAGCGCCTGACGGAGGGCGCGCGTTGGCTCGAGGCGCGCATCGGCAGGCGCCAGGGCCGCTGGTTGCTGCGCCTGCGCTGCCGGCTTGCGACGCGCACGCCCGTGGGGGTTGACCTTGGTCTGCGGCACCGCGCCGTCGTGGCCGACGCAGAGGGGCGGCTGCTGCTCGATGCCTCGGGCCGCAGGGAACGCGGCAAGGCCGCAAGGATGGACCGAGTCGTCGCCTCGATGCGGCAGAGGGGTGCCCATCGTGCCGCACGACACCTCGAAGCCCGCCGCAACCGCTACCAGGCCAACTGCGACATGGCGGTCGCGGGTGCTGTCGTGCGGGCAGCAGCCAAGGCCCCGCAGCCTGTCCTGCATCTCGAGGACGAGGCGACCTTCGCCACCTTGCCCGAGGCCACGCGTCGCCGCTTGGTGCGCACCAGCCGCGCCATCCGACGTCGGGCCGGCAAGGCCGGCATCCCCGTGCGGCTGGTCGATGGCCGCCACTCCACCCATCGCTGCGCGGCCTGCGGAACCCACGTCCCCGCTTCGCGCCAAAAACTCGTATCCTGCAGGTGCGGTACGCATCGGCGGGATCTCAGGGCGTCGCGCAACCTTGCGCGTCTCGCGCCGGTCCGGGTTCGCCCGGCCGGCGAAGCTCCCCGACCGGATTCGGGGAGACAGGCCGTCGGCACGGCTGCATCCCGGCCTCATGCTCGTTACAAGGGCGAGCATGAGCGCGTGGGAAGGGAGGCGCAAGCCCCCCATGCCTGGATGAAAACCATCCCGTCCCTTGGTGCGCCCGCAAGGCGCCAGAAGGAGAACACCCTCATGACGACCATCGTCAAGGATCTCGGCGAGACCACCCAGAAGCTCGTCGTCCACACGCTCGACAACCTCAAGACCTACGTCGACAAGACCTCCCAGGAGCTGGGCGGCGTCAACCTGGTTGGCGCGACCCGCAATGTCCTCGACACCGCCATCGACGGCGCCAAGAACGTCGTCAAGGCTGCCGAGACCCTCTCGGACGATCCCTTCACGGCCATCAAGGTCGTCGCGGACCGCTCCGTCGAGGCCACCCGGGAAGTCCTCAACAGGATCGCTGAGGAAGGCCGCAAGGCCGACCTCGTCGGGGTGTCGACCCGTATCGCGATGGAAGGCCTCAACACCCTTCGTTCCGAAGTGGACTACAGCCTCGAGACGGGCAAGGCGCTCGTGAACCGGCTTCAGGTTTCGGCTACGCCGACCCAGCCGGTCGTGACGCGTCCGCCCCAGGTGACCCGTGTCGAGATCGAGCACGAGAAGCCCGCGAGGAGCAGCGCCAAGAGCACCGAGAAGGCCACCGCGGCTGAGAAGCCCGCCAACGCCTGATCGTCGGCTGCAGCCGCCGGGTCCGGATTCGTCCGGGCCCGGCGGTCCGTTTGGGGCCCTCGCCTGACATGCTGGCGAAGGCGCAGCGAACGGGACAAGACCGGAAATTTCGGGTAGGGACCGTGTATGGTGCCGGAGTTCCGGCCCCCCCGAACCTCGAGGTGGCAGACTTGCGCTTCCCGTCAAACAAACAGAACACTGCCGCAGGCACGTCGCCCCTGCGCAGCAGCCCGCTGTCCCCGTTCTCTGCGGCTGCGGCCAAGACTCAGGACGCCGCGCCAGCCAATAACTTGCTGAAGCAGCAGGTCCTGCAGCGGGATCAGGCTGCGCACAAGAAGCGGGCTCTGACGGGCACCCTAGGAAGGAGCGTCATCAAGCCTGCTGCGGGTGCGGGTGCGAAACAGCCCGCCGATAGCGTGCCCAAGGACCCGCGCAGTCTCATGCTGCAAACCGTCCGAGATGCCCTGCCGGCCAAGTCCCGGGCCTTGCTGGACCCGTTGGCCGGTGGGCCATCAGAGGAGGTAGAGGGTACCTTGCTGCGTGTGGACGGCCTGCCGGACCGGACGCGAACCGAGGATGGCCACGTCTGGATTGCCCTCGAGGACCTCCGCAAGCTCT
>VGJW01000030.1 GCA_016867265.1 Candidatus Tanganyikabacteria bacterium
CTCCACCATGGCCCGCACGGCATCACCATGACCCTCGCCCAGCACTTTGCCGACAACATCGCCCAACGTCATGATCTTCTCCGCCACCGCCTTGGACCTCCTTCTTGTGTTCGCAACTACGAAAGGACCACGGCGGTGGTTTCGTATTCAAGCCGCCGGCGGATTTACACCAACTCTAGGGACGTGACCTTCGGATCAGGCGAAGGGTCGACGGCGAAGTTCATACCGATGCCTGCAAGCCCGGCGATCAGGTCGTTGCCGGAAGGCAGGGGGCAGGTCTGGTGTCGCCAAGGGGGCATTGCTGCTGGTCCGCTGCACCTCGTCTGCTGGGGGGATGGCGCCGGTGCACACTCTCCTGTTTGGCGCCAACACTCAGAGCCCTGAGTCTTGGTTGTTCTGGTCGGGCCCCACGGGCAAACCGATGCGCAAACTCGTCAGGCTCCAGTCCCAACCAACGGCCACAGCCAATAGGCCCACCAGACCAGGCTGCCCAAGAGAGTCACGGTGCCGAACGCCACGGCAAGGCGGGACAGGCGGAGCTGCCTTTCGAAGTTCTCGTTCAGGCTCCGCCACCTTGCCTGCTGTTCGGTCTGGCCCTGACGCCAGGCGGCCATCGCCTCCGTAGCGACACGACACTCGTCGGCAAGGCCTGCCATTTCCTCCGCTCGGCTCTGGGCATCGGCCTCATGCTGATCGAGACGGACGAGCAACTCTTCGAATCGCGTGATCGTGCGGGTGGCATCCTCCATGCGCCGGAACACGGAAACGGTCTGCCTGTTCACCTCTTCCAACTTCTCGGAATTCCTGTCGAAGGCCCGCAGAACGTCGTCGGCGCGTGAGAACTCGGGCTCGAAGCGGGCAGCAAGTGCCTGCAGGTGCTCGACTTGCTTCTGTATCAGGGTCGTCGCTTGCCGAGCCGTCTGATTTTCGCTGTCCAGCGATGCCAGGCGCTGCTCTGCCTCCGAAAGTTGGCGAGTACCCTCCTCCTGCAGGCGAACAGACTGTGCCTGCAAGGTCTCGAGTGTTCGCTCGACGACCGTGATGCCGCCGAACGACTCCAGTTGTTGGAGCTGGGCACGCAGCGACTCGCTCGCGCCCTTGGCTGCCGCGACGGAAGGAGCCAGTTCCTGAAGTTGCTTGCCAAGGCTGCCCACGAGAGATTTCGACTGGCGGGAATCCCGATCCAGCTGACCGAGGATGTCCTTCAGCGCGACGAGGACGACCTCGGCTTGAGCGAGATCCTGTCTGAGATCGGCCTGCAGGTGCTGGAACTCGTCCGCTCCGGCTTGCAGGCGATGATGCCAACGGGAGATGAGTTCGGCCAGGCGGGAAAGGTCGTCCGCGACTTCCAGATCGGTCTTCATGGGGTCTCCAGTGGCAGGTTCGAGGCGAACGCCTTGGCGAGCGCCGTTTCAAGGAATCCGGGAAAGGTCGGAAGTCCGGGGAACGGATAGCCTTCGGGCCATCCGGCACCCAGTCGGGCATGGTGAAGAGCCGCCTCGAGGGGACGTCCCTGGGCCTTCAGGTCGGCATCAAGCGTCGCCATCAGGCGCAATCGAATGCCGGGATCAAGGTCAGCGTGCTCTCTCTCCAGCAGACCCCACGCCTCTCGCGTCCGGCGCGCCGCACGAAGGGCGAGGATCAGCAGCTCGAAGCCCTCCGAATCCTCCTCGGCATGATGACGCGAAAGGGCAACGACCCGCTCGAGGGCAGCGGGCGCAAGTTGGCGAAGGTGCTCGATCGCTTCGCGTTCGAAGTCCGGCGGGTCCATGCCGGCGACCTTCAGCGCCCGATACGTATCGCGATAGGGTGTGCCTGCTGCACAGCCCAGCAGGAGCCGACCCATCAGGTCTTCGCCCATCAGGTCGTCATATCGTACTTCGCTGCTGGCACTCAGGATCCAGTCCGTGGCCTCGTGCATGCTGACCTGATCGCAGTTCCGGAAGGTCTCGGCGCCCACCCGGGCAAGGTCGGCCGGCGTCAGGACCACGAGCAAGCGGGTCCTGACCCGGGTGATCAGGGTGTACCAGTTGTACAACTCGTCCAGGCGGAACGGTCCCTGCCCGTCAAACAGGCGATAGGCGATGCACGCCTCGAACTCGCGTCCCTTGGCATTGTTGATGCCCAGAAGCAGCAGGCGGCTTCGGATGGCATCCGGCAATCGGCTGCGAAGATCCTCGTAGTTGCTCGTCAGGACCTTGGCCTCATCCGACAACTCCAGGAACAAGGCGGGCAGCGTGTCCCCCTCGAGGCGCGTGTGACGATGCTCCGAGAAGGGCTGGAAGAATGCCTCCGGACGATGCTCCTCGGGAAGGACAAGGAAGCGTACCTGCGGGCCTCCGAAGAAGGCGTGTTCCGGATCGGCCGATGGGGGCGGCAGGCGAAGACCGGTACCGCGTGCAAGGTCTTCCGCCAGGGCGTGGAATCGATTGGCAAACGCAAGGATGTTCGACGAGTTTCGAAAGTTCTGCCTGAACTCCTCGGGGCGCCGCTTCAGGACCCCGAGCTGATTCAGGCGGTCCCAATAGAAGCCGGTCTGGCGGATCCGTTGGTTGAGATCGCCGAGAAGGAGCAAGTAGGTCCGGACCCCAGAGGCTTCCCAGTGCCGCCGCACGGCGTCGAGGGCCTGAACCTCGGCCAGAAACAGATCCTGGACTTCATCCACCATCAGGAGTGCATGACTGGCGGACGGCGGAGGTGGCGGGGCGGCCGACACCCGCCTCGCAGCCTCGATCCGGGAGAGGGCGCCGTCCAGGTGCCCGTCGAAGGTCGTGCGTCCGGGGGAGGTCGGATCGAGTCGATTGAGCAGCTTCAGTGTCTTGAGTCGGTCTTGGGATTGGTTGAGCACGACGTCCCTGTCGCTGCCCTGATCGAGCACGAACCCTTGGAACAGCAACACGTCGGACGCATCCAATTCCTCAGGATCGACCCGCTTCCCGGACCGACGCACCGTCTCGGCCACGCGCTTCAGCGCGGCAAGCTCCTCGGCCGGGGTGGCGAGCTTCAGGTCCGGAAGCAGCAGGGTCCATAGGCTGCGAAGGGTTGAGAGAACGAAGCCCTCGGGCCTTTCCGACAGGTGCTCGACCTCCTGGACGACACTGAATTTCCTGAGGTCGAGCAAAAGTTCGTCCGGGGCCACGAGCCCCACCCACCATCCCTGCTCGAGATGGAGACGAGCACCGATCACGGTGGCGCAGACGGACTTCCCGGTCCCGGGCGCGCTCTGGATACCGGCGACCCTGTGATGGTCGCTTTCTGACAAGGTATTCACCAACGCGTCGAAGACCTGGCGCTGGCTGAAAGTGAGTTCCGGCCGGAACCGATAACCGCCGTAGATGAATTCCTGCCATCCAATCGTTCCATCGTCACGATATCCCGGGGCATCCTCCTGAATCTCGAGGTCGCGTTCATCTGTTTCCGGCTCGCTGACCGGCAGTCCCGCCAGTTCGGCAATGTCTGCGTCGGCAGGAAGCGAATTGGTCTCGAGGCCAAGGTCGGAGTAGTCGACGTCTCGCCTCAGCCGGACGGCCCGGACGTGGATCTGTCGGTCCCCGGGTGACCACAGGATACGAATGGGCTTGAGCTTGGTGCGGAAAAGCCCGCGTTGCGCCCCTGCCAAGGGGACCGAGTTTCCCCATATGCCATTTCGAAGGTTCTCAAGCAGCCGACGAGCCTTCCTTTGGCAGTCGGCATCCAGTGACTGGAACTCCCTTATGGCTCGCGGGTCGTAAACAAGGTCCAATGCTATGGTCGTCCTCGATGGGCAATGATGTTTTTTACTGCTGATTCGGTATGTGTCATATGCATACCCTGCCCGTTCGGATCCCGGACCGAGGAGTGACGAAGATTTCCATGCCGAGTGATTCTGTGCCGGATGTTGACTTCAGAACGCCGGGCATCTGGCTTCTTGCACCCCTGGTGGTTGCCGTGATGGCGGTCGGGATGGCGGCTCTCGCAAGGCCGGGAGCTCCTCCCGTGAGCAACTGGGTGGCAGAAAGGGTGGCGAGCCGCTGGATTGCGGGCGATTACCGGGGCATGGAGAGGGCCGTGAATGCCTACATCCATCTGTCGCCGCGGGATCCGGAAGGGTATCGCCTTCTCGGCATGAAGCACTATTTTCAGGCCCAGCAACAATCGGACGAGCCCGCACGTGCAAGACATGAAAAGCTCAGGGCGGCGGAGGCCTTCGAGGCTGCCCTTGCGCGCGATCCCTCCGCAATCGAGCCGCTGTTCAACCTTGCCGTCGTTCAGCGCGACCTCGGCCTTTCGTATGGGGAGCACCAGCAGGTCCAAGCGGCGTTGCGATCCTTCAAGCGGGTACTGGAGCGGCCGGACGACGAGCGCGGAGACCTTCAGATCAAGGCGATGACCTTGCTCGGTTCCCTGAGCGATGAAGGGACCATGAACCTCCGACCCGTCCTCGAGGACGCAAACCGTCGGTTTCTGGCGCTCGGAGACATCCAGGCCCTCCTGAAACGTGACCCGGACGATCCGAGACTGCTGGCGCATTTGGCTGAGGGTGAAGCCAAGGCCGGAGAACGGGCCGCCGCCAGTCGGCTTCTCTTGCGGGCCTGGGCACATTCGGGGGACGAGTCAATCCGCGCTCGGTATCTCGCCGCCGACGATGTCCGCTGAGGGACCGGCCCAGGCCAGCGAGGATCGCTGAGGCCTCGGGCAGGAAAGCGCCATTGCGTCAGGGTACGATGCAGGCGATTCCGCCCGGCCCGACCCACGACCAAGGCCCCCGATGCCGCAGTACTACGAATTCGAAGTCTCGTTGCAGGATATCCAGCCAAGGATCTGGCGGCGCTTCCTGATCCGCACGACCGCCACCTTCTGGCAACTCCACCAGGCGATCCAGCACGGCTTCGGCTGGCGGGAGCATCACCTGTGGGAGTTCCGCATGCCCACGCCTGAGGGCCGTCCCATCGCGGGCTTGCCCGATGGCGAGGAGTACGAACGCCCCGTACCGCACGCAAGGACCGTCAAGCTCGACACCTACTTCACCGGGAGACACGCCGTGGAGTGGTGCGAGTACCAGTACGACTTCGGCGACGACTGGACGCACGACGTGAAACTCATCTCGGTGCGCGCCGACAAGGAGTCCTTCAAGCGCCGGCTCCTCGACGGGGAGCGCAATGGTCCTCCGGAGGACTGCGGTGGGACCACGGGCTACGAGCGGATGGTTCACTTCGTAAAAACTGGCGAAGACCTTCAGGACCTTGATCCCGAGGGCCTCGCGAGATGGCTCGGCGGATGGCTCCCCGATGCCTTCGTGCTCGAAAAGGCGAGGGCCGTGTTCGACCGGTAAATCGGCCACTGACGCCGGGAAGCAGGGTGCATCTTGCCGGCCAGGTGGTCCCGCGCAAGCCCTCGGCCCCGCCGCAACCTTCCCCTCGCCCCCGTCAGCCCTCCGCCACCTCGAACCCCGTGATGTTGCGTTCCTCTCGGCTGAACGTAATCCCGACGAGCGTCACGGTGACGCCGGGTGCCCGGTACTTCTCGGCGTAGCCGCGTGCCTGCAGCTGTTCCAGCGCCCGGCCGTCGGGCACCTGCTCCGTGACCTTGAACTCGAAGAGATACACCCGCTGCCCCTGGCGCAGCGCGAGGTCGATGCGTCCCTTGTTGGTGGCGTCCTCGACCCGGATTTCCTGGCCCAAGGCTGTCAGGTAGCTGTAGAAGACGCTGACGTAGTGGCCCTCGTAGCCGGCAAGGGGGCTGTTGCGGTACCAGTCGTGCGGGATGCCGGCGAACAGGGCGTGCAGGACGTCCCGGATGCCATCCGTATCCCCTGCGGCCAGCAGGTCCGGCAAGCGACTTCGCGCGATGCTGCTGGTGGTGCGCGGCACGCCATAGCCCGCAAGCAGGCTTGCATTGAGGGCCGATTCGACCTCGCGGTTGGGGTAGCCCAGCGTGTAGAACCACTGTCCGTCGCCAATCTCGCGGACCTCGTGGATGGTCAGGTAGCCCGCCTGCCAAAGCAGGGCCACGGGTTCGATGCCGTCGACATCGAAGGCCCCGAGCAGTTCCTCGGACGACGTGAGCCGAGCGAGGTCCGGGGTGTAGAAACGATGCTTGGCCAGATGGTCCACCAGAAAGGTGGGTGTGCCGGTCTCGAACCAGTAGGACTTGTACTCCCGCTCCTGAAAGAGCAGCAGCAGGTCGAAGGGGTTGTAGACGGCCTCTCCACGCCAGTTGTAGCCGTTGTACCAGCGTCGGATCCGCTCACGGTCCAGCCCCTCGAGCTCGGGCGCGAAGACCGTGTCGACGTCGGGGTCGGTGTAGCCGCAAATGGCCGAGTATTCGGGGCTGAGCGTGATGTCCCGCAGGTTGTTGAGCCCCGAGAACAGGCTGACCTTGGAGAATTTGCTGACGCCCGTGATGAAGACGAACCGCAGGTGGGCGTCGGCATCCTTGAGGACGCTGTAGATGTCGCGCAGGCCGTCCCGCATCACCCGGGCCCTGTCCGGTTCCGTCAGGTTGTCGAGGATGGGCTTGTCGTATTCGTCGACCAGCACCACGACGCGTTGGCCGGTGCGGTCGTGCAGCACCTCGATGAGATCCATCAGGCGCGGGGCCGCATCCGTGAACTGTCGGGTCACCTGATGGAGGTGTTCAAGGCGGGAAAGCTGCTTGTGCATGCTCGCCGCCAAATCGTCCGGGCATTTGAGGATGCCGCTGCCAAAGCTCAGCCGCAAGACGGGATGATTGACCGACCAATCCCAGTGCTGCTCGGCATGCAGCCCCGTGAACAGATCCTTGTTGCCCTCGAACAGCTCCTTGAGCGTATCGAGAAACAGGCTCTTCCCGAAGCGCCGAGGCCGGGACAGGAAGTAGTGGGTCCCGCGCGCGACCAGTTGCAGGGCCATGGGCGTCTTGTCGACGTAGTAATGGGCATCCTCGCGGATCTTCGCGAAGGTCTGGATCCCCAGCGGCAGCTTCTTCCGTGGCGTCGCGCCCATGGGCTTCATCTTACCCCTTGCAGGTGGCCGCGCCATGGGCGGGTGTCAAGACCTGGCGCAGTCCCATGGGCCCGAGGCAGCCCCTACCCCTCAGCCACCTCGAACCCCGTGATGTTCCGTTCCTCGCGGCTGAAGGTAATCCCGACGAGCGTCACGGTGACGCCGGGCGCCCGGTACTTCTCGGCGTAGCCTCGGGCCTGCAGCTGTTCCAGCGCCCGGCCATCGGGCACCTGTTCCAAGACCTTGAATTCAAAGAGATACACACGCTGTCCCTGACGCAGCGCAAGGTCGATGCGTCCCTTGTTGGTGGCGTCCTCGACCCGGACTTCCTGGCCGAGGGCCGTCAGGTAGCTGTAGAAGACGCTGACGTAGTGGCCCTCGTAGCCGGCAAGGGGGCTGTTGCGGTACCAGTCGTGCGGAATGCCGGCGAAAAGGGCGTGCAGGACGTCCCGGATCCCTGCGGTGTCCCCTGCAGCCAGCAGGTCCGGCAAGCGACTGCGCGCGATGCTGCTGGTGGTGCGCGGCACGCCATAGCCCGCAAGCAGGCTGGCATTCAGGGCCGATTCGACCTCGCGGTTGGGATAGCCCAGCGTGTAGAACCACTGTCCGTCGCCAATCTCGCGGACCTCGTGGATGGTCAGGTAACCGGCCTGCCATAGCAGCGCCACGGGTTCGATGCCGTCGACATCAAAGGCCCCGAGCAGTTCCTCGGACGACGTGAGCCGCGCCAGATCCGGGGTGTAGAACCGATGCCTGGATAGATGATCCACGAGGAAGGTCGGCGTGCCGGTCTCGAACCAGTAAGACGCAAAGCGACGCTTCTGGAAGAGCAACAGCAGGTCGAAGGGGTTGTAGACGGCTTCCCCCAGCCAGTTGTAACCGTTGTACCAGCGGCGAATCTGTTCCTGGTCCAAGCCGTCCAGTTCGGGCGCAAAGACCGAGTCGACGTCGTGGTCGGTGTAGCCGCAGATGGCGGAGTATTCGGGGCTGAGCGTGATATCCCGCAGGTTGTTGAGCCCCGAGAACAGGCTGACCTTGGAGAATTTGCTGACGCCCGTGATGAAGACGAACCGCAGGTGGGCGTCGGCATCCTTGAGGACGCTGCAGATGTCGCGCAGGCCGTCGCGCATGACGCGGGCCCGGTCCGGTTCCGTCAGGTTGTCGAGGATGGGCTTGTCGTATTCGTCGACCAGCACGACGACGCGTTGGCCGGTGCTATCGTGCAGCTTGCCAATCAGTTGCTTCAGGCGTCCCCGGGCATCCGGCAGTTCCGCAGGCAGCCCAAACGCCCTCTCGAAGGCCAGCAGCTGCTCGTGCATGCTCGCCGCCAAATCTTCCGGACTTTTGAGGATGCCGCTGCCGAAGCTCAGTCGCAGGACGGGGTACCTGACCGACCAGTCCCAGTGTTGCTCGGCATGCAGCCCCGTGAACAGCTCCCTGCTCCCCTCGAACAGTTCCTTGAGGGTGTCGAGGAACAGGCTCTTCCCGAAGCGCCGTGGTCGGGACAAAAAGTAGTGCGTCCCGCGCGCGACCAATTGGAGCGCGATGGGCGTCTTGTCGACGTAGTAATGGGCCTACTCGCGGATCTTCGCGAAGGTCTGGATCCCCGGCGGCAGCTTCTTCCGTGGCGTCGCGCCCATGGGCTTCATCTTACCCCTTGCCGGTGGCCGCGCCATGGGCGGGTCCGGCAGCCAAACTTTGCGTCGACGAGGGCGGCACCTTGTCGGGAAGAGAGGCATCTGTCGGGAACAACCCGCCTATGTCCCAGCCTTTTCAGGCAACCTCGGTCCCCGATCTTGCCTTTTCGGCCAACCCCTCTGGCCGCTACCTCATCGGCTCACCCGATGCCGAGGAGCACAGCTTCGACGACGAGGCCCGCCATGAGGTCCACCTCGCCCGGTCCTTCCTGATCCAGGCGCCCCCCGTGACCCAGGCCCAGTGGCGGCAGCTGATGGATACCGAACCCTCTCGCCTCAAGGGTGACGACAAGCCGGTTGAGATGGTGTCGTGGTTCGATGCCATTGCCTGCGCCAACGCCCTGTCGCGCAAGGAAGGCCTGCCCGAGGTCTACCTCGAGGATAGCGCCCCCCGGGACGACCGCCGCAGTGTCTACGAGACCCTGGGCTATCGGCTGCCGACCGAGGCCGAGTGGGAGGTGGCCTGCCGGGCAGGCACCTTGACGGTTCGGTATCGCGGTGATGTTCCGGCGGGCGTGGCGGCCATCGGGTAGACGGCCGATCTGGGCTGTGGGGGAACCTTGCCGATCCGCGGAAAACAGGCTGACGCAAGGGGGTCTATAAAACAGGACGGGCAACGTGGCCAAGTGAGTTCACGATGTCCACGGCCCCTACACCGAGGACCTCGCGATTGATCCGGCGGGTCCGGAATCCGACGAGACGCGCGTCGTCCGCGGCGGTTCGTGGAACAACGACGCCATCTTCGCGCGGTTGCCCTACCGCAACGACCCTCTCGAACCAGATATGCGTGACCGATTCGTGGGGTTCCGGCTGGCGCGGACGGTAATCGTCCGACTTGAGTCCACCTCACCAGTCGCCGCGCACCTTCACCTGCATCACCTACCGCCCGGCCGTCATGCCATCCTTGGTCGTGCCCGGCCCCTCTGCTAGGCTGGACCCATGGCTCCTGATTCGACAGCCCGACGTCCGCTCCCACCGGTACTGCTCGATCGCTTGGCGACCGATGCCGGGGAACTGGAGGGCCTTCAGGCCATCGTGCGATTCGGAAGCCACGGTACTGCCCGCCAGCGGATCGACAGCGACCTTGACCTCGCCTTCCTCGGATGTCGTCCGTGGCCACCGTCCGTCTTGGCTGATCTGGCGACTCGCCTCGATCCGCTCTCCGATCTTCCGGTCCAGTGTGTCGATCTGCGGGCTGTGCCTGGCCTCGTGGCCCTCGAGATGCTCGAGGATGCGGAACCCGTCCTGGTCCGGGATGCCTTGGCCCTCGGGCTCTTCCAGACCCACCTCGATGCCGAGCGCCTGAACCTGGCGCGTTGGCGCAGCGGCATTCTCGAAGACATCGCGCGCAGGGGTACCGTGCGTGGCGGATGATGTCCTCTTGGCCAAGGCCGCCATCATCGAACGGTGCCTCGCTCGCGTAGCGGCCGAGCTCGAGGCTGCAGGAGAGTCCTTCGCCCGTGACCTCACCCGGCAGGATGCCGCAATGCTGAATTTGCTGCGGGCGTGCGAAGCCGCGATTGACGGGGCCATGCGCCGGGTCCGACAGGCGGCATGTGGCGTACCGCGCGACGCCCGTGAGGCGTTCGCGCTGCTCGAGGTAGCCGGTCTGTTACCCACCGCGCAGGCTCAGGCGCTGCGTCGGATGGTGGGATTCCGCAATGTCGCGGTGCACGCTTATCAGGATCTCGACCCGATCGTGACCCTCGAGGTGCTGGCGCATCATCAGCGGGACCTGGCTGACTTTGCCCGCTGGCTCGTCTCCGAAGCCACGCGTGACGAGACCGGCACTTAGGCGCGCACCGTCAGCACTTGCGCCGAGTCCGTACCCAGCCTCAGCAGCCGACTGGTCGTGGCATCAGCCGCGCGTCGCCCACGGCATGAGCCGGCGGACTCGCTCGTCGCGCAGTCACAACCCGCCCCACATCATGGCCCCCAGGAAGACGGGAAACAGCGTGTGGCTCAGCAGCGGGTCGTTCACCCGCAGATGCGCAGCCACACCCCGCCCCACCCAGCATCTCCTTCAGCACGATGGTTCCCGGCAAGGCCGTGAGGGGAAGGGCATAGAGCAAGGCTCCCGTGCAATCCAGCACCCCAGCGTCAGCAGGTGCTCTCCGGGCCAGCCTCGGTGCTCCATCGACGGCAGGGCGACCTCGGGCATCAACAGCTTGGGGCATCCCGAAACCAGCAGCAGGAAGGCCACGCAAAGGCTACTCAGCACCCCGTCGACTCAGACGGTCCGTGTGGGCTTGGCCTTGGCGGGTTCGGCATCGTGAGACAAGCCAGACTCCTTGGCTGGATGGCGCCATCCTACCGCGTGGCTCGGTGTTCCGAACCAACAATTCCCGGGTAAACTCATTAACAGCAAAGTCTCTGGCATTCGTGTCGTATGGTGTGCGCAGAAGGAGTCTCGGAATGTCAAGCAAGATCAACCGTCCGTCGGTGGGTGGCACCGGACCCCTCGATCCGGGCAGGGCCCGTTCAGGTCTCCTGAAGGGAGCTGGGGCCGAGGAGGCGCCGCAAGGCCGCGCGGCAGAGCCCGCCTCCAAGCCCACGGCCAAAGACCGCCGGAGTGCGGCCAAGCAGGTTCCGTCCGATGCCGGTCAGGCGGTCAAGGGCGAAATCGACAGGATTCTCAAGAATCGTCGAAAGCCCGAACCTACCCCTGCGGAAAAGCCTGAAATCGGTGTGCAGACCCTTCGGTACCCGGAGGGTGGCCAGCCAGTTCCGCCGCCGGCCCAGCCAAAGACCCTTTGGGAACTAGAGGGCGGTCAACCAACGCTCAATGGCCCGGTCTATAAGACTCGTTGCTCCCCAGAGGGCGGTCAACCAACGCTCAATGGCCCGGGCAAGAAGACTCCCGTCGGGGATCTCTCCCGTCTCCTTGAACGTCAACCAACGCTCAATGGCCCGGGCAAGAAGACTCGTTGCGGCCCAGAGGGCGGTCAACCACCGTTCAATGGCCCGGGCGCCAGGACCCAACTCGCCCCGGAAGGCGGCCAGCCCACCCCGGACCCCAAGCCCGCCCAGACCCAACGCTTCCCGGAAGGCGGCCAGCCCACCCCGGACCCCAAGCCTATCCACAAGCATTTTCTCGGGAAGAGGGAAGACTGACAGGCGCCTTGCAGTTCGCGCCTTGCCTCAGGCGCGGTCCCACAGGTAGGCAACGAGCCGCTCGGTGACAGGGTGGCCCAGCAGGTCCTCAATGCCGAGATGAACCGGTGTAGGGTTGCATTCCAGCAGGTACCACTGGTCGTCTGCCGTCCGGATCAGGTCCATGCCGCAGTAGGGCATGCCCGTGACCTTGGCGGCCTTCAGGCACAGGCGACGGACGCTCTCGGGCAAGCGCAGGCTGGTGAAGCCGTCTTCGTTGCCTCGGTAGTCCAGGGCCCGGGTCCTGATGTGCGCGGCCGAGACCACAGCGTTGCCGACCACGCAGACCCGGACATTGTCCCCATGGATGTGTTCCTGGAAGATGACGGGCGCGTTGCGCAACAGTTCGAGGCGCTCGGGTTGCAGATCCTCGGGCCCCAGCGCCCGACAGAAGGCGCCACCCGACACCGGTTTGTAGATCACCCGGCCACGGGCGGCGGCAAAGGCCACGACGTCTTCCGGCCGGTTGGTCACGAGCGTGACGGGCAGGGGCAGACCTGCCCGCCGCAACATGGCCAGTTGCAAGGGTTTCAGGATGTGCTGATCGAGCGTCTCCACGGGGTTCACGACCGTGCCGCCGCCCAAGGTCACGCTCCGGATCCACGACGACACTGTAGCGTACATCTCGCGCTGCGCCAGGTAGCACGCACGCCAATCCTGGAAGAGATTGAAGTCGCCGTCGGGCATCCGGAAGACCGGAAAGCTGAGAAACAGGGCGCGCAGGTGCCAGACCTTGACCTCACGGACATCCACGCCATCCAACCGCACCTCGTCGTCCTCGAGGCTGAGGGATGTGTGCTCCGGATAGCGCGCGTTGTCGAGCCACACGACGTCCCCACCCCGATCGCGGATGAGCGCGGCCATCCGAAGCAGCGTAGGATCGGCGCTTCCGCCGATGAGGCCGATGGTTTTCATCGGTAATCTGCCGCCCCCGGCGTATAGAAGTCGAAGTTGCCTAACCCGACGAACAAGTCGCTGCCGATCAGTCGGGAGCTGCCAAGGCCCTGCACCATGTACTGCTCGTTGGCCGGATCGGCTTGCAGGGCGCGGGCATGAAGGATTCGGTCCTCGGCCTCATCCGCTGCTAGGCCATTTCCGGAGTCTTGCTGCCTGAGCGTGTGGTGCCGCTTGGAAGGCTGGTTCATCCAACGTCATGTACCCGACCTGGCAGGGCTCTGTGCGTTACGGGCAGGTTGGAGCCTTGGCTAATCATTTTTAACATGGGTTGGTGTACGATCCAGTCCGTTTTCATCACTTGATCCCCGCTGTCCTGTTGGCCCTTTCGGCTTGCGGTCGCCTGCCATTGCCGGCCACTCCGGCCACGGCTGCCGCCACCATGGTGGCTACCGCCGGGTCGCCCCGATGGATCGTCGCCGCCGGGCCCGGTGGCCTCTCGCCGCA
>VGJW01000031.1 GCA_016867265.1 Candidatus Tanganyikabacteria bacterium
TCGGACGAGTGGCTGGTGGGCAAACGGTACCTGAGCTTGGTCAGCCTCGAGTTGCTGGAAGGAAACCCCAAGGAGGAACCCATGATGCTCGTGGCCTGAGACAACCAGTCATCCCACAGGAAGGACTGCGGAGGTTGCACCACGAGTTGGGACTTGACCAAACCTTGCCGGCGGCGGTGGATCGGAAATGGCACGCAGGCGACAACACCTGGTCTTCGATCGCTTTTTGGCTCGGGCGATCGCCGCCCTCGAGGACTCGGTCGTTCTCAAGGGTGGCCTCGTGCTCGAGATTCGCCTTGGTCGGGCTCGAGCCACTCAGGATACGCGTTTATCCGGTAGAGACCCACGTCTCGGAGAAGCTTCACGCCTATACCATGTCGAGATCCCGTCCGAATTCTCGGGTAACGGACTGGCCGGACATCGCACTTCTGGCGAGCGCAGGCCCTCTCAATGGAACGAATCTACGCTCGGCCATCGAGAGAACGTTCTCGTTCCGAAACACCCACCCCGTCCCAGCCTCGTTTCCAGAACCGGACGCCAGCTGGCAAAAGCCGCATGAGGTGATGGCCCGGGCAGACCAGTTGCCGTGGGGCACTCTCCATGCCGCCACGGCTGCAGCAAGGACCTTTTTGGACCCGATCCTGACCGATGACCCTCTCGAAATTTGGGACCCGGGGCGGTGGGTGTGGAGCATCTCTTGAAGCCGATCGCGACGATGCCCCTGCACGGGCGCAGCCACGCGCTGCCGAGGTGCGACAATCCAAACCAGCGGCCTTTCGCACGACCTCTCCTGCGCACTCAGCCAACCAGCCATCCCCACCTTCGCGGCCCGAAAGCCCCCTCTCCCTTGGGTCCAATGGATGACGGGGCGCCGACCGTCCTCGATAGCCTTCGGCAGCAGCTGGACCGCCCCCTTCACCCCACCCCCAACTCCTCCTGCACCCGCACCCCGCCGAACGTATGCCGGTGGACCGGGGTCGGTCCCAGCCGTCGAATGGCATCCATGTGCGCCGCCGTCCCGTACCCGGCGTGGCGTCCAAGCCCGTAGCCGGGCCAGACCTCGTCCAGGCGGACCATGAGCGCGTCACGGCAGGTCTTCGCCAGCACCGAGGCCGCCGCAATGGCGAGGCAGCGGTCATCCCCCTTCACCAGCGGACGCTGCACCCCCCCCCACCCCCGGATCGCCAACTTGCCGTCCACGTGGACGAGGTCGGCCGGCCACCCTTGCGCGGCCAATTCGCCCAGCGCCACCCGCATCGCGGCAAAGTTGCACACGAGGATGCCCTCGGCATCGATGGCCCGTGCCGGCCGCCCCACGACGGCCCACGCGCAAGCGTGCAGCCTTACAAGATCCGCATATCGCTCTCGCTGCGCAGGTGACAGCCTCTTTGAGTCCCGCAGCCCGAGCAGGGCCTCACGTGCCGCGGCGTGACTGGACAGCCCCGGCCCCGGCAGCACGACGGCCGCAGCCACGACCGGTCCGGCCAAGGGGCCACGCCCGGCCTCGTCCACCCCGGCCACAACGCCGTGACCCGCGGCCCAGGCCTCTTCCATCAGCGCCCACATGCGCGCACCATACCCCGGTCCATGGCAGGCATGCGCCTGGGCACTCCATCCCGCCGTGAACCTTCGGCATCCTCCTGCGCCCGTTGCCCCGGCGATGCTACGATCAGCACGATGACCCACCCGATCCCGGCCCCCGTCGCCCGGTTCGCGGCACGCCAACGCTTCCCGCTCGACGGCTTCCAGATCGACGCTGCACGCGCGATGACGGAAGGTCGCTCGGTGCTGGTCTCGGCGCCCACCGGCGCCGGCAAGACGATCGTGGGCGAGTTCGCCATCTTCCAAGCGCGCGAGGCCGGCACGCGCTGCATCTACACGACGCCGCTCAAGGCCCTGTCCAACCAGAAGTACCGCGACCTGCACGCCGAGATGGGCGACGACGTGGGCTTGGTGACGGGGGATGTCGTCATCCGGCCGCATGCGCCCATCCTCATCATGACGACCGAGATCCTGCGGAACATGCTGCTCGCCGACCCGGCGCAGGCCTCGGACGTCTCCCACGTCGTCCTCGACGAGGCGCACTACATGGGCAGCGAGGGCCGCGGCACCGTCTGGGAGGAGACCATCGTCTTCCTGCCCCGCCAGATTCAGGTCGTGGCCCTCTCGGCCACCATTCCCAACGCGGATGAACTGGCCGCGTGGGTCTCCGCGGTGCACCGCCCGATGGACGTCATCTCCCACACCGAGCGCCCCGTGCCCCTGCTGCCGATGATCGCATCGCCGGGGCTCGAGCGGCTCTTCGACGAACAGGGCAAGCTCGCCGTCCGGCGTTTCGCCAACAAGGGCTGGAACGTACCCGTGGACCCTGTCGAGGTGCTGCGGGGCCTGGCCCTGAAGCAGATGCTGCCCGCCATCTGGTTCGTGTTCTCGCGCGTGGGTTGCGAGCAGCACGCCGACCAGATCCTGGACGCGGGCCTCGAACTCGTCACCAAGGACGAACACCTGGACATCCAAGCCCGCATCGACAAGGCCCTCGAGGAGACGCCCGGCCTGAAGGCCAGCGCGGCGACCCGGCACTGGCTGGAAGCGCTGCCCTACGGAGTCGCCTGCCACCACGCCGGCCTGCTGCCCCCCCTGAAGCTGCTCGTGGAGCGACTGTTCCAGGCAGGCCTCATCAAGGTGGTCTTCGCGACGGAGACGCTGGCTGCCGGTATCAACATGCCGGCGCGGACCGTCGTCATGAGCAGCATTCTCAAGCGATCCGACGACGGCATCCGCAGCCTCTACGTGAGCGAGTTCCGCCAGATGACGGGCCGCGCCGGCCGCCGCGGCATGGACGAGGTGGGCTACGGCGTGGTGCTCGGCAGCAACCGCTACGCGCCCCAGGACGTTCGCGACCTTGCCATCGGCGACGTCGAGCCCCTGCGCAGCCGATTCCATCTCAGCTACCACCTCGTCACGAACCTGACCCACCGCTACACGCCGGAGGACGCCCGCCGCATCGTCGCCCAGAGCTTCGCCAGCTGGCAGGGTGCCGGCCGCGTGGCACACCTCGACCGTGACCGCGACAAGGTCCGCAAGCGCCTGAAGAGTCTCGACCTGCATTGCCCCGTGGCTCCCGAGCGTTCGCGCGCCGACCATCAGGCCGCATGGGAAGCCGCCCGCCTGCGGCAGGACAGCATCCACAAGCGCCTGAAGGCCCTCGAGAAGGACGTGCGCCTCGTTCCCCGCGACGAGGCCCGCCGCATGATCGAGCAGGCCCGCATCGGCCAGTTCCTGTGGGTCCGCCTGCCCGGTCGGCCGGTCGCAGAGCCTGCCGTGCTGCTGAGTCGCCATCCGACCAAGTCCGGGGACATCCAGTACGGCGTGATGATCGGCCTGCCCGCCCTCATCAAGCTGGGCACCCAGCACCTCGTCGCGACCATTCATGCCGGCCTGGACGGCCTGCCCCCGGCCACGCTCGACAAGGCCGGACGCGCGTCCTATCTGCAACAACTGCCGGCCGGCAAGCTGGGCAGCCAATGGCCCGACTGGCTCCGCGCTGCGGGTGTGGACCAGCTCGAGGCCCCCGATACCGGCGGCACCTCACCCGAGCTCGAAAAAGCCCGCACCAAGCGCATGCAGGCCCTCGAAGAGGTGGCGGCACTGCCTTGCCAAACCTGCGACCAGCGTGCGTCCTGCAAGGAGCGCGTCGCCCAGCACAAGGACCTCGACCGCGAGGCCCGCGCCCTCGATCGGGACATCGATCGGGTCCGGCACCTGCACTGGCAACACTTCCAGAAGGTGCATGCCTTCCTCGAGGCAGCCGGCTACATGCGCGGCCGCGAGGTGATGGCGCGCGGGGTCGCCCTGCTGCACCTGCGGACACAGAACGAGCTGATGGCGGCCGAGGCCATGGCCGCCGACGTCGTCGAGCGCCTCACGCCCGCCGGCGTGGCCGCGTTGGCGAGCGCCATCGTGGCCGAGCCACCGCGCGGCAGGCAGTACTGGCGCGGCCCCGACGCCCCGCGCGAACTCCATGGTCCGTTCCGGACCATGGCCCAGCTGGCCAAGGACATCAGCCGCCTCGAGCGTCGCCAGGGCCTCGACCCCACGGCGACGTGGACGACGGATTACGCCGGCCTGGTCCACGCATGGGCCGAAGGCGCCGAATGGGAGCCGCTGATCCTCGACAGCGGCATCGACGAGGGCCAGCTCGTCCGCCACTTCCGTTTGGTCATCGACATGCTGCACCAGTTCACGGACCTGCCCGGACAGCTGGAAGGTTGGGGGGACAAGGCCCGCCAGGCGGCGCGACTGCTGGATCGGGACCTCATCCGGGAGGTGCTGTGACCCAGCGGCGTCGCAAGCCCCCGGCCCGTCCCGGCGACCTGCCGCCCCTCCATGCGGCGCTGGTCACGCTGGAAGGCGTTCCGGACCGCTCCGCCCTCGACGCCGGCCTCGACGCGTTGCTGACGGAGGCCTCGGACGAAGCCACCGCGGCCGAACTCAGGCAAGCTCGCGAGGCCCGCTCGATCGAACGGGCCCGCTACTACGTGACCCGTCTGCGCCGCGGCCTCGAAGAGCTGCGGACCGGCCCTGACAACGATCTGGACTTGGCCCGCTGGAAGACGCTGGACCACATCCACACGGACAGCCTGTGGCTGATCGCCAAGCGGGACCGCAGCGGAGCCCATTCGGCCGGCTACTGGGGCAACTTCGTCCCGCAGATCCCCCAGCAGATGATGCTGCGCTACACCAAGGCCGGCGACGTGGTGCTGGACACCTTTGCGGGCTCGGGAACGACGCTGCTCGAGGCCCAGCGTCTCGGCCGGCATGTCCTGGGCATCGAGCTGCAGCCCGCTGTCGCCGCCCGCACCCGCGCGACCGTCTCGGCCGAACCCAATCCCCACGACATACGCTGGGCCGTGGCGGAGGGGGACTGCGCCACCGTCGACCTGCCGGCAGCCCTCGCGGGGGAGGGCCATGCCTCGGTCCAGCTCGTGATCATGCACCCCCCCTATCACGACATCATCCGCTTCAGCGACGACCCCAGGGATATGTCCAATGCCCCCGACGTCGACGGTTTCCTCGAGATGTTCCGCAACGCCGTCCGCAACGCGGCTGCCGTGCTGGATCCCGGCCGGACGCTGGTGGTCGTCATCGGCGATAAATATGCCCGGGGCACTTGGATCCCGCTGGGGTTCCAGACCATGCAGGTCGTCTTGGACGAAGGGCTGTCCCTGCGCAGCATCGTGGTCAAGAACTTCGAGGAGACGACGGGCAAGCGCACCAGCCGCGAGCTATGGCGCTACCGGGCCCTCACCGGGGGCTTCTACGTCTTCAAGCACGAGTACGTGTTCATCTTCCGGAAGCCGGGCAAGGCCAGGGCGCGGTCAGCCACGACCTGAGGGAACCAGGATGGCGAGAAGGTTCGCCTCGATGCCCCCCTATGCTGGCAGCACGGCAACGCCATACTTAGGGATGTTGGTATCACGCGTCACCAGGACCATGCTTTCCACACCTGCCTGGGCGATCAGCAACCGATCGAACGGATCACGGTGAATCGCTGGAAGTTGACCAGCGCGCCACGCATGTTCGGGATTGACAGGCAACCACACGAAGCCTAGGGACGCGACCTCATTCAGCGGGTCGCCGGGCAGGGTCAGCTTGCCCAACTCTTGCTTGATGCTCATCTCCCAGATACTGGCAGCGCTGATGAAGATGACGTGCGTCGATGTCGCGATGGCCTGACGTGCACCTGCAGCGATGGATTCCGGCGCACCCAACCACCACAGGATGACGTGCGTATCCAGAAGGAGCTTCAAGACTCGCGGCCTTCGAATGCTGCCAAAAGACTCTCTGGGAGCACATCGAAATCTTCGGCCATCTTCACCTGCCCCCGCCAGGTCCCGGCTCGTCGCACCTTAACCGGGGGCGTGAAGACGACCAATCGCACGACAGGTTTTCCTGCCCGTGCAATTACGACCTCTTCGCCAGCTTCGACTTGCTCGATGAGCTTCGAGAGATTCGTCTTGGCCTGATGGACGTTGACAATGTTCATGCCCGCAACCCCCGCAATGACTTCGACTGACATTAGCCTAGCTAAGCCTAGCTAATTCCTCCAGGCAGATCAAGACCCGACGAGACGTCTCCGCATCCCTACCCGCCAAACACCATCGCCGCCCGGGGAACCACCCGCCCGAAGCCACTGTAGCCGTCCCTGCCGGTCACGACCGTGTCCTTGGCCGTCTGCTCGAGCGCCTCGCGGACCTTGGCCGCAGGCCAGTCGGGATGGGCCGAGCGCACCAGCGCCGCGGCCGCCGTCACGAATGGCGCCGCCATCGAGGTGCCTTCCATCGTGCGGTAACCGTTGCCGAGCGCGACGGGGTAGGTCGACAGGACTCCCTTGCCCGGCGCCGCCAGATCCACCCAGTCCCCCCACGCACTGAAGCTTGCCCAGCCGTCCAGATCCGTGCTGGCCGCAACGCCGATGGCATCCGGATGGGCACCGGGCCAATTGGGCTCGTTCTTGCCGCCGTTGCCGACGGCCGCCACCACCACCACGTCGCGAGAGGCCGCGTACGAGATGGCGTCCCGCATCGCCTCGCCATCCATGGGGCTGCCCCACGAGCAGTTGATCACCCGCGCTCCGTGGTCGGCCGCCCAGATGACGGCTTCGGCCGCGATGCCATCCCGGGTATGGCCGAAGTCGTTGAAGATTCGCACCGGCATCAAGGCACAGCCCGGGGCCAGCCCGGCAATGCCCTCACCATTACCCGTGCGGGCGCCCACGACCCCGGCGACATGCGTGCCGTGGCCATAGCCGTCCCTGTCGCCGCCGGCGACGGGCTGCTTCGGGGTGAAGTCCCAACCGGGCACCAACTGCCCGGCAAACTCGGGATGGCTGCCGTCGATGCCCGAATCGAGGATCGCGACCGTGACTTCGCGTCGGCCGACCTGCCCCCCGGCAGCAAGCGCCGGACCCTCAAGCTTCAAGTAACCCCACTGGGCCGGCACCAGGGGGTCCATACCGGACGCCCCTTCCGGCGAGACGAACGGACGTCCTTCGACACCGGGGGCCTGCCAGACCCGCTCCGCCTGAACCCAGGCAACCGCGGGATCACGCCGCAAGGTATCGACGGAGGACCGTCCGGCTGCCGTCGGCACCAGCCGCACCATGCCCAGCCCCATGGCCCGGTCCACGACGAAGCCGTGACGCGCCGCCACGACCTCCGGGGCCACGCGGGCCGACAGGCGGGCAAGGACGGTCCCGGGCGCGACAGCCAGGGAGGCGACGCCGGCACCTGCTGACTGGGGCGCACGTGCAGGCACCGCCGCACAGGCCACGAGCAGCCCCGACAACCCGACCAGACCTAACTTGAAGAAACGCATCAAACCAAAGGCTCCCGCACCACCATCAGTTCATCGTAGCCCGATCGCGGATCGAACGTGCGGGCAAATCGGACCTCCTCGAGGATACCGATGACAATCTCGGCCGTCGTGTGAACGGCCGAGCCATCCAGCAGGTGACCGCCCCACATCCGTCCGTCGGCATCAGCCAGCGCGATGTGCAGGTGCCCACCGCCGGGCTCCAGCGTCCCGACCAGCGACACGATCTCGAAGGGGCCCTCGCGACGCGTGCCCGTCTCCGCCGTGGCGTGCCTCAAGGTCGCGTGCCCGAGACTGCCGACACATGTCGCCACGAAGGCCGCAGGCCAGGCACGGGCGCGCTCCAGCAACGCCATCCTCAAGTCCTCGCCGGGCAGCAGGCGAAAGGCCAGAAAGGTCGCCCGGCCCTCGGTCATGGCAGGTCGAACCAAAGGGCCTCAGCCCCGTTCGGCCCGGCGACGAGGGTCGCCCGCTCGGCATCCGCAAACCCCAGCGCGTCACCAGCCACCAGGTCGTGCCCCGCGCACGTTGCCGACCCCAGCGCCAGATGCAGGTAGCCCCGACGCCCCTCGGCCACCTCGAGGTCGCACGTACCACCCGCCGCCAACCGCGTGGCGGACAGACGGGCATCCTGCCGGATGGGAATCACCCCCTCGCCCAGAGGCGCGACCGACGTCGGCATCGGCCCCGGCTGGGGCACGACCTCGGGATCCGGTCCGGCCAACTGGACCCACCCGGCCACCAGTTCATCAGGACGGGCATCCCGCTGCCCGTAACGCGGGCGCAGGCCGGCGCGAGCCGGCAGAATCCAAACTTGCAGCAGATGCAGGGGCACCGTACCATCGGGGTTGACCTCGGAGTGATGGACACCCGTTCCGGCGCTCATGTACTGGACGCCTCCGGAGGAAACCCGCCCCCCGTGCCCCATGCTGTCCTGATGCTGCAGATGCCCCGACAGCACCCACGTCAGAATTTCCATGTCGCGGTGAGGGTGGGTCCCGAAGCCCATGGCCGGGGCGATCACGTCATCGTTCAGTACCCGCAGGGCCGAGAACTGCACACGCCCCGGATCATGCCACTCGGCAAACGAGAACGAGTGGTGGGTCTTCAGCCAACCGTGGTCGAAGGAACCGCGGCCGGTGGCAGGAAAGGTGGCAATCATGCCGCCATCCTAGCACCGGCCGTGCAAGCCTCGGACCCGAAGCCCGGGCGAATCAGCCCTTGGGAGGCGTAGCCGCCTTGGGTACCGCCGATCCATTGAGTGCGGTCTGGATCTGGTTGCGCACCCGTTCGCCAGCCTCGTTGGCCTTCTTGACGACGTTGTTGACCTCACGGTCGACGCCCTCGAGACCTTGCTGGGTCTTGTCGTTGGCCTTGAGCATCTTGCCCAGGTCGACGCCCAGACCGGAGGCCTTCGTCGCGGCGCCACCCACGTCGTTCGCCTTGGCCGCCTTGCGGATGCCCTGTGCCTGCGCGGCCACGCTGCCGACGTCCCGGGTCACGTTGTCGAACTTCTTGCCCGCACCGACCATGCCGCCAGCCGAGTTGAGCAGGGAAGCCGCGGCCTCGGCAGTCGCCAGCCCGTCCTTGGATCGGGCGGCGGTCCGCACGTCGGTGGCTTGGCCCGCCAACTTCTCGACATCGCCCGTGACCCGATTGAACTTGTCCCCGGCATTCAGGGCCGAGCCGGTCGCGTTCAGGAAACCGGCGGCTGCCCCGGCAATGGCCAGGCCGTCCTTGGACTTGATGGCGTCCGCCACGCCCTGACCACCCGCGCTGACCTTCTGGATGTGCCCCAGCGCCGTGACCAGACCCTTGTTCTTGTCTCCATCGACCGCGCCAGCCACCGTGCCGGCAGCCGTCGACAGCGCCTCGCCCCAGCGCTTGTTGGCCAGCGCATCCGCAAACTTGACCGCCTTCTCGCCATACTTCTCGAGGTTCTTGGCGAGGGCGTCAGTGCCGCCCTTCGCTGCAGACAGCGCGGAACCGGCGAAGGATGCGGCGGCACCGACCAACGCTGCCGGGTTGCCCGTCTTCACAGCCTCCATGACCGCCATGCCCTTGCCCAGGGCGCTCGAGACGTTGCCGACCACCTTGGCCGTGGCCACGAGTCCGTCGCCGAACATCTTGGCCCCACCTGCCGCCACGCCGCCGGCGAAGGCCGTTGCAACGCCGATGGCGCCCTGAAGCGCCGCCTTCCAGTCTCCCTTGGCAATGCCCTTCACCAGTTGGACACCGCTCTGGGCCCCCTGGATGGCCATCAAGGCCACGCCCAGCGGCTGCAGGCCAGGAATCACCATCGACGCAATGGAAGCCACCGTCATCAGGATGGGCGCGATCTTCTTGATCGCGCTCGCCACCTTCTTGACCACGTTGCCGACCGCGCTCACGGCCTTCTTGAAGAAGTTGCCAATCTTGCTGAAGAATCCGCGCTTCTTTTTCTTCTTGGGTGGCGGTGCCGCAGCCGCGAGATCCTTCTTGCCCTCGGCCTCGTCGGCCTTGGCCTTGGCGAAGTCGATGACGCCCTCGACCGTTCCCATGCTGCCCGGACGAGGCGCTGGCGCCGTGGTCGTCGCGACCGGACCGCCGGGCAAGGCCACGCCGGTGCCGGGCCGGGGAGCTTCATCGAGGGCGATGCCGGACGCCGGTCCGCCCTTGCCGGAGCGCGCATCCTTGTCGCCCTTCAGCTTGAAGTCCGGCAGTTCGGCCTGCCCACCGAGCTCGCGCTCGAGGCTGGGCAAGGGACGCGAGTCGCGTCCGGGAGCATCGAAGCCGGGAAGCGCGACGCCGCCCGAACCCAGCGGCCGGGTCTGGTTCGACGTATTGCGAATCTGAGACACGAGACACCCCCTGCATGGTTCTTGTGCGCAGCAGAAGCCACACCCAGACCGTTAGGAACAGGCATTTCACGAAGTCCTAAGCTGCCTTGACCCCGGGCCAACGGGCGTTGCAACCTGCTCCGCCGCAGGCCACCTTAAGGCCCATGAAGCCCACGGAGAACGCCCCGGAAGAAGCCATGCTCGGACCGGGAGATGCCAGCATCTGGCCCGCTGGAGCCGTGTGCCTGGAAGCCCGCATGGAGCACCTCGTCGCCGGATCGGTCCCGGCGCTGCTGGTCCTGACCACGGAGCCCGACCCACGCGCCTGGCCCGGCCCCGTCGCCCTCTCCGGTGCTCTGGCCCGTTCTGTCGCGCCCGAAACGCCCAGGGTCCAGGCCTGCCTGCTGACGCCGGGGGAGCGGGCCGTCCAGCGCCACGCCCACGCACTGGGGCAGGATGTGCACCTGCTGGCCACACGCCTTGGT
>VGJW01000032.1 GCA_016867265.1 Candidatus Tanganyikabacteria bacterium
TTGGTTTCGTCCCGATCCGGCGTTGGCGTCGGCTCGGGTGTGGTGGACGGCACTGGCGTTGGCGTCGGCTCAGGTGTGGGGGACGGCATCGGCGTGGGGGTCGGATCAGGTGTGGGGGCTGGGTCCGGGCTGGGCGTCGGTTCGAGCCCAGCTTCCCTGATCGCGAGCAGGGTGCTGCTCATCAGGGAGCCGGCCCAGAGCACGACCTCGTAGTGGCTTTGTTCCGATGCGTTGGCGAGGGCCGAGACGATGATTCTGAATACCGCGGGTGAGTCGGACCTATCGAGGATGCGCCCCTTTGGTCGTACATTTGGATCAATGCCGACCAGTCCGAATCTTCGCCCTTGGCGAGACGCAACGTCGGCTGAAGCCACTCCACCTGCCCAATCACGCGCACAGGCAGTCCGTTGGTTTCGAAACCATCGACTTGGATGGCCAGCAGTCCCGACTCGGTGTCCTCGGGAATCCGGGCCACGATGAGGTCGTTGGCGGACCGGTTTGATCCGGGAATAGGGACGCCCTTGAGGGACACATTGCAGGGCTTCCCCTTGCTGGCCCCGAACGCAAGGCCCCGCAAGTCGACCGCAGCGCCGGGGGGCATGGCGCTCAGCTTCTGGGCTTCCAGCAAGGGATACACACCCTGAAGGACCGGTTTCGGACGCTGCAGGACCAGATCCGGCACCTGCGTCGTCTGGCCGCCGGTCACGCGATTGCTGACGCCAGGTCGAGGTAGGCCTCGCCCAGGTCGGGATGCCACGCGAAAACCTCGAACTGGCTCTCCGGCATGCCTTCGATGACGGAGCGTCCATCCCGAGTCGTCTTGGCCTGAAGTACCGATCCGGGGATGAAGGCCTCGGCCGTGAGCAGGTCGGTGATGCCCGGGTCTACGGTACGGACCCGCTCTTCGATGCGGCCGTTGGGCCTGACGGGGATGGGGGCGGCCTCGAGAATACCGTTACCTGCGACACGAAGGTCGGAGCGCCACGCCTTGCGGGTGTCGTCGGCCGAAGATGCAAGCAGGTTGTAGCGCCCCGGCGGCAGGTCGACGAAGACTCTGCCTGAGGCGTCCGTCCCCAGGTCCCGTGCGGCTTGGACGTGCCGCGCCACTGTCGCCCGGTAGGCTGTTCCTGGACGAGATTGCCCGACCTGCTGCCCACGAGGCTCCCGGCTGCATTGCCGACGAGCTCGCCCGCAGCGTCCCCGATCAAGTCGCTCATGATGCCGGCGGGCAGATTGCCACTCGGGAAGAGATGCCCCCGGGCTCCGATCATCAGCTTACCGTCGGCATCGGCCATGAGCAGGGTAAAGGTGCCGACGGAGGATTGCAAAGGCTTGCTTGCCTCAGTCGCGGGCTGCCCCGGGAAAGCGGACCGGGCGGCACCTTGGGAAGTGTCGGATGGGAGACCGCCCCGGCATTTGCAAGAATCGTGCTCGTTGTCGCTGGCCTTGTGGCTTGGCAGCGTTGCAGGGCGATCATCGTTGCCAGCACGAGGCCGGGCGATCGGGCGTGGCGAGGGAGGATCAGCATGGGCCCAAGGCTTGTATGTCCGCTGATACAAGTGGGTGATCGTCGAAGCTTTCGCTCCTCGCGTCATGATCTTCGTGCACCCGGCCCCGTACCGTGCTAGGGTCAATGGGTGCCCGATCTGTCCCCGGAGGCCTTGCGCCTCATATCTGAGCAGCACGGCCTCGCTGCCTACGCGGAACGCCTGCTGCCGCGTGCCGGGCTGCTGATCTCGGGCCTGCTGCCCAGCTCATTGCTTTTCGGATACGTGGCCGTGACCGATGGTCTGGACCTCAGGACCCTGCTGGCGGCGCTGTTGGTTCTGGCCGTTGCCTTTGCCGCGGTGGCCGGCCTCATGATCCGGTACCTGCTGGCTTGGGCGCGACCGATGCGAGTCTGTCTGCGGGACCGCGACGCCGGTCGCGAGAGTTCGCCCGAACTGCTCGAGGCCGCCCGGCGGGTCGCCGTCCGGTTGCCCTATCGAGCCGCGTCGGGCAGCTTGCTCTCGTGGAGCGTCCTCTACCCGGCGCTCATCTCATGGGCGCTCGAGCAAGCGGGCGGCACTGTGCCGGGCAACCTCGCGTGGGGCGGGCTCGTGACGGGCACGCTCACGTCACTCACGGCGCTGCTGACCTACGAGATCCTGCTCAAGCCCGTCTATGCGGCGCTGTTCATCGGCGAAGATCCGTCCAGCCACCGTGCGTGGTGGATGCTGTCCGTCCGGGGGCGTGTGCTGATGGCCTTCGTGTTCACGGGGCCGATCTGGCTGATCGTCACGCTTGCGTTGCTGTCATTCCAGTTGGTCCACGCGAATGGCGTCGGCGGGCTGCTGCCGCTCGGCGCTTACATGCTTTCGGTGTCGGCCCTGCTGTGCGCGTTGTTCGCGGCGCTCATCCGGCATCAGTTGACGGTTCCCTTGGAGCGTCTGCTGACGGGGCTTGCCCGGATCGATGCCGATGACTACGACGGGTCGCTGTCTATCGAATCGAATGACCGCTTCGGGCAGTTGGCCTACCAGTACAACCATATGGCCGCCAGCCTGAGGGAGCGCCGTCGCCTGCGGCAGGCACTCGATGCCTATGTCAGTCCGGAAGTGGCGGAATTCGCCATCCGAGGTACCCGGGGGCTCATGCCCCACGGCGAGCGGCGCGAGGTCACGGTGCTGTTCGCGGACCTGCAGGGTTTCTCGACGCTGGCCGAGCAGAGCGAGGCAACTGATGTCGTGGCGGTCCTGAACCATTATGCCGAGCAGATGTGCCGCTGCATCGCCGACGAGGGCGGCTGCGTCATCGAACTGCTTGGCGACGGCATACTCGCGGTGTTCAATGCTCCCGGGGACTTGCCCGACCACGCGTCGGCGGCAGGCCGGGCGGCGCAGTCGATGGTCACCTCGATGGAGACGCTCACGCAGCAGTGGCGGGCACTGGGCCTGCTGCGGCAGCCGGATCGGATAGCCTTGTCGATCCGCATCGGTATCAACACGGGAGGGGTCATCGCGGGCAACCTTGGCGGCCGCGAGCGGATGAAGTTCGCCGTCGTCGGTGATGCCGTCAACGTGGCCGCGCGTCTCGAGGCCCTCAACAAGGAGTTGGGCACGCGCCTCTGCGTCAGCGACGAGGCCCGCCGCCAGATGTCGGCCGATCTGGCCGAACTGCTTTCGCTGCACGGTGACATGCCGGTCAAGGGACGCCTGCGACCTGTCCGGGTGTGGACGCGAGCCTAGCCGTCGCGTCCCGTCGCCCGCTTCTTAGGTCCAGTCGGGCCGCTGCCACCTCGAAGCCGATGACGTTTCGCTGCTCGCTGCCAGGTTTTCCGGTGTCTTGAGCACACCGCTGCCAAAGCTCAGCCGCAAGACGGGGTGCTTGGTCGCCCAATCCCAGTGCTGCTCGGCGTGCAGCCCCGTAAACAGGTTCCTGCTCTTCTCGAAGAGCTCCTTGAGCGTGTCCCGGAACAGACTCTTCCCGAAGCGCCGGGGGTGGGACAGAAAGTAGTGCTTGCCGCGGTCGAGCAAGCGCAAGGTCACGGGCGTCTTGTCGAGTTAGCAATGACCGTTCTCGCGAATCTCGCGGAACGTCTGGATCCCGATGGGAGGCCTTTTGCCCGTCCCGCCGCTCTCAACCCGGCGTGTAGCACGGGGTCGCCGAGCGTCTCCGCGTACCCTTCAAGGCGGTGCCAGCAAGGCCTCCAAGGCCGCGGCAGGGCACGGCTCCGCCGAACGGTCCCTACAGGGCGACGCTGACCTTGCCGGCCTCGTTCAGGTAGCCCATCAGCGCGTCGGCCACGGGCCGCGTGCCGGGCAGCCAATCGGGCGGGCGGTGCAGGACGAGCGTGCGCCCCGCCACGGCCCAAGGGCGGGCAAGGCCCTGCAGGCCCGAGGAGCGGACTTCGACCATGGCGATGCCCGAGAAGGCCTTCCTCGTGATGGCCGCCGGATACTGCGCCAAGGCCGTCTGAACCGTCAACATCTCATCGAGGGCAACCCAGTGGCGTCCGCCCACAGGCCAGCTCATCGCGACGGGCGTGCCGCCCAGCGCCCCCAGCCTGCTCTCGACGACGGGCCGCATCTGGTCGGCCGCGAGGGCCGCCCGCTTGTCAACCATCCGTGCCAGGAACCCGAAGACCGTGGGCGCGCCCGTTGCCTTGACCCCTGCGACCGCCGCGTGCAACTGGTCCCGGGCCTGCGGGGCGCTCGCCGCCGTCAGCGGCACGACCTTGTCGAAGCCCATCACCGCGCGTCCGGTGGCCCACAGGCCCTTCACCGTGCGGATGGGGTGGAAGAGCATCGTGCCGAGGTCGGCCATGACGCGGGCAGCCGTGAGCGGCACCGCCAGCCAGTCCGTCAGCGGGTTGCCGGGGTCCTTGGGAGCCTCGATGGAGCCGCGGGCAACGAAGGTATCCCCGGGAAGGGCCGGGGTGGTCGCGCCCGAAGGCCCGGTGACCCCGGGCAGGACGGGGGCCGAGGGGCGCGCCAAAGGGAGGACGGGGGTGATGCTGGCCATGCTGGGGTTGTCGCCCGGGCAAGCCGGAGGATGCCGCTCTCCGGGAAGCTTGGCCGCTCCTTTGCCCGCCCTTAAGAAGCGCTGTTTGCCTCCGCATGCTCCAAGCCCTACCATGGGGGCATGCGCAACGTAGGCGTCATGGGGGTCCCCTTGGACCTCGGGGGCAGTCACCGCGGGGTGGGCCTGGGTACCCGGTCCATCCGCATCGCCGGACTGGGCGAGGCGATCACGGCCCTGGGCCACAAGGTCCACGATTGGGGCGACGTCGACACGCCCCTGCCCGAGACTCTGGACGAGGGCTCGAGCCGGCACAAGTATCTGCCCGAGATCACCGAGGCCTGCCGCCAGACCAAGGTGCGTGCACGCCTGATGCTCGAGGCCGGTCACTTTCCGGTGTTTCTGGGCGGTGACCACAGCATCTCCATCGGGACCATCGCGGCTGTCTCGGCCTACCAGCAGGCGCGGGGTCGTCGTCTGGGCCTGATTTGGTTTGACGCCCACGGAGACTTCAACACGCCTGATTCGACACTGAGCGGCAACATCCATGGCATGCCGCTGGCGGTGGTCACGGGCGAGGGGCCTCCCGAACTGCTGGGCATCGGCGAGAGCCAGGGGCCGATGGTCCGGCCTCAGGACGTCGCCCTCATCGGCATCCGGGACATCGACGGCCTCGAGGCCGACCGCCTGCGTGCCTCAAAGCTCAACATCTACACGATGCGCGACATCGACGAACGCGGCATCAAGGATGTCGTCCAGGAGGCCCTGGCACGGGTGTCGGCGCATACCGACGCCGTGCATTGCAGCTTCGACATGGACTTCGTCGACCCCGAGGTCTCGCCCGGCGTGGGGACCCGTGCTTCGGGCGGACCGGACCGGCGCGAGGCCCATCTGGCGATGGAGCTGGTGGCTGACAGCAAGCTGGTCGGTTCCCTCGACATGGTCGAGGTCAATCCGGTCTTCGACGAGCGCAATCGGACGAGCCTGTTTGCCGTCGACTTGATCCTGTCGGCGCTGGGCAAGCGGATTCTCTAGGCTGGGCGGGCGCAGGCCCGTAGCGCGTCAGGTCCGGCCCAACCCGCTGCCGAGTCCTACTTTTTCCGCGCGACCGTCAAGCCGTCCGCCAGCGGCAGCATCACGGCCTCGACCCGGTCATCCTCGCGGACCATCTCGTTGAAGGCCCTGAGCGCCCGGGTGTCGGCGTCCTGGACCGAGGCGTCGATGACGTGCCCGCTCCACAGCACGTTGTCGACCAGGATCAGGCCCCCCGGTCGGATCAGACCGAGGCCCCGCTCCCAGTATCCGGCGTAGCCCGTCTTGTCGGCGTCGATGAACATCATGTCGAAGGTCTCGCGCGCGCCCTCGCCCAGCAGTCGGTCGAGCGTGGCCACGGCGTCACCCGGGTGGAAGGCGAGGCGCCCGTGGACCCCGGCCCGTTCCGCATGGCGGCGGGCGACGGCGAGGGCTTCCTCGTCGATGTCGCAGGCGTGCACCCGACCGTCACGGGGCAATGAGAGGGCCACGGCGATGGCGCTGTAGCCGGTGTAGGTGCCCACCTCGAGGCAGCGGCGCGCGCCGGTGAGCCGCGCCATGAGGGCCATGAAGGCGCCCTGCTCGGGCGCAATCTGCATGTTGGCGCCCGGCAGCAGGGCGGTCTCGGCCCGCAGGTCGGCCAGCACCTGAGGTTCGGGGGCCGAGTGGGCCAGCAGATAGTCGCGCAGGTCGGGCGTCAGGGCCAGGGTGCGGTTGCTCATGGGGGCCATGGTACGCCGCCGGCGGTAGGATGGAACCGATGGCCATGGAAGACGTCCAGCGTGCCCTCGCGGCCGTGCGCCTCGAGGGCGAGCGGGGGCACGGCGACATGATGGGCCGGCAGCAGCACTTCTCGGCCTTCATGCCGGCCGAGCTGCGGCGGTTGGCGACCCTGCCGCACCTCGCCGCCGTGGCGGGCATCCTCGAGGCCGAGGCCCGGCGCTACGACCACTACAGCGAGCTGGATGTCCCGGCCCGTTCTCGGCTGCTGGGCGAGTTCTTCACGCTGGCGAACCGGGTGGTGGTCGTTCCGTCCCCGCCCCCCCCGAAGCCCCCCGTCACGGTGCGCGTGGTGACGGCCGACGAGCACGTGCGTACCCGCCGTGCCGAGGGCGCCTCCCCTTCCGGCGGGTCCCCTGCATCCGGATCGGCGGCAGCGGGAGCTTCATCCGGCGGCCGCGCTCCGTCTGCCGGCGGCGCTCGGCGGCCGCGCCAGGAGAGCCTGCCCGGCAGCGGGGTCGACAAGCCCGACGGACAGGTGGCCACCCCGCCCCCGCCCGAGCAGGGCACGTCGGTGTCGGTCCTCGCCGGTGTCAAGCCGACGGTGCGGCAACGCCTCGCGGATGCGGGGCTGGGGACGATAGAGCGTCTGCTGACGCTCTATCCGCGGTCTTACCTGGACTTTCAGGACCGCACGCGTATCCGCGACCTCCAGGAGGGTGAGGCTTGCACGTTCTGGGGTCGGATTCACCGGGTCTCGGCCTTCCAGCCTCCCTCCCGGCCGGGGCTGTCCATTCGTACACTATGGATCCAGGACGGCACGGGGCGGGTGCGCTACGAGACCTTTTCGCAAGGGCGCGGGCAGGGGCGGGCCGGTGATGAGGCCTGGAAGACCCGGCATGCCATCGGGACCACCGTCATGATCTCGGGCCGGCCCACGCGCGATCGCCGCAGCGGCGAGCTGGTTTTGCGCGGGGGGCCGCAGACGGCAATCGAGCTGCTGGGCGAGGACGACTCGGTCGACGACCATCAGTCGCTGCACACGGGGCGCATCGTGCCGATCTACCCGTCGGTCGAGGGCATGTGGCCCAAGCAGTTGCGCAAGCTGGTCCACGAGGCCCTGCAGCATCCGGCGGCGAGGGTGCCCGACCCCTTGCCGCCGGCTGTCGTGCGCCGGCTGGGACTGCTTGCTCGGGCGCGAGCTCTGGCCGACGTGCACTTCCCGTCGGATCCCGAAGCCCGAGACGCCGCGCGGCGCCGCATGGCCTTCGATGAACTGTTCCTGATGCAGCTGGCGCTGGCCGTGCGTCGGGCGCGCTTCAAGCAGCAGGAGGCATCGGTCGTGATTCGGGCGCGGGCGGGGGGCAAGCTTGAGCAGATGCTTGCACGGCTGCCCTTCACACTGACGCCGGCGCAACAGCGGGTGCTCGAGGAGATCCGGGCCGACCTCGCCTCGCCCGAGCCCATGAACCGCCTGGTGCAGGGCGACGTCGGCGCCGGCAAGACCGTCGTCGCGCTGCTGGCGATGCTGGCCGTCGTCGATGCAGGTAAGCAGGCGGTCCTGATGGCCCCTACCGAGATCCTGGCCGAGCAGCACCATCAATCCTTCTGCCGGCTGCTGGAGCCGCTGGGCGTGCCTGTCGTACTGCTGCTGGGCAAGCAGGGCGCGGCCGATCGCCGGCACATGAAGAGCCTGCTGGCGTCGGGCGCGGCCCCGCTTGCGGTCGGGACGCACGCGCTCATCCAGGGCGACGTGGCGTTTCAGGACTTGGGCCTCGTCGTCATCGACGAGCAGCATCGCTTCGGGGTGCACCAGCGCAGCGCCCTCGTCGCCAAGGGACGGCAGGTCGAGTTGCTGACCATGACGGCCACGCCCATTCCCCGGACGCTCACGATGACGATGCATGGGGATCTGGACTGCTCGGTGCTCGACATGCTGCCTCCCGGCCGCAAGCCCATCGTCACCCGCTGGCTGCGGGGCCGTGGCGCCCGGCGCGAGGCGCTCGACATGGTGCGGGCGCAGGTGGCCGAGGGGCGGCAGGCCTACATCGTGTTCCCGATGGTCGACGCGTCGGAAAAGATGGATTTGCGATCGGCCACCGAGGAGTACGAGCGCCTGTCGGAAGGCCCGCTGAGCGATCTCAAGCTTGGCCTGTTGCATGGCAAGATGCACGCGGATGAGAAGGAGCAGGTGGCTGCTGCCTTTCGTCGGGGCGAGCTGCAGGTGCTCGTCGCCACCACCGTCATCGAGGTGGGCGTGGATGTGCCCAATGCCTCCGTCATGGTCATCGAGCATGCCGAGCGCTTCGGGCTGTCGCAGTTGCACCAGCTGCGAGGACGGGTCGGGCGCGGGGCTGCCGAGAGCTGGTGCCTGCTGTTGTCCGACGGGCAGGGCGAGCAGGTCGAGGCGCGCCTCGGGACGATCGTGCAGAGCCAGGACGGGTTCTTCATCGCCGAGCAGGATCTGCGGCTGCGGGGACCGGGTGAGATCCTGGGCAGCCGCCAGAGCGGGATGGAGGACTTCGTGCACGCCGACCTCGTGCAGGACACGGGTCTGCTCGAGGATGCCCAGCGCGAGGCGCGTGCCCTTGTGGCCGACGATCCGGACCTGGCGCGGTATCCGCTGCTCAAGGAGCAGGTCGAGGCTCGTTACGCGGAGATTCTGGGCGTATGGCTGGCGGGGTGAGGGGCGTGGTCCGGATCGCGGGGGGGCGCTGGCGCGGCAGGGCGCTCGAGGTCCCTGCTGGCGAGGCCACCCGGCCGACGGGCGCGCGGGTCCGCGAGGCCATCGGATCGATCCTGGCCCCGGTGCTGGCCGGGGCGCGGGTCCTCGACCTCTTCGCGGGCTCGGGGGCCTTGGGCCTCGAGTGCCTGTCCCGGGGCGCACGGGCTTTGCTGGCCGTTGAGCGGCATCCTCCCACGGCCGCTCTCGTCACGCGCAATGCGGCGGCACTCGGGGCGGGGGCCGTCGTTCGCGTCGTCGCGGGGGACGCGGCGGCATGGCTCGGGCGTGACGAGGGCACCTACGAGGTCGTGGTCGCTGACCCCCCTTATGCGTATGCCGGTTGGGAGGACCTGCTGGGGGTGCTGGCGCCGCGCCTCGCGCCCGGGGCGACGGTGTTGCTGGAGCGTCCTGCGGACGCCGCGGATCTGGCCTGGCCCGGTCATCGATTGCTCAAGACCTATCGTTACGGCGGCACCCGATTGGAGCGCTGGTCGCCCGTCGAGGATGACGGGGAAACGCCTCCGGCGGGTACAAAAGGGGCGTGAGGCACCCCCACGGGATCGGGTCGCGGCTGCTATGGCCCTTTGCCGCCGTTTGGCTGGCGGGCTGCAATGCTGCGGGCGGTGCGGGCATCCTGGGCGGCCTCGCCCTGCCCGGTGCGCCGCAGACGACGGTCCAGCCCCCCGCGCCGCTCCCCTCCGGGGTCGCGGGCAATGTCGTGGCCAAGCAGGACGAGGAAGGCAACGTCATCTATGTGGATGCCGAGTCGTTGACGCTGACGGTGCCTCTGGCGGCGGCCGTGGCGGCAGCCGGTGGGCGTGAGACGACCTCCCTCGACACCGCGCTCCAGGACGTCGGCCGCTTGCTGGTGGGCCTCTTCGACTACGGCAACATCTCGGGCAGCGTGGCCCCTTTCGGGTTCGCCATCGAGGGCGGCTACAAGGCGGTGGGCGTGACCACCATGAGTCTCGACCAAGGTGGGGCCGCACCGTATTTCGCATTCTTGGCCCCGACCCGGCTGTCGGTGCCCTCGGTTCTGGGCATGCCGGCGTCCATCTCGTTGTCGGGTGCCGCGACGGCCTCGGCGTTCTTCAAGGCGACGGACACGGCCTTGGGCTACATGGGCCTTGGTACGGCCAAGGACATCCGCCGCGAGAGTCGGCGGTACCTGGTGCGCGACTTCATCGATGGGGCGACCCTTGTCTCGGGCGTGGCCACGTCAGGCGGCAAGGCACCGTCAGTTTCGTTCCGCAACCTGCCGCTGACGACGGGCCAGAGCGGCCACCGGTACCTGTTGTTCGCCATTGCTTATGACAAGGCTCCTAAGGCAGAAGACGCCCGCATCCTGGGGTATTCGGAGTTGCCTGTCGACCCCAAGTTGCTCGGGCCTGACAAACTCGGCCAGAACGTGGTGCTGGACCCCATGACGCTGGTGCTCGACAACGATTTGCTGAAGTCCGCCGTCAAGGTGGGCGTGACGGTGGTGAAGTTGCCGCCGACGATGGAGGATGGGCTCGAACTGGCGACACCTCGGCCGGCAGGTACGGGGACGCCAACGCCGCAACCCTCGGGCACGTTCGTGCCGGGGCCGGCAGGGACGCCACCGCCATCGCCACCGCCATCGCCATCGCCATCGCCATCGCTAACGCTAACGCCGCCGC
>VGJW01000033.1 GCA_016867265.1 Candidatus Tanganyikabacteria bacterium
CGCCAGGACGACAACGAACAACGCCCCCACAGCTCCCTCGGCAACCTCACGCCAGAGGAGTTTGCAACCCGCCACCAACACGTGGCATAAACAAGAATCCCGGTTTTGAGTTGGACGATGAACGGGGCAGGTCACATGGGGGTCATGGGGAAAACAAGACCCCTGTGCAGGACGGGACCGAGATGGATCAGGACAGGGGGAAAAGGGGCGGGGATAGCGGCGTCTTGCCTACCACGGTGCTGCCCTCGAGGAACAGGGCCAGTTCGGAAGCGGTGAAGGTCAGCGGGGGCTTCCTGCTCCAAGGCGCCACGAACCGCCCCTGCTCGAGCCGCTTGGCAAGAACGCACAGGCCGGTGCCATCCCAGTAGAGGACCTTGGCCCTGCGTTGGTCCTTGCTCACGAACAGGAACAGGTCCCCCGACAGGGGCTTCTGGTCCATCACGTCGCGGGCAAGAGCCATCAGGCCATCAAAGGACTTGCGCATGTCGGCGGGGCGGTCCAGCGCCCAGACGGCCAGGTTGCGTGAGGGACCTATCACTCCAGCATCCGGAGCAACAGGGCCAGTTGCTCGAGGGACAGCCCCGTCACACGGTGGCCGGACGGGGTTGTCAGGACGGGGTGGCCTGCGGCCGGGGCAAGTGCTGCATCCGGGGTCACCAGCACAGGTTGCAAGGCACCCGGACCGACGGAGCCGAGTGGCGCCTCCTCCTCGGGACTGGCCCAGCGCTGGATGGTCTTTGGGGACAGGCCAAGGGTCTCTGCGACCTGACGCTGCGACAGCCCCTCGGCCAGCATGCGATGCATGTCAGCCAGGGCGCGCTCCCTGGTCTCCACAGGCAGTCGCCCCCGGCGGCGGCGAGGCAGCGTCAGGCTCTGGAAGGATGGTGCGCTGAACTCGGACGGCATTCACCGAGCATCAGGCCAGGCGCAAACTTGGGCAAGACGGGGTTGGGCGAGGACGTACGGCTTTCATCGGAATCTCCTTCTGGGCTTTTGCCCGGGAAATCCTGATTTCAAGGGGGATGGTTTAGGGGGAACAGGCCAGCACGACCTTTTTGCCGCTGTTGCGTTCCGGGTAGATGGCGGCGAGGTTTTCCTGGAGATCCCGGTCGAAGATCAGGTGTCGGTGGGTTCTCGGGAATGCGAAGACTTTGCGGGTCTTGCACCGGGCGATGATGCGTTCCTCGCTGGCCGACAGGGCCACCGGCGGGTTCCAGTAAAGCGACATCCAACCTTCCCAGCAAATCGTGCTGGAAGGGTCAGATCACGCCATTCCTCTCCTGTCGATCCCCCGGGGTGGGGGGGGGAAGTCATTTGATCAGGTCTCTAGCCGCTGCTCTCCTCGTCGTCAGACTTCCATCGGGGCCGGACGCGAATCGGTTGCGTACCGCCCGGAGATTGCCGGCATGGCGACCAGGGCCTGGTGGATGGCCAGGTAAGCAGGGTGGCCCTCGACGGCCATCAACGGGTGCTGCATCAGCATCAGGATCTCCCGGTCCGGGCGACGCCGCAGAGCTTGGACGGCTTCCCTGCGCCGGGCCAGATCGGGCCACATCGCCGCCAAATCCCGCAGGGCGAGGACACCCGCCCAGGCCTCGGCTGGAATGGTGACCTTGCCTTCCATGACGGGTGCTGCCCCGGGTTCCAGATGTCTGAGCGCCCGGCGCACCAAGGCGATGGTCGCGGCCCTGGCCAGGCCCGAGAACCCCTTGGTCGCCAGGGCCCGGCGTAGACGGGCCGCCAATCCGGGGCGGTTACCCACCGCCGATTCGAGGGGGCGGGGCAGGGCACCCATCCGGAAGGTGTTCTCGGCGGTGTTGCCTCGGCACGCGGCACGGGTAGCCGTCAGCAGGGTGCACACCGTACCGATGGCCTCAAGGTCGCTGCCTTCGGCATTCTTCAAGACCATCTGCAGCGCGTTGCGCTCCATAAGCAGGCGCTTGGCTTCGGACGGGAATCGGGCCGAGGTCCCGTTGTGAACGTGCCGGACGACGGCCTCGGGCCGGTACACGACGCGATGGCCCGCCGCCCACAGGCGCCAGCCCAGGTCCACATCCTCGAAGTAGGCGAAGAACGCTTCATCAAAGCCACCCAGAGCCAGGAAGACCTGCCGTCGAATCACCATGGCGCCGCCACAGGCGAACAGGACCGGGCCGGGTTCGCCGCGAACGCGTTCGGCATCAGCGCCATACGCCGGCTGCAGGCCGAAGCCGTCGAAGGTCATGCCGGCCCCTGCGTAATCCACGCGAGTGCCGTCCCAGTTGAGGATGCGGGTCGCGACGCAGGCCACGTCCGGCTCTGTGAAGCCGGCCAGCGCTTCGCGCAGCCAGCCGGGATCAACTTTCATGTCGTTGTTGAGCAACGCTAGGAAATCTGCGTCGGGTACCAGGGCTGCTGCCAGGTTGTTGGGACGGGCGAAGCCTTCGTTTGTCTCGAGGCGAAGCACGCGGACCCCGGGATGGCTTTCGGCAAGCCAAGACGCCGTACCATCGGTCGAGCCGTTGTCCACGACGATGATTTCGAGGTCTTCCCTCGGATGATCCAGCTCGGCCACCGAGGCCAGCAGGCGTTCGAGGTGCGCGCGTCCGTCCAGCGAAACGACGATTAGCGCCACGCGCGGGAGACTCACGCCGCCCGACTTCTCATGAGAAGGTCTTCCAGGCCCGCCTCGAGCGGGATCTGGGCTTGCCAGCCAAGGCACGCCCGCGCCGCTTCGGTCGCGGCCCATGAGTCCGGTATGTCCCCGCTGCGGACGGGGCCGTGTTCGGGTGCCGGTGCGCTCGGAAGCAACTTGCGTACGAGATGTGCCATCGCGGCGACCGATGTCTGGCGGCCCGTCCCGATGTTGGCGACGAGGCCCGCGATGCCGGGGGTCACGAGGGCCTTGAGGTTCGCCTCTGCGACGTCGGCGGCATGAACGAAATCGCGCGTCTGCAGCCCGTTGCCATGGATGGTGAAGGGACGACCGCTTCGCGCCCGATCCGCCAGGATCGAGAGGACGCCCGAATACGGGGATGCGGGATCCTGTCGCGGCCCATAGACATTGAAGTAGCGGAGACAGACTGTCTCCAGGCCGTGGAGTTCGCCGTAGAGCCGCGCATATGCCTCGCACGTCGCTTTTTCGAGGCCATAGGGCGACAGGGGGGCGATGGGCAGATGTTCCGCGATGGGTGGAGTTGCGGCACCGTAGACGGCAGCCGAGCTTGCGATGACCACGCGATCCACCCCGTGGCGGCGTGCTCCCTCGAGCACCGAGAGCGTGCCGTCGACGTTGCGGGACAGGCTTTCCCTCGGGGCCTCGATCGAGCGCGGCACGGAAACCAGGGCGGCGAGGTGCAGGATGCCATCCACTCCGGGCAGCAGTGCGTCGAGCAGCGCGGCATCCCGGATGTCGCCCACCGTCAGGACGCGGTCGTCCGGAAGGTTGGTGCGGTGTCCGGTCGAGAGGTCGTCGAGCACCAGGACTTCGTGGCCGGCGTCCTGCAGGCAAGCCACGCTGTGGCTGCCGATGAAGCCGGCTCCACCGGTCACGAGAATGCGCTTGCCCACGACTGCCATGGTACACGGGTACAATGACATGGATGCGCGAAGGTCCTCGCAAGCCGCCATCGTGGATGGCCGAATTGTTCTTTGAGGCGGCCGTGGTTCCTGCGGCGGCTGTCCCGGGCTTGCCTGCGGCCGAGCGTGCCGCCGAACCGGCATTCACCCGCGCGGATCTGCTCGGATTGTCTGCCCACGGCCCGGAACCGCCCCGCAACTTCGCCGCCTACAAGGTCCTGATGGAGGACCTCTTCAACCCCATGCGGAATCGGGCGCTCGCCCTGATGGCCAAGGAGCCCGTCTTCGCGTCTGCCCGCGAGGTCTGGCGCAAGGGCCAAGGACAGGCCAATGCCGCCATCGTCCAAGGCCTCGTGCCCTTCGTCATCCGTTCCCTGGAGCAGGCCTACGGTTTTACGTCTCCCCCCATCGACTACAAGGCGGCTGCCGGCTTTCTCGGCCTGTACGACATGCGGCATCACCGCATTCTGGTCTCGCCGACGCTGTTCAATACGTCCCTCAAGGATTTTCTCGACACGGTCATTCACGAGGAGATGCATGCTTTCCAGGCCGAGCTCATCCTGATGCTCAACGTGCAACGGAAGGGCCGGGTCCTGTCTGCGCCCGAAAGGGCCATTGCCCAGTACTGGCGCAACGAGGAACCCAAGTACCGTTCGGCGATGGCTGCCGGCAGCGCCATGAGTCCCGAGACCAAGGCGCGTTACCGGATGATCGGGCAGGAGTACCACGCCTGGACCACAGCCCATTTCCTTGCGAGTCGACTCGCCGGCGCCTAGGCACTCGTCCGGGATTCGGACTTGCTGGCGTGGCGCGACGGAGGCTAGACTGCCCCTCTTGATGATGGAAATCCGTATCCTGCCCGATGCCCGGGCCGTGGCCATGGCGGCTGCGGACATCCTGGTGGCCCGTCTTGCGACGAAGCCCGGTCTGCGCATCGCGTTGCCCGCGGGGTCGACGCCCCGCCCCCTGTTTGCCGAGCTGATCCGGCGACATCGCGAGCAGGGGTTGTCTTTCGCAGGGGTCACCGTCTTTGGCCTGGATGAGTACCGGGGTGTCGCTCCGGACCATCCGCACGCGTTTGGCCGCTTCTTCCGGGACAACCTGCTCGATGCGCTCGATGTCCCCGAAGCGCAGATTCACCTGATGCCGGGCGATCGCGAGCCAGCAGGGCATGTGTGTCGCCTCCACGAAGCGCGCTTGCTGGCGGATGGAGGTCTGGACCTTGCGGTGGTCGGGATCGGGGCCAATGGTCACATCGCCTTCAACGAACCTGCTCCTTCGCTTGTCGCCGGGACACACGTCGCGACGTTGTCCTCCGAAACCCTCGCTTCCCTTCCCGCTGACCTGCATCATGTCACCGAAGGACTCAGCATGGGACTCGGTTCGATTCTTGGCGCCCGGCAAGTGCTGCTTCTGGCCACAGGCGCGAGCAAGGCCGAGGTTGTCGGACACCTGGCCCAGCCTCTGATCTCGACGATGCTGCCGGCCTCGATGCTGCATGTGCATCCGGACGCGCTTGTCCTCGCCGATGCGGAGGCTGCAAGCCACCTCGGCTGATGAGGCGGGTGTCCGAGGGTATAGAGAAGGGACTTGAATCCCTCTTCCTGACGGTGCCTTCCGCTGTCCTGCATCCAGTGCAACAAGCCCATCGGGCCGCAGTCCCGCTTCTGCGGCCACTGCGGTGCGCCGCAGGGTCCTGACGACGCGATTGAGGGCCATCGGGCCGCGCCGCCGGCACCCCCCGTGTTCCGGCCCGTGGGCACGGGTGCCTTGGTCCTGCCGGGCACAGGAAGTCTCACGGGGGGGACGGGCATGTTGCCGCGCAGTCCTACGGGGCCGCTCGGAAGACCCGGCACCGGACCCTTGCATCTGCCGGGGAATGCTCCCGGGCCAGTGCCGCCGTCTCCGTCCGTCCCTGCTTCCTTGCCCGTCGTCGTACCCGCGGCCGAGCCTCTCGTGGCTGTCCTGCCACCCCAAGGGCCCACCGTGCCGTCCGTGCCCGTGGTGCCCCCCCCTTCCGATGCCGCGGCGCAACGGGTGGGTGACAGGCGGGTCGTGACCGTGCTGTTCGCGGACGTCTCGGGCTTTACCTCGATGAGCGAACGCCTCGATCCCGAGGAGGTCCGGGAGGTCGTCAACGACTTCTTCAAGGTCCTGACGGAGCCCATCTATCGTTACGGCGGCAACGTCGACAAGTACATCGGCGACGCCATCATGGCTATTTTCGGGGCACCCGTCGTCCACGAGGACGATGCCGAACGCGCCGTCATGGCGGCGCTCGACATGCAGGCTGCCGCTCGTTCCTTTGCCGAAGGCGTCGCGGCCCGGGTCGGGACCCAGCTCAAGGTCCGCATCGGTATCAATACGGGCCTTGTCGTGGCCGGAGCCGTCGGTGGCCAGTCCCGGCAGGACTACACCGTCATCGGTGACACCGTGAACCTCGCCCAGAGGATGGAAGCGGCTGCCCCTCCGGGCGGCGTGCTCGTTTCGGAAAGTTCCTACAAGCTGACACGGCACAACATCCGCTATGGCGAGGCTGAACCGCTGTCCGTCAAGGGCCGCAAGAGCGACATCGTGACCTACGTCGCGCTCGGCATGAACGTGGCCGAGGGCAAGGTCGTCGAGGAGTGGCCTTTTGTTGGTCGGGATGCCGAATTCGGGGAGCTTTGCTCCGTCCTCGACAAGACGGTGCGCCGCGGTTCACAGTCCATCAATCTCATCGGGGCTCCCGGCAGCGGCAAGACCCACGCCTCCCGGGAGCTGCGCCGGTGGTTCGCGGACAGTCACGGGGGCCTCGTCATCCACCTGGCTCTGCCCAGCTATGCCGAAGGCATCTCGGCGTGGGTCATCCAGGAGCTGGGTCGTCTTGTCCCCGAGCGCGCCCGTGAGGAGCAGATGGCGGTGCCCGAGGGCGATGCCATCGCTGTCTTGATGGCCCTCGCTGCGGTGCGGCCGGTGCTGCTCGATATCGAGGACGCGCATTGGCTCGACCCGGATTCTCTGGCCTGGTTGCGATCGCTGCTTTCGCGCGTCGAAGACCATCCTGATAGCCGACTCTGCATCATGCTGCAGTTCCGCTCGAGTTCGGACAAGGACTTTGCCGAGGATATCGGACCACCGCGGATGACGGTGTCACTCGAGCCGATGGACGAGTTCTCGATGCTCGACCTGCTGGTGGCGCTGGAGGGGCCCTTGGACCTCGCCACCCTGTCCGAGGAGGATCGCCTTGCCCTGATCCGGGTGGCCGATGGCAGCCCGGGGTTCCTCATCGAACTCGTGAAGTCCCGCAAGGGCATCACGGATGCGTCGGCGAAGGGCGAGGCCGGTGCGGTGCCGCTGGTCGTCAGCGCACAGATTGCATCCCGGCTCGATGGCCTGCCTCCCGTGCAGCGTCAGCTCCTGCAGGTGGCCAGCGTTGTCGGGTTGCAGTTCCGCCGGGCGCTCGTCGATGCGGTGGCAGGCCTGCGCGATACGCATGGAGCGTGGGCGGAGCTGCTGCTGCAGGACCTCGTCAGCGGCGAGGACGATGACCTGATGCAGTTCACCAACAGCTGGGTGCAGGCCGTGACCTACGACAGCATGCTGCTCAGCGCTCGCCGCGACCTGCACCTGCGGATCGCCCAGACGTTGGAACCGCAATTGCGTGATGGCGAGAAGCTTGGCGCCGACCCACTCCGGGTTGCCGAGCATTTCATCAAGGCCGAGCAGCCTGCCAGGGGTGTCGCCTATCTGGTCCGTGCCGCCGAGGCGGCCCTGGACGAGGCGCGCCTGGCAGATGCACGCCATCTGCTCGATCAGGCGCAGGAAGCCTTGGCGACGACGCCGCCTGGTCCGAGTCCGGTGGCGTCGCGCGTCCATGTCTGCCAGGGGCGCCTCGCGTTGGCGGAAGAAGATCCCGTGCGGGCTCGGCGTCACTTCCATCGCGCGCTGCTGGCCACTCCTATGGGAGAGGCCGGGGCGCAGGCACTCGGGCACCTCGCCGATGTGCTCGAGGCCCTGGGCGACAGGCGAGGCGCTGAGGAGCGCCTGCTCGAGGCCTTGAGCCTGCTGCATGAGACGGATGGCCAGAGAGCCGTCCACATGGCGCGCCTTGCCCTCATCCGGCTGACGCTCGGTGAGGCAGACGCTGCTTTCGAGAATGCCGAGGAGGCCCTGCGCGGCCTGCCCGTCCTGCCCAGCATCGATCGCTGGCGAGCGCTCTCCGTCAAGGGCCGGGTCCTGTATCGCCGGGGGCAGTTGGCCGAGGCCGAGGCCGTCCAGCAGCAGGCGGTGGATCTTGCCGAGGGTCTCTCTGATGACGTCGCGGTGTCTACCTCGTTGCTCGATATCGGGCGTCTGCAGTTGCGGTCCGGTTCCTGGCGCCAGGCTGAGGCAACACTCAACGAGACCATCGTCCGCGCGCAGGATGCTCGTCATCGGACGGTTCTCGCAGGCGCTTGCGGGCGGCTGGGCGTTCTGCTCGCGGCCTGCGGCCTGCCCAAGCGGGCCGAACCGCACTTCCTCGAAGCTGCGCATCTCTACCAGGTGATGGGGGATGAGCGTCGCGTGGCCTTGAATCATCTCCACCTCGCCGAGTTGGCACATCGTCAGGGTCACGGGGACGTGGCCCTCCGTGGTGCCGAGGAAGCCCTGAAGGTCATCGGAGCCCGGCGTAGTGAGGGCCTTAGCGAGGCATGGCGCCTGCTCGCCGAAATCTACCTCGCGGCCGATCGGATCGATGCCGCGCGTGACGCCATTGCCAAGGCCGAGGCTGAGGTCGTCGACCCGGGCCTGCAGGGTGGTGCGGTCCTGCGCATACAGGCGGCATTGGCCGTCCGCAGTGGCGCGACGGAACTTGCCCTGACGCTGCTGGACGAGGCCCTTGCGTTGCTTGAGGCGCCCTTCGCGCAACCTGAACGGTTGCGGGTCCTCGAATTGCGTGCCAGCTTGCTGCGTCGTCATGGGCGCGAGGATGAGGCCGCTGCTTGCGTGACACAGGCCGAGGAGATTCGCGATGCGATGCGGCTCGACGTGGGCCCCGAAGCTCCGGTGGTAGGATGACGGACATGGCCGAGACGACGACACCCCCCGCTCCCCCGTCGGAGGCCGAGGTCGAGGCCGGCCTCGCCGAGGGCGATCTCCCGCAGCCCAAGGGCCTCGCGACAGGGGCTTTCCGGGCCGTCGCGCTTGCTGCGGTGCTGGTGCCGCTCGTCCTGCAGGCCACCATGGTCTGGCTCTGGCCGGCCATGCCCGGCGCCGTGCTGGGCATGGCTCTGCTTTCCGGTCTGGTCGGCTTCTGGATTCTGGCGCGGGCCTTCGGCAAGGCCATGGCTCCGCTGTCCGACCTGTCGGCGGTCTCGTTGCGCGTCATCGAGGGCGACCTGACATCCCGTGCGCCCGAGTCTCATGTCGAGGTCTTTGCCGAGATCGGCCGGGCTTTCAACCGCCTCGTCGAGCGTCTGCAGATCCTGGTGCGCCAGACGCGGGAGACAGCCACGACGCTGGTGCGCAGTTCGCGCCAGCTGAGGCAGGCCGCCGAGAACACCGGCAAGGCCGCGCAACAGGTGGCGGATACCATCGGCCAACTCGCGGCCGGGGCCATCGAGCAGGTCAACGCCATCCAGCGCGTGGCGGGCGAGGTCTCCCGCGTTTCGGAGGCAGCCAAGCAGGTCGCCGGCAACGCCCAATCCGCGGCGGAATCGGCCGCCAACACCGCGCAGAGCGCTCAGGGCGGGCGCCAGGACCTGCAACAGGCGATTGCCAAGATGGACTCCATCAAGCACAAGGTGTCGCAATCCTCGATGGTCGTCGGGCGGCTGGGCGAACTGGGCCAGCAGATCGGCAAGATCCTCGAGCTGATCAACGGCATTGCGGCCCAGACCAACCTGCTTGCCCTGAATGCCGCGATCGAGGCGGCACGTGCCGGTGAACAGGGACGCGGCTTCGCCGTCGTCGCCGAAGAGGTTCGCAAACTTGCAGAGCAGAGCGCCCAAGCCACCGGGCAGATCGCCACGATGATTCAGGAAATTCAGACCGAGACGGACAAGGCGGTCCGGACGATGAACTCGGGCTCACAGGAGGTCAACGAGGGCGTGGAGGTCATCAACCGGGCAGGTCATGCGCTGGACTTGATCGTGCGGGACGCGACCAGTACCGACCAGCAGATCCAGCGTATCTCCGAGGCCGCCCAGTTGTTGGCCGACAGCTCGACCAAGGTCAGTAGCGCCATCGAGCACATCAGCACGATCACCAGCCATTCGGCCGAGTCCTCGCAGCAGATGGCGGCCAGCAGCCAGGAGCAGACGGCCTCCATCCACGAGATCACGGCTGCGGCGCAGGCGCTCGGCACCTTGGCGGGTGACCTCGAGCAGATCGTCGTCAACTTCAGGGCCTGAAACGCCTGGCTGTTGCCGGGAGCATCGGCGGGGGGTAGGGTGCGGCCTGCGAGGGCAGGGCATGGCTGCATACAAACACTATTTGCCGGCGGCATCGGCGGCCGAGCACGAGCTGCTCGAGGCCTTGGCGCGTCAGCATCCCCATCAGTTGCAGGTACGTGCTCGCATGCTGCGCGAGTCCTCGCAGGTCTTCTTCGAGGTTGACTCCTCCGCGATGGCCGGGTGGATCTGGTTCCTGCTGAGCCGCCTGCGGCAGGCGCAGCGCCGGGTCGAGGCGCAGTATCGCTGGAGCGGTGGCCGGCGGCCTGAAAGACGGAGTTGCCCGTTGGCCGCTTGCTGCCGGAGTCTGGCTGGCGGGCAAAGGGGCGAGCCCTCAGCCTTCGGCCACCTCGAACCCCACGACATTGCGCTCGGCCTTGCTGAACTCGATGCCCACCAACTTGACGGTGATGCCGGGCGCGCGGCACTTGGCTGCGTAGCCTCGCTCCCGGATTTGGTCGAGCGCCTTGCCCTCGGCGGGGCCGTCCACCACCTTGAACTCGAGGATGTAGACCCTGCCGGGCATCCGCAACACAAGGTCGATACGGCCCTTGCTCGTCGTGTCTTCGGCCCGCAGGTCCAGG
>VGJW01000034.1 GCA_016867265.1 Candidatus Tanganyikabacteria bacterium
GCTTCTGCTCGCATCTGTCACGCTGCTTGCCGCCTGTGGCATTGCAGGCCCTGTAGCGACGGTACGTCCTGCCTCGGCAGATGCCGCGTTGCAGGCGCGGTCGACCGCCGGCTTGCTGGCGGGGTTCGATCGAGTCCACAGGGCCATCTTTGCCAAGCAGGACCAGGATGGCGACGGCCGGCTCACCGAGTACGAAGCGGGGCCGATGTTCGCCCTCGATCGCTTTGCGTCCATCGACCTCAACATGGACGGGTCCATTACCTACCGTGAGTTCGTCGCGGCCGCGACCGACCGAGGCTTCCCCGCGTGGTGGCCGGGCGGGCCGCGCAGGGACGACGCCGAGCGGTTCGCAGGACGGTTCCGGACCTACCTGGCGGACCGATTCGTTCGCCTCGACGCTTCTCGTGACGGCTTCCTCGTCGATCGCGAACTCTCGAATGCGGATCTTGCGCGCGTCAATGTTGGGCTCGAGTATCCCGAGTTGAACCTGAAGGCGGTCCGTGTCCGGGCCGTTGCGACCGGGGCGGTGAAGTCCGCGGACAAGACCGGCGACGGTCGCCTCTCCCCCGGAGAGTTCGAGGACCTGTTCATGGACCTCATCGTCGCCGAACTGGCCAAGTAGCCTTACCCCCCGGGGGGGTATGATCGGGACGGAGGTCGTCCCCATGCCCATGAACATCCCGGTACGGCAGAATGCTCGTCTCGAGGCGTTCCTGGAGCGGGTTGAGGCGGATGAGGAGCTGGCTCAGATCTGGCGGGTCGCCAATGTCAACGCGGTCGACCGCCTGCACATGAGCGATCACGGGTTTGTCCACGTCAAGATTGTGGCCAACCTCGCCCTGAAGTTGCTGCGTCTGCTCATCGACGCAGGTGTCGAACCCGGTGTCGTCAAGGATTTCCAGATGGAGCCCGACGATGCCGAACTGGTCGTCGTCGCCGCCAGCCTGTTGCATGACACGGGCCTGTCGGTGGCTTGGGATCGCCACGAACTCCATAGCGTTTTAATCGCCAATCAACGTCTGCCGGGCCTGCTGGAGGGCCTTTACGCCGCCCCGGACCGGGTTGTCGTCGCGTCCGAGATCATGCATGCCATCGTCGCCCACGGCGGCGAGGAGCGTTGCCTGACGCCCGAGGCTGGCATCGTCAAACTGGCGAATGCGCTCGACATGAGCCAGGGTCGCAGCCGGATACCCTTCGAGGCGGGTACTGTCAACATCCACAGCGTGTCTGCCCAAGCCATCGACAAGGTCGAAGTGAAGCGCGGCACGGCCAAGGCCGTGAACATCGAGGTCACCATGAACAACAGCGCCGGTATCTTCCAGCTTGATCAGCAACTCAAGCAGAAGCTGCGCAGTTCGGGGCTGTCCCGCCACGTCGAGGTCACGGCGCGGATCGAGGGGCCAACGGACAAACGCCTTATCCAGCTTTACGACTTCCATCAGGACACGCATGGCTGATTGGGTCCCCTTGGGCCTGATCGTCCTCGGCCTGAGCGCGGGGCTGCTCTCCGGTGCGTTCGGCATCGGGGGCGGCGTCCTGATGGCCCCCGTGCTCAGGGCCGTCTTCGGCCTGCCGGTGCTCGAGGCCCTGGCCACCCCCCTCGTGACCATGTTGCCCACGGCGATTGTCGCCACGGTGCGCCACAGCCGTGCCCAACCCTTGCCCCGGCGCAACCTGCTCTTGGCGGCGGCGACGGGGGTGCCGACAGCCATTCTGGCGGCCGTCGGGACGGACCTGCTGCCGAGTCGTTGGCTCATGGTCACGCTGCTGGTGCTGGTGAGTGGGATCGGCGTGGACTATGCCTCGGGAGCCTGGGCGCGGCGAAGGGCAGCCTCTCCGGTCCGTGTCTTGGCACGTCCGGGGTGGGCCTACGGCAGTCTGGGCGTGGGCGTCGGCCTCGTGAGCGGTGGCTTGGGCTTGGGCGGGGGGGTCGTCGCCTTGCCTGCACTGACGGCCATGGGTCTGGGCATGCGTCAGGCCGTGCCCCAGTCGCTGATGCTCGTGGCATGGGTCGCCATGCCGAGTGCCGGGACCCACGCCTGGTTGGGCCATGTCAACGGTACCGTCGCGCTTTGGCTGGCCGTGGGCCTCGTGCCCGGTTCGTGGGTGGGGGCGGGCTGGTCGGCCCGACTCAAGGAATCGCAGTTGGTACGAATCCTCGGCATCCTGCTTGTCCTCGTCGCCTTGGGCACCGGCCTGCGGGAGCTCTCCTGAAGGTGCGTGGGTGTCGCCCTCAAGCCTCGGCCGGTCGTGCCGAAGGTAACCTCGGGAGGGACACACGATGATTCAGGAAGGTCCTGTCCGGGTGCCGTGGCCTCAGGATGCCTGGCTCGAGCGGTTGCAGCGCATGCCCCTGTTCCAGGGCTTCTCCCCGCGGGAGGTCGAGCGCGTCGCCTTCATGGCGCGGCGCCGGTTCCTGGACCCCCGGGAGGAGATCCACGCCGCAGGTTCGCCCGAAGTCGCCGCGTTCCTGGTGCTCAGCGGAGTCGTCCTGCTCGAGGCCGGCGAGGACGGGCGCATCGGCGTGATGGTTCGTCCGGGGGGCACGTTCGGGGAGGAGTCGCTTTTCGACGAGGGCCCGCGTCCGCATGGTGCGCGTGCCGTCATGCGTACGGAGGTCCTGTGCTGGGACGAGGAGGACCTCGGGCGCCTGGAGCGTGATCATCCGCGCCTTGCCGCCAAGTTCCTGCGTCGTCTCGCACGTCCGCTGACCCAGCGTTGGCGAAAGTGGGTCGCCGAGGCGGCCGAGGAACCGGTCGTCCTGCAGGTTCGCCCCGGTACGGCTGCCGAGGGCGGTGGGGCGACGTGGTGGCAGCGCTTCGTGGCTGCGATGCGCGCGCGGTGGGCCGCACGCCTGCCGGAAGTCGCCGTCGTTTCCGTCCAGCCAGGTGGAACGTGGGAACCCGTGCCCCTTTCGCGGTGGCCGGTGACTTACGAGGGGTGAGGTCAGTGCCGCCAGCCAGCTTGGGCCCGACGGTCCCGGGCTGGTTGTTTGCCGTGGGCCTCGCGGGCTGTGTCGCCCAGGGACCCGCAGCGACGGGTATCCCCGCCCCGCAGCCCGATTGGCCGCGTGCGCTGCTGGCGACTTCGTGGCTGGATGCCGATGCCGGGACCTCGGTGCCGTGGCCGGTCGGGGCGCCCTCCGGGATGTTGGTCTGGACACCGCGTGCCTTTCCGGGTGCCGATCGTCAGCCGGATACCTGGCCGGGACGAAGGACCGCCCTGATGCAGCGCCTCGCGCTTGGCCCGGGTGCCGTGTCGCGCCGCGCCCAGACGCAACCTGTGCGTCACCTGGGGGATCAAGATGTCGTCCGGGTCATCGACCTTCTCCCGGGTGGCCGTCCCTGCGCGAGGTTACTCGAGCTTCGCGCCATCACGCCTAGGGCGTTGTACTGGGTGGATATCGGGCCGACTGCGGCCGATCCGTGCCAAGCCGGTTCCCAGCCCGTGCCCGATGGGCTGCTGCAGGGCTGGGTCGATCGCATCGACGGGCCGGATGCGTCGATCCTGGGCCGGCTTGAGGCCGTTTTCGGTGCCGTGCCGCCGGAAGCCGACGTCGACGGCGATCCGAGGGTGCACGTCATCTTCTCTTCCGCCGTCGGATCCTTCGGCAAGGACAAGGGTCTCGAGGGTTTCTTCTGGCCGGCGGACCTTGAGGGCGATGGGGTATCGGGCTCCAACCGGCGGGAGGCCGTCTACCTGCGGGCCGGAGCGTTGCTCGAGAACCAGGCGGAGGCAGCGGGGGTGCTGGCCCATGAGCTGACGCATCTGCTTGTCTTTGCCGGTCGCCGGTCGCGGGGCGCCGCCGTCTGGCCTACATGGTGGGACGAAGGCATCGCGATGTGGGCCATGGGCCGGACGGGCCATGGTTTGCCCGAGGGCAGGGCCAGCCTCGTCAAGGATGTTGCCGCCGTTCTGGCCGAGCCCGGTGCGTGGTCGCTGTCGGACTGGGCGGGCAATCCCGGCGGTGGAGGCTACGGGCTTGCCTACCTCTACCTGGAGTGGCTGCACGAGCGCTACGGCGAGGCCCTCGTGCGGGAAGTGCTTGCGGATCCGGCGGACCTCGACGCGGCGTTGGCCCGTGCCCTCGCGAAGCGGGGCAGCACACCACGCCGCGCCTTCCTCGACCTCGGGGTTGCCTTGGCTGCGGTCGGGGGCCACGTCCGGACAGCCGGTCTGGTGCCCGAGCCTCCGGCCGGATTGCTGGCCTCGGCGTTGTTCGATGCGGGCGGGGGCCCCTGGTTCACTGGTGCTCGGGCCCGGCTGCCGGCGACGGTTCCGGGACGCCCCGGCGTTCTCCACACCATGGCGACACTCGCCGGACCAACCGCCTGGCAGCCGCCCGTTCCTGCCGAGGCCGTCAGGCTGGACTTCGGCCCCGTGCTGGCCGCGGTGGGGCGCTGACACCCCACCAGCCGCCCGGTCCGTCCCACCAGAGCGCCCTGCCCGCGAGGAAGTCGGTGCCCAGCACGCCATCGACCCATGCCATCGGTGCCCGGTCCGTCACGAGGATGGTCTGGGCCGGTGCCAGCGGCCCACGGGACGCCAGCCGTGTCGGCCAGAGCCACGACGCTTGCGTCGAGGCAAGCCCCTCGATGCGTGCGCCCGCCTCGCCCGGATGTGAGGACTGCCAGCCGGACCGGCGCGCGGCGGGCACGGACAGCAGCAAGGCGCCGGTGCCGGTGTCGAGCAGCATCGACCATGTCTGGCCTCCTGCGTGCCGCAGGTTGAGGACCGGGCTGCCGTGGCGTTCCTCGAGTGGCCAGTGTCCGGCCAGCCGTGGTGGTGGCCACCCTGCCGAGGCCATCACGCGCGCGTGTCCCCTCGCGGGATCGAGCCGCCAGCGCTGTTGCCCCAGAAGGTCCCAGCCAAGAATACCCGCGACGAAGATGTCATCCTCGGCGAGGAAACGCTCTGCGAGCCTCGGCAGAATGGCAACGCGCGAAAGCCGGATCCGGTTGTGCCCGAGGGTCATGGGGGGAGGGACGGCCCACGCCGTCAACCCGTAGTTTTCGGCTTCGCGGGGGGTGTCTGCGGCGTGCGGCCAGCTGTGCGCCGTCCGTGGACTCGCCACCGTATGCGTGGCGCCGGTATCGACGAGCCACCACCCTGTCGCATCGCCTGCCCGAACGCGGACGTAGACCCTGCCGTTCGCCGCCCTGCATGCGAGGTCGTCGGGTGCGGGGGACAGGGCCGACAGGGCGATGAGGGTGGCCAGTGCCATAATGTTTTAGATTTCTACCCCATGAAGATTGTCTTGTTCAGCCACCCTTCGGAGGGCGCCGGCGACCTTGCCCGGTTGCTTGTCTCGGAACGTCTCGCGGCTTGCGTTCAGGTATCGGCACCTGTCACCAGCACCTACAGGTGGGAGGGGGAAATCCGGGCGGATCCGGAAGTCCAGGTCTGGTGCAAGACAGATGCCGCCGTCGCCGATGCCTTGATGGCACGCATCCTGGCCTTGCACCCCTATCAGGTCCCGGAAATACTCCTGCTGCCGGTCGAGGGCGGCTTGGAGGCCTACCGCGAATGGGTGCTGGGAGAGCTGATGCAATCGGACGTCTAGGGCTGCCGGTCTGGCAACGCCTTCATGCCGTCACTTGGTTGCTGCGCCTGGGCCTCCTGCTGGCAGTCCTGGGCGGGGTCGGCGTGGCCCGGGCAGCCGAAGCTCCGCTGATGCCGGCCGCGCCGCGCCGGGCCGTGACGTGGCTGGCATGGCAGGGACCGATTGGTCCCGTGGCGTCGACCTACCTGGCGAGAGGCCTGCGTGAGGCCGTCAGGGACGGAGACGGCTTGGTGGTGCTGCGTCTGGACGGTCCCGGCGGTCTCGACACGTCGATGCGGACCATGGTGCAGGACATGCTGGCGGCGCCCTTGCCGGTGGTGGTTTGGGTTGCCCCCGGCGGCGCGAGGGCGGCGTCCGCCGGCATGTTCCTTGTACCGGCGGCCCATCGCGCCTACATGGCGCCCCAGACCGCGATGGGGGTGGCACATCCCGTGGGGCCGACGGGTGAGGCGCTGCCCGGTCCGCTGGATACCAAGGCCGTGCAGGATGCAGCGGCTTTGGCGCGCAGCCTCGCACGGCAGCATGGTCGTGATGCCCGATGGGCCGAGTCGGCCGTGCGCGAGAGCCTGAGCTTGTCGGCCGAAGAGGCCATGCGACGAGGCCTCTTGGACGGTCTGGCCGCCAGCGAGGCGGAATTGCTGGCGCGACTCGATGGCGTGGGGGTCCGGGTACTGGGACGGCGCGTGCGGCTTCGTGGCGACCAGGCCTTGTCCCATGCGCGCGGGGTGCTGCCCGGGGGAAGGATGCTGGCCGTCCTGTCCGAGCCGACGACCGCGATGTTGCTCAGGCAGGTCGGGATGCTCGGGATATTCCTCGCGCTGTCCCATCCCGGGAGCATCCTGCCGGGTTTGGCCGGTATCCTCGGTTTGTCGCAGGGGTTCTATGACCTTGGTGCGCTGCCGGGGGCGTGGGCAGGAATTGCCTTGCTTGTCGTGGGTGTAGGCCTGTTCGTGGCGGAGGCCATGACGCCCGGACACGGCTTGCAGGGCGTGGGCGCCGGCCTTGCGCTCGCTGCCGGATGGTTTGTTCTGGCCGTGGGGGCGCGGGCGGCCGGCTGGCAGTCGGATGCGTGGTTGTGGACCGGAGCCGTCGGGGGCGGTGTCCTGCTCGGTTGCTTTTCGGTCCTGGCGGCGCGTTCTGCCTGGGGAGCCTTGCACGCACGCCCGATCCACGAGCAGGTGGGGCGCGTCGCGATGGTGATCGAGGCTGCGGGCGCTGACGAAGGGATGGTGCTGCTGGAGGGAGAGCGATGGCGGGCGCGGTGGGCTGGGCGCCGCCCGGGCGTGGGTGAGCCGGTGGTGGTCACGGGGCGGAACAGGCTGGTTCTCGAGGTGCGCAGGGGCGGTCCGGACGTCGGGGAGGCACGTGGGGCATGAATGTCATCATCGGTCTGGCGTTGGTCTTCGGGGTGGTGTCGTCCGGCTTTCGGGTCCTTCAGGAATACGAGCGCCTCGTGGTGTTCCGGCTGGGGCGATTGCTGGGCGTGCAGGGGCCAGGCATCTGCTTCCTCGTGCCTTTCCTCGACAGGGCCGTCCGGGTGGACCTCAGGACACTCAACTTCGAGTTGCCGGTGCAGGAGGTGGTGACGCGCGACAACGTGACCATCAAGGTGACGGCCGTCGTCTACTACCGCTTCGTGGCCCCGGACATGGCCGTCACCCGAGTCGCGGACGGACACCTGGCCACGGTGCAGCTGGCCCAGACGACCTTGCGGAACGTACTGGGCCAGTCGGCGCTCGATGAATACTGGCGAGCCGTGACGCGCTCAACGACAGGCTGTAGCGCATCCTCGACGAGTTCAAGGAGCCGTGGGGCATCAAGGTGACGGTCGTGGCGCTCAAGGACCTCGAATTGTCCGTGGCCATGCAGCGTGCCATGGCGCGACAGGCCGAGGCCGAGCGGGAGAAGCGCGCCAAGGTGCTGCACGCCGAGGGTGAACGGCTTGCCGCCGAGACCCTGGCCGATGCGGCAACCATCCTTGCCCGGGAGCCGGCTGCCATTCAAATGCGGTATCTTCAGACGCTGGCGGACGTGGCGACGGAAAAGAACAGCACGATCCTCTTTCCTGTGCCGATTGCTCTCTTCGAGGGGCTCTTGCGCCGTGGCGGGGAGGGTGGCGGGTGAGGGACGGATGGATTGCCGTGGTCGGTGTCGCCGAGGGACTCTTCATCGTGGCCATGTTGCTGGCCGTGAGGGCCTGGACTCGGCGCCATCCCCCCGCATCCTGAGCCTGTCTGGTTCTTGTCGAACCCCGAAGTGCGTCGTACGCTTGGGGTATGCCTGACGGTCCCGGCAGGCACCTAACGAGGAGGTTTTCCGCAATGGCGGTTTTCGTGACTAAGCAGGCTCCCGAGTTCACGGCTGAAGCCTACGTGGATGGTGACTTCAAGACGGTGTCCCTTTCGGATTACCGCGGCAAGAACGTGGTGCTCTTCTTCTATCCCTTGGACTTCACCTTTGTCTGCCCCACCGAGATCATGGCGTTCTCGGATCGGATCGATGAGTTCAAGTCCCGTGGCGTCGAAGTCCTTGGCGTGTCGGTCGACAGCAAGTTCTCGCACCGTGCCTGGGCACAGGTCGACCGCAAGGAAGGCGGCATCAAGGGTATCGCCTACCCGCTGGTCGCCGATTTGAAGAAGGACATCAGCCGTGAGTACGGCGTCCTGATCGAGGAGGCCGGCCTGGCGCTACGGGGCCTCTTCATCATCAACAAGGAAGGCGTGCTCAAGCACGTCACCATCAACCACAACGACCTTGGTCGCAACGTGGATGAGGTGCTTCGCCTTGTCGATGCCATCGACTTCTCCGAGAAGTACGGCGAAGTCTGTCCTGCCAACTGGCAGAAGGGCCAGGCGGCCATGAAGCCGGATGCCGAGTCCCTCAAGAAGTATCTTGGTGGCGCCGAACTCGTCGCCAACTGACGCGTCCGGTTCAGGGCCCCCCGTGCGCGGAAGCGTACGGGGGGCTTTCTGGTTTCCGGGCGACGGGGGCTGCGTGGGAAAGACGAAAAATTCGGACCTCGTGTTGACAGCTCTCCGGAGAGGGAGTTACGTTGGCTGGGTGGTCTGCGTTGTACGCAGTCTGCTTGGCCGAATGGTCTGATGTTGTCGTTCTTGATTTGATGTTTCTGTTGTTTCCGGGCTTTGTGTCCTGATGCAGTGGTGGTGTCT
>VGJW01000035.1 GCA_016867265.1 Candidatus Tanganyikabacteria bacterium
GAGCTTCCTCGAGCTTCTGCAGATGGGTGTCGAGGTCGGCCTGTCGGAAGAACGCGGTGCCGTAGATGCGCTGGAGCATCTTGTTCTTCTCGTTGCCCCGCCAGTAGGCGCCCGCAACCGAGAGCAATTTGAAATACTTGAGGAACCCGGTGTCGGGGACGTGCGGGCCCTCGCACAGGTCGGTGAAGGCGCCTTGACTGTAGAAGCTGACGACGCTGCCGGATTCCGCAAGGATGCCTTCAAGAATCTCGGCCTTGTAGACTTCGCCTTCGGTCCGGAACCGGGTCACGGCCTCCTCGGCTTCGGCCCGGGGCATCTCGGATCGGACGATGGGTTCGGCGGCCGCGGCATGGCGTCGCATCGTCTCCTCGATGCGGACAAGGTCCTCGGGGGTGAAGGGCTCGCCCCGGTCGAAATCGTAGTAGAAGCCGTCCGCAATGACGGGGCCGATCGCGACCCGGGTGCCGGGCCAGAGCTCGGTGACGGCCTCGGCCATCAGGTGGGCCATCGAATGGCGCAGGAAATGGAGGCCGTCTGCGTCATCCGTGGTGACTATCGTGACACCGCAGGGTCCGACCAGCGGGGTGGTGAGGTCCTTGAGTTCACCGTCGATACGGGCGCCGACCGCCTTCTTGGCGAGGCCACGCGAGATCGAGGCCGCCAGATCGGCACAGGTCGAACCGTGAGGTACTTCGCGGACAGTGCCGTCGGGCATGGTCACGGGGATGGCCGAGTGGGGGCGGGCAAGCGTCATGCGTCGTTCCTCCAGAACGCCCCATGATAGCCCTTGGCTGCCCCGGGGCGGCTGGCCCGCGAAGATTATCGGCTGGTTCGGACGCTCAGGTTCCTCGACAGGCCTGCCTCATTGCTGTGGCTCTGCCGCAGGACGGCCGTGACCACGAAGGCGGTGTTACTGCGCAGGCCCGTCACGGTGACACTATGGTTGGTGCCGCTGGTGTTGCTGTAGAGCGTCGAGAAGCTTCTCGGATTGGTTCCCGAGCCGTACTTGATGCCGCCGAAGCCCGCGACGGTGCTGGTGAAGTTCAGTGTCACACTGCTGTTGGTCACGCTGGCCGAGGTGATGGTCAGGGGTAGTGGCGCTGTCTTCAGGCCGACTACTGCCGACTTCGTGGTGGTACTGGCGACGCCTTCGGTCGCTTCAACCTGCATGTAGTAGGTCTTGTTCGGCAACAGGCTTGCGACCGAGAAGCCGGGGGCGTCGTCAGCCAGAGCACTGCTCGTCGCGTCCCCGGGGGGCGTCGTGGTCCAGTTCGTCGGGCTCACCCACATCGTCAAGCCCGTGATGTTGGCGACATTGCGGGTCAGGTTGACGTCAATCGAGCTGTCGGTGGCCGAGGTGGCCGCCAAGCCAAGTGTGAACGGCAAGGTCCTGAAGGTGCCGACTTCCGACACCGTCTGTTGCGCTGCGGTGTCCTCGGCCTCGAGTTGGTAGGCATAGACCGTATCGGGTCGCAGGCCGGCCATGATGGCTTGGCCGCTGCTGGAGTAGGGATTGTCATGCAGCCATCCGCCGTTGCCCGGGGCCGGACCTCCCGGGACGAGGCGGTTGCCGTTCTGCAGGGTCCAGAGGCGGACCTTGACCATTTCGCTGGCCGAGAAGGGCAGCGTCGCGGCATTGGCCGTGACGACCGGCTTCGAGAGTGTCACGGTCGCAGGCCGATCGAGCGGGGCGTTGTTGTTCAGCACTCGCTGGACAGCAGCATCAAGATCCAGCCGGGGCACCGTCGCTGAACCCCAGAACCGGGGAATGGCCTGGCCCGAGGTGCGGAGCAACTCGTGCACCTGAGGGGGGCGAAGCGTGACGCCCTGCTGGGCCGCCGCCTGCAGGACCACGGCAGCGGCTCCGGCGGCATGGGGACAAGCCATGCTGGTGCCTTGCAAGGTTCCGTAAGTACTTACGGGAACGGTGCTCAGGATGCTCGTGCCCGGGGCTGCGAGGTGGCACCACGTGCCGTAGTTCGAGAAAGACGCCCGCGTGTCCGAGGGCGTGGATGCCATGACGGAGAGCACACCCGGATAAGCTGCGGGGTAGTGCAAGGACATGGTGTTGCTGTTGCCTGCGGCCGCAACGACCATGACCCCCTGGGTCAGGGCATAGTCGATGGCGGATCGCTCCGCATCCGAGTAGGAAGTGGAGCCGAGGCTCATGTTGATGACCTTCGCCCCGCGGTTCACGGCCTGCACGATGCCGCTCGCGACCCACGACGAATAGCCATTGCCCTGATTCCCCAGCACCTTGATGTCCAGAATGTTCGCCTGCGGGGCGATGCCGACGACACCAAGGCCGTTGTCACGCACCGCCGCGATCGTGCCGGCGACGTGGGTGCCGTGGGGGTGCACGGCGCCATCTGCATCGGTCGTCAGGTTGTCACCCGGTTCACGGGCAATCGTGTTGCCCGTCAGGTCCTGGTGATCCAGTTGGACGCCCGTATCCAGCACGGCCACGGAGAGCGTCCCCGGCGTCGAAGCGAAGCGATCATGGGCGAGGTCCGCCTTGACCTTGGGCCACGCCCAAAGGCTGCCGTATTGCGGATCGGTCGGGGCTGCCGCAGTCTTCCGGACGGCCTCCTCCTCGATGTTGGCGAGGTCGGGGTGGCTAAGCGTACGCGCGAGCAGGGTTTGGAGCGCACGTGGGTCCTCCGGCGTCGCGATGACCGCGTTCAAAAGCGGTTGCTGCGCGAGGATGCGCCATCCCGGAAGGGCCGGCAAAGCCTTTGACCTGCGGGCTTGGATCAGGAAGCGACGCGCGCCTGTGTTCTGGGCCGTCCGGCCCAGCTCCGGGTGCTGGCTGCGCGCCCGAAGCCAACTCGCCATCGCCGACCCGGCCAGCGCGTTGCTGGCGGCGAGGGCGTCGAAGCCGGAGCGAAGGGCGTCTGGCACCACGAGCGTTCCATCCGCCTGTTCGGCCAGGCGACCCTCGAGGGTACCGACCGGAATTTCGTTCAGGTCGGCCGCGCTGTCAGCCTGCATGGTGATGCTGCCGTCATCGCCCGGGTCGGGGGCTTGGAGGGTCGCCGGGGCGCTGCACGCCACGGTCGCCGCGAGCGGCAGCACGGCGAGGGTAAGGCGCTTGTTCATAGGAAAGCCATTCCCCTGATTTTCGGGTCCGGTTGGCTTATGTCGCGCCACTTTAGGGATTGCAAGAAAACTTTACGGATGCACGCGCTCTGGCCCGCGGGGTACGAAGCCAGAGCTGATGGTCGTGTCTGCTTCGATTGACCTCGCCCTCGACCGGATGGTGGGGGGTGCTTCCCGAAGCCGGCCGTGGCAAGTCCGTATCCATCCCGAGGTCTTCCGGACGCTCGAGGACCCTGACCGGCGTTTTCTGGCCCGCAGGGTCAGCGTGGTCCTCGGTCACCTCGCCCTGCGCGGCACGAGTCCCTCGACCAAGACCACCCAGGGTGTCAACGAGGGTTGGCTGCGTACCGGCCTGCAAGGTACGGGCGGATCTCACTTCTACCTGTGGTGGGCCGTCGGGGGCACCAAGGCCCTTCGCCACCTCGACCTGCCGCCGCGTACGCTGCTTGTGCGGGCCATCCGGCATCACGACGACCACGCCAGCCTCGATGCCGACGATTCCGGGGCCTGGCTGCCCCTCGAGCTTGATGCCGAGGGCGCGGTGCCCGGGCTGGATTCACCGTGGACCGCAGCACAGCTCGATTTCGTTCGTTCCGACGAGCCTGTCCGGCTGATGCTGGGCCAGGCGGGGGGGGGCAAGACCCAGGCCTTGTGGCAGGCCATGGCCACCCGCGATGGCGAGAAGGTCTTGTTGGTGACGTGGTCCGGCCCTTTGGCAGACGAGACACGGGTGCAGCTCGGGGGCACCCCGGATGCGCCGGGCTTTCTGACGACCGGGACCACGCTGGACGTGCTGCCCTATCGCCAGCTTCTGGCTCGTCTGCTTGGCCGCGATGTGCCTCACCGCAGCCTCTCGGCTCTGCGCCGCGCCTTTCTCGGGAAGATGGCCGCCCACAGGTGGAGCCGTAGCCAATGGCCCGAATGGCATGACCGCCAGGAGGCTCTGTTTGCCGAGCTGCGTGCTCACCGCGCCGGTAGTGTTCCGGATGCCTACTGGAACGTGTCGATCGCCGACGTGACCACGCGATGGGTCAAGGATCGGACCGCCGAACTCGGCCACGAGGCTGCGCAGGAAGCCGGGCGGGCTTGGCATCGCCTCGGGCTCGACGATGTCCGGGAACGGGACGCGATGTTTCCCGAGTTGGCGGCCGCCCATGAGGCGTTGGGTCTGCTGTTGGACCCCGATTTCGTCGTGCCTGCGGACCTGGCGGGGCTCGATCGCCTCGTGCTCGACGAGGTTCAGGACCTGACCCAGGTCGAGTTGGCCGTCCTGGTCGAACTGGCGCGTCGGTCCGGCGCGTCCAGGGGGTGCTGGCCCTTCCTGCTGGTGGCGGGCGACGAGGGGCAGTCGGTCCGTCCCTCGGGGTTCTCCTTCAATTGGTTCAAGGGGCTGCTGGGCAAGCGTTACAAGCAAGGGCGACGCTACGACGCCACCGCCAACCTGCGGTCGCCTGCAGGTATCGTGCAGGTTCTCGACCGGGCTACGGATCTCTACGGGCGATTCATCGACAAGGGTCTCAGGCCCGGCAAGAGCCAGCGTCTCGAGGCGCAGGCCGTGACTGAGGCGCGCCTGCTGCACCTGCGAACGGAACCGGATACTGCCCGCCAGCTCGTCGTGGCCCTGCGTGGAGGCACGGGAACGGCCATCGTGTCGCTTGGGGACGACCTGCCTTCGTGGCTGACACCCGAGGATGCCGAAGGTCTGGTGCGGACACCCGAGGACATCAAGGGGCTCGAGTTCGACAAGGTGGTCCTGCTCGAGCCGGGGCGCGAGCTGGAGCGTCTCGAGGATGCGTTCGGCAGGGCCGGAGTACAGGCGCAGGCCCGCGTGGCCATCGACCGACTTCGTGTCGCGTTGAGCCGTTCCACCGGTCTGTTGGCGTTCGTGGACACGGGCGCGTCCAGGCAGGCCGACATGGCGTCTGCCCTGATGTTCGGCGAGGATCGCAACCAGTGGCGCTTGGCTAGTCCCGAGGTCTTCTCCCTGGCCCTGGCCGATGACGAGGACGCCGATCCCCTCGGCCGGATCGAGCAGTTGTTGCGCCAGGGCTTGCGGGACATCGACGAACAGCCAGACGCCTCGGACCGCGCATTCGTTGCGGCATTGGAGACGCTGCTGGTGCTGGTAGACAGCCGTGAGTGGGACGGTCACCGCCAGCAGGAGGTGCTTGACCAGGCCATCAGGCTGGGCGTTCTCTTGCTGGCCCAGGGCCAGCAGGCAGGCGGAGCGTCTGTCCGGCATGCCTTCTGGCAGCTGCTGGGACCGATGGGGCGAGAGGATTTGACGCCGGTCATCAAGGCCCTGATGGAGGAAGGAGCCCTTGCCACGCTTGATGCGCGCGGGTGCGCACGCCTCTTCAAGGCCTTGTCGGGTGTGCCCCGTGCGCGTTGGACGGCTGGCCTCGACAGGGCACTCGCCGACCACGCCCACGGCCTGCTTGCGCGCTTGCGCGAGGCGGCGGCTGCCCGTGAATTGGCCCCGTTTGTCGTGCATTGGCAGGACCATGCCGTTGAAGCCCTCGGCTTGCCTGATGGGGCCGGAATCCTGGCCCAGTTGCAGGAGCGGGCTGTCGAGACGCTGGTCGGCATGGGCGATTGGGCCACGGCCGAGCGGTTGCTCGACGCCATGCGGGAGCCTCCTGATCCCTGGGTCGTCCGGATTGCGGCGCGGCGTGGCGACTGGCGTACCGCGCGTGATGCGCTCGTTCGTACCGGCCAGTACGAGGAGGCGGTCATCGTCTGCCGGCAGGCGGGCGAACCCGGCGAGGCGATGGCCTTGCTTGAGGCTGCAGGCCTGCCCGTGCCTGAGGTGCTGCGGGGACTCGCCACCCTTTGTGACTGGCTGTCGAAGGAGGCGGGCGGCTTACTGGTCGAGGAGCGGGTCATTCTGCGGGCGCTCCTGGGTGAGGAAGCGTCAGCCACGCAGGACCGGGAGCGCTTGCTCAGCGGGATTGCCGAGGTTCGCGACAGCTACCGCAAGGGGGTGGAGCGAAACGCCGCCGAGTGGGACAAGGCCCGGCGCCTTCAAGCCAAGGTCGGGCATGAGCGCAAGGAGACCGAGGCGCGCAGGGCGCACCTCGATCGCCTGCTCGAGGAACTGGAAGCCGACAGGAAGCGTCTCGAGGAGCGCCGCCTTGCCCTCGGCCAGGCACCTGCCGGGGGAAGTCGGGATTGGCACCAGCACCTTGCCGAGGCGGAGACCGAACTGTTCGCGGCCCTGAGTCGCGAGACCGCGCATCGCGCGGAACTGGAGCGTCTGGCGGCACGCCTTGCCGAGCGAGAAGACCGACTTGCACGAACCCGGCAAGAGCTGGATGACACGCGGCTGCTGCTGGCCGATGTGCGGGCGCAGGCGCGGGTGCAGCAGGCTGCCTTGGAGGAACGCCTTCAACAGGCAGCAGCGCGGGTGACGCCGCCCTCGGAGCCTGTCCCGTTGCCTCCATCTTCGCTGCCTGTCGCCGTTGGACCCGGAGGTGGCCCGCCCGGGGCCGGCGCCGGACTGGAACGCCGGATTCCCGCCGTCGCCCCGGAGGCACCACCTGCCCGGGTGCAGATGGTCATGCCTTCCCAGTGGCTCAAGACGCGTCTGGGGGCCGGCCTCGGTCCCAGTCTCGCCGAGGCGGCCCGCCATACGGGGTTCGATGCCCATGATCTGCTGGAGCGCATGGATGTTGCGCGGCTTGACGGCCGCATCAAGGCTCTGCCGCGCACCGAAGGCCCCCTCTCCGAGGAGCAGGCGCGCGTGCTGGGACGCATTCTGGATGAGCGGTGGAAGCCCTTGGCTGCGCTCGTGGGCCAGCGCCCCATGCAGCCCATGCCTCTGGACGATGCCGTGAGAAGGCTGGGACGCTCCCGGCGCCTGCAGGACATCCTGTCCGCCTTGATGCTGGCCGAGAAGCGCGCGATGCCTGTCGTCCAGCGCGTGCTGGGGAAGACACCCAAGTCGGGGCGTGACTTGTCGGTCGAGGATTGTGTCCTCGTGGCCGCGGCACTGACCGGTCACCTCGAGGCCGATGCGCGTGCGACCCTCCGTCGGGCATGGAGCAGGACATGAAGCTGTTCGGGACACCTGGAGCACGCTTGCGCTTCATGAACCTGCTTGAAGGGCTTTCGTTTCACGGCCTGCTGTTGGTTGCGATGCCGCTGAAGTATCTCTATGGCCATCCGGAGTATGTTCGGGTCCTGGGGATGGCACACGGCGTGCTCTTCGTGGCCCTGGCGATGGCTGCCCTGGATGTCGCCAGGACCGCCCGCTGGCCGCTTTGGCGGGTGCCGGCCCTCCTTTTCGTGGCCTCGTTGCCGTTGGGCTCGTTCTGGCTCGATCGGCGCTGGCTCCGGCAGCCAGCGGTCGAGCCCGGGCCGCCGGCCTCAGGCGAGGCCTGAACGACGCTGCCCGAGGCGTGCCAGCCACCACGGTGCCAGGGCCTG
>VGJW01000036.1 GCA_016867265.1 Candidatus Tanganyikabacteria bacterium
TGGAGTGGAACCGGCTGCCGCTGCGGACTCCGCCCCGGCCGCGCGCCCTCGGACCATGCCCGACCCTGAATGGCTCGCGCAGCAGGAGCAGGAATCACCCGGCCGGATGGATGCACTGCGGCGCACCCTCGCCATCGGCTTCGGAAACATGACACCCGAAGACAGGACCATGCTTTATCGTGTCCTGACCGAGGAGCGCACCTATCGCCAGACCGTCGTCAAGGTGCTGGAGCAGCGCCTTCGGTTGGGTAGTGGCGCACGCCCTGATCCTGCAGCGTTTCAGGCGATCCGACGGGAACTCCAGAAGCACCAGGTGGTTCAGGGGCAGTTGTTCCAGCAACTCAAGGCGCTGACAGGACGGCAGGGAAAAACCGGCGGTACGGGGTTCCTGACGGGCGGAGGCTCCTAAGGCAGCAGGCTCGTGCCGTGGGCACCGGTTCAGGGTGGCGCGGAACCTCTTCCTTGCCCCGGGTTCTCGCCCGTTGGCCGCAACGCGCCTGTCGCTACTGGTACTGGATGGCCGTGCCCGAGACCTCGACCGTCCGATCGAGCCAGAACAGACCCCAGGAGGTCTGTTCGGTGCGCACGCGCGCACCCACGATGCCCGAGGCATCGGGAACTTTCTCGAGGGCGTCGTAGCGGGCGGCTTCCGTGACGGCATCTGCAAAGAAGGCGTCCAGCAACAGGCCCCACGGCTGGTCCTTGCGGGTCTCGATGCTGCGGTAGCCGCCATCGACCAGCGGGATGTTCAGCAGGACGTAGAAGGGCACCAGCAAGGGGACGTAGGCGGCATGGGCCGTGGCTTTGACCCGGCCCATCACCCGGTATTTGAGATCCATGCGCACGACATCCGGGTCGAGCCCTTGTGCCGTTCCGCCCCGAATGGTCACGGCACAGCCGCTCAGACCCATGCCGAGCAGCAAGGCGACAGCGGCTTGGCGAAGGAAGACGCGGCGACGATGGAGCATTTGGACCTCCCGATTGCTTTCATCATGCCCGGATGGTTGGCAGGGGTCACGTGCCTTCCCGGACTTGGTGACGATGCCCGGATGGGAGTGTCCATGCGGCACCCGGCCTTGTTCGGCGTTTCAGCAGGTGTGTCCAGTCGGCCAGGATGTCCAACTCGGCGGGGGTTGGTTCATCATGGTTGCGGCTGATCTGTCGCATCTCGCCCCGGAAAGCCAGGCAGTCACCGGGATTCAGCCGCGAAATAGTTTCTACAGACGGATAGGTGGCAGGAAGCCTGAGCGTGAACGAGCTTTGGTCGAAAAGCCGGGCTCTGAGCGTGACATGCCGGTCCGGCGCATAGAGTTCGAAAACGTTGCCCACGTGGCATCGGCCATGCACCCTGACGTCCCTGATGGCCTCGTCGTTCCAGCGCTGGACTTGCCAATCGCTGACGAAGGTGAACAGTCGAAGGACGCACACGAGGTCCAGATACGCGCGGTCTTGTCCTTTGCCATCGGCAGGCACCGTTATGGATAGAGGGGCACAGTGCTCCAACTGCACGCCAGCGAGGCGCCTGGCGTCGGCCTGGGCGGACCGGATTGCCTCGGCCACTAAGATCAGGATGATCTGGATGCCGAAGGCGGCAATGAAACTGCGGAGGGGCCGTGATTCGTGGTGGCGGCGGAGGATGTCCCCGGCGCAGCGCCACATGCTCAGATGCGCCAAGACGACGCCCACGGCCAGGATAGCCCAGATGGCCCAAGAGAGGCCGGGCGGTAGCGTGGACATCGCCTCTTTCAGGGTCAAGCCACCATGATGCCAAGGGCTGTTGGCGGGAACACGTACCCGGGGCCCCCGTTCTACGGGGTGCGGTTGGCAGCCGCAGGGGCCGCCCAGAACGCCGCGTCGTCGTGCCGGACGAGATCCACCCTTGTGACGGATTGGCCGCCGGCCAGCATCTGTCCGCCGCGAAGCAGGAGGTGCTCGGAATTCTGGCCATGCGCCGCATGGATGTAGACGATCTCACGGCAGCGTTGGCCGTCCGGCGACCCGGCCCACGCGAGGATGGCCCTGCCGCTGCTCAACTTGTTGCCATTCGCGTACAGGCAGTCCTGCAAATCGAGCCTGTCACAAGCCAGTCGGCCTACCGTGATGATCCGGGCGAGGCCCGTGTCGTCCGTCACATCGTGATGGCGACCCGGATGGGGTGCCTTGGCTTTCATGGACAAGGCGAGCAGGTCGCGAACGGGCCATGGGTTTGCTGCCGGCTCGCCGACCGAAGGCAGAGCCGGGGCGGCGGCTGTCCCCATGGGGCCGAGGCGGGCCGGCTTTCCTGCCTGGAGGGTTTCCATCATGGAGCGCTGTACCCGACAGGCCGCCGAGCGGTCCGGGAGATCGGCGCGGGTGGTGCCCGGCAGAACGGGGTGCAGGAACCTGAAGACCCTGCACCCCGTTTTCAGCCTGACGGCCGATCAGTGCTGCTTGACGATATGCCAGACCTTGTTGAAGTTGTCCCCCGTCACGTCACCAGCCTTTTTGTCCTGCACCCAGAGGTAAAGCGGCTTGCCCTTCCAGGCCCACTGGTGGGAGCCATCATCACGGGTGATGACGGAGAAGTCGCCGGTCTTCTTGGCGTCCTTCGGGGCGACCAGCGCGGGCCAGGCCGCGATGCATCCGTCGTTGCAGACACTCTTGCCGGACTCGGCCACGTCGGGGTCGAAGGTATAGAGCGTCATCCCGTGATGGTCCACCAGCGTGCCCTTGACGAATACGGCGGGCTCGGTTGCGTGCTTGGCGTGGCCATGGTCGTGGGCGTGGGGAGCAGCCTTCTGGGCGTGAGCCGAGGCGTCCGCCCGGGCTCCGAGGCCAAGTGCCAACGTACCGGCAAGCAACGATGCGACGAGAATCTTCACGTATGCACTCCTGATGATGGAACGTAGGGATGCCGTGCGGCGGCACCATGATCTACTGGCCTGTCATCAAGGTGTCAAGATGCCTGCCCGGCTTGTGCTGGGCAGGCAGGCAATTCGTGCGTTGGGGTGATGGGCAAGCGCGTGCAGGAGTCGTTGGGCGAACAGGCGCGTGAAGCTGGATGTCCGGCCAAGCCGTTCGTCAGCCGGCTCGCAAGCCCGTCAGGGCCGGCAGCCTTCCCGCATCTTTCGCCAACTACTCGGGAGCCTCGGACCCACCGACGCTCATCGGGAATCCTGTTGCAGGCGTTCCAGAACTCCTCTTCTTCTCGCCACATTCTTGTAGTCCCACTGGATGTCCCGGACTTTGGCTAGCCATCAACGGAGGTTGCGTTCATCGACGTCATCGACAAGGGCGAGGCGAGCCTTGGCGGCCTCGAATTTGCCGACGGGGGACAGGGCAGGCTCATCGAAGGACTGTCCGCTCCAGAACAACAGGCGCACTCCTCCTTTGAGCACGCTGTAGCCGACGACGGGGTTGTCGTCGAGAAAGAAAACCGGGTGTACGTGCCAGACCCTGCCCTGAGCTTCCGGCAACACGAGATCCACCAGCGAGAGAAGGGTGTCGCAGGTGGTCCTGTCGGCCTCAGATTGAGCGGCATGGTAGTTCGCGATGGCTTCCTTCATCGGTTGGCCTCCTGAATCACGGGCGTGCGATGCGGATAAGGTGATTCACGTGCAGCTGCCGAGGCAAGTACCGGGGCGGCGGCCATCCCCAAGGGTCCGAGGCGGGCGGGCTTTCCCGGCTGGAGGGTTTCCCTTCCCGATTTTGTACGCGGTCGGTCGATGGATGGTGCGGGAACTTGCTGGCCTCGCTGCCCGCAATCATCTTCTCGGATGACCCGTACTGTTCGACGAAGGGCCAAGTCCTGTCGCAAGGGGCACGCGCCTTGTCGCCAGCTCGCTTGTCGCCCTTCATGGCGTGGGGGGCGACCGTGGGCGGCTGCCTGATGGTGTCCCGGGATCTGCCCGGTGAGCGTCCGGTGAGCGGCGCTTCGTATGACGTTCCTGTAGCCAGCCGTTCGGTGACGGAGTTGCCGGACCACTCGAGGAGGAGACAGTACCATGCCAGTAAATCTCGTTCAGCGTCAGGGCAATCTGATCGGTCGCATCGCGTCCGGCGTCAACAAGGGGCAACTGACCGCCGACGAGGGCAAGGCCCTGCGCCAGCAGGTCCGGACCGAGCGCCAGGAGATCGTGACCAACCGCCAGGATGGTCCCGGGCTGACCTTCCCGGAGTACGCCAAGTCGCAGATGGACCTGCTGCAGATTGGTGGAGAGGTGCGCCAACTGCGTCGGAACTGAGTCGGGTTCAGCGCCGGGCCGACAGGATTGCCTGTGGGCCCGGCGTCTGATCTCCGGATGCCGTACGCGATGGCGATGTGGCGGGATTCAGAACGGGATCAGGCCCAACGGACACGGCACGTGCTGAGGCTTGTCCGACCCGGAGAAGCGCTCCACGGTCTCACCGGGCGCAGGTGTCCTGTTGAGGGTGCGCAGGCGCATGAACTTTCGGGTGGTGGGATCGAACTGCCCCAGAACCGTAAGCGGACGATATCCGGACGGGTACGGCACGCTGGCATCGACCCTCTCGGCCTTGGCCGCGAAGGCGAAGGTCTCGTCCGCCAGTTTCTTGACACGCAGGTCGAAGAACTTGGCCATCCGGGGATAGAGGTTGCTGTCGGCTTCCCTCAGGGCCGTGTCGATCATGGGCTTGACTTCTTCCGCCGTCGGCTTGACCCAGCCCATCTGCGCCAGGACGTAGTGCACGAGGCCCGGCGACTTCTCCGCGGCGACCCTGACGCTCTTGGCCTTGAACGGGGCGAGATCCTTGCCCGAGGTCTTGCCCACGGAGACCGCCGCCTAGACGGTTGCCGGGGTCACTTCCCGGGCAGTCAGTTTTCCGGCAGCAGCGACAGCCGGCACGATCGGATCCATCCTCGGTTCTCCCCATCGCGGTGTGGGCAAGGCCCCCCTCGCCTTAGGCCTTATGGATTCTTCAACACGGGGATGCGGAAGATTGAATGGTGGCTTAATGAAGCTCGGTGCGGTCTGGTGACGGAACGTTGCGAGGGCGGGAGAGCTGGGTGGGCTGTCAAGGAGGAGCCCATCGAGGCCGTGGCTTGATGGAACATGTCATCCCATAGGAAGTTCTACGAAAGTGGGGCTACAAGCTATGACTTGCCCAACGGAAATTTTCATCTGGAGTGGGACGATTTTAGGGGAGCAGGTCAATAACATGCGTATCGCATCAGGCTCGGACGCAATCGTCAAAACTATTCAACAGTCTCCTTTCAGGGATCTGCAAGGTAGGCAGTCGAAGCTTTCGGATCTTGGTTCTACAAGAGAGATTGATTAGAGCCCCCAGCCTCAAACAGTCTTTGAACGGTCGTATTTTGAGCGTTCCAAATTGATGGGCGCTTGCGGCGGTCTTGATAGTCGGACGATTTGGCGAAGGATAAACTGTGCGTAAGGGTGCAGGTTCGGATGGATTAGGCAAGCTGAAGCCCCTTGCGGTGGCCAAGGTGGCAAGGCGAGGATGTTTCGATGTCGGGTTGGACGGCAAGGGCTAGACTGGGGTGTGACGACCCCGCTGGAACGATCGATCAAGCGCCTCGTGCACGCGCCGGTACACACCTGGTTCGCGGCATGTCCGCCGGGATTCGAGGCTGTGTTGCACACCGAAATCGGCGCGGGGCGGATCGTCCCGGGTGGCGTCGAGTTCGAAGGCAAATTGGAGGCCGGCTACCGAGCCAACCTGTGGTTGCGCAGCGCGACGCGCATCTTCTTGCGGCTTTCGACCTTCAAGGCGTCGCACCCGGCTGATTTCATCAAGCATGCTGGGAGGATCCGGTGGGATGTCTTTGCGCCGGCTGGCGTCCACCCGAAGGCCGTCAGTCACCAGTCACGGCTGGGTCCCGACACACTGCAACACCTCGCGGGCGATGGGCCGGGAATCGGCGAGGCCATGCTGCTGGTCCGCGCCGAGGACGACATCGTGACGCTGTCGCTCGACACCAGCGGAGAAAACCTGCACCGCCGCGGGTACCGTCTTGCAACGTCCCGTGCGCCCATCCGCGAGAACCTGGCGGCGGGGATCCTGCTCTGGGCTGGCTACACCGGCTGCGAGCCCTTTCTCGACCCGATGTGCGGATCGGGCACATTCCCAATCGAAGCGATGCTCATCGCGGAGAACCGCGCCCCTGGCCGCTACCGCGCATTCGCCTTCCAGCAATGGCCCTCCTTCAGGGAGGGGGTCTGGCGGTATCTTCTGAAACAGGCCGACGAGTTGGTCAGGCCCGCTCCGCAGCCGATCTTCGCCCGCGACATCAACGGCGGCGCCATCCACGTGACCAGAGACAATGCGGCCCGGGCCGGGGTCTCCCCCATCATCGAGCGGATGGATTTCCTCAAGGCTCCGCCGCCGGCCGATCAAGGGCTGGTCGTCATCAACCCGCCCTATGGCAAGCGGATCGCAGGGCCCGGCCTCGACCTGGCTGCCTATGAAGGCTGGCGCAGCGTCGTGCTGTCCACCACCGAGCGCCCTTCGACGCGCCACCTGACGTTTCCGCACGGAGGCCTGACGGTCACCGCCTATTCGTAGGCGACTTGCCGATGAAGGCTTCGGGTCCGGAAGATCAGACCCGCGAGGACCGCTTGTCATGTCTTCACCATCAACCAGCAGGTTCGTCGAGGCAATTCGAGGTGAGACGGCCACGAGTTCCGAAGTGTGTCCGAACCGGCATGGAGGCTCTACCGGCTCGGTCCCTGCGCCGAAGTCGAGCCCAAGCCCCAGTTGCTCCTCCGTAGGGCGTGCGGCTGTGGTGGTGCGGTTCATCCGGACAGGCCGCTGCGCCCGCGAGGCGTGCCTCTCGATGACGGCGGCCTTGCCTGCGCGGACCTCGGGCCGGGCGCGACAGGCAAACAACCGATCTCTGGCGCCCCGCGTCGCGACCGGAAGATCCACCAGAGTTTCGGGCCTAGGACAACCCGACTTGAGTTCGGCCAGGGCGCGCACGTCGGGCGGTATCTTCCACGGCTCGAAAAGTCAGGCATCGGGAACGGGGGCCAGCGCCGGCAGCCAGTTCCGGACGAAGACACCGACTGGGTCGTGGTCCTGCGCCCGCTTCACCGGATTGTAGATGCGCGGCAGGTTGATGCCGGTGGTTCCGGATTGCATCTGCATCTGGCTGCAGTGAATTCCGGGTTCGTAGTCAAGGAATTGCCGGTCCAGCCAGAGGCCGACCCGGCGCCAGTCCAGCCAGAGTGAGTAAGCCGCCGTGGACATCAGCATCGCCCGCATGCGGAAGTTGATCCATCCCGTCCGGGGCTGCATCGCCACCGATGCACCCAGCATCGGCCAGCCTGTCCGTCCGGCCATCAGCGCCTCGAGACGTTCGAGGCCTTCCTCAGGATCCCCCATGCCACCGTATCCGCGGTGCATGTTTCGAGATTCGATGGCGGGTCCCGTCTCGAACTTCTGGATGCAGTGGGCCTGCAAGTGCAGGCGACTCTCGAAGGCCTCGAGATCCTGACCTGCTCCCCCTAAACCGTCCCACTTGAAATCAGGATTTCCCGGGCA
>VGJW01000037.1 GCA_016867265.1 Candidatus Tanganyikabacteria bacterium
CGGTACCGGCAATGTGCTCGGTGGACCTGGCGATTTCTCGACCCCGGCCGTCCCGACGCCCCTCCCCAGCTTGCTGCCGACCTTGCCCGGTCGCGGGAATACCAACGGGGCAGCCCAGTTCTGGGCTCGGCGCGTCAGCGCGGCCCATGACCAGGTTTCGGCCTACACGGCGCAGATGACCTATCTGCAGATCGCCGGGACCAAGACCGTCCGCGGCGTCTATGACCTGCGCGGCAAGAAGCCCCGGCAGTTGCGGATCCAGATCCTGCAGGGCGAAGGCCAAGGCACCAAGCTGTCATGGAGCGGCGGCAAAACCATCCGGGTCCGGGCGGCAGGGCTGCTGAGCGCCATCCCGCTCGACCTGCCCCTGACGGACCCCCGCATCATTTCCCCACGGGGCTATACGCTCGACCAGACGGACATCCCGGGCCTGCTGAGCCTGCTCAACCATCCCGCGGCGCAGGTGCAGTTCGGGGGCGAGCAGGGCAACCTGGCCCTGCTGCGCATCACCGGGCCCCACATGCTGAGCGGCGTGCGGGACATGACGGCGCGCGTCGACATGCGGACGGGCTTCGCATCGTCGGTCGAGATGTCCGACGGACGCCAGACCGTCTTCATGATCGAGTTGATGAACTTCCGCCCGACGCAGGACGTCTCGGTCGAGATCTGATGCCTGAGGCCAAGCTGGCCCCATGCGTGCCAGCTTGGTGCAACCTTGGGTCTTCAGGGGCCGGCAGAAGCGACTCCGAGCCTGTCGGGACAACAAGGCGGCAAAGCCCCTGTCTCGGCCAAACGTGGGTGTCGACGACCTGGCACGGCACGATTTTTTGAACCAACTGCGCGACCCCTGAGGCCTGACGGGCCACCCGCGCAGGCCGTAGCTTGGACGAACCCGGGCAGAACTTCCGGGGCTTCTTTATCTATTTTTAATGTACGATCAGCCCATGCGGAATTCAGTCCCGGCCTGCATCGTGACCGTTGCCTTGGCAACAGGCCCCTTGGCAGGTTGTGTCTCCTTGCCGGGTCAGCCCGATGCACGAATGGATGGCCGCGGACAGACCAGCCTTGTCGAGGCCGCAAACGCTGCATCACGACCCACCGTCTCACGCCATGTCGTCCAGACCGCTGCCGGTCCGCGCATCCGGCTGCAATGGAAGGACCATGTCGTCTGGCTGTCTGCCTCGAAGGATCCCGGTGACCCCGCTTCCGAAGAACTCGTCTCAGCGTTGCTTCTGATCGCGGCGGACATGCTGGTCGCCGGCGCCAGAGCCTGGCTTGTCTATGCCTTGACCCACAGGGGGGCGGCATTCGATCGGGACGCGTGCGTACGCGCCATCGTGACGGCGATGCTTGCAGAGGCACTGTCGGCCGTTCCCGTCGTGGGTAGTGTCCTGAGCGGCCTGCTCCTACCCGTGGTCCTCGCCTGGATTGCAAGGTCAGGCAAATGGCCCTGGCAAGCGGACATGGGCACCTTGCTGGCTACCGGGGCCGACCTGCATCAAGCCTTGGCCAAGGCACTTGCCAAGGCCATGCCCAAGGTCAAACCGGGGATGAACGGCATTCTGGCAGGTGCTGCCGCGTGAAACCCACGACCCACGCCTACCGCACGCTCTGGCTGTCCGATGTTCACCTGGGCACGCGGGCTTGCCGGGCCGAGGCCTTCAAGGCCTTCCTCAAGGCCCACCACGCCGAGACCATCTATCTGGTCGGCGACATCATCGACGGGTGGATGCTCAAGGACAGTTGGTACTGGCCGACGGTGCACAGCGACATCCTGCGCCTGCTCGTCAAGAAGGCGAAGAAGTGCCGCATGGTATACGTGCCCGGCAACCACGACGGCCTCCTCCGGCCGTTCGTGCCTCTGGATATCGGCGCCATCGAGCTGCGCTTCGAAGCCGTGCACGTCACGGCGAACGGCCGTCGGTTGCTGGTGATACACGGCGATCGCTTCGACCCGGCGCTGTCGCGGGGCAAGGTCCTGAACACCCTGGGCACGTGGTTCTATGACGCCCTGATCGAAATCAACGGGTGGTTGCATCGCTTGAACAGTCATCTGCGCCGACCGCATTTCTCGCTGGCCCAGTTCCTCAAGGACAACAGCAGCGACGCGCGTGCATTGCTGGCCAAGTTTCGCACCCTGTCCATCGACCACGCCCGCAAGCACGGCTACGACGGCATTGTCACGGGCCACATCCATCACGGCGAGGTGACCGAGGAAGACGGCATCCTCTACGCCAACTCCGGGGATTGGGTCGACGACTGCACGGCCATCGCCGAGACGTGGACGGGCGAGTTGTTGTTGCTGCGGCAACCGGCAGCCACGGACTTGTCGGTCTTGGCCTCGGCTTGAGCCCGGGCGATCCCTTCGCTCTGGCCGGGGCCGACGGCTGCAAGGCCGGCTGGGTGCTGGCCGGACAGACGCACGGCGGACGCGTCCGGGTCGAGGTCGTTGCGGATGTCCCGGCCATGCTGGCGCGGGTCGAGGGCGTGCTGGCCGTCGACATGCCGATTGGCCTACCCGATGGGGTGCACTTCCCCTTTCGCCCTTGTGACCACGAGGCCAGGCTGCGCCTCGGGCCGCGCCGAAGCAGCATCTTTCCGGCACCGATGCGTGCCATGCTGACGGCAACCAGCCATCGCGCGGCATGTGACGACGGCATGGCCAGGTGCGGGAAGGGCCTTTCGCTCCAAGCGTGGCACCTCATCCCGAAGATCCGCGAGCTGGACGACGCCCTGACGCCACAGGCCCGCGCCCGCGTCATCGAATGCCACCCCGAGTTGAGCTTCACGGCCATGAACGGGGGCCTGCCGCTGTCTTATGCCAAGAAGCATCCCGAGGGCCGGGAGGCTCGGGAATCCCTGATCGCGAGGCACGTGGGGCCGTGGCAGCTGGACGCGCGTCATTCGGGTGCCGGCCGAGACGATGTGCTCGATGCCCTGGCCGCGCTGTGGACCGCCAGAAGGCACGCCGCAGGATGCTCCACGACGATGGGAGACCCCTCCCACCGCGACGAACGGGGCCTGCCCATGCGGATCGTCTGGTAGGCCAGACCGGGGCCGCAACAAACCGCTATCGCTCAAGGCGACCATCTCTGGAGGCCGTCCGGGAACTCCTGCGCCATCACGCCGCCGCAAGACCGCGCTTCGGGTACAGGCGGCTGGGCGTCCTGCTGGAACGGGAGAGCTACCGGATGAACCACAAGAAGCTCCATCGCCTCTACAAGCTCGAGCACCTCGCCGTTCGCCGCCGCAAGCGCAAGAAGCGCGTCGCCGAGCCAAGGGTCACAAGACCACCCGCAAGTCGCCCCGATGCCCGCTGGTCCATGGGCTTCACCCGCGAATGCCTCGCCCTCGAGGTCGATGTCTCCCTGCCCGACGTCAAGGTCGTGCGCGTCCCCGAACGCCTTTTCGAACTACGCGGCAAACCCGAGGTCATCGTCGTCGACAACGGCCCCGAGTTCGCCGACAGGGTCCTCGACGCCTGGGTCTGCGAGCAGGGCGTCACCCTTGCCTTCATTCGCCCCGGCAAGCCCGTCGAAAATGCCTTCGTGGAAAGCTTCAACGGCAGGTTCCGCGACGAGTGCCTGAACATGCACCTCTTCCGCACCGTCCGGCACGCCAGAAACCTCATCGAGGCTTGGCGCCATACGACAACGGACAACGCCCCCACAGCTCCCTCGGCAACCTCATACCCGAGGAGTTTGCAACCCGCCACCAACACGAGGCATGAACAACCAGCCCGGTTTTGAGTTGGACGATGAACGGGGGCAGGTCAGTCAGACCTGCGTATTCCCGTCGGAAGACTTGGTCGGCAGGGTGCTCGGGTTCCGGGAAGCAAGGCCCGTCTGCGTCATCCTCCGCAGTTCCTCGGGGGTTGGCCTCTGCCTGCGCTCTGGCAGCAGGTTCGGGAGACCATCCGGCTTCAGGGGAAAGAGTCCCGTCCCCACAAGGTCCTGCGGCCTCGAACCCCAGGGGGCCTCGGTCCCGGCTGCCCGACCCGCCCGGTACTCCTCGCGCGTCACCTTGCCGTCGTGGTCGGCATCGAAATCTCGCGCTCTGCGGGCCTCGGTTCCCGTCAGGACGCCGTCGTCATTGATGTCGATCCTGTCGAACTCCTGGTCGTGTTTCCGCCGCTCCCGCGCCCGGGCCTCGTCCTCCCGGCCCTTGAGATACTCCGCCCGGGTGATGCGACCATCGCCGTCCTTGTCATAGCCCTTGAGGCCGATGGTCTCAGTTCCCGTCAGGACGCCATCCTTGTTGATGTCCCGGAGCCAGAACCCCCCCTTGCCCATGAGGTTGCGGCCACGGCGCACCAGGTCGGAAATCTCCCGACCGAGAGGGCCTTCCCTGCCCGGATTGGGGCCCTCCAACGGACCGCCCAAAGGCGGCTTCCAGCAGTTCCTGTCCGGGCGAATCCGGACGCCAACATCCTCGAGCAACCGACTCGCTTCCTCGACGAGATTGTGGCCGGACTTGGAGGCGGACGCAGGGTTCGCCGGAACGCCGTGGGACAGGTGAATCGGCCCCGTGCCGGGTTTGCGGATGTCGCTCAAGATTCCTCTCCACAGGCGGTCACTCGGACGGCAGGCTGGACTTCTGGGTTTCCTATCCGGAGGCACCACCGGAAACAGGCGGAGTCGAACCGGGATTCTCGCCAAATTTCACGAAAGGCAAGTCTTTCGGGCCGTACCGAATGGCTCGCTCAGGACGCGGCGGCCACCGAACCGACGATAAGGAACCATCCGGGCGAGCCGCAATCAGGGAAACGCGGCCCCCCGGCGCCCGTCCCGAGAGGGACAAGATGGCCGGGGGACGGTGTCTTCGGGCCGGATGGACCGGTCACGGGCTCGGGAACGATGGTCGGGGACAAGGCACGGACCGGACCATCGTGATGGACCGGCGTCAGGCCAAGGCCGCTGCGCGACCTGTTCCCCGGGCTGGCAAGGCGGAAGCCGATGTTGTTGTTGCGGTTGCCGGGGTTGTTGTTGTTGCGGTTCGCCGCACGCGTGTTGGACGCGTCGTTGTTCCACGACCCACCGCGGTTCACCCGGTTCGAGCCTCTTGGTTCCCTCGCCGCCCTTATGGTAGCTGACCTGGCCCCTCACCGCACAAGCCCGGCACCCGGCGCCGCACCCATGACCGGCAAAGGCCCCCCGCGTCGGCATGGCCCGCCCAACCCAGCAAGCTGGATGCGGACGAAACGAGCGCCTGAGCCTGAACCGGCGAGGCCTCGGCCCTTCGCTGCAGAAGTGCCATCTTGCGCCGCCACCGCCTGACGCGGGCCGGATCAAGCCGAACAAGACCGGGAAACACCACGAAGCCAAGGAACGGCACCCCGACGCGAACCGGAAGAACCCGGGTCGCCGCTGGCTTGAAGACCAGGTCCAGGCGCTCTCGGATCCAGAGGTCGGCCTTGGCCTGAACCTGCCACAAGCTGGCCTTGTCCGAACCGAACACGAGGATGTCGTCCATGTACCGGACATATCCCGGCACCCCCAATCCCCGGACCAGAAAGCGATCGAGGGCACCGAGGCAGAAGTTGGCAAAGTGCTGGCTCGTCAGGTTGCCGATGGGCAGTCCCTTGCCCGGCAGGGAGCCCGGGGCACCTGCGTCTATGAAGGCGTCGGTGAGGGCCCGCAGTCGCTCGTCCCTGATGAGTGGGGCCAGCATGCGCTTGAGGACAGCATGATCAACGGTCTCGAAAAAATGCAGCACGTCAAGCTTGAGCACCCACGGATGCCTGCGGACCAGCCTGCGGGCCTGACGAATGGCGGCAAGGACGCCATGCCCCTTTCGGCAGGCGTGGCTCCCCGGCAACGCCATGGCTTCGAGCCTGGGTTCCAGGACATGACACAAGGCATGATGCACCACCCGGTCCCGGAAGAGGGCCGCGGAGATGGTCCGAGGCTTGGGCTCGCGGATGAAGAACGTCCGATACGGTGCAGGTCGGTAGACACCGGCCCACAACTCTCGCTCCAACTGCAGGATTTCGGGTTCGAGACGCAGGAAGAAGTCATCCACCGCCACCGAACGCCAGTGCCCCCGGGCAGCCCGCAGGGCCGCCGCATGCAACGCCGGGAAGGAAGCAACGTCCGAGAGGTCAGGTTCCCGCAGCAGCATCCCGGCCCTCTGATGCGTCTCCTTCGCCACCGCTCTGCCCTTTTCGCCAGCCGCCCAGCATCCGGCCGGATTCGTCCATGGCACGGGCCACATGTTCGTATCCCCGATGGTCAAGATAGCGGCGGTCATGCGCCAACCGGATGAGGACACGCATCCTCGCAAGCCGCATATCGGCTCGCCGCAACGCCTTTTGACGTTCGTGGCCGGTCCCGTATCTTGCCTCGACGAGGTCTTCCAGAACATCAAGGGCCAGGGTCTCGATGCGCTGGGCAAATGTGAATCGGACCACCTTGGGAAAGCGGGCCGTCCGATCCAGCAGGTCACCGAGCAATCGCTGCCATTGCCCGACGAGGACAGGTTCAGGGCTCACCGTGAGGGCTCGGGCGCTTCCCCGGCAGGACCCGAATCCGGGGCCGGCAAGAGCACAGCATCGTCCATCGGATCTTCCGACACCGCCCGCAAGACCGCCAGCAGGGCTTCTCCGAACTCATCGAGACGCGCCTGCCCGATACCCTCGATCCGTGACAGGGCCGCGAGACTGCCGGGATTCAACCGCGCCATCTCGGCTGCCTGCCGATTCGTGAAGAGCACGTAGGGCGGCTTTCCCGACTGGCGCGCATACTGGTTGCGCCAAGCCCGCAAGGCCGAGAATCGTCTTCTTGCCTCAGGCTCCAGACCTTGGCCGACATCCTCAGCCGTCCGCCGCAATTCCCCAGATGGCCGACCCGATTCCGCGCCCTCGCGATAGCTGACGATCAGGACCAGCACCGGCGTCTTCTCATGCACGAAGAAATGCTGGGCTACGTCCACCACGCGATGGCTCTCCATGAACGACGCCACGGCACGGTCATCGAAGCCTGTCCCATCGGCAAGCCACGGCAGCGTGAAGACCTTGACCCTCAAGATGCCCCCGATGCGATTGTCCCCGCGCGTCCCGTCCACCCCGGCCCGGGCCGGCTGCGCTTCGGCTCCGGCTCCGGGGTGCCCGGGACGGGACAAGGG
>VGJW01000038.1 GCA_016867265.1 Candidatus Tanganyikabacteria bacterium
CGGGGGCATGACCCGAAGCTGACGAAGCACCGGGACGCCGTCCATCTGCTTGGCATAAGGGTTGGCGGCACGCTGCGTCATGCCGGGTGCGCGCGATCGGTCGGGCACCGCACCGGCCAAGGGGGGCTGGCGCGCGGCCCGTGAAGACCCCGCGGTCCGTGGGCCCCGGTGTGCTACCCGTCGGTGATGGTCGGCAGGTTGTTGCGGTTCGGCGCCGGCGTCGCGGCGGGCCGGGCGGGCGCGGAGCTGTCGCCTGCCGTGGGGGGGAGGGGATCCCGGACCTTGACCTTGGCATCGACAGTGCGCGCCATGTTCAGGATCTCGAGTCCGGCTTCACGGACGACCTTCTCGGCCATCCGGTCCAGCGAAGCCGTGATGTCCTCGGTCACGGGCGGAGTGCTTGCCGTCGCGGACGGCGTATTCGCGGCGGGAGGGGGAGCGGCCTGCGCGATGCGCGCGGTAATCTCGCCCAGGAAGGTGCCCAGGATGGCCTCGTTGGAAGGAGCCTGCCCTGCCGGCAGGTTGACCCGCAGCAGGCCCTGGTAGGCGCGGACGGCGAGTCGTTCCGAGAGGAGTACCGAGGTCGCCGTGGCTCTGACCATGTCGTTGGCCTGGTCGAGGTGGGCGGCGCGGCCCAGGCCTTCGGAGGCGCCTTGGGCGGCTTCAGGTGCCGTGCGAGCCAACAGGCGCTGCAGGGCCTGCGACTTGCGGGTCTCGAGTTTGTCGAGGTTGAGTTGCTTGCCGGCCCCGGCCAACTGGTAGGCCGAATACAGGAACGTCGTCGTGCCCAGCGAGAGGTTCGATTCGGCCTCGGTCGGCTCCGTGCCGGCCGCGTCGGGCGGACGGAAGGCGCTGGCCAGGTAGCCTGCAGCGCCCTTGGCGCCGGGGATGACGGTTTCGACGATCAGGCCCATCGAACTGGCGCCGGACAGGTAGTCCATCCGGTAGTTGCCGGCGGCGTCCGTCGTGGTCCGCATGACGATGCGGCCCGTGGCCGGATCGATCAGGTTGATGCGTGCGCTGGCAAGGGTGCGGACCCCGCCGCTGCGGAGCAGGGATGGGCCGTCGACCGTCAGGATCCGGAAGGCCGAGAGCACCCCGTCGAAGGCCAGCGTACGCCTTGCGCTCGTGTTGTTCAGGGCACTGGTGTTGTTGAGCGCACTGGTGTTGTTCAGGGCGCTGGTGTTGTTGAGCGCACTCGTGTTGTTCAGGGCACTGGTGTTGTTGAGCGCGCTCGTGTTGTTCAGGGCACTGGTGTTGTTGAGCGCACTGGTGTTGTTGAGGGGCGTGGCGTTCGCCAGGGTCGGCAACAGGGTGACGCCGTTGGGCAGCAGGACCGACCCCGTCAGCGTGACCTGGTCGGCCGGAGCGGTGGTCGACAGCGTCTTGCGCAGGCTGGCGCCGGCACCCGCCATCGGGTTGGCCTCGCCGCACGCCGCGAGGGTCGCTGCCAGCAGCATCGCAAGCCCCGGCCGGAAGGCGGCGGGGATCGGTCGCGGATGGGCTCGCATGATCCTGTTTTCCACGTACCCGAACAGGCGGCCGGAGATACGGGTGGGGTGTGCGCTGCGCCACAACCGTCCTTTGACCCTCATCACCCGCGGATGGTATCCTGATGCCACTTTTGAGCTGTCCTAGGAGGTCTTTCCCATGAGCACCCGCATCGCCATCAACGGCTTCGGACGCATCGGCCGCCAGGTCCTGCGCATCGCCGCCGGCCGCCCCGAGATCGAGATCGTCGGCATCAACGACCTCACGAACGCGAAGACCCTGGCCCACCTGCTCAAGTACGACTCGGTGCACGGTCGTTTCGCGGGCACCGTCGAGGCCCATGACGACGCCATCGTCGTCAACGGCACACGTATTCCCATCAGCGCCGAGCGTGACCCCGCCAACCTGCCCTGGAAGGCGCTCAACGTCGACATCGTCATCGAGTCCACCGGTCACTACACCGATGCCCTGAAGGCCAAGGCCCACCTTGCCGCCGGCGCGAAGAAGGTCGTGATCTCGGCCCCCGCCAAGAACGAGGATCTGACGATCGTGCTGGGCGTCAACGATGACAAGTACGACGCCGACAAGCACCACGTCGTCTCGAACGCGTCGTGCACGACCAACTGCCTCGCTCCGGTGGCCAAGGTACTCAACGACCAGTTCGGCATCGTGAGCGCCCTGATGACGACGGTCCACGCCTACACCAACGACCAGCGCGTGCTCGACCTGCCCCACGAGGACCTGCGTCGCGCCCGTGCCGCCGCCCAGAACATCATCCCGACCTCGACTGGAGCGGCCAAGGCCATCGGCCTGGTGCTGCCCGAGCTCAACGGCAAGTTCCACGGCATCGCCTTCCGCGTGCCCGTGCAGGACGGCTCGGTCGTGGACCTGGTCTGCGAGCTGGGCAAGGACGTCACCGAGTCCGAGGTCAACGATGCGCTGGCCAAGGCCGCGGCCGGCGACCGCATGAAGGGCGTGCTGGCCTACAGCACCGAGCCCTTGGTCTCGAGCGACATCGTGGGTGATGCCCACAGCTCGATCGTCGACTCGGGCATGACGACGCTCATCGGCAAGCGCCTGGTCAAGGTCGTCTCCTGGTACGACAATGAGTGGGGCTACAGCAACCGTCTGGTCGACCTGTGCGCCCTCATCGGCAAGAAGCTGCCGGCGGCCGTCGCCTGATGCCGGGCTTCCGTTCGCTGGCCGACCTCGGCTCCGCCGACCTCGCGGGCAAGCGCGTGCTGGTCCGCGAGGACCTGAACGTGCCGCTGGCGGACGGCAAGCCCACTGATGACACCCGCATCCGTGCCGCGCTGCCCACGATTCGCCACCTGGTGGCGGGCGGGGCGCGCGTCGTGGTGGCGGCGCACCTGGGCCGGCCCAAGGGCCGTGACCCCAAGCTGACGCTTGCACCCGTGGCGACGCATCTGGAGGGCTTGCTCGGCCAGCCCGTCAGGCTTGCGCCGGGCGTGGTGGGCCCCGAAGTCGAAGCCGCCGTTGCCGCCATGAAGGACGGCGAGGTGCTGCTGCTCGAGAACGTGCGCTTCCACCCGGAAGAGGAGGCCAACGAGCCCGGCTTCGTGGCACAGCTCGCGCAGCTGGGCGACCTGTACGTCAACGACGCCTTCGGGACGGCGCATCGGGCGCATGGCTCGACAGCGGGCGTGGCCGAGCATCTGCCGGCCTATGCGGGTTTCCTGATGGCGCGCGAGCTGGAGGTGCTGGGCGGGCTTCTGGAAGCCCCCGGCCGGCCGTTCTGGGCGATCATCGGCGGTTCCAAGGTCAGCAGCAAGATCGGCGTGCTCGAGCACCTGCTCGGCAAGGTCGACGGCATGGTGATCGGCGGCGCGATGGCCTTCACGTTCTGGAAGGCGATGGGGAAGCCCACGGGCAAGTCCCTCGTCGAGGACGACCAGATCCCGGTCGCGCTGCGTGTGCTCGAGGCAGCCAAGGCCTCGGGGACGACGCTCCTGCTGCCGACGGACACGCTGGTCGGCACTGATCCCAAGGGGGCGGTGACAGGCACGCACACCGACACCGACATGCCTGCCGATGCCATCGGACTGGATGTGGGTCCAGCCAGCGTGGCGGCCATCCGCCAGGCCCTGACCGGTGCCCAGACCATCTTGTGGAATGGCCCGCTGGGGGTCTTCGAGAACCCGGCGTTCGCGGAAGGCACGCTCGCCGTGGCCGCCATGCTGGCGGAGCGGACGGCGGCCGGAGCCCGCACGGTGGTGGGTGGCGGTGACTCGGTGGCCGCGCTCGAGCAGTCGGGCCTCGCGGACAAGGTCACGCATGTGTCCACCGGCGGCGGTGCGTCGCTCGAGTTCCTCGAAGGCCAGGTGCTGCCCGGCGTGGCGGCGCTCGAGAAGGCCGCCCTCGCCTCGACCCGCGCCTAGCGCGGAGGAGACCTCGACCATGGCCCGCGTGCCCCTGATGGCCGGCAACTGGAAGATGCACAAGACCCGTGCCGAGGCGCGGGCGTTTGCAGATGCCTTGTCCGCCGACGCCAAGTCGGCCCGGGGCGTCGAGGTGGTGGTGTGCCCGCCCTTCACGGCGCTGGGCGTGCTGGCCGAGGCCCTGGAAGGCACGGTGGTCAAGGTGGGCGGGCAGGACTGCGACAGCCACGACCAGGGGGCCTACACCGGCCAGACGTCGCCCGCGATGCTGCGCGAGGCTGGGGCGACGCATGTCATCCTCGGTCACTCCGAGCGGCGGCAGTACTACGGCGAGACGGATGCCAGCGTCAACGAGAAGCTCAAGGCCTCGCTCAAGCACGGGCTGGTGCCCATCGTGTGCGTGGGCGAGAAGCTCGAGGAGCGCGAGGTCCAGCTGACGGACAACGTCATCATCGTGCAGGTGCAGCGGGCGCTGTCGGGCATCCCGGCCGAACAGGTGGGCGGGCTGGTCTTTGCGTACGAGCCCGTGTGGGCCATCGGCACCGGCAAGACCTGCGCGTCGGACGAGGCCAACCGGGTCTGCGGCCTGATCCGCGAGACCATCGCGCGGCACGTGGGCCCCGGGCCCGCCGATGACGTGCGCATCCTGTACGGCGGCTCGGTCAAGCCCGAGACCATCGCCGAGCAGATGGCCCAGCCCCAGATCGACGGCGCGCTGGTGGGCGGCGCTTCGCTCGAGGCCGAGTCGTTCGCCAAGTTGGTGGCTTTCGATCAGGTGACGGCGTAGGCCTGCGACCAGGCTGGTCGGCTTTTCGCTGGCTGGCTGGGCGTGGCAGATTGGTTGTTGGCTGGCATGTTGGTGATGTGCCGGTGCGCTGGTAGCCGGCTGGTGAAGAATCCCGGGGAGGGAAACCCTTGCGACCCCCTGTCGTCCTCGTCATCCTCGACGGCTATGGCCTGAACCCCGACCCGCATGCGCGGGGCAACGCCATCCGCGATGCGCATACGCCGCGGCTGGACCGGCTGACGGACATCGGTTCCGTCACGGCCATCCCGACGTCGGGCCAGGCCGTGGGCCTGCCCGATGGTCAGATGGGCAACAGCGAGGTCGGCCACCTCAACATGGGCGCGGGCCGCGTCGTCTACCAGGACTTCACCCGCATCTCGAAGAGCATCCATGACGGCGATTTCTTCTCGAACGAGGTGCTGCTGGGTCAGGTGCGCCACGCCAAGGCGCGGGGCACGGCCCTGCACCTGCTGGGCCTGGTGTCGGATGGCGGCGTGCACAGCCACGAGGACCACCTGGTTGCCCTGCTGGACCTGTGCCGGCGCGAGGGTCTGGACCGCGTGTGGGTGCATGCCTTCACGGATGGCCGGGACGTGTCGCCGACCTCGGGCGAGGGCGCGCTGCGCAAGCTGGAAGAGGCGATGGTCCAGAAGGGCGTGGGCCGCGTGGCCACGGTGTCGGGCCGCTACTACGCGATGGACCGCGACCAGCGCTGGGAGCGCACGCACAAGGCGTGGGCCGCCATGGTGCGGGCCGAGGCCGACCATCGCGCCAGCACGGGCGAGCAAGCGGTGACGCAGGCCTATGGCCGGGGCGAGACGGACGAGTTCATCCTGCCGACGGTGGTGAACCCCGAGGGCCGCATCGGCGACGAGGATGCCGTGCTGTGCTTCAACTTCCGGCCCGATCGGGCGCGGCAGATCACGGCGGCGCTCGCGATGGACGACTTCGCGGGCTTTCCCCGCGACCCCAGGCCGAGGGTCCGCTACGCGTGCCTGACGGAATACAAGGCGGACTACGGCCTGCCCGTGGCCTACGCCAAGCAGTCGCTGGACCGCATCCTTGCGCCGGTGGTGGCGGACGCGGGGCTGCGGCAGCTGCGATGTGCCGAGACCGAGAAGTACGCCCACGTGACGTTCTTCTTCAACGGCGGGGTGGAGACGCCGTTTCCGGGCGAGGACCGGGTGCTGGTGCCGTCACCCAAGGTCGCGACGTATGACATGCAGCCCGAAATGAGCGCGCCAGCCGTCGCCCGCGAAGCGGCCCGCCGCATCCGCGACGGCAGCAGCGACCTGTTCATCCTGAACTTTGCCAACGCCGACATGGTGGGCCACACCGGAGATTATGGCGCGACGGTGAAGGCCATCGAGGCCGTGGACGCCGCGGTGGGCGAGGTGGCCGACGCCGTGGCCGCCCGCGGGGGCGTCATGCTGGTCACGGCCGACCACGGCAACGCCGAGATGATGATCGACCCCGCCACCGGGGGCATCCACACGGCCCACACGCTGTTCCCGGTGCCGGCCATCCTGGTGGGACGGGACCTCAGGCTGCGGACGGACGGGCAGTTGTGCGACGTGGCGCCGACGTTGCTGGACTTGCTGGGGATTGAGAAGCCTAGGGAGATGACGGCGAGGAGTTTGATTTTGGGGTGAGGGGGATGTCGGCGCCCTCTATCTGCTGGGAGGAGCGTTCATTGAGGGCAGGTCACTTTTGTGAGATCGTTAATTTCTCGCCATTGACTGTGATGCGGGCCATAA
>VGJW01000039.1 GCA_016867265.1 Candidatus Tanganyikabacteria bacterium
TTGCTCTCGGTTGCGGGCGCCTACTGGCGGGGCAACGAGAAGAACAAGATGCTCCAGCGCATCTACGGCACCGCGTTCTTCCGACAGGCCGACCTCGACACCCATCTGCAGAAGCTCGAGGAAGCTCAGAGGCGCGATCACCGCAAGCTGGGCCGCGAGCTGGATCTCTTCGGAATCTACGACGACATCGGCCCGGGCCTGATCCTGTGGCATCCGCGTGGATCGCGCGTCCGCCACGAGATGGAGACCTTCTGGCGCCAGGCCCACTATGACGGTGGTTACGACCTGGTCTACAGCCCTCATATCGCCAAGGTCACGCTGTGGGATCGCTCCGGACACACGTCGCACTACAAGGACAACATGTTCAGCGGCATGGACGTCGACGGTCAGGAGTACCTGACCAAGCCGATGAACTGCCCTTTCCACGTCACCATGTACAAAAGCAGGGGTCGCTCCTACCGCGATCTGCCCCTGCGCTGGGCCGAGCTGGGGACGGTCTACCGCAACGAGCGCTCGGGTGTCCTGCACGGCCTGCTGAGGGTCCGGGGCTTCACGCAGGACGATGCCCACCTGTTCTGCCGAGTCGACCAGTTGGGAGACGAACTCGACCGCGTCGTCACCTTCGTGCTCGACATGTTGCGGACCTTCGGCTTCACACGGTTCCAAGCCTACTTGGCCACGCGTCCCGACAAGTTCGTGGGCGAACCAGCACTGTGGGACGAGGCAACGACGGCACTCAGGGCCGCACTCGAGAAGTATGACCTCCCCTACGAGGTCGACGAAGGCGGCGGTGCCTTCTATGGTCCCAAGATCGACCTCAAGCTCGAGGACTCGCTGGGGCGGCAATGGCAATGCTCGACCGTTCAGGTCGACTTCAACCTGCCGGAGCGCTTCGACCTGACCTACAAGGGCTCTGACGGCAAGGAGCACCGGCCGGTCATGCTGCACCGTGCGCTGCTCGGCTCGATCGAGCGATTCTTCGGCTGCCTGGTCGAGCACTATGCCGGGGCCTTCCCGCTGTGGCTGGCTCCGATTCAGGCTGAGGTCTTCCCGCTGAATGCCGAGGTCGAGGACTATGCCCGCGATGTCGTCGCACGTCTCAAGGCTGCCGGCCTAAGGGTCGGCTTCGAGGACGCCAGCGAACATCTCAACAACCGCATCAAGGAAGCCCAGCGCCTGAAGACCCCTTACATGCTGGTGGTCGGCAAGCGCGAGGCGGAGGCCGGCACCGTGGCCCTTCGGACACGCGGGGGCAAGCAGATGGTGATGGCCCTCGAGGAAGCGGTCCAGAAACTGGCCCACGAGTCGGAGATCCGCGCCACGGGCCTTGCCGAAACCTAGCCAAGGTGTCGCTGCCCAGCCCTGCGGGTATCAGGGAAGCAGGGAGTAGCTTGCGACCATGACCAGTACGGGCAATATCGGTTCGACAGGGGCATCGGCGCGAACCGGGCCGGTGGGCCAACCACAAGGCGCAGCCGTTGCGCCCCCAGCCCGCACGGATGTCTCCGCGATGGCCCGCGATGCGGTCGTGCGACTGTCGGCACACGTGCCACTGCCGGATCATCGGCAAGGCAACAGCAACGGCTGCGGCACGACGTCGCTCGCCATGATCCTGAGTGGCCTCGGCCACCTGACGGACCGCAAGAAGATCGACGAGAAGATCCGGCGGATGGATTTGTTCACGGCGCCGACGGCCTTGCGGGACTATGCCCGATCCAAGGGCTTCCCGGCCGAGCTTTACAACAAGGGAACCGTCGATGAGCTCATGGGCCATCTGGACAAGGGCGTGCCTTGCCAGGTCCTGATCGAGCCCGGCAAGTCCGGAGACATGGTCCTGCATTGGGTGGTCGTCAACGGTTACGAAAAGGATCCCGCGACCGGCAAGGTGACCCTGCTCATCCAGGACCCGGCCCGCGGGCCGACCCGCATGGCGGCCGAAGACTTCCAGAAGAAGTGGGACGACCTCAAGCTGGCCAATGTGCCGACGGGGCTGGACAACCTCTACATCGCCGTGGGGCCGCGAGGCACGACCTTGCCCCCGGGACGGACGGACGGTGCCAATGTGGGCCTGCTGGTGTCACTCGGGCTGTCGAACCTCATCAATGGAGCCGATGCCGTGCGCGATCGTCTCCGCGACGCCTGGAACGGCGGCAAAAAACTTGCCTCGACGGTCGCCGGCTGGTTCAGCTGACGCCGAGGTCCGTTCCGGCAGGTCCCGGATCGGGCTTCGTGACCGCCAGCAAGAGCCAGCCGATGATCAGGAGAACGCCCCCGATGGGCGTGATGGCCCCGAAAGCGGCCTTCCCTGAGAGGACCAAGGTGTAGAGCGACCCGGAAAAGACCAGGATACCGACCAGGAGACACCACGCGGCGCGTGGCGCCACGACACGGCCAAGTGAAGCTGACCATGCCGCCAAGGCGAGCAGGGCGACGGCATGGACCTGCTGGTAATGGGCAGCAGTCCCCCACGTCTCGAGGCGAGCCGCGGTGACGTGGGCCTTCAGGGCGTGGGCACCGAAGGCACCAGCCAGCACACCCGAGGCACCCAGCACGGATGCCAGGACCAACAAGGTCCGGACCTTCATGTCAGGTCCCCTTCCGACGGCGCCCGGACCAGACGATGGGACGCGTCTCGTTCAGGACGAGCGCCATCTCTTCGGGCGAGAGGCCTGCCTGACGCATCAGGAGGCGATCGAGGTCCCGTGCCAGATCCTCGAGTCGCTCAGGCGGATTGCCGGAGATGCGGGCCTGCCATAGCGCACGTGCCTGCCGGGCAATGGGCGCGGGTTCCTGCAGGAGAACGGGCAACGGGCCGAGCGTGGGGGCATCCATGTGCACCGTCAGTGCAGCATGATTCGAGAGCACGGTCCGGAACAGCCATGCGGCCAGCCTTGAGTTGAGCCAGCCCAGCAAGGCCCAACCATCCTCGCCGTCCGGCGCCTCGCCCTCCCACGTGAGGATGTTGACCGTATCCAGAGGCAAGACACCTTCCGGAAGCATCGTCGCCACCACCTCGGACGCGACATTCTGAAACGCAATCGTAGGCCGGGACAAGCCGTCCCACGTCCTTCCGGACAAGGGGTGACGCTCGGTCCACGCCAGCAAGGTCGACGGTTCGATCGCGCCATAGCGCGACAGATCACGGCCACGAACCACAGGGAGGCCTTCGGAAGCCGGGCGCAGGCGAGGGTCCCGTGCCGAGATCGCCGCACCCCGCTGGATGCGCGCCACGAGCCCCAGGGGCTTGGCATCGCGTTCGAGGCGCGTAATGAGTGGCCCTCGGGCACCGGCCACGTAGATGGGCAGGCCCTTGCGCGCTGCGAAAAAAGCCGCATCCTGGCTACCCAGTTCACGCAACGCCCCCCCACGCATCGAGGCAAGCACGACGGGGGGAGGCCCGTCATCGCCGACAGCCGTATGCGCACGCGCCACGAAGGCCATCGTCTCGAGGTTCACGCCCGGGAAGACGGCCCCGGCGTCCAGCAAGCCAAGCAGGTCGGTCCGCTCGCGTAACAGGTCCCTGCACGGACCGTAAGCACCCGTGCGCGTCACGCCGTGCGGCACGACGAGCGCCACGCGGCCACCGGGAGCCAACAGGTCGATGGCACGCTCGATGAACAGCGCCGTGGAATCGTAGCGGCCCCGGCCCAGTTGGTAGGCCGAGGAAACATAGGCTTTCTGATCATCCTCGAGGGCGGCCCCGTAGGGCGGATTGCCCACGACGAGATGAACGGCGTCGACCAGCATCCGATGGCGCCGGCCCTCGTCCCGTCGCAACGCGTCGCCGTGCCCCAATCTGGGCAACGGAGCGTGGCGGGCGCCGAGGGCCAAGGCCTTGAGACCGAGACGGATGCGTGCAACACGCAGGGCCCAGGGATCGATGTCGACGCCCATCAGGTGGTCGCGGAAAATAACCCCGACCAAGGCCTCATCATCCCAGGGCTCGCCCGGATTCATCTGGACCAAGGCCTCGCGATGGCGACGGTAGAGGGCCATCAGGCGATCGGCTGCCGCAACCAGGAAATGGCCGGCCCCGCACGAGGGGTCCAGAATCCGGAAAGGCGCACGCTGCCTCGGGTCAAACTCGGCAAGACCGTGATCGAGCAACCAATGGATGATGGTATCCGGCGTGTAGAACTGGCCAAGTGCCTTGCGCGTCTGGCCCAAGCCTGCCTCGAGGAGATGCCCGAGGACATCGGCGCGTTCCGGCGTCCAGGCACCGGGCGCGAGGACACGCGCGACCCGGCTGTCCATACGCTCGGCAGCGATGGCTTGCCTCCGCCGGGAAACCTCATCCGTGAGCAAGGGGGCTGTCAGCATGGAGGCTTCCTGAATGCCGCGGACCAATCCGCGCAGGCGTCCGCCTGCACCATCACGAAGCACGCCGTCGAGGGCACAAGCCACCAGGAAGATGGCCGCCTCCTCATGGCGTCCGTCGACGGCGACCTCTTCCGGCAGCAGGTCCCTGAGCCCCAGGGCGAGATCGGCGAGAAGCCCGAGATCCCCTTCCGGGCCTCGCGGTGCAAGCAAGCCAGCCATAGGGCCATGCTCCCACAATTGGACGGTCAGGGAAGTGACGGATTAGACTGAACCTCATGAAGGACGGAGCCGAGATCGAGGCGAAGTATCGCCTGAAACCCGGCGACCGTGAGCGACTCGTCGAGTTGCTCGGTATCCCGACGCGTCGGCTCGACCAAGTGGACCGCTATTTCGAGGTTCCGGGGCGTGTCCTGCGGCTACGACGCGAGAATGGCGCGTGGCTGCTGACACGAAAGGATCCCACGACGATCGACACTCAGGGCTACAAGTCACGTCACGAAATCGAGCTGGCCCTGCCGGCCGGTATGGAACAGGTTCTCGAAGACCTGATCCAGTGGCTGGGGCACGGTTTCCGGCTCGAGGTACGCAAGGAACGCCTCGAGTTCGAGCGATCGGACCACATCCTGTGCCTTGACCGGATCGCTTCCCTCGAGCGTCCGGACTTCCTGGAACTGGAAAGCAAGGGCGCGGATTCGACGAAGATGGCGGCCATCGCACGCAGCCTCGGCCTTGGCCCCGATCAGATGGAGCGGAAGTCTTACGCGACGATGGTGGCCAAGGCCACGGGAGTCGATCTCAGCCGAAAAGGCACGCCGCCGGCTCGTGCCGGCCGCCTGGGGCAGGGTCGCCGCAGGGCCCCCAGAGACAAAGTCTGACGGGCGCCGGTATCAAGCGGCGGGCCTAGAGCTCCTCGAGGAGCTTCATGTAGGCCTCGCCGACCGCCTTGAGCATCAGGGCCTGTTGGTAAAGCGGGGACTGTACCCCGACTTGGAGCTTGGCCTCGTGCAAGGCCGAACCGATGGCCATGATGTCGGCAACAGGCGCACGGCCAGACGCAGCGGCGGCCAGTTGGGCATACAGACCGTCCAGATGCGTGCGGGCGCCCTCGACGCCCGACGCCAGGTTTCGTGCCACCTCACCCACCTCATGGGCTGCCGCCTGGCGGGTCTCGGGCGTCGCGAGGTCCAGCGCAGGAAATCCTAGGTCAGACGCCGAGAACATCGCGGCGGCGGAATTGACCGTGGCCGCCGGCACCACCGAAGCCACGGGAGCCACGGCCGGCTGCGCAGGCGCGGGCGGAACGGGCTGAGCCTCGATCACGACCGGTGCCGCAATTGCGGCAGGCGCAGGAGGCGGAGGCGGTGCGTACACCACTTCGGGCTCGGGCGCAGGGGGCGGAGGCGGTGCGTACACCACTTCGGGCTCGGGCGCAGGGGGCGGAGGCGGTGC
>VGJW01000040.1 GCA_016867265.1 Candidatus Tanganyikabacteria bacterium
TTCCGACTGCGTCACCCGCCCCCAGCGCGGGGACAACGGCGTCGCCCGTCCCGGGCCTCGTCACGCCGTCGCCGACTGGTCCGGTGCGACCCACGCCCACGCCGGACGCCGGCTCCAGCGGCCAGAGCCCGACACCCTCGGCCTCTCCCACCGGGCAGCCGACAGGCACGCCTTTTCCCCAGCCCTCGCAAACACCCTCGGCGCAGCCCTCCCAGGCGCCATCCGTTGCCCCCACGGTCCTCCCGTCGCCCGTCCCGACCCTCGTCCCCACGGCGATGCCGTCCATCCTCCCGACGGAGGAGCCGCCGTCGACGGTGCGCGGCCGGGTCACGGTGGCCGGTGTGCCGCGTGAGGGCGCGCTCGTCAGGCTTCTGGCGGGTGATCTGGTCTTCGAGGCGGTAACAGCAGCGGATGGCAGCTATGTCCTCCATGGGGTGCCCGCAGGCACGTGGGTGTTGGTGGTGGGGGTGGCCGGTGCCGAGACCTTGACCCGTCTCGTCACGGTGCGTGAGTAGGGAGAGGCCATGAACAGCAGGCTTCGCAAGGGCCGGGGCATCTGCCTCGCGGTGGTGGCTGCAACGATCACCGCCTGCGCCGTGCCGACACCCGGGCAACCGACCGGCCGCAACCAGGGCAACCCCGCCTCGTCACTGGCCGCGGACAGGACGGCCACGGCGGGCATGGTGCGACTCGCCGGTCGTATCCGGGCGACGGGCGAAGCCACCTTGCCTCCACTTCGTGTCACGGTCCGACCCCGGATGGCGGCACCGGACGCGCGGGTCCACACCACCTGGGCCGACACCTCGGGCAACTTTGGCCTCGATGTTCCCGACGGCGTCTATAACCTGACGGTCGATGGCGTGCCGGGCTACCGGGCCATCCGTTTCGAGGTGCAGGCCGCGACCCAGATCGACGTCGACCTGGTGCCGACGGGAAGCCTGTCCGGTCAGGTCACGGCCTCGCGGGAAATCCCGCTCGAAGGCCTGCTGGTCTTCGTCCCCGGCACGGACCTCGTGGCCCACGCCGATGCCCAGGGGCGCTTCGTGATGCGCGATGTCCCGGTGGGCAACTACAACCTCGTGGCCGGCCTGCCGGGCGCCTTGGGGGCGCGGATCGGTCCCGCTGCCGTCACGGCCGGGGCCGAGACCAAGCTGACACCGGTCGCCCTTACTCGGCCCGAGCTCTCCGTCACGGAAGTGGTGCCCATGTTAGCCGCCCCCGGCAGCATCATCCGCTTGAACGGCAAGGGTTTCGGGCCCGGGCTGCGCCTGTACGACAGCACCGGGCGGCGCATCCTCGACTGGGAACTCATCGACACGGACGAGCTGACACTGCGGCTGCCCAGTGTCCTCGACGGCGACCGGATCGCCATTGTCCTGGATGGGCCTGGCGGCATCGTGACCACGTCCGAACTGACCATCCTCCGTCCCTATCAGGGCGGGGCTCCTTTCCGCGTCGTCGCCGGCGTGCCGCGCTGGACCCAAGGCCCTCCCGCGGGCCAACCGCTGCCGGCGGACGTCGGCATCGTCGGCAGGCCCTTCGGGGGAGCCCGCCTCGATCCGCTGGCTCCCGGCCTGACGCTCGGAAGCCTGTTGCAGGCGGATCTGCACTGGGACTTCCAAGGTCCCGGGAACCTGACGTACCACGATGAAGTCGAGGGTTCGTACCGCTTCATCGCCAGCCAGCCGGGGACCTACGAGATTGCCTACAGCGCGGGCAACCTCGTGGCCACGCGCTCGTTCCGCGTGGCCAAGGTCCTCGAGGTCACGGGCTTCCCGAGCCCCGGCACCCTGCTGCCCGAGGGCACCGCGAGCCAGCCGGCGAGCCCCCAGGCAACCTCCTCCGAGCCTGACTTGTTCCCTGGCCTCGATGAACCCGTCGACGGCACGGGCGGTGGCACGATCCTTACAGGGGGCGCCCCGGCGTCCTCCTCGGGCCTGGTGCTGCCTGCCTGGGTGCAGACCACGGAAGGCACGGTCTCGGCCGTTGTCTGGGAGAGCCTGAATCCCGCCCTGGTCGACATCCGCGTCGTCGATGGCGCGTGGCGCGCCTTCCCCGTCGGTACCGAAGCGGTGTCCGTCGACCTCAAGGTCTCGTCGTGGGACGACCCGGCCGTCAGCGCCACGACCTCGGTTCGCCTCGACCCCTCGGGCAACTTGACGGTCGAGGTGCGGTAGATGAGGAACTCCGTGATGCCTGTTCGTCGCCTTGGCCTCGTGGCCCTCGGTTGTGCGCTGGCCGCATGCCAGCACGTGGCGGGTACGGTGCACGTCGCCGCTCCCCCGGTCGCGGCTGCGACGGGCGTGCTGCCCGCCGGATCGCCGTTCGCAGCGGCCGCCGACATGCCACCCGTGGAGGTACGTACGGATGCCGGTGGCCTGACGATTCGCGTCTTGTGGCCCCAGGCAGCGACACGCAGGGCCCAGGCCCTGCCCCTGTCCGCCACGGTGGTCGATATCGAGGTGCGCGTGCCGGGCGGCGTGGCGGCCACGTCCCGGATCAGCCGCAACGCCGGCAAGAACCCCGTACCCGTGCGCATCCCGCTGGCAGCGGGCGAGGGCTACCGGATCCTGGGCAAGGCCTACCGCGTGGCACCTGGCTTCGGGCAGCCGCAGACGCCCGTTGCCGAGGCCGTCGTCGAGAACGTCTCCATCGGTCGCGGCGAGGAGAAGCTGGTGGCGATGTCCTTCAGGCTGACGGACCCGCCGGTGCTGGCCGAGGTCGCCGGCGATGGCGTGTTGCGGCCGGGCGAGGTCGTCACGCTGCGCGGCTCGGGCTTCGGAACCAGCCAGGGGGACAAGCCCATCCTGGTGTCCTTCGGGGGGAATGTCAGCTCGGACGTGACGTGGCTAGGCACCGACAGCATCGAGGTGACGGTGCCGCAGGACCTCGAGACGACCTCGGGCGGTACCGTTTCGGCCGTGGCAGCCCTGGTCGACGGCGTACGGTCGAACATCCTCGGGACCGCGATGCCGGTGCGCAATCGCCTCGCACCCGACGACAGCCAATCGGCCGCAAGCCACCACGACTACATCCTCACCAAGGATGGTGTCGCCAGCACCTTCGTGTGGGTACCGATCTTCAAAGCCTACCAAGTCATCCGACCGGCCCAGGCCGGATTGCCCGACATGGCTGCAGGCAAATGGGTCAAGGACAAGCCCCCGGCCGGGGTCACGAACGTCGACTGGGCTGCCGAGACCTTTGGCGGGTTCTACGCGGGCAAGTACGAGGCCAGCAGGGCCGATGCCGACCCGTATGACCCCGTCTCCGGCACGCCGGCGACGGCAGGCACCTCACCGTCCATGAAGATTGCGCGCCATTGCCAGCCCTGGGGCGCCGTGACGTGGACGGAGGCCGACGAGCTATCGCGGAACCTGCACCCCAACGCCGCCCTGCTGCTGGACGAGCAATGGACGGCGCTGGCCGTCTGGGCCACCATCCACGGCATCGACGTCGTGGGCAACAGCCAGGGCAACGCGTCGTCGGATGATCCGGGCACGACCTTCGAGGCCGGCGTCTCCGGCTTTTCGGGTGCCCTGACGGGCAGCGGCAAGAACGCCACGTGGACCGGCGACCAGAACCTGACCAGCCATACCGGCACGGAAGCGGGCGTCATGGATATGGTCGGCAACATCGACGAGTGGACGGAGGGCATCGGGGTGGGACCGGGCGCTCCCGGAGAGGCGAAGTGGACCTATCGGGGCCAGGCCTTGTCGGTGCCAGCCATCCTCGGCGGCATTTTCATCCAGACGATGTCGACCGTGCCCGGCGTCCGGCGCCTGGGGCTGCCGGCCACCGTCGCCTATGACCCCCCGTCGCCCATCTGGGCCTTGGACTACTTCTACTGCGGGGGGGCCGACAGCCTCACGGGTGCAGCCCACGCGCGCCGTGGGGGCTGGGTAGGCTCGGGGACCCGAACCGGCCTGTGGTGCACCTATGTGGACAAGGGGTTCACCAACCGGATCAGCCAGCTCGGGTTCAGGACGGCGTTGACGTTCTGAGGGGCAGGGG
>VGJW01000041.1 GCA_016867265.1 Candidatus Tanganyikabacteria bacterium
TGGACGGCGAGGGCGGCGGGTCCTTTGTCAGCGTGTCGGCAGGCATCGTCGATGCCGCCGACCGAGGTGCGCGCGTGGTGTCCCTCAGCCTGAGCTCCCCCAAGACCTCGAAGCTGCTCGAGGAGGCGGTTCACTTCCGGGGTTAGGCGCTTACTGGGGTGCATTTCAGCTTGCAGCGCACGCAACATCAAGGATCGCGGCCCGAGGGTATTCCGGTATGCCACCTGCAGACCGCCAACGGTCTGGCCTCTTGGTCCAAGTAGTTTCTGGGGCGCTTTCGGGATCTGACCGTCACGCCGTGAAGGAGCAGTCCCCACACGCCAAGGACGAGCAGAAATGTCGACCCCTTGATCTAGCCGCTCCTTCGTGTTTGAACCGGCGGTCCAACCTACGCTTACTCTTTAAATGGAACGGCGTGCCTGCACAACTAGATCTGGTACGGCAACCTCAAGTGCAGGCACGGAATCCTTGAGGTAGAGCCAAGGCCGCAGCAAGGCCTCATTGCCACCCAACTGTCCTGCCCCGGTACCTTCCGTGGGCCCCTCAGCCTGTCGGCGCCTCCGGGCTATCATCCGGATCGTGCCGGGTCGGCAAATCCTCCCGGGCGATCCCGGGAGCCGGCTGACCAATCACCATCAGCCACGATCGGCCGGCGCGTGTCCCTCCCTCGGCATCGGCAATCCGTACTTCGGCTGCCCCGGCAAAGGACGCGGTTCCTTGCCGTCAATGGGCATCGGCAATCCGTACTTCGGCTGCGCCGGCAGGGGACGCGGTTCATGGTCGTCAATGGGCATCGGCAATCCGTACTTCGGTTGCACCGGCAGGGGACGCGGTTCATGGTCGTAAATGGGCATCGGCAATCCGTACTTCGGTTGCACCGGCAGGGGACGCGGTTCAAGGTCGTAAATGGGCATCGGCAATCCGTACTTCGGTTGCACCGGCAGGGGACGCGGCTCTTGGGGTTTGGGGCTGCCCGGTCGCTCCAGTCCCAAGGACGACTCCTTCAGCTTTTGCCACACCTGACTCTTTTGGCCAGGCTTTGGCCTTGGAAAAGGGCTGGCAATCCGGTTCGGGACCTGCCCGAATGTCTTCAGGTAATTGTCCCGGATCTCTTTCACGGCATCCGGCATCGGCGACTTCTCGAGGGCCTGACGTTGCTCGACCACCTTGCGCAGGGCATCTGCGCGCGAGCCGTCCGGGAGGGGGCCGGTCCCACCCGGAGTGCCTTCGATCCTTTTCATCGCTTGGTACCTCGCCTGTCGGGCCTTCTGGGGTTATGCCTCATCGGCGGCGAGCAGATGCTGGAAGTCCGCGACGCCAACCTCGGCTCCGTCGACGATGACGGTGTTGTCCGGGAAGACCAGCCTCACGGGCCTGCGCTGCATCACGGCCTCGGCGAGATCCTCGGCCTGCTGTCCGTCGCACACGAAGGCCCACTCCTGCAGACCGCCCAGGAGCAGGCGGCTGAAGGCCAAGCGGACCATGACGCGCCGGGCCGTGAGTTCGACAGAACCTGAGCTTCGATCGACCAGCCTCGCCGCCGCCGGTGGGGCCGGGGCAGCGGCAGCGGTTGCCTGCGGTCGTCCCGCGGGTGACTTGAGCATCTTCAGGTTTCCTCCGGCAGGCCGGACAGGATGGGCAAGGGTACCATGCCCGCTTTGGCGTCCATCCCTAACCACTCGGGCGTGCCTTCGGGCAGCGGGGCGTCGAGAGGCTCCTCGATGAGGTCGAAGACACCGTGGTCGAAGGGCACCCCGGGAGCGGCCATCTTGCGCACCAAGCGCTCGCGCAAACCACGTTTCGCCAGTTCGATGGCCCGGTGATGGCAGTAGGGATTGTTGCCCCGCTTGCCCATGAACACGTGCGCCGTCCACGTGCAGCCGCCCCGACACAATGCGGCAAATTCGCACGACGCGCAGAATCCCCAGAGGTGGGCCGTGCTTTCCGGGGTGTAGCGGGGCACGTGGTTGAACTGAAGAGGCTCCGTGTAGGCCATGATCTCGGCGAGCGAGCGCTCCCGGATGTTGGCCCCCGTGTAGGGCTTGCTGGGCAGCGACGGGCAGCCCTTGATCTTGCCGTCGGCCTCGATGCCGAGTGTCCGGGTGCCGGCCTCGCAACCGGTGTAGTACATCGGGACGTCGAATCCCTGGGCTTTGAGCAACTGCTGGTAGGGGCCGTAGTAGCCGACGTTGTTGCCGGGGTTCAGGCGGATGCCGTCCGCGCGACATCGCCACGCGAGCCTCGCCAGGTCCTCGAAGACCGCCAGCATGTCGTAGGGCTGCAGCAGGATGTCGGCGTGGTCCGCGGCATTGCCCATCGGCACGGTGAACTGGACTTGCCACGCATGGATGCCGGCCTCGCGCAGGCGGGCATACAGGTCATCCAATTCCGGCCACGAGCGACGATTGACTTGCGTGTTGACGCTTAATGTCGTCATGCCGGCCTCGCGCAGGTGTGCGAGCGTGCGCCAGCACGACTGCCACGAGCCCTTCACGCCCCGGAGCGCATCATGCGTGGCCTCCATGCCATCCACGGAGACGCTGACCCCCCGGAAGCCGACGTCCACCATCCGCCGTGCCGTTTCCCGCGAGATGCCTAGGCCCCCCGTCGTCATGGTGACGATCATGCCGCAGCGAACGATTTCCTCGGCGATGCGCAACCAATCGGGGCGCAGGAAGGCCTCGCCTCCGATGAGCGTGACCTCGGCGATGCCGACCTCGGCCATCTGGTGCACGAGGTCAAGGGCTTCTTCCGTTGAGAGTTCGTCGACCCGTGCCTCGCCGGCTCGCGAACCGCAGTGCTGGCAGGCAAGGTTACACTTGAGCGTGATTTCCCAGACCGCGTAGGTGGTCCGCGCGTGAAACCGGCGCCCGGCTACGACGGCTGCCGGCGTGTCCGTAGCCGTCTTTCCCGCTGTCTCAGGTGCTTCGCTCATCTCGTCCTTTTTACCCAGAAGCCGGCCCGGCGGCGTCCTGCCGGGAGATATCGGCTTGGCAGGTTTGGTAATCATTCCTTAACATGGGTTTGTGCACGACCTATTCCTATTTTGCCGATTGATCCCTCTTGTCCTTCTGGCCCTTTCGGCTTGCGGTCGCCTGCCATTGCCGGCCACTCCGGCCACGGCTGCCGCCACCATGGTGGCTACCGCCGGGTCGCCCCGATGGATCGTCGCCGCCGGGCCCGGTGGCCTCTCGCCGCA